>CAZQEH010000047.1:0-27039 GCA_964592205.1 uncultured Novosphingobium sp.
CAGCGCGAGCGCGGCGCCCGCATCGTCGGGCTCGCCGGGGGTGTAGGCGCAGGCGCCGACATCGAGCACGGGCAGTGCATGGGGGAACACGGCGGCGGCTTCGTCCGGCGCAGCAATGGCAACGACGGGAATGGCAAGGCCGCGGCTGCGGGCAGCCGCTTCGAGCAGATCGCGATTGCCGACGGCGAAGAAGGGCGCAATGCCCTCCGTCTCACGCTGGTCCCACGCGGCAGCGATCAGCTCCGGACCTACGCCGGCGGGATCGCCGAGGCTGATTGCCAAAGGCAGGGACGGCGTTTGAGCTACGGTCATCGCGCGGCTCTAGCAGAGGCGTGTGCCGAGCGAGAGGAGATAATGGCTCAGTTGTACTCGATCACCGCGTCGCGGCGCAGATCGCGCAGGTAGGTCTGCGCGCGCTTGTTCACGCGGTCGTCTTCCATCTGCGACTGAAGCTGTTCGAAGTTGGGCCCGCTTTCGACCTTGGGATCATCGCGGCCGCACAG
Organism: uncultured Novosphingobium sp.; assembly: GCA_964592205.1. Lineage (GTDB taxonomy): Bacteria > Pseudomonadota > Alphaproteobacteria > Sphingomonadales > Sphingomonadaceae > Novosphingobium. Next base: position 504 of record CAZQEH010000047.1, read on the forward strand.
CATGAGCACGCGCACGCCGTCCTCGATCGAGCCGAAGGGGGGCGTTGTCTCACCCACCGAGAGCTTGAGGATCGTCTCCTGCAGCGCGGTGGGCAGATCGCGCACCTTGATCTGGTCGTTGGCGACGACCGTGGCGCCGAGCGAGACGGCAGCGGCATCGGCTGCGCCGCAGCCCTTGATGTCCTTGACCACCTTGGTAAATTCAGAGGCCTTGGCAGCGGCGTCCTTTTCGGGCGTGCCCTTGGGGAATGCGATCGAGATCTGCTTGAGGCTGAGCACGGCATCGCGCGGATCGGCCGTGAGAACCTGCCGCTTGTCGATCAGATAGAGCAGCGAATAGCCCGAGGCGAGTTCGATCGGGCCGACGAGCTGGCCGGGCGACATCTGCGCGGCGGGCGTCGACAGTTCGGGCGGGAGCTGGGCCAGGCGAATCCAGCCAAGGTCGCCACCGACCGAAGCGCTCGACGACTGCGAATATTGGCGCGCATAGGCAACGAAGCTGCCGCCGCTCTTGAGCTGTTCGAGGATCTTCTCCGCATTGGCGCGGACCTGCGGTTTGGTTTCCTGCGTGGCGGCGAGGTAGATTTCGCCGATGCGGTATTCCTCGGTGCCCTTGGCGGCCTTCAGGCGGTCCATCATTTCGCGGACTTCGCCGTCCGACACGTTGATGAAGGGCTGGACGTTGCGGCGCAGCAGGCGCTGCCAGGCCAGTTCGCCCTTGATCTGCCGCTTGAGCGAGGCCGATGACGAACCGATGCCGGCGAGATACTTTTCGAGCGCGGCAGGATTCTGGCCGAAGTTCTGCTGGGCGACGCGTTCGAAAGTCTGGGTGACTTCCTCTTCGTCGATCTCGATGTTGGCGGCCTTGGCTTCCTGGATCTGCAGCGTTTCATCGATCAGGTTGCGCAGGACCTGCAAGTGCAGACGCTCCATTTCCTCGGGCGGAACCTTGCCGCCGTTGGCGCTGATGATGAGCGCAAGGCGTTGGTCGACATCGGTGCCGGTGATGATTTCGCCGTTCACGATCGCGGTCGCGCGGCGGAGGTGCGGATCGGCCTTGCCGAAGATGATCGGATTGGCCGGCAGGTTCAGCCCGCCGTCGCTGGAGGTCTCCTCCGCCGGATCGGGCAGGGTCTGCGCCTGCGCAAGGGTGCCGGCAATGGGGGCGGCGGCGATTGCAAGGGCGCCAAGGCCGAGCGCGGCGCGCGCTGAAACAGCAAACAAGCGAAACCGGGTATTCATGGCAGTTCGATATTCCTGTTCTCTGGCCTGTCTTTCGGCCCCATCCGGCTGTCACGCCGCATGGTCCCCCCAAACGGTTGCTGGGTCGCCCCCCATTCGCATGGTTCGGCTGAACCCGAGGTGAGTGGCCCAGAAGCTGATGGGGCGATAGCCCGATTGCAACGGCGATGGAAGCGAAACGGAGGAAAAAGGGGTGGTTCACGCCTCAGCGCACGCCCAATCCCTTGAATGAGATATTGAACTGGATGGTATTGCCGCGCGTCGCGTCGCCAGTGGTGATGTAGTCGCGCCGCCAGGTAAGCGCGAGATCGAGGCAATCGTCGGCATAGGCAAAGCCGAGCCGGTGGCGCAGCATCTGGAAGCCGTCCTTCGTCTTCGTCGGATCGTCGATGCGGCTGGTGAGGTTGGCCACGCCCGAGCCGAACACCGACCACCGCCGCGCAAACGCGATGCGGCCCGAGAAGCGCACTTCCTCGCGGTCGCGCAGATCCTCGAACGTGGCGGGGATGTCGCGGTTGAGCCTGAGATAGCCGAGTTCGGCATACGTGCGGTGGTTGCCGATCGTCGCGTCGATCTCGTTGCGCCGGAGCTTCAGGCTGTCTTTGTCGAGCCGGAAGCGGTGGGTGAACTGGACGATATCGCGGAACCGCAGATCGGTGCGGCCAACGATGTCCGACGCGCGCGAGGACAGGCCGGTGCCATCGGGCAGCAGGGTCTGCTGCGTGGAGAGCCGGTAGCTCTGGCCGATGGTGGACATGATGCGCCAGCCAGGACGGGTGAGCTGCCAGTCCGCCCCGTAAGTCACGCGCAGGCCGTCCTCGATCCGGTCGTAGCCGGGGAAGCGGTTGAGCGAGAAAAGGTTGGAATCCTCGAGTTCGACCGACCGCGAATCCTCGTTGGGGATGGCAAAGTTGCGGATGTGCGGGATGGCGACGAACTGGACGCGCGGCGTGAACACTTGCGTGCCGCCAAACGCCGCGCCGATGAGCGGCCACTTGATATCGACCGCGGCGGTCGCGATGGCGCGGCCCTGCCAGCCGGGAATTCCGCGGTAGAACAGGCTGCTGGTGAGATCGTTCTGCTGCGAATGATAGGCATCGCCGCGCACGAGCGCGGTGAAGGTGATTTCCTGGCCAAGACTGGTGATCGTGCGCAGATCCCACTGCGCCTTGGCGAATGCGCGCTGGGTATCCTGCCCGCCGGTGCGGGTGAGCGCGAGGCTGTTGAGCTGCAGTTCCAGCGTGCCGCCGATTGCAGGGGGAGCGATACGGCGGCGGTATTCGAACGCGGGAATGGCGATCGGGACAAGGCCCTGCCGATCGCCGCTGCGCAGCGTCTGCACCGCCCAGCCGGCGATGCTGAAATAGCTGTTCGCATCGATGCGTTCGAGATTGATCGTCGAGCGCAGGCGATCGTCGCGGCTGATATCGTAGCGGCGCAGGAACGTGCGATCGCTGGCGTAGCGACCGTAGCCGGTCAGGCTCCAGTTCTCCGAAAGCTGGAGGCGGCCATTGGCTTCGAAGTAGCCGCGGAATACCTGCTGCTGTGCATTGGCATCGGTGACATTGCCGCCGCCCACGTTGATGCGCGCGCTGCGGGTGAGGTAGGCGCTTGCCTGGAAGGCGCCATGATCGGTCAACTGGCGGTAGCGGCCCGAAATCATCGGCAGCGCGCCGGTGAAGGCATAGCCGGTGAGCGCGAGATCCTTGTTGTTGGCGAGGCGCCAGTAATAGGTATCGCTGATTTCAGCGCCGTTGGCCGCGCTGAAGCGGAAATCGGGAATCAGCAACCCGCTTTCTGCGCGGAAGTCCAATGTGTGGGCAAGCCCGGGCAGCGGCAGGATCGGCAGGCCGAGCACGCGCAGCAGTGCGCCCTTGTAGCGGACGCGCTGGTCCTTGGCATCGTAAGTTACGGCAACCGCTGTCACTTCCCAGCTCGGGTGCCTGGCGCAGCCGTCCTCACCCTCCACCGAGCAGCCGGAGAAGGCCGCATCGTGGAGGATCATGTCGCCATTTTCGGCGCGTGTGCCGCTGTGGGCGGCAAGGCGGCCGCCCTGGCGCAGCACAAGCAGCAAGTCCTCGATCGCGCCGGCCTTGAGCGCATCGGTCAGCTCGACCTTGTCGGTATAGAGCACATTGCCGGCATCATCGACGAAGCGGATGTTGCCGCTCGCCTCGATCAGCCCGGTCTTGCGGTTCCACGTGACGACATCGGCGCGCACGGTCTGATCGGCGCGGTGGAGGACGACATTGCCGGTCGCCGTGATCGTCTCGGCGTCGCTGACATATGTGACGCGATCGGCCTCGAACCGGGTTTCATCCGCAGCCTTTGCCGCTTGGGGCGGGGACGCCGTGTCTGCCACCTGGGCATGGGCAATGCCGGAAGCCAGCGATAGCGCGGCAAACGCGGCAAAAGCCGGGCGAACGGCAGCGACACAAGTTGGCCGCAAGCATCGGGACAAGGCTTGCGGCAGGGGCCGCGGGGGGGCTCGCATGGCCTTGCCTATCGCACCGGTGCCGCTTAACTGCAAACCCACATTTCACCTCGGGCGAACCAAAGCCTTGGGGTGTGCCCTTTTTCCGGCAGGAGCCTTGCATGATCATCGAATTCGCCGCCGCCGATGCAGCCCGTCCCCGCCTTGTTGCGAGCTTCGTGGCGCAGGACGGCCTCCCCGCCGATGCCGACGTGCTGGTGCGCGGCGCGGCGGCTGCCGCTCGCTTCACCGGCAAGCCCGGCCAGATCTTCGAAGCCCTGGTGCCGGCGGGGACAAACGTGGAGCGCCTCGCCTTTGCCGGAATCGGCGAACCGGGCGCAGCCGGACGCACCACTTCGCTGGAGCGGGCAGGCGGCGCGCTGACCGCGAAGTACCTCACCTCGGGCGAGACCGAACTCGCGATCGACTTTGCCGGCAGTGGGCTCTCTGCAGAGGAAGCCGCTGCCGTGCTGCTCGCGGCGCGGCTGCGCGCCTGGCGGCATGACGTTTATCGCACCAAGCTGAGTGTCGAGCAGAAGCCTTCGCTGGCGAAGATCGTGGTCTTCGGCGCGCCGGACGGCACTGCAGAAGTCTGGGAGACCGAAGCCGCGATTGCCGAGGGCGTGGAGTTTACCCGCGAGCTCGTCACCGAACCTGCCAACGTGATCTATCCCGCCAGCTTTGTGGAGCGCTGCAAGGCGCGGCTCGAAGGCACCGGCGTCGAGATCGTTGTGCTTGGCCTTGCCGAAATGACCGCGCTCGGCATGGGCGCGCTGCTCGGCGTGGCGCAAGGTTCGGTGCGGGAGCCGCAGATCCTCGCGATGCGGTGGAAGGGCCGGGCGGGCGCCAAGCCGACCGCTTTCGTGGGCAAGGGTGTCACGTTCGATACTGGCGGCATCTCGATCAAGCCGGCGGCCGGCATGGAAGACATGAAGTGGGACATGGGCGGCGCGGCGGCGGTGGCGGGCACGATGCTCGCGCTCGCGCGGCGCAAGGCGCAGGCGGACGTGATCGGCGTGTGCGGCCTTGTCGAGAACATGCCTGACGGCAACGCGCAGCGCCCGGGTGACGTTGTCACCACGATGTCGGGCCAGACGGTCGAGGTGATCAACACCGACGCCGAAGGTCGCCTCGTGCTGTGCGATGCTGTCACCTGGGTGCAGAAGGAATATGCGCCCGCGACGATCATCGACCTTGCCACGCTGACCGGCGCGATCATCATTTCGCTGGGACATGAGCATGCGGGCATGTTCAGCAACGACGATCTCCTCGCCGGGCAGCTCGATGCGGCGGGCAAGGCGAGCGGCGACAAGCTGTGGCGCTTCCCCATCGGCCCGGCCTACGACAAACTGATCGACAGCCCGATTGCCGACATGAAGAATGTGGGGCCGCGCTATGGCGGTTCGATCACCGCGGCGCAGTTCATCCAGCGCTTCGTCGACAAGGGCGTGGCTTGGGCGCACCTCGATATCGCGGGGACGGTCTGGGTCGACAAGCCGGGTGCGACGCACGAAAAGGGCGCGACCGGCTTTGGCGTGCGTCTGCTCGATCGCTACGTGCGCGACGTGCTGGAAGCCTGATGCGGTGCCAAAGATGCGCCGCAAGGCGGACTGGCCGAGCAAGCTCGGCGCCGCCTGCGGCCTGGCATTCACGTGGCGCAAGAAGTGGGAACGCGATTGGGAGAACGTGAAGTTCTGTTTGGATCGCTGCCGGAGCGGGAAGAGGAAAGCGGCATGAGGCAAGGGTTCTCACGGCGCGGCGTTCTGGCGGGGGCCGGCGGCATGGCGGCACTGGCGGCGCTGCCACTTGCTCCGCTGCGCGCCGCGCCCGCCCGCCTTGCTGATGCAGCAGAGCCGATCACCCCGGCGGAACGCATGGCGCGCATTGCCAAAGTGCAGGGCCTGATGGCCGAGCAGGGGATCGCCGCGCTGCTGGTCGAGAGCGGGAGCAGCCTGACCTACTTCACCGGAATCCGCTGGTCTCGCTCAGAACGGATCACGGCAGCGGTGATTCCCACGCATGGCCAGCCAATCGTGGTGACGCCGTTCTTCGAGGCGCCTTCGGTGCAGGAGACGCTGGCGGTTCCGGCAGATATTCGCACATGGCACGAGGATGCGAGCCCCTTCGCGCTGATCGCCGATGCCCTCAAGGGCCGAACCGGCGCGGTCGCGGTCGAGCAGACGACGCGGGCGTTCATCACCGAGGGGCTGGCGCGCGAAGGCAGCTTTGCGGTGGTTTCGGGCGCGGCGCTCGTCAATGCCTGCCGCCAGATCAAATCGCCTGCCGAACTGGCGCTGATGCAGATCGCCAACACGATCACGCTGGCCGCGATCCGCGAGGCGCATGCCGCGGTCCAGAAAGGGATGACGGCGGGTGAGATCGGTGCGCTGATCGAGACGGCAACCATTCGGATGGGGGCGCAGAGCGATTTCGCACTGGTGCTGCTGAATGAGGCGAGCGCCTATCCGCATGGATCGCATACGCCGCAGGCGGTGCGTGACGGTTCGGTCGTGCTGATGGACTGCGGCTGCATCGTGGAGGGTTATCAGTCCGACATTTCGCGCACTTTCGTGTTCGGCGAGCCGACGGCGCGGCAGCGCAAGGTGTGGGACACGGTGCGACGCGGGCAGGAAAGGGTGTTTGGCGCCGCGAAAGTGGGCGCGCCCGCCGGAATGCTCGATGCGGCGGTGCGCGGCTTCTATGAAGGCGAGGGCTGGGGCCCCGGCTTTGCGCTGCCCGGCCTGCCCCACCGCGCGGGCCACGGCATCGGCATCGACGGGCATGAAAGCCCCTATCTGGTCGGCAATGACCGGACTCCGCTTGCTCCCGGCATGTGCTTTTCCAACGAGCCGGGGATCTACATTCCGGGCGAGTTCGGGGTCCGGCTGGAAGATTGCTGGGTGATGACCGAGGCCGGCCCGAAAAGCTTCACGCCACTGGCCCGCTCGCTCGACGATCCGATCTGAGGGCGGCGGTGCGCGTCGACTTCTATCAGCTTTCGCGCGATCCGGCGGAACTGGTGCTGCCGCGCCTTGCGCAAGGCACACTGGGCGCGGGCGAGCGGCTGCTGGTGATTTCAGAGGATGCCGAGCAACTCGCGCGGATCAGTGAGGCGCTGTGGACGCGGGTGCCCGAGAGTTTTCTCGCGAACGGGATGGCCGGCGGCGAACACGATGCGCGCCAGCCGATCCTGCTTGCGCATGAAGCGGTGCCCACCAACGGCGCGCGCTATCTGGCGCTGGCGGACGGGGTGTGGCGGGATATGGAGAACGCCGAGCGCGTTTTCCTGCTGTTCCCGCCCGAACGGATCGACGATGCGCGCGGGACTTGGCGCATGCTCGGCAAGCGCGAGGGGGTCGAGCGCAAGTACTGGCGGCAGGAAGGCGGCAAGTGGCTGGAGGGGCCGTAAACGCCCGCAACCTTGCAGCGCAGCAATTTCCCCGCTAGGGGCGCGGCCAACCGAAATCCCCCGAAACATCGCAAGGAACATCCCATGGCGGTTACCCGCACCTTTTCGATCATCAAGCCCGACGCCACGCGCCGCAACCTGACCGGCGCAGTCACCAAGATGCTCGAGGAAGCCGGCCTGCGCGTCGTCGCCTCGAAGCGCATCCACATGAGCCGCGAGCAAGCCGAGGGCTTCTACGGCGTGCACCGCGAGCGTCCCTTCTTCAACGATCTCGTCTCGTTCATGATCTCGGGCCCGGTCGTGGTGCAGGTGCTGGAAGGCGAAGACGCCGTGAAGCGCAACCGCGACGTGATGGGCGCGACCAACCCCGCCAATGCCGAGCCGGGCACGATCCGCAAGGAACTGGCCGAATCGATCGAAGCCAACTCGGTCCACGGTTCGGACTCGGACGAGAACGCCGCGATCGAAATCGCGTTCTTCTTCAAGCCGGAAGAAATCGTCGGCTGATCTGCCGCCGAGTGCTGCTATAGTGGGGCTGCCGGAGCGATCCGGCGGCCCTTTCTGTTTGGGAAAAAGCGATGCTGGGGATGGGGGACGGGTCGTGCCCGTTCGAGTTCAATTTCGATCCGACCACCTTCAAGGTGGGCGACATGGTGAGCTACCGCGTGACGGGAAGCCTCGATGGCATGCCGTTCGTGGGCACGCTGCTCGAAGTGCATGAGGATCATGTGGTGATCTCGCCGGGCGAGAGCGAGCCTGATGCGCGCTATCGCGGGACGCGTGAGGACCGGCCGGTGGTGGATATCAGCGAGATCTAGGCGGCCTGCGGGCGGCCTGCGTACCAGCGGTCGAGCATCCAGGCCATGGCGGCAATCGCAAGCAGGCCGAGCAGGATCGGCAGGCGGAAGCTCGCGCCCCCTGCGAGCATGGCCGCCGCGATCAGGCATGCCGACGAGCAGCCAAGATCCCACCCGCCTTCGGTCGCCATCGAGAAGCGCAGCAGCGAAGGACTTTGCCGCGCCATGGCATAGAGCGGGGCGAGCATGGCGGTACTGGTCATCGGCACGACGAGCGCGCCGAGGGCGGTGGCTGCAACGGCGAGGAGCGGATGCGCAAAGGCCGCCCCCTTGAGCGCGAGCGCGAGCGCCGCCGCGCCATAGGCGATGGCCAGCGAATGGCGCGGGTGGCCGCCGTCGATCAGGCGGCCGACGACAAGGCTTCCGGCCGCAGCCGCGATGCCTGCCACTGCCATGGCGCCGCCAAAGCTGTCAAAATGCTCACCCAGTGACGCGAATAGCGCGAGGTTCCAGATCATCACACCGCTGCCGGAATGGAACCCTTCGTTGAAATAAAGTCGGCGCGCATAGCCCGCGACGGCGCGGTCGAGCATGGCTTCGGGATCGACTGAAGGATTGGGGCCGCCGATCAAGGGAAGCACGGTGGCCAGTTGCAGTGCGGCAATCGCGAAGAAGGCGGCGAACGGCCCGGCCTCGGCCAGCAACAGGCCACCGGTGACGGGCGCGATCACGCCGACCCCTGCGCTGGTTGCCTGCTGGATGCTGACTTGCCGCCCGCCTTTGCCCGTTTCGGTCAGCGCGGGCATGAACGCGTGCCACGACGTCCAGTAGAGCACACCGCCGAGGCCGCTTACGCCGAGGAACAGCGCGAGAAGCGGGCCAACACTGGTGACGAAGGGCAGCAGCGCGAAGCTTGCCGCGCGGATGACTACGCCGATCAGCAAGGTGCCCTTGAGCCCGGTGCGCAGCGCCAGCGGAAACACCAGCGGGCGCAAGGCGAAGCGCGAGAGCACGATCAGCGCAAAGCTGGCGAGCGCCGCAGGATAGGAAAAACCGCGGCTGACGAGGAAGCCGGCGATGAAGATGCCGCCGCTGGCCTCGACAAACGATTGCATGCCTGAGTGGACATAAACGCGCTGGATCGGGGCAATGGCGCGGCGGTTCATGGGGTGGCCTGGAATCCCATCATCGCCGCAAGCTTGCGCGGCGCCACGGCCTGCCAAGATCGGCGCAGCCGTTCCGCAATGTCGTCCCAGTCCACGCCGCCGAGGTCAAGACGAATAGCTATCCACGCATCGCCGAAATAGGCTGGGCGATAGAAGCGATCGGGATCGCTTTCGATGAGCTGTTCCTGTTCGTCCGCTCCGCTGATCTTGACGAGAAGCGCGGTTTTCGCGTCGCCATGGTGATCGGCGCTGACCCAGGCAAACTTCTTGCCTTTCACGATGCCGAAGCAGGCCATGCCGTGGCTGAGGCTTTCCTCGGCTTCCGGGAGCGCCATGGCGAGGGTGCGGACTTGCGCTGTCAGCCAGGCAGGATCGGTCTCACGCGTGACGAGATCGGCGAGGCAGCGGGCATAAAGTTGGTGCTCGGCGAAGAGGACACGCGCGGCAAGTGCGTCCGGCGTATCGTTAGCGAGAATGGCGACGGGGATCTGGCCGAGCATCGGGCCTTCATCGAGATCGGCGGTGACCAGGTGGACGGTGCAGCCGGCATGGCTGTCGCCAGCGGCGATGGCGCGTTCATGCGTGTGGAGGCCGGTGTATTTGGGCAGCAGCGAGGGGTGGATATTGACCATCCGTCCTTCCCAGCGCGCCACGAATTCGGGGCTGAGGATGCGCATGTAGCCCGCCAGTGCGATCCATTGTGCACCATGGTGGCGGACCTGTGCTTCCATCGCCGCGTCATGCTCGGCGCGGGGAACGCCCTTGTGGGGGAGGACGAAGCTGGGGATGCCCTCGGCCTCGGCCAGTTTCAGCCCGCCCGCTTCGGGGTTGTTGGAGAGGACGAGGACGATCTCGAAGGGGCAGGCGGGCAGGCGGCTGGCGTAGAGCAGCGCGGCCATGTTGGTGCCGCTGCCGGAAATGAAGACGGCGACCTTGGCCCTCATGTGGTCCTCCCCGTTTTTCCCGCAGGGGCAACTGGGGAGGTGGCCCGCCGCAGGCGGGTCAGAGGGGTAAAGGCGGTAAGGAAGACCCCCTCCGTCAGCCCTGCGGGCTGCCACCTCCCCATTTGGGTTTCGCCAAAATGGAGAGGGAGGCGGTCAGCCATGGTGGACCGCTTCCCAAGCTTCGCGCGCAGACCACGCCTCGGCGCTGCCGTAGACGGTGCAGCCCTTTTCGCCGGCCACGATTTCGCCCACGGTGAAGGCGGTTTCGCCTGCGGCGGTGAGTTCTGCGATCAGGCCGGCAGCTTCGTCGGCGGCAGCCGCAAGCACCATGCCGACACCGCAGTTGAAGGTGCGGGCCATTTCCTCGGGCTCGATCTGTCCCTGCGCCTGGAGGAAGGCCATCAGGCGCGGCTGCTCCCAGGCATCGGCATTGATGCGGGCGTGGAGGCCCTTGGGGAGCACGCGGGGGACATTCTCAAGAAGGCCGCCGCCGGTGATGTGGGCCAGCGCATGAATGCGACCCGCACGGATGAAGGGCAGCAGGCTCTTCACGTAGATCCGCGTGGGCTCGATCAGATAGTCGATCAGCAGGCGCTCGTTGTCGAACAGCGCGGGGCGTTCGAGCTTCCAGCCCTTGTCGGCGGCGAGGCGGCGGACCAGCGAATAGCCGTTGGAATGGACGCCCGAAGACGCGAGGCCGATGAGCACATCGCCTTCGGCGACGCGGCTGCCGGTGAGTTGCTCACCGCGCTCGACCGCGCCTACGCAAAAGCCGGCCAGGTCATAGTCGCCAGCCGCGTACATGCCGGGCATTTCGGCAGTTTCGCCGCCGATGAGCGCGCAGCCAGCCATGCGGCAGCCTTCGGCGATCCCGGCGACAACGCGCTCGGCAACGCCGGTGTCGAGCTTGCCGGTGGCGAAATAATCGAGGAAAAACAGGGGTTCGGCGCCCTGAACGATCAAATCGTTGACGCACATGGCGACGAGATCGATGCCAATCGCGTCATGCCGATCATGATCAATCGCGAGCTTGACCTTGGTGCCGACGCCATCGTTGCCAGCGACGAGCAGCGGGTCTTTGTAGCCGGCGGCCTTCAAATCGAAGAACGCGCCAAATCCGCCAAGTTCGGCATCGGCGCCGGGGCGGGCGGTGGCGCGAGCAAGCGGGCCGATCGCCTTCACGAGGGCATTGCCGGCGGCAATATTGACCCCGGCCTTGGCGTAGGAATAGGGCTGCTGCTGATCGTCGCTGGATGACATGCGCAGCCGCCTAGCGCTTTCCCGCTTGGATTTCCACTTGCCTTTGGGCAAAAGCGGCGCAAGCCGAAGCCCGGCACGCGTTCCCGGCGTCCACATCACGGAGTTCCCTTGGCCGCCCTGCGTCCCCTCTCTTTCCCTGCGACCCTCTGGCCGGAACCGAAGCGCAAGGCGCGCCTTGCGCTGCTGGTGGGACTTGGCCTGCTGCTCGCGGGCGGGGGTGTGGCGATCTACGCCCAGATCGAAGGCGAGCGCGGGATTGCGCCGATTGCCAGCAACGGCGATTTTGAAGTCAGCGGGATAGAGGTCAACACCACCGGCAAGACCGCCGAGGAAGCCCGCGCCAATGGCTGGAAGCAGGCGCAGCGCCTTGCGTGGGAGAAGTTGTGGAAATCCAACGGGCTGGGCGGCGGCACGGCTCCAGCGCTTGACGATGACACAATCGACGGCATGGTTTCGGCGGTGGTCGTCGGGCAGGAGCAGATCGGCCCGCACCGCTATATCGCGACGCTGGGGGTGATCTTTGATCGCGCGCGCGCCAGCGGCTACCTTGGCATGCAGGGCCAGATCGCGCATTCGGCGCCGCTGCTGGTGATCCCCGTGTTGATCCAGGGCGGGGTAACCTCGGTGTTCGAGACCCGCACGCCGTGGCAGAAGGCCTGGGCCGAGTTTCGCACCGGCTCCAGCGTGATCGACTACGTCCGGCCGGCAGGCGCGGGCGCGGATTCGCTGCTGCTGACGGCAGGGCAGCTTGGCCGCCGCAGCCGCAACTGGTGGCGGCTGCTGCTCGATTCGTTTGGCGCGGCGGACGTGATCATGCCGATTGCCAAGCTGGAGCGGACCTGGCCGGGCGGACCGGTCCACGGCACGTTCACCGCGCGGCGCGGGCCTGACAACCAGTTCCTTGGCAGCTTTGAACTGACCGCGCCGAGCGAGGACAAGTTGCCTGCCATGCTGGCCGAGGCGATCACGCGGCTTGATGGCATCTATGCAGGTGCACTCGCCGCGGGGCAACTCGCGCCTGATCCCTCGCTCTCGATGCGGCCCGATCTCGATCCTGCGCTGGTTGACAGCATCGTCGCCAAGCTGGGGCCTGCACCTTCCGCAACGGCCGCCGCCGCCGGGCCTGATGCCGCCGCGACGACAGCGGCGGTGCCGACTGTGGTGGTGACCGTGCAGTTCGCCACGCCCGATGCAGCGGCGGTGGACGCCGGCGTAGGCGCGGTGCGCCGGGTCGAAGGTGTCAAGGAAGCGGCCACGACCAGCCTTGCCATCGGTGGAACTTCGGTGATGCGCGTGACCTTTGCCGGCGATATCGACGCGCTAGCTGCGGCCTTGCGCGGGCAGGGCTGGCGGGTGACCCAAGGGGCCGGCGCGCTCAACATCCGCAAGTAGACCATGAGCCAGATTGCTCTGCCTCTCGTCACGGCGGCCAGCGCCGAGACCATCCTCACCGGCCCTTCGCTTGAACCAGTGCTGGCGCTGCTGACAGGCGCGGCGGACTGGCCCTATCGCACCGCAGTGCTGGCGGGGCCGCCGCGTTCGGGCAAAAGCCTGCTGGCGCGCTGGTTTGCCGCGAGCGGGCTGGGCGATGCGCTCGACGATGCCGACAGCTTGCCCGAGGATGCTGTGTTCCACCGCTGGAACCGCGCGCAGGCCGATGGCCGGCCGCTGCTGATCGTCTCGAACCGCGCACCGGGTGCGTGGCAGGTGGCGCTGCCGGACCTGGCCTCGCGGCTCGGCGCTGCGCTGATGATCGAAATCGGCGCGCCCGACGATGGTCTGCTGCGCGCGCTGGTGGAAACCCATGCGGCGCGGCGGGGGCTGGCGCTGGGCGAGGCGGTACTGGCCTATATCCTGCCCCGGCTGGAGCGCAGCCATGCAGCCGCCGAAGCACTCGTCGAAACAATTGATCGCCTGTCCCTTGAGCGCAAGGCCGCCATCACCATATCGCTCGCACGCGATGCGCTGGCCGAGTGGGTACACGGGGTGCCCGAGGCCGAGCGGCAGCCTAGACTACTTTAGGCGCGCTTGCTTTGCGGCAGCAAAAGGAGGAAAAGCGCGGCCATGTTTGCAAGCCTCACAGCCTATCTGGACTCGATCCGCGCCCGCGATCCCGCGCCGCGCTCTCGCTGGGAAATCCTGCTTTATCCGGGGCTTCACGCCGTCGGCCTGCACCGCGTGGCGCATTGGCTGTTCACGCAGCGCCTGTTCTTCCTTGCGCGCTTCGTGAACCATCTGGCGCGGTTCTTCACTGGGATCGACATTCATCCCGGCGCGAAGATCGGGAAACACCTGTTCATCGACCACGGCTTCACCGTGATCGGCGAGACCGCCGAGATCGGCGACAACGTGACGATCTACCAGTGCGTGACGCTGGGCGGCACCAACCCTGCCAATGGCGTTCCCGGCAAGCGCCACCCCACGCTGAGCGACAATGCGATCATCGGATCGGGCGCGCAGATCCTTGGACCCATCACAGTGGGCCCCCGTGCCCGTGTGGGCGCCAATGCCGTGGTGACCGAGGATGTGCCGGAAGGCGCGACCATGGTCGGCCTCAAGGCGCGCTCCACGCTGGTGCCGGTCGAGACCTGGCTCAAGGACTTCATCCCCTATGGCACGCCCTGCAAGGAACCTTGCGAGCCGAGCGGCGGCACGCGGGTGGATGAACTCGAATCCGAAGTTGCGCTGCTGAAGGCGCAAGTCGCGGCCTTGCTCGCGGCGCATGATGAGAGCACCGATGCGCCTGCACCAGTCGGTGGCGGCACGCGCCGGCGGAGCCGCAACTGAGCGTGATCGGCGCCGGTGACGGGGCGAGTGGCCCCACGGTTCTGACCTTTCCCAACGTGCGCGGTGAACCGCAGGTCGGCTTTGACCGGCCTGAGTTGCAGCGCATTCTCGATCTCTATGGCCGCATGGTCGCCGCCGGGGAATGGCGCGACTATGCGATGAGCTTCGGCAAGGATGCCGCTAGTTTTGCCGCTTTTCGGCGCACGGCGGAGCGGCCCACGGCGCGGATCGAGAAGCGCCCGGCGCTGCGCGCCAAGCAGGGCATGTGGACGCTGTTCGGCGAAGCGGGGCAAGTGCTGAAGCGCGGGCACGAGCTTGCGGGCGTGCTGTCCGTGCTGGAGCGCAAGCTGCTGAAGATCGTGGAAGATTGAGGCGGGTCCGTCCTTCCATCTTCCTGACATCGCCATTGCGAGTGCAGCCAAGCCATCCGGAGTGGATGTGCCGGGCCGCGCAGGATTGTTTCGTCGCCGGGCTCCGCGCAGCGAAGAAGGCTGGGGGCCATGCGCTGAAGTATGGTCTCGCCCTTATCGCGCCATGGGCCCTCGCGGCGTGTGAGGCTGCTCCGGATGTTCGGCACAAGGCTGCGGAAGGCACGCCTGTGCTGCGCGTGGTCTACCGCGATGCCGATGCCGAGATGGTGCTGATGGTGCCGGAGAACGGCGGGCGAAAGGTGCTGCGCGGCGATTGCGCAGCGCCGCTGCTGATCGATACGCACAATGGGCAGGCGCGGGTGCTGAGCGAAGCCGAAGTGCAGGCACGGCTGCGTACGATGCAGCTGGCAGGGGCGACGCGCGGGGCGTGCCCCCGGCCCTGATCAGGCGAAGACGCCGACCGAAGCCAGATCCGCCTGCGCAGCGGTAACCTTGCGAACGATGCGAAGCAGGAGAAACGCGGCTGCGCTGAGTGCCACCGCTTCGAGCAGATCGAGGGCCACGAATGAACCTCCTGGAGCAATGCTGTCGAGGCGGGTGGAGATGTTGGAGAGGATATTGCCGACGATCCAGCAGCCCCACCATGTTTGCAGCAGCGCTTGGTCATTCCCGGCGAAGGTATCGGGGGTGCGGTGGCTTTCGTTCCAGATCTCGCGCATGGCCTGATAGGGCTTGAAGAGATTGGCAACGGGTATGAAGTACCAGCCCCAGGCCCAGCTCGGGCTGAACACCATTTCGATCCCGGCTGCGTGGAGATTGGCATTGGCCTGATGCAGCCACATCGCTGTCAAAATGACGCAGCCGACGAAAGACAACGCGAAGAGCAGGCCCACGGAAGCCGCCACCATTGAGAGGTCGCCCTCGGTTTCGGCGGTCTGGCCGGAAGCTTCGTAGTACGCGAAGGCAAAGCGCAGGATGATGAAGGCGGGAACCAGAACTGCCAGCGCACCAGCACGCCAGCGCAGCGCATCGAGATTCTTCTGCTCCATCCGATTTCCCTCCGTTTTTCCGCATCATAACGAAAACGGAGGGGCATCAAAGCGAAGACCTCACCAATCCGGTGCCTGCTTTGCCAAGGGCCGGCCGGGATCAGCCCTTCATCGCGGCCTGAAGCTGGACGAGGATCGCCTGGCTCTGCTGCGCGCCCGATTGGGGGACGAAATCGCCGGTGCGGTCCGAAATCTGGTCCCAGTGTGCGGCGAAGTCTTCGACCGTGCGCGCGTTCGGCGGGAGCAGGACGGGCTGGTTCATCGTGACCCACGCCGAGTGATAGGCACCCGCGCCCGCGCCGACGATGGCGTTGGTGGGGGCATCATCGGAGACGAGGAACAGCGCGGCGGGGACGACGTTTTCCGGGCCGAACAGCTTGAAGGCTTCCTCGGGGAAGATGTCCTCGGTCATGCGTGTGGCGGCGACGGGAGCCAGCGTATTGACCTTGATGTTGTTCTTGGCGCCTTCGAGGTAGAGCGTCTTGGTGAGGCCGGCGAGGCCGAGCTTGGCCGCGCCGTAGTTGGCCTGGCCGAAGTTGCCGAACAGACCGGTGGAGGAGGCGGTCATCAGGATGCGGCCGTAGTTCTGCTCGCGCATGGTGTCCCAGCAGGCCTTGGTGGCGAAGGCCGAGCCGATGAGGTGGACCTTGACCACCATCTCGAAGTCGGCCGGGTCAATCTTGGTGAAGCTCTTGTCGCGCAGGATGCCCGCGTTGTTGATGAGGACGTGGACGCCGCCCCACTTCTCCTTGGTCTTGGCGACCATTTCGACCATCTGCTCGTATTCGCTGACCGAGCCGCCGTTTGACATGGCCTCGCCGCCCGCGGCCTTGATTTCCTCGACGACCTTGAGCGCGGCGTCCGAATGGCCGGTGCCATCGCGCGCGCCGCCGAGATCGTTGACGACGACCTTGGCGCCGCGGCGGCCGAGCTCCAGTGCGTATTCACGGCCGATGCCGCCACCCGCGCCGGTGACGATCGCGACCTTGTCCTTGAACGAAATGCTCATCGCAAAGCTCTCCCTAACGCCCTAACCGGGCGATTAATGGGAGCGCGATGCCATGGCGAATGCGCCTTGGCAACATTGCGATCAGCTGATGCGGTGAACCCAGCCGTGGGGATCGGCCGCTTCGCCGCGCTGGATCGAGACGAGGCGCTGGCGCAGCTTCTGGGTGAGCTGGCCGGGGCCGCCGCTGCCGATCACGAAGCTGTCCGAGCTGCTGGTCACTTTGCCCACCGGCGTAACCACGGCAGCAGTGCCGCAGGCGAAGGTTTCGGTGAGCTTGCCCGAGGTCGCGTCCGCCTGCCACTGCGCGAGCGAATAGCGCTCCTCGCGCACGGTGAGGCCTTCCTCGCGGGCGAGCTTGATCAGGCTCTGGCGGGTGATGCCGGGGAGGATCGTGCCGCCAAGCGGGGGCGTGACCAGCGAGCCATCGGCGAAGGCGAAGAACAGGTTCATGCCGCCCAGCTCCTCGATCCACTTGCGCTCGACCGCATCGAGGAACAGCACCTGATCGTGCCCGCGCGAAAAGGCTTCGGCAGTGGGAACGAGGCTGGCGGCATAGTTGCCGCCGCACTTGGCAGCGCCGGTGCCGCCGGGCGCCGCGCGGCTGTAGTCGCTGACCCACAGCGACACGGCAGGGGCGCCGGACTTGAAGTAGTTGCCCGCCGGGCTCGCGATCACGAGGAACTTGTACTGCTTCGAGGGGCGCACGCCGAGGAAGGCTTCGCTCGCGAACATGAAGGGGCGCAGATAGAGTGAGCCGCCCTCGACGGTGGGGAACCAGTCCTTGTCCGCCTTCACCAGTTCCTCGACCGCCTGAACGAAGAGGTTGGCGGGCATCGTCGGCATGGCGAGCCGCTCGGCCGAGGCGTTGAAGCGTGCGGCATTGGCTTCGGGGCGGAACAGCGCGATGCCGCCGTCTGCATGGCGGTAGGCCTTCAGCCCTTCAAAGATTTCCTGCGCATAGTGAAGCACGGCGGCAGCGGGATCGAGCGGGATCGGCCCGTAAGGCACGACCGCAGCGCTGTGCCAGCCCTTGCCTTCATCGTAGGTGATCTGGACCATGTGATCGGAAAACGCGGTGCCGAAGCCCGGATTCGCAAGGATCTCGGCGCGCACGTCAGCGGCCACGGGGGCGGGGTGCGGGCGATGTTCGAATGCGATCGTGGCAGCGGCAGTATCGGCGGTCGCCATCGGGCGGTCCTTTGGTCAGGGAACAAATGCCACGGTCCGTGAACTATTATTGCGCGTAAGGCAAGTGGTTTGCAACAAATGTGAAGGGCCGCTTCCGGCAATCGGAAGCGGCCCTTCGCATGGTCAGCGGCCGGAAGTGCCGCCCACGGTGCCTTTATCGCTTGAACAAACTAGCGATAATGCTCCGCGATGCGCAATGCCGACCCCTCTGCTGAACCATGAGACATCGGATCACCTCCTTTCGCGCTGTTGAGCCAAGTGCCGCCTCCCGATCTCATCGACATCGGTGTACGGCTCGACCGGAGGATTGCAGCCCTGTACCGGCCTTGCAGCGAATGTGATTCATCCCGCGGCCAAGAACAAGACTTGCATTGATTTTTTTTGCGGTCAGAATTGGGGCTTCGCGCCGGGTTGGTGGATAAGTCTGCCGGGGCGATTTTTCTTCAGCGGCAGTCCTCGATCACGCGCCCGATTTCGGACCACGCGGGCAAGACGAGCGTTTGCGCGCCGCCCATTTCGAACAGAAACCGGCCCCGGCTGAAGGCCATGGCGTCGAGCAGCGGATCACGCACTGCAAAGGCGATCTCGAACGCACCAGCCGCATTCTGCGCTGGGCCTGCGGCCATGCGGCGGCTGGCGGCGCTGGTGGTGATCGTGGCAGGCACATCGCCGGTCCCGAAACCGGGCCGCTGGAACACGATCGCCGGACGGCTGCGATCACAGCGCATGACCAGCAGCGGCGCCGCGCCTGGCTGACCGAAGCGCAGGGTGCTGCCGGTGCTATCGGCGCTGTAGGTCCAGCTTCCCGGGGTCTGCGGGAGATCGCGCCAGCTTGCAGCATCGGCGCGGGGCGCAGGCGGTGCCGGAGCCGGGCGCGGCGGCGCGAGTTGTGGCTGTGGCTGTGGTCGTGGCTGGGGTGCAGCTGTGCCGCCGCGCGGGGCCGGGATAAGCTGCGGCGGTGAACCCGAACAGCCGGCAAGGGCAAGCGCCGCTGCCAGAACCGGTGCGATCCGCAAATGAGCTGGCAGGGGAGGGCGGTTGATCTTCATGCCCCGGGTATGGAAGAGAGTGGCGGTGACCTCAAGAAGCTCTGCAAACTCATCGGGCAAATCGAAGATCCGGATCGACCAGCTGCTGGTCGAGCGCGGTCTGGCGGAAAGCCGTGCCCGCGCGCAGGCGCTGATCCTGGCGGGTCACGTCTTTTCGGGCGAGACCAAGCTGACCAAGGCGGGCCACGCGCTCGCGCCCGATGCGCCGATCGAGGTGCGCGGGCGCGATCATCCCTGGGTTTCGCGCGGGGGAATCAAGCTGGCGCATGCACTTGAGCACTTCGCGCTCGATCCGGCGGGCGTGACAGCAATGGATATCGGCAGTTCGACTGGCGGATTTACCGACGTGCTGCTCACGAAAGGCGCGGCGCATGTGTTTGCGGTCGATTCCGGGACAAACCAGCTGGCGTGGAAGCTGCGGCAGGATCCGCGCGTCACCGTGCTCGAGCAGACCAGCGCGCGGGTGCTGACGGGCGCGCAAATCGACCGGCCGGCACCCTGGGTGGTGTGTGATGCGAGCTTCATTTCGCTGCGCAAGGTGCTTGAAGTGCCGCTCGCGCTGGCTGCGCGACCGACGCGGGTGGTGGCGCTGATCAAGCCGCAGTTCGAAGTGGGGCGCGGCGAAGTGGGCAAGGGCGGCGTGGTGCGCGATGCGGGCCTGCACACGCGTGTTTGCAGCGAGGTGCAGGACTGGCTGGAAGGCGAGGGTTGGGCGGTGCAGGGGATCGTGACGAGCCCGATCACTGGCCCCGAAGGCAACGTGGAGTTTCTCATTTCGGCACTCCATCCCGGAGCTGAAGGCGGGGGCTGAACCACCGATTGTCCCGCATTGGTGCAGGCGGATCCGGCGGAGATTGCCTAGTCGCCACCACCCGGCCAATATCGCTCAGTCAGGCTTGGGAACGAATCGCTATTTCCCCGGCCCTTCGGGGGACACTTCGAGCACATGCGTTATCTTGCTTCACCTGCCCAGCTGCGTGCCAGCCTGCTGCGCTGGTCGCTGTTTACGGTGCCGGCCGTGCTCGGTCTCGGGTTCCTTTCCAGTATCGTGGCCGATGCGGGGCCGCAGAATCCCTGGTTTGCAGCGTTGGTGATGCCTCCGCTCTATCCGCCGCCGGCAACCTTCGGGATCGTCTGGTCGGTGCTCTATGTCTTGATCGGGGTGTCGCTGGCGATGGTGGCCTCTGCGCGCGGCGCGCCAGGCCGGGGCATCGCGGTCGCCATCTTCGTGGTGCAGCTTGCGCTCAATCTTGCGTGGAGCCCGGTGTTCTTTGCGATGCACCGGATGACGCTGGCGCTGGCGATCATCGGCGTGATGATAGTGCTCACGCTGCCGATGATCCTGCTGTTCTGGCGCGTGCGGCCCACGGCGGGGGCTCTGCTCCTCCCCTATCTCGCGTGGATCTGCTTTGCCTCGGTGCTGAACTACCAGTTCCTCGCGCTCAATCCGCTGGCTGATGGCGCGGCAGGATCGGGCGCCGCGGTACGCGTGCCGATCTGATATCACCGGCGCGCAAATTGCCCCGGATCACGCCTTGCGCCGCGCGGCGCAAAGCCCCATTTGCGGCGCAGTGAATTCGTATCGAAGGCCAGAGCCATGCAGTCCGAGAACCCGATGATCGCCGATTTCGTCAAGCTGCTGAACAGCGCCGCGGGCACGCTCGCCGGCATGGGCCGCGAAGCGGGCGAAACCGCGCGCGAGAAGCTGCGCGAGACCTTTGGCGGTATGGACTTCGTGAGCCGCGAGGAATTCGAGGTCGTGAAGGACATGGCCACCGCCGCGCGCGAGGAAGCCGATGCGCTGAAGGCCCGGATCGAGGCGCTTGAGGCGAAGTTGGGCTGAGGACGCACCCCGCCTCTCGCGCATTTCTTACCCTAACCCCGCTCACCCTGAGCTTGTCGAAGCCTGACCTGAGCGGCTGCTGCAAGCAGTCAGCCGAAGGGGGTGCCGACGCGACGGTAGCGTATGATGCTTCGACAAGCTCAGCATGAGCGGGTTGGAAGTATAAGAAGGGGGGCCTTAAAGCCCGGCTGCCGTTAGCGCCTGATCCAGATCCTCGATCACGTCTTCCGGGTCTTCGAGGCCGACGTTCAGCCGCAGCATCCCTTCGGTCACGCCCATGTCTGCACGCGTTTCTGCGCCGACGCCGTGATGGGTGGACGAGGCGGGGTGGCACATCAGTGACCGCGAATCGCCGATGTTGTTCGAGATGTCGACGAGCTTCAGCGCATCGAGCAGCGCGTGTGCCTGCGGACGGCCGCCGGGCACTTCGAGGCTGAAGATCGTGCCGCCAGCTTGCATCTGCTTTTTGGCCAGTTCGTACTGCGGGTGGCTGGGCAGGAACGGATAGCGAACCGTGGGCAGGCGGCTTTCGACGAAGGCGGCGACCTTCATTGCGTTCTCGCTCTGGCGGCGGATGCGCAGATCCAGCGTTTCGAGGCCCTTGAGCACGACCCATGCGTTGAACGGGGCGATGTTCGGCCCGGTGTTGCGCTGGAAGGGGAGGAGCTTGCCGTCGATGAACTCCTTCGAGCCCGCGACGGCGCCAGCCAGCACGCGGCCCTGGCCGTCCATCATCTTGGTGGCGGAGTAGGCGACGACGTCCGCGCCGAAATCGAGCGGGCGCTGGAGCGCGCTGGTGGCGAACGCGTTATCGACCACGGTCGTGATCCCGTGCGCGCGGGCGAGGCCGCAGACGTGCTCCAGATCGACGAGGTCCATCGTCGGGTTTGCCGGGCTTTCGAAGAAGAAAACCTTGGTGTTGGGCCGGATTGCGGCTTCCCACGCGGCATTGTCACCCGCGTCGATCGTCGTGCCGGAAATGCCGAAGCGCGGCAGCAGGTTATCGACCAGCCAGCGGCACGAGCCGAACGCGGCCTTGGCGGCGACGATGTGATCGCCCGCGGAAAGCTGGCAGAGGAGGGCGGTGGTCATCGCGGCCATGCCGCTCGCCTGCGCGCGGCACGCCTCGGCGCCTTCGAGGAGGGCGATGCGTTCCTCCAGCATGGCAACCGTGGGGTTCTGCAGGCGCGAATAGGTCATGCCGTCTTCTTCGCCCGCGAAGCGCGCAGCGACCGTGGCGGCATTGTCGTAGGTGAAGCCGGAGGTGAGGAAGAGGGCCTCCGAAGTCTCACCCATTTCCGAACGCCAGGTGCCTCCGCGCACGGCCTGCGTTGCGGGGCGCCAGTTGGCGGTGATCGAGCGGTCCTGACCTGTGGTGCGTTTCATGGGCGAAGGCCTTAGAGCATCGTGCGAAAAAGTGGGAACCGGTTTTTCGCTTAAAACGATGCGATCTTAAACGCTTTGCTGGCGCGGTGGTGCAAGCCGCACCATTGCCCTTATGGCCCGGAACGGGGTATGCGCGCGCCTTCCATGACGCTGCTTTCCCGCATCATTTCGCCGCTGACTGCACCGCGCCGCGCGACAAGCGATCCGCTGGTGTGGTGCTGGGCGATCACGCTCGGCTTCATGGTGCTGGTGCTGCACCGGCTGGGCATCCCTTCGAGGATCATGTTCGATGAGGTGCACTACCTCCCCGCGGCGCGGCGGCTGATCGCGCTGACGAGTCGGCTGAACCCCGAGCATCCGCTGCTCGGCAAGGAATTCATCGCGCTGGGCATGCTGGTGGCGGGGGACGGACCGTTCGGCTGGCGCCTGCCCAATGCGCTGCTCGGTACGCTGGGGCTGTTTGCCGCGATGCGTGCGCTGTGGTGGGCGAGCCTGTCGCGCCCGGCGACGCTGCTGTTCGGGTTCCTGTTCGCGACCAACTTCATCTGGTTCGTGCTCAGCCGGATCGCGATGCTCGACATGGCGATGGCGAGCATGATGGCGGTGGCGTTCTGGCAGGCGGCTTTGGCGTTTCGAAAAGGCAGCCGATTGCATCTGGCGCTGTGCGGGGTGTTTTTGGGCCTCTCGCTCGGCGGCAAATGGAACGGCGCACCGATCCTTGCGCTGCCGGGGCTGCTGTTTGCGTGGGACCGCTGGTGGGCGCTGGCCGGACGGCGGCGCGCTTTCCTGACTGCGCGCGATGCTGGGCCAATTCCCGGCGTTTCGCTGCTGGAAGCGGTGCTGTGGCTCGGCGTGGTGCCGCTGATCGCCTATTTCGCGACCTTTGCGCCCGCGTTTTTCTACAAGGTGCAGCCGCTGACGGTACAGGGGCTGATCCCGTGGCAGCAATATATGCTGAAGCTGCAGGACAGCGTGGTGAAGCCGCACCTCTACCAGAGCCGCTGGTGGCAGTGGGTGTTCAACATCCGCCCGATCTGGTTCTTCTATTCGCCGTGGGACGGAGCGCAGCGCGGGGTGCTGTGCCTCGGCAATCCATTCACGATGCTGGCGGGGCTTCCGGCGCTGCTGCTGTGCCTGTGGGCGGGGCTGCGCAAGGGCGACCGGCTGCGCGGCGCGGTGGTGGTGCTCTATGTGGCGAGCCTGATCTTCTGGGCGATAAACGGCAAGCCGGTGCAGTTCTACTACCACTACGCGCTCGCCAGCGTGTTCCTGATGGCGGCGCTGGCGCTGGTGCTGGCCGGGTGGTGGAAGCAGGGGCTGCGCTGGCCGGGGGCGCTGGTCGTGGTGCTATCGGGGATGCTGTTCGTGGGATTCTACCCGATCCTTTCCGCCGGCGCGCTGCCGGGGAAGCTTTCGTATCGGGACTACACCTGGCTCGATAGCTGGCGGTAGAGCAACTTCACTCCAGTGGTATCTGGAAGAGCCAGGATTCTGGATCAGAGCGGCAATCGAGGTGCGTGTTCTTGGCGCTGCGCACCCATTCCAAATCCATCCAGGCGATACGCGGCGTTACCTTGTCTGAATCAGGGTTGCGCATGATGCCGAAGAGGCAATTTCCGTTTTCGGCGAAGATGCGCATGGCCTGCAAGGCTCTGCCGTAGGTTGCGTTGGCACCCAGCGTGGCAACATCATCGGCGAGCACTCGCGATGCATCGGCTACTTCGCCACGGGGCGGAAGATCCTCATCGCCTTCATCCGGCACATGGAAGCCGGAGAGGGCAGATTGATCCGGCAAACTCTGCGGCAGGGGACGGTCGGGATACACCAAGGGAAACGAGATCTTGATCGTGATAGGGGGCCCCGCCGCCTTCGCGGGCAGCAGCAGCCAAAGATCAAGGGCTGCGATCCCGATTGCCGCTGCAATCAGAAATATACGACGGTGCCGCGTTGTGGACCTGAAGATAGCCAAGACCATTACGCAATGAGGCTATATCGTTAGCCTGCAATGTGAAAGCTCAGTACTTGCCCCAGACGAACTTGCTCGAAAGCGCGAAGTTCCACACCGAACCGACGACAATGCCGACGATGGCGGCGGGATAGGCGTGGAAGCCCATGCGCATGAGCGCAGCACCCGCGCCGACATTGGCGAGGAGGCCGACCGAGCAGGTCATCGCGAACTTAGCCCAGCCGCGCAGCAGCGGCACGAAGCCGCGCAGGCGCTTGTCGGCATAGGTCAGCTCGTTGTTGAGCATGAAGTTGAACGTCATCGCGACCACGGCGGCCGAGGTCTGCGCGATGATGAATTCGATCTGGTCCGACCAGTTGTGGTAGAGCACTTTCTGCCCGAACGCGCCGAGCACCGAGGCGAGGACGGCCATGTGGACGATCACACCGAGGCCGCCGATCGTGCCGAACAGGGCAAAGCGGGTCGGGATGATGCGGCCAAGCCACTTGTCATAGAGGCCGATCAGGAACTCGAAGACGACCGTGCGATCGAGCTTGCTTTCACCTTCGGTGCGGGCAGCAAAGTTCAACGGGAATTCCTTGACACGAAGCGGCGCGTCGACCGTGGCGAGAATGTCGAGCAGGATCTTGAAGCCGACGCCCGAAAGGCGGTGGGCATCGGCGCGCAGCGTATCGGCGCGCAGCATGAAGTAGCCGCTCATCGGATCGGAAAGCTGCACGCCCGTCACGCGGCGGGCAATGCGATTGGCAAGGCCGGATGCCTTGACCCGGTCGGGCCGGCCCCATGCCTCGGTGCTGGCGCCCTCGGCGAAGCGCGAGGCGTAGGCTACGTCGTAGTTGCCGCTCTCGACCGCCTCGTACATGCCGGAGAGAAGTGCGGGATCGTGCTGGTGATCGGCATCCATCACCGCGACAATTGGCGCAGCGGTGGCGCACATGCCCTCGATCGCGGCAGAGGCAAGGCCCCGGCGGCCGATGCGCTCGATCACGCGGATGCGCGGATCATCGCGACCGATGCGGCGCGCTTCCTCTGCGGTGCCATCGGGGCTGTTGTCGTCGACGAAGATGGCTTCCCAGGCCAGACCATTGAGTGCGGCATGGAGCCGCTCAACCATGGGGGCGATGTTCTTGCGCTCGTTGAACGTGGGCAGGATGACAGCGAGTTGAAGCATGGAGCGCGCGCTTACAGCCTTGCGAGCACCGCGTCACCAATTTCCGTCGTGCCTGCCATGCCGCCGAGATCGCGGCCGAAAATGCCGTCTGCCAGCGTGCGTGCGACGGCGGTCTCGATGCGGTCCGCCGCGGCGGCAAGGCCAAGCGAATGGCGCAGCAGCATGGCGAGCGAGAGGATCGTGGCGATGGGATTGGCAAGGCCCTTGCCGGCGATATCAGGGGCAGAGCCGTGGATCGGCTCGTATAGCCCGAAGGTGCCGTAGGCGGTCTGCCGTTCGCCGAGCGAGGCCGAGGCGAGCAGGCCGATCGAGCCGACACACATGCTGGCCTGATCGGAGAGGATATCGCCAAAGAGATTGCCGGTGACGACAACATCGAACTGGCCGGGGCTCTTGACCAGCTGCATCGCCGCGTTGTCGACGAACATGTGTTCGAGCGTGACATCCGGGTATTCCCGGGCGACTTCGACCACCACGTCGCGCCAGAGCTGCGAGGTTTCAAGGACGTTGGCCTTGTCCACCGAGCAGAGGCGCTTGTTACGGCCCTGGGCGGCGCGAAAGGCAACGTGGGCGATGCGGCGCACTTCGCTTTCGCTGTAGGACATCATGTCCCAGCCTTCGCGTTCGCCGCTGGCGGTGGTGCGGAAGCCTTTCTCGCCGAAATAGACGTCGCCATTGAGTTCGCGCACGATGAGAAGATCAATCGCGCCGGCGACTTCGGGCCGCAGCGCGGAATGGCCTTCGAGCCCGGCGAAGACCTTGGCGGGGCGCAAATTGGCGAACAGGATCAGCGCCTTGCGCAGCCCGAGAATCGCCTGTTCGGGGCGCAAATGACGCTCCAGCGCATCGCAGGTGGGATCGCCGACCGCACCGAACAGCACGCCGTCCGAAGCTTCGGCGAGCGCGAGCGTTTCGGGCGGGAGCGGATGCCCGGTAGCGTGATAGGCTGCGCCGCCAACGGAGGCTTCTTCGCGTTCGATGCCAAGATCCAGTGCATCGAGAACCCGCAGCGCCTCACGCGTGACTTCGGGGCCGATGCCGTCACCCGGCAGAACTGCAATCTTCATCAGGTCATCCTCGGAAGAAATCTCAACGTGCGCCGCCGTCGATCCGCTTGAATCGCTCGATCAGGATGGCGCGCGCCGCCATACCATCGCGGCGTGGATCGGCAAGCAGGTGCTTCGCGAGCGCCAAGCCCTGCCGGTCGAGCCGGGCGAGCAGGCTTTCCCAGTGTTCTTCGGACGGAGGGGGCTGGGCATTGCCATAGCCTATCTCCCGCAGCAGCAGCGCTTCGTACGCGGCGACCGCACGGGCCCAGCCGCGGGCTGACGGGGCATGGCAGATCGCATCGAGCACGGCTTCGAGCGCGCCAGGGATGCCGGGGAAGGGCTGGCCTTCGGGCAAGGCACGCGCGGTGAGCGTGGTG
>CAZQEH010000048.1:0-26030 GCA_964592205.1 uncultured Novosphingobium sp.
CGAGGTTGGCCGAGCCACCCGTGCCGCTGCCGCCGCTGCCGCCCAAACCGGGCGCTCCCGAAGCGGCCACATTTACGAGCGCGCCGGTACCGCCGCGGCCATCGGCCAGCACATCGAGGGTCTGGGTGAAGGTGGCTGTCCCGCCCGTTGAACTCACGGAGGCAGAGCCGCCCTTCCCGGCTCCGCCATCCTTGCCGGAGTCGGCCGTTGCGGCGCCGCCCTGGCCTGAAGCGTCGACGGTCACGGTGTTGCCGAAGCTGAACGTCACGCCCTTGCCGGCAATGATCCCGGCACTGCCGCCTTTGCCCGTGCCGCCCTCGACCGTGCAGGAAATGCAGTTCTGACCCATGCCGCCAGTGCCGCTCGCATTGAGCGTGGTTGCTCCGGTAACGTTAAGGGTGCCCCCGTTCGTCTTGCCGGTGATAAACGCCTGCCCGCCGGACCCGTCCGTACCTTCAAAACCATTGACGAAGGCAGCGCCGCCGGCTCCCGACGCATCGAGCACAAGATCACGCCCGATGGTGATGTTCGAACCGCTTTCGAGCGATATCTGCGCCGTACCTCCGGTCGCCGGATTGGGGCCAGACGACGAGAAATCGTCGATGCTCTTGCCGCGCGCGCTGGCGGTAACGTTTAAGTCAGCGCCGACATTGACCACGGCGCCGTTGCGTGCGGTCAGCGTGGACGTGCCGGCAAAGGCATCAACGGGGACGGCAGGAGCGCGGGCACTGCTGACCGTGATGGACCCACCGACCGTAAGCTTGCCCTGATCCACCGTGATGCTGGCATTGCCGCTATCGCTCGTGAAGTCACCGGCAACCTGGCCGGCATCAAGCGCGGTGACTTGCAGATCGCCCCGCACATCGAGCGCGGAACCGATCCCACCGACCGAAATAAACGCTCCGTCGTCGGGAACCGCAGCGGGATCGCGCACGCCGGAGAGCAGCAGATCGGAAGCAAAGGTCGCCGTCTCACCGGCCCCGACCGTAAGCGATGCCTGCCCGGTCGCCGTGCCGGTCACCTGCGAAGTTGCGTCGATCGCCCCGATCGTCAGCGTCGCCGGAACGGCACCGCCCACTTTCGCGCGGACAGTGTCTGTCACCCCGTTGGTGATCCCATAGCCTGCCGAGAGCACGACCGCGTTGCCATCGACATTCGCGGCCCCGGCAACATCGAAGCCAAGCGCGCTGCCGCTCTTGATCGCCATGGTGATGGCATCGTTCTTGGGCACGGCAACCACGTAAACCCGGTGCGCAGTGTTGGTCCCTGCCACCGGTCCGGTGATCGTGCCATCATTGGTGACGACTTCACCCGCCGCGCTGGTGCCCTGATCGATCTGGATGTCGTAGAGTCCGTCGGGCCGGAAGGTGATGGTCGAAGCATCAGCCGCAACGATCACAGCCGAGCCATCGACGTTGACGGTGCCCGAATTGATCACCTTGGGCGCGATGAGCGCGACATAGGCATTGTTCGGGCCCGCAGTGATCCGCGCGCCCTTCTGGACTTCCACACTGCTGCCAGGATTGGCCGGCACGAAACTGTATTTGCCCGCAGTTCCAAAGTTGCCGCTGATCGAATCGAAATTGAGATCGGACGTTGTCAGGGCAAGATTGCCGACATTGAACACACCGGTCGGCGATACGAGAATGCCGCCGGGACTATAGAAGAACAGCGTGCCGCCGCGGCTCGCAACCCCTGAGGCAAGATCAACTAGCTGCGAAGTCACCGTGCCGTTGAACACGACAGCGCGCGTCGGATCGGTCGGCAGGATCCGGTTGAGGACATTGAGCGCCGTGGAATCACCGGTGGTGAACAGTGCACTCGTGCCGGCCGACTGGAAATCGATCGCGCCGCCGCCGATCGCGGCGTCATCCGGCGACCAATTGATCACCAGATTGGGTGCGTTGGCCGTAACCGTCGTGGTACCGACGCTGGTCGTGATCGCGCCGGCACCGGCGACGATGGTCCCTGTTGCGTTGAACGACTGGGCGCGCGTGGTGATCGGCGCAGCGATCATCATCGCAGCGATGGCAAGCAGCGAGGGAGCGCTGGCAAGGTTGCGGCGCATCAGCGGCCTCCCCAGGGCAAGAGCCGGGTCGTCAGCGAGACGAGCACGCGCGGCGCTGGCCTGCGTCCGGTAAAGCCTGCCCGGTCCAGCGGGACGGCAAGGCTCGCATCGAGCCGGAACCGGCTTCCAAGATCGGCCCGCAAGCCGCCGCCGACCGAACTCAGGCGCTGGGGCTTGCCTGCCCCCCGGTCCCACGCCCAGGCAGCATCGGCGAAGACGAAGGGCTGCACGACAGGCCCATTGCCGTGCCCGATGGGCAAGTGCGGCCCGCGCAACTCGGCCGATACGCCGACCCCGCTGTCACCGGTAATCACACCGGGATCGTAACCGCGCCCGACGGTGTAGTTGCCCGGCGCAAACGCCTCGAAGCCAAGCACTTTGCGGAAAGCATATTGCCCGCGCGGATGGGCCGCGAGCGAGAACCGCCCGAGCGCGCGCTCATACTCGAACTCCGCGCGCACCACGGTCGCCGCGGGGCTCGCATCATACCGGCTGGTCGGTATGCGGGTGCCGCAAGCTGCGCCGAGGCAGGAGCGCGTTGCGCCCAGCCCCGCCAGCCCCTGCCGCACTTCCAGCGAACCATCGAGCCTCCACGCCGGTTCAGAGCGGGTCAGATCCACGCGGTCGAACTCAAGCCGCGCCCACAGCACGCGCAGCCGGTCCCGGCTGAGTGGCAAGATCAGCGTGGTATCCTGATTGAGCAGATCGAAGCCGCCGCCAAACCAGACATCGCCCGCCTGCGAGCGCACCAGCGGATAGCGGGCGTAGAGACTGGCGAGCAGCGTTCGCGCATCAAGCGGGGCCCCGGCAGTGGCCTGCCCGAGATCCGGCCGCGTCCAGGCATATGTAAAGGACGCACCGACCAGCAATCCCTCGCTGCCCGGGCGAAACTCGTGGCTGGCCTGCAGAATGCGCTGCTCGCGAAAATCAGACGTGGCGTAGTATGAAAGCGTGGTGGCATCGCCGACGCCGGTAATGCCGAAGGCCTGCGCGCGCAGTTGGCCGCCCCATCGCCCCGTTGCTGCCGATGACAAGTTCTGGACTGAAAAATCGGCCGTAAAAGCTTGCCGCAGAACAGTAACTTCGCCAATCAACTCACCTGGCGCCGTGCCCGCCGGACGCAACGTGAGCTGCACGTTGTACCCGGGCAGATCACGCGCGAGGAGCAGGTAACGCTCGGCCTTGTTGCGGTCGAAGATTTCGTCCTGCGTCAGCCGGCCAAGATAGGCCAGCAACTTGCGCTCGGCACCGCGCGTCTCACCCCGTGCGCGGATCGCGGTGATCCGGGCATAGAGAACTTCCATGCGGACCTGGCCGTTTTCGATGCGCTGGACCGGCACTTGTACTGCGGCAAGATAGCCCTTGGCCCGCAGGATCGTCGCCGCAGCATCGCGGATTTCGCACAGCACGGAAATCGGCTGGGGTGTTCCTGCAAGCGGTTTCCACGCTGCCTCCAGTTCGGCCGCGGTTGCTCCCTTGAGGCCCTTAAAGGTGACCGTTGTGATGGTTGTGGTGATTGCCGCGAACTGCGGATCGGCAAGCGGGCAAGCAGAGCGTTCGATGCCGCCGGAAACCGATAGACGCGGTGGCTGCACCGCCGGCGCGCGGGTTATGCCGCCGAGTTCGTCGCGGCTCGGACCGGCAATCGATGGTGTGCTGACTTGCGCGGTCGCTGACTGGATCGGAGCGAGAGCAACGGGAGTGGCAGCCAGAAAAAGGGCGAGCGCAAGCCATCGGGTGAGAGCAGGAAACGCCCTCCTTCGACCGGTGCTTTCACCCTCCCACATTGCCGAGGCCCTTACCTGCACTGCTGCGCTCGTTGTGGACCCGATATTTTAGTTAAGACCTGCGTAGCAAGCGCGAAGTCCCCGAGTCAAATGCGATCAATGCAGGTGTAAGTTGCTGGCAAATATACCTGTTTCATAAAATTGCGCCAAATCGGCACGTCGATCAAATCGACTCGGTACACCACGCATCTACTTCAGCCCCATGCACGCGGGGCTCGGGCGCGCAACGATAAGTAAATGTTTCCTGCGGTAAATTGCTAAGCATATTTGCTTATATACAAATATTTATAACAGACTTCTGGAAAAATGGACGAGCCTCCAGAGAGGCTCGTCACCCATCATCAGGCCAGCGTGCCGTGGCAATGCTTGTATTTCTGCCCCGAGCCGCAGGGACAGGCCGCGTTGCGGCTGATGCCCATTCCCGCATACGGATCCATGCCCGCCGGTGCGAGCTCACCCGAACCGGCCATCGGCGGCGTGAACGTGCCGAACAGCTGGCCAGACGGAACCGTGCGCGCATCATCTTCGCCGGTCAGCGGGTCGATATGGCTTGTCAGGAAATCGGGGAGTTCGGGCAGTTGGAAGTCTTCGGGCGAGCCCATGCGGATTTCGCTGGTCATGAGGATGCGTGTCACATCCTCGCGGATCACCTCGAGCATTTTCTCGAACAGACCGAACGCTTCCTGCTTGTACTCGTTGATCGGGGTCTTCTGCGCGTAGGCGCGCAGGAACACCACCTGACGCAGCGCGTCGAGCGTGGCGAGATGCTCCTTCCAGTGATGGTCGAGCCGCTCGAGCAGGACTGACTTTTCGAGATTCCGCCATGAAGAAGGATCGACGGTTTCCAGCTTTGCCGCCATCTTCTGCTCGGCCAGCGCCGTGATGCGCTCCTCGATAGCGTCGGGCTCAAGGCCGTCCTCGGTGAGCCATGCATCAAGCGGTGGGGCGAGCCCCAGCACTTCGTCCACGCGGGCAGCCAGCGCCGGAACGTTCCACTGCTCGGGGTAGGACCCCGGCGGGCAGGCATCCGCGACGATCGCGTTGATGGTGTCCTGCCGCATGTCGAGCACCACGTCGTCCACGGCCTCCGCGTCCATGATGTCCGCGCGCTGCTCGTAGATCACCTTGCGCTGGTCGTTCATCACGTTGTCGTATTCGACAACCTGCTTGCGCACGTCGTAGTTGCGCGCTTCGACCTTCTTCTGCGCCGTCTCAATCGCCTTCGAGAGCCAACGCGAACCGATGGCCTCACCGTCGGCAAGGTTTGAATTCATCATGCGGGCAAACAGCGTGTCCGGCCCGAAGATGCGCAGCAGATCGTCCTCAAGGCAGAGGTAGAACTTGGAAAGTCCCGGATCGCCTTGACGGCCCGAGCGGCCACGCAGCTGGTTGTCGATGCGGCGACTTTCGTGCCGCTCGGTACCGATCACGCACAAGCCGCCGGCCGCCAGCACCTTGGCCTTCTCCTCGCCGACTTCGGCCTTGATGCGGGCGATCCCGGCTTCGCGCTCCGGCCCTTCCGGCACATCGCGCAGTTCGTCTTCGATGCGGAACTCGGCATTGCCGCCAAGCTGGATGTCGGTGCCGCGCCCGGCCATGTTGGTCGCGATGGTCACCGCGCCGATCCGCCCGGCCTGTGCCACGATATGCGCTTCCATCTCGTGGAAGCGGGCATTGAGCACGTTATGCTTCACGCCTTCCTTGTTCAGGAATTCGGACAGCATTTCGGACTTTTCGATGGACACCGTGCCGACCAGCACCGGCTGCCCGGTATCGTAGCGCGCGCGGATCAGCTTCGCGATCGCCTGGAACTTGTCGGTCGTGTTCTTGTAGAATTCGTCCTCCTCGTCGCGGCGCTGCACCGGCACATTGGTCGGGATGGTGACGACGTTCATCTTGTAGATGTCGAAGAATTCGGGCGCCTCGGTCGCGGCGGTGCCGGTCATGCCCGAAAGCTTGGGATACATCCGGAAATAGTTCTGGAAGGTGATCGAGGCCATCGTCTGGTTCTCGGGCTCGATCTGCACGCCTTCCTTGGCCTCGACTGCCTGGTGCAGGCCATTCGACCAGCGCCGCCCGTCCATCATCCGACCGGTGAACTCGTCGATGATGACGACCTTGTCGTCCTTCACGATATAGTCGATGTCCCGCTTGAACATGACATTGGCCTTGAGCGCCTGATCGAGGTGGTGGACCACCATCGTGTTCTCGACGTCATAGAGGTTCGAGCCGACCAGCAGGCCGTGCTCTTCCAGCTTGCGCTCGACCCATTCCACGCCGTCTTCGGTCAGCGAAATGTTCTTGGTCTTCTCGTCCGCCTCGTAGAGCGATGGGTCGATCAGCTTCACCACCGCGTCGACCGAGACGTAGAGCTCGCTCTTATCGTCGGTCGGTCCTGAAATGATGAGGGGGGTGCGCGCTTCGTCGATCAGGATCGAGTCCACTTCATCGACAATCGCGAAGTTAAACGGGCGGTGCACCATCTGGCTGCGCTCGTGCTTCATGTTGTCGCGCAAATAGTCGAAACCGAGTTCGTTGTTGGTGGCGTAAGTGATGTCGGCCTCATAGGCCTGACGCCGCTCATACTCGTTCATGTTGGGCACGATCACACCGACTGTAAGGCCGAGGAACTTGTGGATCTGGCCCATCCATTCCGCGTCGCGCCGGGCGAGGTAATCGTTGACGGTCACGACGTGGACGCCCTTGCCCTCGATCGCATTGAGGTAGGACGCCAGCGTCGCCACCAGCGTCTTGCCCTCACCCGTGCGCATTTCCGCGATCTCGCCGCGGTGGAGCACGATGCCGCCGATCATCTGCACATCGAAGTGGCGCATGCCGAGCACGCGGCGCGAGGCTTCTCGGCAAGTGGCGAAAGCTTCGGGCAGGATGTCGTCAAGCGTCTTGCCAGCTTCGAGTTGGCCGCGCAGCTTGGCCGTCTGGTCCTGCAGTTCCGCATCGTTGAGTGCCTGCATTTCGGGTTCGAAAGCGGCGATGGCGCGCACGACCTTGTCGAGCGACTTGACGTAACGATCGTTGGAAGACCCGAAAATGGCCTTGGCAATGCTGCCGAGCATGGCTGAATTCCTGTTATGAATGGGGTGCGCGGGTTGGCCGCGATGGTCAGGCGTCCGCGCGCTGGCGGAGCAGGATTATGCTGAAAACCGCCGCGCTATTCGAGCGGGCGGTCGCAGATCACGATGCTGATCGTGCGGCCAAGCGCAACGACGGGAATCATGACGGTGCGGACAAGATGCCTCTCGCACACGGGTCGCCGCGCCTTGGGGAGGCTGATGCTGGCCTTGCGCTCCTGACTGCTCGACAGGATCGAAGCAGACCCGACAACTTCCGCACGCGCGGACGTTGCCGTCACTTCGGCGAGCGAAAGGCCCGAAAGCAGGGCAAGAAGGACGAGCAGAAGCCGCATCACAGGCGCAGATAAGGGTAATTGCCGCGAAGGTCCACCTCCACCGCGCAGATTTATTGCGGCAATTGAACCCCGCGCCCCCGCGCGCTAGGGCCACTGCCCATGAGCCACGCCGTTTCCCCCCTCGCCCAGCCCTTCCCCGCGCTTCCCGCGATTGCCGGAGCGGTCCCGCGCATCGCCCGCGCCGGATACAAGGACTGGGGCCGCTGCGACCTGACCTTCGTCGAGCTTGCCGAAGGTACGGCAGTGGCGGGCGTGTTCACGCGCAACGTCTGCTGCTCCTCCGAAGTAGAACTCGGACGGCAGAACGCAGCGCAAGGCCGTGCCCGCGCATTGGTAGTCAATGCCGGCAATTCCAACGCCTTTACCGGCTACCGGGGGCGTGAGGCGGTCGAGGCGATCATGGATCAGGTTGCCGGGCACATCGGCTGCCCGCGCGAGCAGGTGTTTGTCTCCTCAACCGGTGTGATCGGCGTGCCGCTCCCCAAGGACAAGGCGCGCGCGGGCATCGAAGCGGCACTCAACGCCGAGCCGTGCTCGTGGGAGGATGCCGCGAACACAATCGGCACCACGGACACGTTCGCCAAGGGCGCGACGGCCACGGCCATGGTCGACGGCGTGAACGTGACCTTGAGCGCGATCATCAAGGGCAGCGGCATGATCGCGCCCGATATGGCGACGATGCTGGGCTACATCTTCACCGATGCGGCGGTCGATCCTGCCGTCCTGCAGGCCTGCCTCTCGGACGCCAACCGGCGCACGTTTTCCTGCATCACCGTCGATAGCGACACGTCGACGAGCGATACCGTGCTGGTCTTCGCGACCGGAGCTGCGGGCAATGCCCCATTGGTTTCCGCTGACAGCCCCGGCGCCGATGCCTTCGCCGCCGCGCTGCACGATGTCTGCCGACAGCTCGCCCACCTCGTTGTGCGCGATGGCGAAGGCGCGCAGAAGTTCATTGCCGTCACCGTCGCCGGCGCGGTCAGCGATGAAAGTGCCCGCCGCGTCGGCCTTGCCATCGCCAACTCACCGCTGGTGAAGACGGCAATTGCGGGCGAGGATGCGAACTGGGGCCGCGTCGTCATGGCCGTCGGCAAGGCGGGCGAGCCGGCAGACCGCGACCGCCTCTCGATCGGCTTCGGCGGCACCTGGGCCGCACGTGAGGGCCAGCCTCTGGCGGACTACGATGAAGCTCCGGTTGCCGCGCATCTCAAGGAGCAGGAGATCAGCGTCGAGGTTGACCTTGGCCTCGGCGAAGGCCGCGCGACGGTGTGGACCTGCGATCTCACCCACGGCTACATCGCGATCAACGCCGACTACCGCAGTTGAGCCGCGCGATGATCACCATCTGGGGCCGCCTCAATTCGCACAACGTCAAGAAGATTGCCTGGGCCGCTATCGCGATGGGCCTGCCGCACCGCCGGATCGACATGGGCGGTGCGTTCGGCGTCACGCCGGAATACCTTGCACTCAATCCCAATCGCATGATCCCGACGATTGAAGATGGCCCGGTGGTACTGTGGGAATCGAACGCGATCCTGCGCTATCTCGCCGATGCTCATGCGCCCGATTTCCGCAGCGATGACCCAGCTGAGCGTGCGCAGGGTGACAAGTGGATGGACTGGCAATTCCACTTCGCCGATGCGCAGCGCGATGCCTTTCTCGGCTGTGTGCGCCAAGGCAAGGACGCCAGCGCCCCCTCCGTGGTGGCCTCCGCCGAGGCATCCAGTGCCATGATGGCCCTCCTCGACGCCGAACTTGCCGGACGGACATGGCTTTCGGGCAATCGCTTCGGGATCGCCGATATGCCGATGGGCGTCTATGCCCATACCTACTATACGCTACCCATCGCACGGCCGGACCTGCCGCACCTTGCCGCATGGTACGCCCGGCTTCAGCGCCAGCCAGGATATGCCGAAACCGTGATGATCCCCCTCACATGACCGCTCTGGACAGCGAGATCGCCGCGCTGTTGCGCCGCGTTGCCGCCGAGGCGATCCTGCCGCGCTATCAGACGCTCGCCGCGCATGAAGTGATCGCCAAGGCGGTCAACGACATGGTCACGATTGCCGATACCGAGGCCGAAGTCCTGCTCGCCGATGGCCTTGCCGCGATCCTGCCCGAAGCCGCGGTTGTCGGCGAGGAAGCAGTCCATGCCGATCCCACGCTTTCCGCGCGGCTCGACAGCGGACTGTGCTGGATCATCGATCCGGTCGACGGCACCAACAACTTCGCTGCGGGCAAGCCGCCCTTCGGCATCATTCTCGCACTCAGTGATGGGGGCGAGACGCAGAGCGGGTGGATCTACGATCCGCTCACG
The DNA here is from genome assembly GCA_964592205.1 of uncultured Novosphingobium sp. Lineage (GTDB taxonomy): Bacteria > Pseudomonadota > Alphaproteobacteria > Sphingomonadales > Sphingomonadaceae > Novosphingobium. The sequence continues at coordinate 9,600 of CAZQEH010000048.1, forward strand.
GACCGGCTGTGCATCGCGCACAAAGCCAAGGGCGCCTTCGTGAACGGCGAGCGGGTGACGGCGCGCGCCACCGGCCAGAACCCGCCCATCGCCGCGATCAGCACGGTTTTCCTCGATCCCGCCGCCCGCGCCGCCGTGCAACAGCGGATTGCGCCTTTCTACACGCTGGTCGATATCCCGCGCTGCGCGGCCGAGCAGTATCCCCGCCTCGTCCTCGGCGTGAACGACATCTCGGTGTTTGAGCGCACGTTGCCCTGGGACCACGCCGCGGGCGTGCTATTCGTCAACGAGGCTGGCGGCAAAGCCGCACGACCTGACGGCTCTGCCTACCGCACCGACCAACACGGGCAAAAAGGCTTGTTTGCAGCCTCTTCATCCGCGTTGTTCGATCAGTTTGTAAAGCACAGCAGCCCTTGAACCCGATCCCTCACTGCGAGGGATCGCGCACCTTGAACGGATCGGTCGGCGCGGGCTGCGCCGGCAGCACGCTGCGCGGCAGTTCCTTCTCGCTGTTTGCCGCCTCCCATAGCATCCCTGCCATGATCACCGCCGCCTGCCGCATGTCGTCGGTGCGCATGTGGTCCAGCGTATCGAGATTGGAGTGGTGGACGCGGCTCTCGTAATCGAGCGGATCCTGGATGAACTGGTAGCCCGGCAGCCCGATTGCCTGCATGAACACGTGGTCTGTGCCGCCAGTTTTGCTCACAACCAGCTTGTCCGCGTCGAGCATGTCGAACGGGCTCAGCCATTCCTTGAGCAGCTTCTCCGCGCCAAGATTGCCTTCGCTGTAGATGCCGCGAAACCGGCCCGAGCCGTTGTCCATGTTGAAGTACGCCTTGAGGCGGCTGTATTCCGGCTTTGGCGTGATCGGGAAAGCATTGCGCCAGGCAACATAGGAATCGATGCCCCTGAGCGAGGGATCGACCGGCCGGGTTGCGAAGTGCTGCTCGATATAGGCGCGGCTGCCGAGCAGGCCCTGCTCTTCCCCGCCCCACAGCACGAAGCGGATCGTGCGCTTGGGCTTCACGCCGAGCTTGGCGATCAGCCGCGCTGCTTCGAGCACGGTCACGCTGCCCGCGCCGTTATCATTCGCACCGTCGCCCGCGATCCAGCTGTCGAAATGCGCGCCGGCCATCACGAAGCCGGCCTTGGGATCGCTCCCGAGGATTTCGGCCACCACGTTCTCGGCGCGCAGGTTGCTGTCGTCATAGCGGGCCGCGACGGCAATCGCCATTTCCGGCGCGACACCCGTCTTCGTGAGGCGCACAAGGCGGCGATAGTCTTCCTGCGCCAGTTCGACGGCAGGGATGGCCAAGGTCGCTCCGGGCTGAAAATCATAGCCTTCGCCGTGGATCAGCTTGCCATCGCGGTAGCTCATCTTGACCAGCGCAAGCGCCCCTTCGGCCTTGAGGAACGCGGCCAGCTTGCCCTGGAAACGGCGATTGCGGACCTGCACGGCGGGCGCATCCGGATCGAAATCGGGCTTGGTGTAAGTATCGAGCGCGGCGATATCGGCGTCGCTGTATCGCTTGAACACGCCGTCCTTGCTCTCGCTCGTCTGGCCTGGCAGCGAGACCAGCACGATCTTGCCAGCGAGTTTGCCCTTCCACTCCGCAAAATGTTCCTCGCGCGACATTGGCGCGATCACGATCGGTGCGCGCAGGGTTCCCGCCGTCGCGGGCGACCACGCCACCGGAATGGCCGTGAGCGGCAACATGCGCGGGGTGACCATGGCGACCGAATAGCTGTCGAGGTTCCACCCAAGGCCGAAGTCAAACGGCTCGACGTGGATATTGGCAAGGCCTTGCTTGCGCATCAGTTCCATCGCCCAGCTTTCCGCCTTGCGATGATTCTCGGAATTGGTGAGGCGCGGACCAATGCGGTCCATGAGGGCGGAGGCGGTGATCATCGCCTCACTGCGGTTCATGCCCTCATCGATGATCCGGGCAATCGCGGCGTTATCGCCATCGGGCGCGGCCAGCGCGGTGATCGGGGTGGCCGAGGCAAGCAGGCTTGCGGCGAGCAGAAGGGCAAACCGGTGACAGGGTAGGGTCGGCATCAGGTCAAGGCTCCGAAGCTGGGATGCATGACCGCAGTCATGCATCCCAGCTTCGGGCTTGCCAACCGGCAAAGCGGGCTGATCTTAGAGAACGCTCTCCAACCAGCCCTTGAGCTGGCTCTTGGGCGCAGCGCCAAGCTTATGGGCCACCGGCTTGCCATCCTTGAACAGGACCATCAGCGGGATCGACTGCACACCGATTTCACCCGGAATGCTGGTATTTTCCATGATGTCCATCTTCACGATGGAAACCTTTTCGGCCAGCTCTTCCGAAATCTCTTCCAGCGCAGGCGCGATCATCTTGCACGGTCCGCACCAGTCGGCCCAGAAATCAACGAGAACGGGCTTGTCGGAGCCGAGCACATCGGCGGCGAAGCTGGCATCGGTAACGGCTTTGGTGGCCATGTCAGGTAACTCCTTGAGGTTGATGCGATATGTAAGAGGTCTGGCGCGTGGCGCAAGAAAGCAGCGCTAAAAGCTTTCCTGCGCACCCTGAAGGGCTGGCTTGTGCGCCGTGATCACTTCGGGCGGGATCACGACAAGCTGCGGCGTGTGCGTGTAGAGCAGCGCCGCCTCGATCCGGCGCCCCGGATAGATCGTCTCCAATGCGGCAACATAGGCGCCCATCTGACGCAAGCTCGCGCGGGGGACATCGTCGATATGGTCCGGCGGGCGGCGATCGGTCTTGAAATCGACGACGCGGACGCGGTCTGGCAGCAGCAGCAGCCGGTCAAGCGTACCACTCACGACCCGCTCACCAACCACCGCCGCAATCGGCACTTCGGCGAGTGAGCCGGGTCCGAACACTTCGGCCCACGCCGGTTCACCAAGCACACGCAGCGCTGCCGCAGTCATGGCTTCCCGCGCGTCATCATCGAAATCGGCAGCCATTCGCGCCAGCCATTTGCGCGCCGCCTCCGTCCGCACTTCAGGCACCAGTTCGGGCAAGCGTTCGATCAGCTTGTGGAGCAACGTACCGCGCCGTGCGGCAAGGCGCGCGGCAGGCCCGGGGGGCGAAGGTGGACCGGATGCCTCACCCGCTTCACCCAGCCCCGAAGGCGCAAGCGGACGTGGCGGCCGCGGCTCAGCCGGGAGCGGCACAGCCAGCCAGTCCGGCAGGGCGGCGTCAGGCTCGGCCGGTGCCGACGGCGCTGATATGGCAGCAGGGAGCGGCCCAAGCCCGCCAAGCTGGCGCGAGGCCGCCCAGATCGGGTCATCGCGCCACGCGCCGTCTTCCTCGCCGAACAGCGGGGCAAGCTGCGCATACCAGCTTTCTTCGGGCACGCCTTTTGCTTTGGTGCCGAGCGCACCGCCGATAAACAGCGCTTCCTCGGCCCGCGTCATCGCCACATAGAGCAGGCGCCAGTGCTCCTCGCGCTCCTGCTCGGCCGCGCGCTCTGCGGCCTCGCGGACGGGTCCGGCACGTTCGGCCTTGTTCAGGGGCGGTAGCGGCACTCGGCGGCGTTCATCCAGCACCGCCTCTTCGAGTGAAAGATCGCGCGGGCGCGAGGCGGCCGGATCGGCAGCTGCATCGGCAAGAATGACAATCGGCGCTTCCAGCCCCTTCGAGCCGTGGACCGTCATCACCCGCACGAGATCAGACTTCTGCCCCGCCTCGCGCTTCAGTTCGCCGTCGCCCGCATCGAACCATTGGAGGAAACCGACAAGGCTCGGCGTCTGGCTGGCTGCATAGGCCGAGGCGGCGTTGATAAGCTCGTCGATCGGATCGTTGGCTTCAGCGCCGAGCCGCGCGACAAGGTTGCGCCGCCCCTGCCATGGGCCAACCAGCAGCCAATGGAGCAACTGCGCCGGTGTGCCGAAATCCGCCCGGCCAAGCGCCTCGCGCAAATGCTCCATCGCCGGGTAAGTCGCCGGGTCTTCGTTGGCGCGCAGATGATCCCACAGCCGCACGCCCTTTGCGCGGTAGCCGTGTTCGAGCAGCATGTCCTGCGACCAGCCAATCAGCGGCGAAACCAGGAGCGAAGCGAGGTTGAGGTCGTCAAGCGGCTGCGCGCAGAAACGCAGCGCCGCGACCAGATCCTTCACCGCCAGCGGCGCGCCGAGCCGAAGCCGGTCCACCCCAGCAACCGGCACGCCGCGCGCATGGAGCCGCGCAACAATCAGCCCGGCGAGCGCCTTGCGCGAACGCACAAGCACCATGATATCGCCCGGCGTTGCCCGGCGCGGGCCGCCCTTGTGCAGCGGAAAGCCATCGTCCAGCCACTGGCGCACTTGCTGCGCAATCTGATCGGCCATCAACCTGTCCGGCCGGGAAAGCCAGGCTTCCGCGCCTTCGTCCCCCTCACCGGGCGGTGCGTCCTCGTCATCCTCCGCCGCACCGCCGACAGTCCGCCACAGTGTGACCATGCCAGGACGATCCTCGTCACCCTGATGCGTTTCGGGCGCTTCAGGGAGGCCGAAGCGATCCGGCCCGATCGCGGCAATCGCGCGATCGACAAAGGCCAACACCGAAGCGGCGGTCCGGTAGGAGCGCCCCAGCCCCAGCGGTAGCAGGGCTTTGCCGGGATCAGCGGTAACATCCGCGAGCGCATCCAGCTCACGCCGCACCCGTTCGCGCGCGGCGGCGAAGTTTTCCGGGCTCGTGCCCTGAAAGCCGAAGATAGCCTGCTTGTAATCGCCCACCACGAACAGCGTGCGCAGCGCTTCGGCACGCTGACCTTCTCCGCTGAAGAAATCGCCGACCAGCCCATCGAGCACGATGCGCCACTGCGCCGCATTGGTATCCTGCGCTTCGTCCACCAGAATATGATCGAACCGCCGGTCGAGCTTGTAGCGGATCCATTCGGCCGGGGCCTGCTTGGTCAGAAGGTTGGCCGCAGCCCGGATCTGGTCGTCGAAATCGATGAAGCCTTCGCGTGCCTTGGCTTCGGCCCAGGCGAGCGCAAACCGCCGTCCCAACGTGAGCGCAGGATCGAGCCGCGCAGCCAGATCAACCAGCGCGCGCATTTCCTGCACGCGCCCAAGGTCTTCGATCACGCAGTGCTGGTAGTCGGTGTAGCGCGGCTCGTGCTTTTCGAGGCTCTTGGCAGCGCGCGGCAGCCCGGCCTTGGTAAGAAACACCTCGGCAAAGCCATCAAGCCCAGCGACCCGGGCTGTCGGCGAAGCCTCGAGCCAGTCCTGCATGATCGATGCGGCATCGAGCCCCGTCCGAGCGCCCCAGCGCCGGTTCGCTTCCATGCAGACTTCGACCGCTGCCACATCAAACACACTGTCGCGCACCAGATCGGCAAGCCCGGCCCCGTCCTCCCCGGCATCGAGCCCTAGCAGGCGGTTGATCCGCGGGCGCAGTGGCGGCTGCCATGCGCCCGGGCCTTCCCAGAGATCATGCGCCGAAGCGCAACGCAGCAGAAACGCGGGCACGGCATCCTCGCCCATCCGCAGGCTGAGATCTTCAAGCGCGGTGAACAGCGCATCGTCGCCCATGTCCTGCGCTTCGATCAGCAAGTCCGCCAGCACCTCGCGCAGCAGCAGGTCGCGGTCGCGGTCCTCCATTGCGCGTGTGCCGGGCACCAGTCCGGCCTCAGCCGGAAACGCGCCGAGCAGCCACTGCGAGAAGGCATGGATCGTCTCGATCCGCAGCCCTCCGCCCGGACTATCGAGCACAGCGGCAAACAGGCTGCGTGCGCGGGCAATCACGTCGGGGCCATAGGGCGCCCCGATCGCCCTCAGTTCATTGGCCAGTTCGATTTCCGGCAGGCGAACCCAGCGCGCCAGCACATCGTTCACGCGCGTCGCCATCTCGGCCGCACCGGCCTTGGTGAAGGTAAGGCACAGGATCTGGTCTGGCGAGACCCTGTCCTGCAAGAGCAGCCGCAGCACGCGCGCTGACAGCACCTGCGTCTTTCCCGTGCCGGCGGAAGCGGAGAGCCAGACCGTCCGTTCGGGCTGAACGGCAAGGCGCTGGTTGTCCTTTAGAGGATAGACCTTGCTCATTGGGGCTTCACTCCCCGCCCCTGCCACTCCTCAAGCCGCATCAGCTGGTCATAATCGGTATAGCCCGGCAGATCGGGATTGGGCCGCGCGGTGAAGGGCTCGCCGCCGAGAATCCACTTCTCGATGGCTTCGGTGAGAAAGCGCAGTGTTTCCGGCACGAAGCTCTCGCGCGGCAGACCGTACTTCTTGCGGGTGTCGGGAACAGGCTCGTACTTGTAGCCGAACCCATCACTCCCGCGCTGGCGCTGGAGCGACCAGTATTCGAAGCCATGTACCGTGCCGCCAAGGCCTTCAAATCCGCCGCGCTCGGCAATCAGCGCGACAAGGCCGAGCTGGAGTGCATAGCCTTCCTGCACCATCTTGCCCGATGGCGGCGCGCCCGTCTTGTAATCGACAACCGCCAGCATCCCGTCCGCCAGACGGTCGATCCGGTCAGCGCGGCCGTGGAGCTTCACCCCCATGATATCGACCGCCCCGGTCTTCTCCCACAGCACCGGCATGCGGCTCTGCAGGGTCAGTTCGGCGTTGTAGTCATCAACCCATTGCAGGGCCGCCAGAAGCCGCGGCCGCCACAGCCCGCGCATGAACGGATGCGCGCTCATCTCGGCCAGCGTGCGCTCGGCCAGTTGTAGCAGTTCGCCGCGCTGGCTGCCGCTCTCGTGCCATTGCCGCAGCACTTCGTGCACGGCCGTCCCGCGCCACGCCGCTGTGGGCGCGGCATCAAGCGGATCGAGCCTGCGCAGGCCCATGATCGCCGAGGCATAGAACTGGTAGGGATCGCCGCGCAGCCGATCGAGCGCGGTCGAGGCAATACTGACTCGGCGTTGCTCCGCGCTGGGCATCGGCTCTGGCTGGGGATAGGGATCGGCCGGCGCCGCCTTGTCGAGCAAGCGGGCGATACGCACCGCTTCAGTCTCACGCTCCAGCTCGCGGCCGAGCATCGCGCGGATGCGCAGCAGGAAACGCGAAGGGATCACCGGCCCCGCCGCATCGCGCATGGCGTGGCTCAGCACGACTTCGGGTGCCCCGAGTGCGGCGGCAAGATCGTGCGCGGCAAGCCCGATGCGGAAATCGGCGCCGGGAATGCACAGCGCGCGCAGCACAGCTGGCGCCAGCAGCGGATCGGGCGCGGGCGAGGCAGGCCACTTGCCCTCGGACATTCCCGCGCAGATCACCAGCTCCGCGCGGCTCATCCGCGCTTCGAGCAGGCCATAAATCGCAAGCCGCGGATGGCCACCATAGGGCGGGCGCACCGCGATTTCGCCTAGCGCATCGCTCAGCAAGGCGTGGAGATCGGCGCGCTCGACCAGCAGATTGCTGGCCTGCGCGGCCTCACGCCATTGCTCGACAAACGTGGCCAGCGCGCGCCCATCCGCTTCGGCCCAGATCGCCGGACCGCACAGCACCTCGGCCACTTGGGCCATGGCATCGAGATGAAGCGCGAGCGACGGCGGCGCCACATCATCCAAGAGTGGTGCAATGAGGGCCGCGGCCTCGTCCCACCATGCCGTCAGCCCCGGGAAGACCGCTTCCTTCGCGGCGATGGCGCCGCGCACGGGATCAAGCCCTGGCCCCGGTCGCGGCCCACGCAGCGCCAGATCGAGCTGGCGTACTCGCTCGAGCCAGGCCGACCGCCCCTCCCCGCGCCGCACCAACGGATGACCGAGCAGCGCGAGAAGCGGCACCGGTGCAGCCGCCGTTCCGGCAATCTCGGCCAACTGCAGCAGTACCCGCCCTGCCGGGGTCTGCGGCAATGGCCGGCCCGCCGTATCATCAGCTGCAATGCCCCACCGCTCCAGATGCGCAACAAGACGCTGCGCAAGATCGCGGTCCGGAGTGATGATGGCGACCCGCTTCTCCGGTTCGGCCAGCGCCTGCCGCACCAGCACCGCGATGGCCTGCGCTTCCTCCTCGGGGTGCGCGGTTTCCATCATCCGCACGCCCGAGAGCCGGCGGGCTTCGCCGGGCAGATCGGCCCAGACCGTGCTTGCCTCGGGCGGCAGGAACAGGTTCGATATCGCGCGGCTGCGCTCGGGCGGTGCTGCCGCCAGACCTGATCGGTGCCACGCCTGCACTTCCCCTCGCGCAATCCCCATGCGCGCGAGCAGGAGTTTCAGATGATACTGCGGATGGGTCGACACATCGCCGCGCGCGAAGACAGGCGCATCGGGCCGTTCGGAATGGCCTGCCGCGCCAAGCGCGTCCCAGACATCGCCGGGCAGCGCAAGATCAAGATCTGGCAGGATCACCGCGCCTTGCGGCAATTCCGAAACCACGCGCAGCAACCGGGCGACTGCCGGTGCCGCCGAAGTTACCCCCGCGGCGACCACCGGATGCGGCGGCGGCGCAGTTCGCCAGCGCTCGGCGATATGCGCCAGCAGGCGATTGCGGCGGGTCGGCGCATCGATTTCGCCAAGTTCCTCGCAGCGGTTGCGCCAGCGCGCTAGAATGCGAGCGAACTGCGCGGTGCCGCGCTGCCAATGCTCGGCCAATTCGCCAACCAGCCCCACCAACTCGGGATCGAGCAGAGCTTCCAGCGCGACATCTTCAACGGCAAGCCGGTCCATCGCCTGCGCTAGCGAGCGCGCCTGCCGCAGCAAGCCCGGTGCAGAAGTCGCGCGGGTTTCGGGATCGCTCCGCAGCATGTCCGCCAGCGCCAGCAGACGCGCGGTGGGATCCGCGGCCGGCGGCAGGTCAGCTCCATCGCCCAATGGATCGAGCAGCGGGCCCAGCGTCTCGTCGAGATCAAGTTCGCCCACCACCGCCATGCGCGGGAGCAGCAGCCCGCCGTCGCCACTGGCGCGGATGAACGCCTCGGTCACGATGCGCACCGCGCGGCGGCTCGGCAGCAACAGGGTCAGCCGCGCAAGGCCGAAGCCTTCTTCCTGATAGCGCGGGACCAGCCCTGCCACGAGTGCGTCGGCAAAACCGCGGTGCGCGGCGATCGAATAAATGTTGGGGCCCCGCCCCATCAAACTCCGGTCAGCCACGCTGCAGCGCGGCTTCAGTCGGCGCGATCATTTCCGGCGCGCCGACTTCAAACCACAGGCCGCTATGCGAGATCCCGTAAAGCCGTCCTTCGGCAATAGCCCGGTCCCACAGCACGCCCGTAGAGAACGCACCCTGCGGTGCATCGCGCAGCAAGCGGTGCGAGACGATCTGGATGCCGGTGTAGATGAACGGCGCCACCCGACCCGCCTTCCGCCGGCTGATTCGGCCCAGCGGATCAAGGTGGAAATCGCCGCGCCCCGCGTAGTTGAACGCCCGCGCATGGCTGACAAGCAGCAGCAGCGCGTCCATCTGCGCCGGATCCCACGCAACGCTCAGCGCATCGAACACGTTCTGCGGCCCATCGAGCCAGACATTGTCGCTATTGAGGCAGAAGAACGGATCGGCATCGATCAACGGCAGCGCTTTGACCAGGCCGCCGCCCGTTTCGAGCAGGGCCACGCGCTCGTCCGAAACGGCAATGACCGGTGCGCAGCGCTGCGCGAGGTGCGCCTCGATCTGCCCGGGGAGATAGTGGACGTTGACCACCGCGCGTGAAACCCCGGCCTCGACCAGCTTATCAAGGCTATGATCGATCAGCGCGCGGCCGTTTACCCGCACAAGTGGCTTGGGGCGCGCAGCCGTCAGCGGGCGCATCCGCTTGCCGAGCCCGGCGGCGAGCACCATCGCCGCATCGCTTGCCAGCTTGGTCATACCGGGAACGTCCCGCCAAGCCGCCCTGCCGGATCGCGCAGCGCGGCGGGGATATTGGCATCGAACCAGCGCGCCACGGGCGCCAGCGCCGGGTGCGCCAGATCGCGCTCCAGCAGACCCCAGACACGCGGGATGTAATCAAGGTAACGCGGCTTTCCATCGCGCCTCCACAAGCGCACGAAAATGCCGACGATCTTGGCATTGCGCTGCGCACCAAGCCGGGCGTAGTCCTCGGCAAAATGCGCGTCCGCGCCGCTCTGCGCGACATAGTGATCGACCATCGCCCGCTCCAGCGCCGGATCGACATCACGCCGCGCATCCTGCAGCAAAGAGACGAGATCGTAGGCCGCATGACCTACCAGCGCGTCCTGAAAATCGAGCAAACCCTGCCTGCCAAGCCCGCCATCGAGCATGATGTTCTCGGCATGATAGTCACGCAGCACCGTCACGCCGGGGCGCTGGCGCGAAAGCAGCTGCCCAAGCACGCCTTCCCAGGCCGCGGTCCATCCCGCGAGATCGACGTTCAGCCCTTGCATGGGGCAATACCACTCGACAAACAGCCGCGCCTCGCGCTGGTACTCGGCGAGGGAATAGAGCGTGAACGGCCCCGGTGGCAGGCGGTGCAACTGGACCAGCGCATCCACGGCATGGCTATAGACTTCGCGTTCGTCCTGCGGCCAGGCATCGACGTATTCGCGCATCCGAACCTCGCCGAAATCCTGCAGAAGCACGAAGCCCTTTGCGCTATCCACCGCGAAGATTTCCGGCGCGCGCATGCCGTTCGCATCCAGCCAGCGCGCCGCGCGCAGGAACGGTTCGGCATCCTCACCGGGCGGCGGCGCATGCATCAGCATGGCAGTCGCACCCGGGCGCCGCAGCCGGAAATAGCGCCGCGCCGAGGCATCGCCGGGGATCGGTTCGGCCGCGGCAGTGCCCCAGCCAGCGGCAGCCAGAAACGGTTCGGCGCCGTCAGGCAGCGCGCTTGGGGTCAGGGTCACGTCCATCCCCTGCGCTCTAGCCAATCGGGGCCCGCCTCGACAATGGCGACGCGTTCGTTTTCAAGGATTTCGAGTCTGATCGAGAGACAGGCCGGCTCGTGCGCAAATCCACCGGCATGTTCGGGCCATTCGGCGATCAGCACGGCATCGGCGCGGTAGTCGTCAAGGCCAAGCTCGGAAGCTTCCTCCGGATCCTCCAGCCGATAGAAATCGGCGTGGACCACGCGCAGCCGCAAGGCCGGTGGATCATAGACTTCGATGATCGCGAAACTGGGGCTCGGCACTTCCTCGGAATAGCCGAGCGCCGCAATGATCGCGCGTGCGAGGGTCGTCTTGCCCGCGCCCAGCCCGCCGCTGAGCGCGATGACGTCACCGGGATGCAGGAGAGTGGCAATGCGCCGGGCAAGCGCATCGGTTGCGACAAGATCCGGCAGCGGCATGATCATCGTCCACGTCCCTTCATGCCAAATGTCGTCATGGCCCAAACCACTTCACGGAAGCGTCACCACAGCGCTGGTCCCCTCCCCTTTTTCCGACAGCAGTTCAAACGTCCCGCCATGCGCGGCCACGAGCCTGCGCACCAGCGGCAGGCCAACCCCGCCGCGGCGCTCCACCGAACGCCCGTCCGCACTGATCTTGAGGCCTTCGAGTGCGCGGGCAAGCTGTGCCGGGTCCATGCCCGCACCGTTGTCGGAAACGACGACTTGCAACGCGCCCTTGCCGTTCTTGCCGCCCTTTCGGCGCGATGCTTCGACGAGGATCCGCCCGCCTTTCGGCGTTGCGGCAATGGCGTTGTCGATCAATTGGCCGAACAGGCGCCGCAGCCGCTTGCGGTCCCCGGTCGCGCCGCCGATCGCCTGGCTGCCGCGAAGGTCCAGCGTGATCCCCGCTTCGCCGAGGCGCTCCGCCCGCTCGCGCACGACATCGCCAAGCAAGGGGAACAGGTCCACCGGTTCCGCCGCCAGTGGCAGCGTTCCGGCTTCGCTTTGCGAAAGATCGAGCACATTCTCGATTTGCTCGCCGAGCCGCTCGACCGAGGTCAGGATCGCGCTCACGTATTCCTGTGCCTGCGCAGTCAACTCGCCCGCAATGCCGCTCTGCAACAGTTCGGCAAACCCACCGATTGAGGTGAGCGGGGTGCGGAATTCGTAGCTCATGTTGGCAATGAAGCGGGTCTTCACCGCATCGGCCTCGACCAGTGCGGCATTGCGTTCGCGCAGCGCTGCTTCGGCCTTTTCGGAATCGGTGATGTCGAGCACGGTGAGCAGGCCATTGCCATCGGGCAAGGGCACACCGGCAATCGCGAAAGATCGCCCATCCGCCAGCAGGATCCGCCCGCTCTGCTGCTTGCGTTCCAGCGAGGCGGACTGAATGACCTGCCCGATCGTGCTGATTTGAGCAGGCCGCTTGAGCAGCTTGGCGATCCGGCTCAGCAGCGCATCGGCACGCGGATGGGAGGCGAGGAACTCCTCCTCGAGCCCCAGCTCGCTCGCAAAACGCCGGTTCCACAGCTGCAACCGGCCATCGGGCCCGAATACGGCGAGCGATTCGAACAGGTTGTCGAACGTCGCGGTGCGGGTGCGCAGCAGCGTGTCACGCGTAGCGGAAAGCTGGAGCTGTTCGGTCCGGTCCTCGAAGATCATCAGAAGCCCGCCATCCGGCATCGGCTGCCCGATGACGCGAAGATGGGTGCCATCGCCGAGGTGCCAGGATTCCTCGCGCGGCTCGCGGCTCAGGAACCAGCCTTGCCGTTCGCGCCGCCACTCCGGAAAATCGCGCACTTCTGGAAGGCGCGCACTGTCGCGCATCCGGTCGAGCACGCGGTCGAACGGCGGCGTATCGACCACCCAGGCCTGCGGCACGCTGAAGATGCGCAGGAACGGCTGGTTGGCGAAGACCAGATTGCGCTTCTCGTCGAACTGCGCGATCCCCGCCGAAAGCGTATCGAGCATTTCGCGCTGCGCCTCGCGGAAGCGGCGGAACTGGCGCTGCAGCTCTTCCATTTCCTCGGTATCGACTGCATAGCCCGCCACACCGTCGGCGCCCAGCGGGAGGTCGGAAACGCGGATCGAGCGGCGCTGCCCGCCGATGGTCGCGGAAACGACCCGCTCGACAGGCAAGCGGCGGTTGAACACCTGCTGGGCGATCTTGGCCGCGCCGACACCCTCGATCGGCTCGATCAGCTCGGTTCCGGCAGCGACAACATCTGCCGCATTCGTGGCCCCAACGGCCTTCACATAGGCGCTGTTGACGAGGCGCAGTGCCATGTCCGGCCCCCGGAACCACATTGGCAGGGGCGCCGCTTCGATAAGCCCGGCCAGCGCCGCAAAATCGGCCCGCGCAGAGGCGGCTTCCGCGCGCAGACGGCGCAGTTCGCCCACGCTATCGGTAAAATCGAAGAACCACACCAGCGCGGCACCGCCCGGCGAGACTTGCGGATCGGCCAGATGGCCACGCGCGCCAAGGCTGCGCTTGCCGCCACGCGGGGTGAGCGCGAGCTCGAACGGAGCGCCGGTTTTTTGCACCTTGCGTACCGCATCGCTGAGCTGCGAAAGTTGGACTTCATCTAGCCCTGCGGCGCTCGCATCCAGTTCGCTGAGGAAGCCCGGCATCGCATCGAGCCCAAGCCAGCCTGCAAGCCGTGACGGCCCCTCGATCCGCCCGTCCGCCCGCACCAGCAGGGGCAACGCAGGCGCTTCCTCGATCATGCGGGAAAGGCGCCGGGCGAGCCGCTGCGTCGCTTCGGCCCGGGCGAGCCGTCCGCGCGCGGACAGCACTACCCACGCCGCTCCCAGCGTCCAGGCAGCAACAACCAGCGCAATGAGAACAAGGGCAAACGGCGGCAGGACCATCGCTGCTTGGCTAGGGCGCGCCGCACCAAATTACAATGACAGGCAGGGCACAAGCTGTGGGATCGCCAAACGAAAAAAGCCCGCGCCTTGGCGCGGGCCCCATTCGGTCCGGTGAAGGGCGCAGCCCCCCAGCGATGCTTAGTAGCGATAGTGGTCCGGCTTGAACGGTCCCTGCAGCGGCACGCCGATGTAGGAAGCCTGCTTGTCCGAGAGCTTCGAGAGCTGCACGCCGAGCTTCGCGAGGTGAAGCGCGGCAACCTTCTCGTCGAGATGCTTGGGCAGCACGTAGACTTCGTTCTTGTACTGGCTGCTCTTGGTGAACAGCTCGATCTGGGCCAGCGTCTGGTTGGTGAAGCTGGCGCTCATCACGAAGCTCGGGTGGCCAGTGGCGCAGCCGAGGTTCACGAGGCGGCCCTTGGCGAGCACGATGATCTGCTTGCCGTCCGGGAATTCGACAAGGTCGGTGCCCGGCTTCACTTCGGTCCACTTGTAGTTCGACAGCGCAGCGATCTGGATCTCGCTGTCGAAGTGGCCGATGTTGCACACGATCGACATCGGCTTCATCGCCTTCATGTGGTCGGCGGTGATCACGTCCTCGTTGCCGGTCGCGGTCACGAAGATGTCGCAGCGCTTGACCGCTTCTTCCATGGTGACGACTTCATAGCCTTCCATCGCTGCCTGCAGCGCGCAGATCGGATCGATTTCGGTGACCATCACCCGCGCGCCGCCCTGACGCAGCGAAGCGGCCGAGCCCTTGCCCACATCGCCGAAACCAGCGACGCAGGCGACCTTGCCGGCCAGCATCACGTCGGTGGCGCGGCGGATCGCGTCGACCAGTGATTCCTTGCAGCCATAGAGGTTGTCGAACTTCGACTTGGTCACCGAATCGTTCACGTTGATCGCGGGGAACGGCAGCTTGCCGTCCTTGGCGATCTGGTAGAGGCGGTGGACGCCGGTGGTGGTCTCTTCCGAGACGCCCTTGATGGCCTTCACCGAAGCCGTGAGGTAGCCTGGCTTCTTCTTGAGGAACGCGGTGAGCGCGCGGACGAACTCGATTTCCTCGGCATTGCTGGGTTCGAACAGCGTCTCACCCGCTTCAACGCGCGCGCCCCACAGCGCAAACATGGTGGCATCGCCGCCGTCATCGAGGATCATGTTGGCGGTCACGTCGTCACCCCAATCGAAGATCGAGCCGACGTAGTCCCAATAATCGGCAAGGCTCTCGCCCTTGATCGCGAAGACCGGGATGCCAGCGGCAGCGATTGCGGCGGCGGCATGGTCCTGCGTGGAGAAGATGTTGCAGGTGGCCCAGCGCACTTCAGCGCCGAGCGCGGTCAGCGTCTCGATCAACACGGCGGTCTGGATCGTCATGTGGAGCGAACCGGTGATGCGCGCGCCCTTCAAGGGCTGCGACGGGCCGAATTCCTCGCGAAGCGCCATCAAGCCGGGCATCTCGGTCTCGGCAATCCTGATTTCGGCGCGCCCGAAGTCGGCAAGGCCGATGTCGGCGATCACATAGTCTTTCCGGGCGTCAAGAACGCTGGCCACGAGGCTGTCTCCAAGATTGCAGATCAAAACAAAAAGCCCGCCGGGAGGAGGGCTCGATTGCCACTCCCTTAGCGGGCCTCTCGTCATTGTGCAATGGCGATATAAAGAAAGCTTTATATCACGTTCGGGCCAAGGCGCGCCTAATTGCGGCGCGGGGGGAGTACGGCAACCGCAACCTCAACCGGGCAAGCCTCAAGCGCGACGTCTTCGCCCACCAGCATATCCGCCGCATGGGCTAGCGCCTCCCCGCCGCCATCGGCAAGGGCGGCGGTCACTTCGCCTAGATCGGCGCAGCCATATCCTCCTTGCTCGCCATACCGATTGGCCATGCGCACACTGGCCTTGTCGAGCGTATCAAGCGCGCCGACCGGACCGAGCTTGACCCGCATTTCGCTCAGGATCGCCAAGTTGGCCTTGCTCAACACCGGCCGATGCCGCAGCAAGAAGCGATCGTAGGCCGCCCGGTAGTCCTGCGCGGTGCTGCGGCAGCGCAGCGATCCCACCATCAGCATGACATCAAGCTGCCTCAGCTTTGCCGCTCGCACGAGATCGGCTGACCAGCATGCGGGCGCCGCGATGGCGGATGAAGTTGCCGATGCCGCCAGCGCGCAAGCGATGGTTGCGGTGCCAAGTGTTCGCGCAAGGTTCCCATGGCGCATGTCCCGAATCTCCCCTCCCGATATTCCCTCGAAGCCTCCCAGCTTCACGGCCAGTAAGCGCGCTCAGGATTTACCGCTTCTTCAATACTCGCGGTGAAGCGGACTTAACCATCCGCGCGGCGGTTGCGCTGCCACATACCGGGCCTATATCGACCGATGCGCAACAACGCACAGATCAACCCAACAAGAGGATCCTTGCCCATGACAATCGCAGTTGGCGACAAGCTGCCCGACGTGAAGCTGGTGAAAGCCACGGCTGACGGCATCGATGCGGTGCAGTCCGCCGAATACTTTGCCGGCAAGCGCGTTGCGCTGTTCTCGGTCCCGGGTGCTTTCACTCCCACCTGTTCGGCCAAGCACCTCCCGGGCTTCGTCGAAAAAGCCGATGAGATCCGCGCCAAGGGCGTTGACGAGATCGCCTGCACCGCGGTCAACGATCCCTTCGTGATGAAGGCCTGGGGCGCTGCGGCGGGTTCCGCCGACGTCACCATGCTGGCAGACGGCAATGGCGATTTCGCCAAGGCGCTGGGCCTTACGATGGACGGCACGGGCTTCGGCCTTGGCATCCGCGGCCAGCGTTTTGCCATGGTTGTCAATGACGGCACTGTCGAACAACTGCATGTCGAAGCACCGGGCGATTTCAAGGTTTCATCGGCCGA
>CAZQEH010000049.1:0-24828 GCA_964592205.1 uncultured Novosphingobium sp.
GCGCCGCGCGCTCGATGTCGGCTGCGGCGCGGGGCTGCTCGCCGAACCGCTCGCGCGGATGGGCGCGGCGGTGACGGCGGTTGACGCGGCGGAGGAGAATATTGCGGCGGCGCGGGCGCATGCCGCAGGCAGCGGCCTCACCATCGATTACCGCCACGGCGAACTGGCCGCGCTCGGCCTCGGCACCTTCGATCTCGTGACCTCGATGGAAGTGATCGAGCACGTGGCCGACAAGGCCGCCTTCATCGCGGGTCTGGTGGCGCGGGTGGCGGAGGACGGCCTGCTGGTCCTCTCCACTCCCAACCGCACCGCCGCATCGCGGCTGCTGCTGGTCGGCGCGGCGGAAGGCATCGGCATGGTGCCCCGGGGCACGCACCACTGGGAGGACTTCATCACCCCGCTGGAACTCAGCGACCTGCTCGCTGAAGCCGGCTTCGCCATGGGCAATCCGAAAGGCATTTCGTGGAGCCCGCTGAAGGGCCTCCACCTCTCGGATGACCTTTCGCTCAATTATATCGTGACGGCGCGCAAAGCCGCCGAGGGAGACGTCTGATGGCGACCGGCAAAGTCTTCGAACGGCACAAGCAGGCCTGGACGACGGACGAAGTTCAGAAGCTGCACATGCTGGCCAAAAAGGGCATGGCGCTGAAAGGCCTCGCCAAAGCGCTCACCCGCAGCGAGGAATCGATCAAGATCCGCGCCAAGGCGGATGGGCTGGAGATCGCGAAGCTGCGTTAGTCTGCCGCAGGCAGGAACTTCTCGATCAGATCGCGCGCCAGCCGCGCCGGGCGCAGCGTGGCGGCGTCGAGGCAACACCAGCTCGATTTCACTTCTGCCAGCACTTCCTCGCCGCGCTTCAGCACCGTCTCGTAAAACGCCCGCGCGCCTTGCACGCGCTCGAGAATGACGTGGGCGATCACCGGGTCGTTGAGGAACGTCGGCCGCCGGTAGGTGATGTTGTGGTTGGTCGCGACCCACACGAGATCGGCCACCGCCTGCGCCGGCGCAAACGCCTGCCAGTGACCGACAACCGCGTCCTGCACCCACTTGAGATAGGAGGCGTTGTTGACGTGCCCCATGAAGTCGATGTCAGCGGGATCGACGGTGATCGCAAAGGCGAAAGGAGCAGCGGTATTCACACAAATGTAGATAACACGGCTCAGCCCCTGTGAACAGGGCGCCCCGCATATCTTTTCATGTCAATTCAGCCCAGAATGGCGCTCCATTCGGCTTCCTTGAACCCCACCAGCAGCCCGCCCGGATGCTCGACAATCGGCCGCTTGATCACCGAGGTGTTGGCCGCGAGCACTGCCGGAGCCCCCTCGCCGCCCAGCGCCGCCTGATCGTCCGGCGAGAGCTTGCGAAAGGTCGTGCCCGCCCGGTTGACCACCTTGTCCCGCCCCGCCGCCGCGATCCACTCCGCGATGCGCACCGGGTCAGCGCCCGCCTTCTTGTAGTCATGAAACGCATAGGCAATCCCCTGCGCTTCCAGCCAGCTGCGCGCCTTCTTCACGGTGTCGCAATTGGGGATGCCGTAGAGAGTGATCGTCATGCCTTGGTCCTCGAAAAGCGGTGCAGCCGGGTCGGGGTACCAGCCAGCAGGGTGTAGTCCTCGTAGTAAGCCTCGCGGCCCTTGGCCTGCATCTTGGCGTGGCTCGCCACCCGCCGCCACGCCAGCGCCGCCGCTTCGTCCGCCCATTCGCTGATCGCCACGACTTCGCCGTCCTCGGCGGTATAGCTCTTGAACGAGAGGTAGCCCGGCTGTGCCGCCGCCAGCGCCTCCATCGCATCGGCATCGGCGCTGTAGGCCGCCGCATCCAGATCGGCGCGCTTGCGGTTGCGGAAGACGACAAGGAACATGAGGCCCCTTTGGCGCAGCAGGCGTGACTTTTGCAACAATTTGCGCGAAGGCGCTGGCCCATGAGCTTCAACACGTTCGGCCACATGTTCCGCTTCACCACCTGGGGGGAAAGCCACGGACCTGCCCTCGGCACGGTGGTCGATGGCTGCCCGCCGGGCCTCGCGCTGGATGAAAGCCTGATCCAGCCCTTCCTCGATGCCCGCCGCCCCGGCCAGTCGCGCTTCACCACGCAGCGGCAGGAGCCTGATCAGGTGCGCATCCTCTCCGGCGTGTTCGAGGGCAAGACGACCGGCACGCCGATCTCGCTGATGATCGAGAACGTGGACCAGCGCTCCAAGGACTACGGCGACGTCGCCAAGGCCTATCGCCCCGGCCACGCCGACTATGCCTACGACGCCAAGTACGGTTTCCGCGACTATCGCGGCGGCGGCCGCTCCTCTGCGCGCGAAACCGCCGCCCGCGTGGCGGCGGGCGCCGTCGCTCGCCTCGTCATCCCCGAAGTCAGCGTACTCGGCTGGGTCAGCGCGATTGGCGGCGATGCCATCGACCCTGCCAATTTCGACGCCGCCGAGATCACCCGCAACCCCTTCTTCTGCCCGGACGCCAAAGCCGCCGCCCGCTGGGAAAAGCTGGTGGATGATGCTCGCAAGGCTGGCTCCTCGCTCGGCGCCGTCGTCGAATGCACCGCCACCGGTGTCCCCGCCGGCTGGGGCGCGCCGCTCTACGCCAAACTCGATGCCGAACTCGCCCACGCGATGGTGGGCATCAACGCGGTCAAGGGCGTCGAAATCGGTGATGGTTTCGCCGCCGCCGCCAACACCGGCGAAGGCAATGCCGATCCCATGCGTCCGGGTGAAGGCACCCCCGAATTCCTCGCCAACCACGCGGGCGGCATCGCAGGCGGCATTTCCACCGGCCAGCCGGTCCATGTGCGTGTTGCGTTCAAGCCAACCTCCTCGATCCTCACCCCCGTTCCCACAATCACGCGCGAAGGCGAGGCGACCGAACTCTTCACCAAGGGCCGCCACGATCCCTGCGTCGGCATTCGCGGCGTGCCGGTGGTCGAGGCGATGATGGCGCTGGTGCTGGCGGATCAGAAGCTGATGCACCGGGCGCAGTGCGGCGGCTGAGTAGGCCCACCCCGCCCCCTCCCCTCGTCATCCCCGCGCAGACGGCGATGAAGCACTGCCAAGCGCCCTTTGCCCTCGATTCCCGCCTTTGCGGGAATGATGAACGTTTTGAACTGGCGCCCCGCTTGCCTTAACCGCTCGCCCCGCTAGTCTCCCGTGCCAAACCAACCGGCCAGAAGACAAGGGAGCCGAACACTTGGGCACGCGCCTGACCATCTATATCCTGATCGCCCTGTTTGCCGGCATCGGCGTGGGCTACGCGCTCAACGTTTCCTATCCGGCGGGCGACAAGCACCTCGCGGAGATCGCCGATCTCCTCAAGCTGCTGCCCGAGGTGTTCCTGCACCTCATCAAGATGATCATCGCGCCGCTGATCCTCTCGACGCTGGTCACCGGCATTGCCAGCATGGGTGATAGCTCGGCGCTGGGCCGCATCGGCGGGCGGGCGCTCACCTGGTTCATCACCGCGAGCCTTATTTCGATCGGGCTCGGGCTGCTGCTGGTCAATCTGTTCCAGCCCGGCGCCGGGCTCAACATCACGTCCTCAACGCCCGTCACCGATCTCGCAACGAGCGATCTGACCCTGCGTCACTTCCTGCTGTCGGTGTTCCCGACCAGCGCGCTCGACGCGATGGCGAACAACAACGTCCTCCAGATCCTCGTCTTCTCGATCTTCGCCGGCCTCGGCTTGTCCGCGATGGGCGAGGAAGCCGCGCCGCTCATACGCGGCTGCGAGGCGCTGGCGACGCTCATGCTCACGATCACCGGCTATGTCATGCGCGCTGCGCCGCTCGGGGTGTTCGGCGCGATGGCCTCGGTCATTGCCACACGCGGGCTCGGCATCATCGTGACCTATGGCGCCTTCGTCGCCGAGTTCTACTTCGGGTTACTGATCCTGTGGACCCTGCTGCTGGGCATGGGCGGGATCTTCCTCGGCAAACGCGTGCTGCTGCTGGCGCGCTATATCCGCGAGCCGATCCTGCTCGCCTTCTCCACCGCAAGCTCCGAAAGCGCGCTGCCCAAGCTGTTCGAACAATTGGACCGCTTCGGCGTGCCGCGCCGCATTTCGGGCTTCATGCTGCCCTTGGGCTACAGCTTCAATCTCGATGGCTCGATGATGTACACGAGCTTCGCGACGCTGTTCATCGCGCAGGCCTACAATATCCCGCTTTCGCCCGGGCAGCAGATCGCGATGCTGCTCACCCTGATGGTCACCTCCAAGGGCATCGCCAGCGTGCCGCGCGCCAGCCTCGTGGTCATCGCCGCCACGCTCACCCAGTTCGGCCTGCCGGTGGAGGGCGTCGCGCTCCTCCTCGGCGTCGACACCTTCCTCGACATGGGTCGCACCGCCACCAACGTCGTCGGCAATGCGGTGGCGACTTCGGTGATCACCAAGTGGGAAGGCATGCTGCAAGTGCCGCTCGACCCCGACGCGCCCGTCGCCGAGCCCCCGCACGGCACGCCGGAGCATGGCCGCAAGGGCCTGCACCTCGATCCCGAGGCCTGAGCGCTACTTCGCGCCTTCCTTCGCCAGTGTCACCGGCTGAAACTGGCCAAGCCCGCATGCATTGAGCGGTCCGCGCGGGCCACCGCCCTGGGGAAGGACCCGGATGATATCGACGTTGCACAGCTGCGCGAGCGAGGTTTCGTAGGAAAACGCCCGCTCGAAGCCGAGCGACGAGCAGCGATAGGGCAGCGTGTTGCGATACCATTTGGTGCCGCTCACCCTGAAGTCGATGGTCCAGTCATCGCGCACGCGGCTTTCCTGGATCGAGGTCAGCGGAATGCAGCTCACGGCAGGGCCGGTCGGCGTGGCGCGCGGGACATTGGGGGCATGGCCGCTGTTGTTCGATGCATCGCCGGGCCGCGGTGCGCAGGCACCGAGCGACAGGGCAGTAGCGGTCGTGATGGTCAGGAAGGCGGCGGCCTTCAAAGCGCTCATGGCTTTTCCTCCTTGGCTTTCCGCGCTCCGCCCCTCCGAGTCGCAGTCTTCGTTGCGGGTTTCGCCCCCTGCTCCGGAACTTTCTCCTTGAAGCCGCAAAGGTCAACTACCCCGCAGCGCCAGCACTCGGGCGCGCGCGCCTTGCACACATAGCGCCCATGCAGGATCAGCCAGTGATGCGCGCCCACGCGGAAGGGCTGCGGCACCTTCTTCTCGAGGCCCTGCTCCACCGCCAGCGGGGTCTTGCCCTTGGCAAGCCCGGTGCGGTTGCCGACGCGGAAGATATGCGTATCGACCGCGAAGGTCTCCGCCCCGAACGCGCAGTTGAGCACGACGTTCGCCGTCTTGCGCCCGACACCTGGCAGTTCGATCAGCAGGTCGCGGTCCGCAGGAACCTCGCCGCCATGCGCGCGCACCAGGATCTCGGCCATGGCGATCACGTTCTTGGCCTTGGAGTTGAACAGGCCAATGGTCTTGATGTGCTGCTTCAGGCCCTCTTCGCCAAGGTCCAGCATGTCCTGCGGCGTCTTCACCTTGGCAAACAGCGACCGCGTCGCCTTGTTCACGCCGACGTCGGTCGCCTGCGCCGAAAGCGTCACCGCCACCAGCAGCTGGTAGACATTGCCATATTCAAGCTCGGTCTCGGGCGAAGGATTGGCCTCGGCCAGCCGCCGGAAGAATTCGAAGATCTCGTCCTTCTTCAAAGCCCCAGCACCTCGGGCATACTGTAACGCCCGGGCTTCTGCCCGATCAGCCACAGCGCGGCGCGCACCGCACCCTTGGCAAAGATCGCGCGGTTTTCGGCAAGGTGTGACAGCGCGATGCGTTCATTGTCAGCGAGGAAATGGACCGTGTGATCCCCTGCCACGGTCCCGCCGCGCAGCGCCGCAAAGCCGATGGTGCCCTGCATCCTGGCCCCCGTCACCCCGTCGCGCCCGCGTACCGATTCCTCGGCAAGCCGCACGCCGCGCCCCGCCGCTGCCGCCTCGCCCAGCAGCAGCGCTGTGCCCGAAGGCGCATCGACCTTCATGCGGTGGTGCGTCTCGACGATCTCGATATCCCAGTCCTCGCCCAGCCGCGTGGCCGCCTCGCGCACGAGATGGGCGAGCAAGGTCACGCCGAGCGAGGTATTGCCCGTCTGCAGCACCGGAATGCTCACCGCCGCCGCATCAACCAGCCAGTGGTGCCGCTCGGCGAGCCCCGTCGTGCCGACCACGATGGGAATACCCGCATGGATCGCCGCATCGAGATTGAACTCCAGGGCGCCCGGTGCCGAGAAATCGACCAGCACGTCCGAGACCTCAGCCAAAGCCTTCGGATCACCGCCTTGATCGATCCCGCCCGAAACCTGATGCCCCGCCGCCGCGATCGCATCCGCCAGCGTCTGTCCCATGCGCCCAGCGCTGCCGATAATGCCCACTCTAGTCATTGATCACCTCGCATCCGCCGTGCTTCATGGCCGCGATGCAGACATACCGCAACATCGTCATCCTGACAGGCGCCGGCGTCTCCGCCGAAAGCGGGATCGATACCTTCCGCTCGGCCGGGGGCCTCTGGGAACAGCACCGGGTGGACACGCTGTGTAGAGTTCTCGCCGAAAAATCGAGCCGGAGTTGGCAGATTCGGTACTGCCCGCAGGAAGGGATGTAATGTGACGTTGCTGCGCAAGATCACTGAACTCGTAGACAAGGATGTCGCGGCAAACGGCAAACCCCTGTCGATAATCGGCGTTGCGATCCCATTCCTGCCGTTTATGCTTTTTGTCTATGGGGCACCCGCTGACCGCTACCCAGTCCTCGCAGGATTGGCGCTTGGCGCTAGCTTCTGCTGGCTAGCATTTGTGACGTGGCGTATGTTTCGGCACACTCGGGCAAAACTGGAAGGTCACGGGTATGTCGTCGGTTCAGCTCGGTTCTGGCGGCTTATAGTCGGGACTGCGGCTGTCGTTGCGGTGGCTACAGCCGCTGTGATGTGGCTCAAACACGAAGGGCTTACTTTGAACTGAGCGGGCCAACGTGGCGTTGGCTTCCCCATCTTTCCTGTCGATCAAAGCGTTGGGTTAGCGCCTTGAAAGCCGCCTTGGCGATTACCTGCCGATCACGCATATCCATCGTATGGCAGCCGTCCAAAACATCGTCATCCTCACTGGGGCGGGCATATCCGCCGAAAGCGGTATCGACACCTTCAGGGACTCAGGGGGGCTTTGGGAGCGGGTAAAAGTCGAAGACGTCGCCACCCCCGAAGGCTTCGCCCGCGATCCCGATCTCGTCCTGCGCTTCTACGACATGCGCCGCGCCGCGATCCAGACCAAAGAGCCCAACCCGGCGCACCGCGCACTCGGCCGCCTCGAACGCGAATGGCCAAAGCATGTGCCCGAAGGCACCGTCACGCTCGTCACCCAGAACGTCGATGATCTCCACGAACGCGGCGGCTCGCTTTCAGTGATCCACATGCACGGCGAGCACCTGACCGTCTGGTGCACCAACTGCGACACGCGCGTGCCGTGGGCCGGCCCGCTCATCGACCGGCCGCCCTGCCCCGCCTGCCGCGCGCCTTATCTGCGCCCCGATGTCGTGTGGTTCGGCGAAGTCCCCTACCGTATGGACGAGATCTTCGCCGCGCTGCGTGAAGCCGATCTCTTTGTTTCGATCGGCACATCCGGCGCGGTCTATCCCGCCGCCGGTTTCGTACGCACCGCGCGCGAAATCGGCGCGGCCACGCTTGAACTCAATCTGGAGCGCTCCCAGGGCTCGAAGTGGTTCAATGAGACCCGCCTCGGCCCAGCGAGCGAGCTCGTGCCGGCCTGGGTGGAGGAAATGCTAGCCCGCTGATCCACAAGCCCGGCACTCCGGGTCGTTGGCAATCCGCATCGTGCGCAAGGCAGGCTTCAGCCCATCCAGTACATGGACCTGCCCCCACTGCGGATCGCCCAAGGTCGAAACACCCTCCAGCAACACGCGCAGCGCCGCCATCGCGCCGAACGCGCCCACCATGCCGACCATCGCGCCGAGCACGCCTGTATCGGCGCAAGTATCGCAATCCTCGGCATCAAACGCATCGCCGACAAAGCAGCGGTAGCACGCGTGCCCTTCACGGTGCCCGGCAAAGTTTGCCACCTGTCCCTGAAACCGCCCCAGCGCCGCACTGGTCAGCGGAATGCCCACCGCCACGCAGGCATCCGAAACCGCAAGCCGCGTCGCGAAGTTGTCGCTGCCATCGAGCACGACATCCGCGCCCGCGATCAGCTCCACTGCATTGCCCCGCGTGATCCGCAGAGCATGCGCGGTGCCCTCAAGCGCCGGATCGAACAACCTGAGCCATTCCGCCGCCGCCTCCGCCTTGGGACGACCAATGTCATCCGTATCGAAAATGGTTTGCCGCTGGAGGTTCGATGCCTCGACGACATCGTCGTCGATCAGTGTAAGCCGGCCAATCCCGGCCCCCGCCAGATATTGCAAGGCCGGGCTGCCGATGCCGCCCATGCCGACCAGCACGACATGGCTCTGCACCAGCTTCGCCTGCCCCGCACCGCCCACTTCGGGGAGGACGATATGGCGGGCGAAGCGGTCAAGGCGGTCGGGAGTCATGATGGGGGAGTTAGGGAAGAAGGCAAAGAAATGCGAGGGCAATGGCCCTCGCACCTATCCCTTAATCTTCGAGCTGACGCAGCAAGGTCCGCACATCGCCGTCCATATCGGCATCGCGCGTGCGCAGTTCCTCGATCAGGCGCACCGCGTGGATCACGGTCGAGTGATCGCGCCCGCCGAACTTGCGCCCGATTTCGGGGTACGAGCGCGGCGTGAGCACCTTGGCGAGGTACATCGCGACCTGCCGGGGCCGGACGACCGCGCGGGCGCGGCGTTTGCTGGCCATTTCGGTGCGGTCGACGCGATAGAACTGGCAGACCATGCGCTGGATCTCGTCGATCGTGATCCGGCGGCGATTGGCCGAGAGGATATCGGTCAGCTGTTCCTCGGCCAACTGGAGCGAGACCGGCTGGCCGGTGAGCTGCGCGTAGGCGATGAGCTTGTTGAGCCCGCCGACGAGCTCGCGCACGTTGCGGTTGATCGTGCGGGCAAGGAACTCGATCACGTCCGCCGGGACTTGCGTGCTGGTGAAGCGCGCGAGGCGGTGTTCGAGGATCTTGCGACGCAGATCGATGTCCGCAGGCTGGATGTCGGCGACGAGACCCATCGAGAGGCGCGAGAGCAGGCGCTGCTCCACGCCATCGAGCGCTTGCGGCGCACGGTCAGCGGCAACGACAAGGCGCTTGCCCGCGCTCATCAGCGCGTCGATCGTGTGGAGGAATTCCTCCTGCGTGGAGGCCTTGCCGATGATGAACTGGATATCGTCGACGAGCAGCAGGTCGAAGCCCCGGAGGCGCGCCTTGAATTCCAGCATCTCGTTCGAGCGCATGGCCTGCACGAACTCGATCATGAAGCGCTCGGCCGAGCAGTAGAAGATGCGCGCGCCCGGGCGGGCGGCGGCATAGGCGTGGCCGATGGCGTGGAGCAGGTGCGTCTTGCCCTGTCCGGTCGCGCCCTTGAGGTAGAGCGGCGAGAACTGCGGCGTCTCGAGCGCGGCCATGCGCTGCGCGGCGTTGACCGCAAGCACATTCGCCGAACCGCTGACGAACTCGGCAAAGGTCAGCGAGGGATCGAGCCCGGTGACAGCCGCATCGGCACTGAGCGGCACGGCGGTCTGGCGCTGAACCGGTGCGATCGGGCCGGTGTCGTTGGCGGGCATGCCGCCCATGCGCAGCTCGGGCATGGCGCGACGGCGCGGGTGCACGGTGATGCGCACCTGACGCACTTCCGAGCGCGCGATCTTCCATGCCAGCGAGAGCCGGTCGGCAAAGCGATCGGCCACCCAGTTCGCGGAGAACTCGGTGGGCAGGAACAAGTCCAGCGTACCGGTTTCCTTGCAGAACGAGCCGACCTGAATCGGCTTGATCCACTGGCTGTGAAGCTGGGGCCCGAGGTCCTTTTTCAGACCCTGACTGATATCAGCCCAATCTGCTGCAAGATCGAGCGCTTCCTGGTCCTCGATCATTGCGTTGTCTCGTCCTTTCCGACCCGGCGCGGCGTCAGCCGCCTGGGCCGCGGCGCCCCGTCCGCCGCTGCCTGCAAATTCATCCGTTTTCACGCTTCGCTGCCCTCACCCGATTGCCCGCTACAGCACCCCTGCTGCGGGCATAACTCTACCTCGTACCGGGAAAGCGCCCCTGCTCCCGGTCATGAAACTTGCGATTGTCGTGACCCCGTATTGGCTGACGATCCTGCTGAAGCGAGTGCCGCGCCGCATCGGGAATATCTGTCTATTGGCCTTGGGGAGGGATTCGCAAGCACTGAACCGCAAAAAAACTGAAATAAAGAATCTTGACTAGGCAAACATGGCGGAAATCAATCAATACATTGAATTTATTGTATTTTGTTCAGAAGCACCTGCGAATCGGCAGAAATCTGCGACTTGTGCGCGACAAGTCCAATCATGGGCACGACGACAGTCGGTGTAACCGGGGTGAAACAAAACGCGGCCGGTGTCACAGACACCAGCCGCGTTCCGTTTTCATACGTAGCACAGGCCTGAAGAGGCCCGCGCGAAGCGAATCAGAGCGAAGCGACTCGCTTCGACAAGCGCGACATCTTGCGCGCCACGGTGTTCTTGTGGAGCACGCCGCGAGCCACGCCACGCGCCAGCTCGGGCTGGGCCGCGTGAAGCGCTTCAGCAGCAGCCGCCTTGTCGCCACCGGCGATCGCAGCTTCGACCTTCTTGACGAAGGTGCGGATGCGCGAAAGGCGGTTGCCGTTGATCTCGGCACGGTTGGCGTTGCGACGGATGCGCTTACGGGCTTGCGGCGTATTGGCCATGTCTGTCCTGTTTCAAGAGCTCTGGCAGCCCGCTTGCCACGGGCCGCAAACAATCTGGTTCACCCCGGCAAGGCGGCAAGCCTCCCGGGAAAGCGCGGCCCATAGCTGCGGCATGGCGAATCGTCAACCGTTTGAGACGTCGGCGCGCTCACGCCAGCTTCATGAATGTGACCGGAAGGCCATCGCGCGGCTTGGGGATCGGCCAGGGCTGCCACACAGGCGCGTAACCTGGTTTCACCTCCACACGGTAGCGGGTGAGGATATGGTGCACGAGGAGCTTGGTCTGCATTGTCGCGAAGTGCAGCCCAAGGCACATGTGCGCGCCGCCGCCATAGGGAATCCACGCGTATTTATGGCGCGCAGCCACGGCTTCGGGCGTGAAGCGCATCGGATCGAAGCGCTCCGGCTCGGGCCAGAGCGCAGGATCGGCGTGAACCGCCGAGGCGCTCACATCGACATCGGTGCCGGCCGGAATGCGAAAGCCGCGGAAGGTGAAGTCCTTCAAGGCCCGGCGCGGCGTGGAAGGCACCGGCGGCATGATCCTGAGCGCCTCCTTCATCGCCATTTCGGCAAACTCCAGCTTGCCCAGCGCATCGAACGCCAGCGGCACACCATCGCCGCCCGCCGCCGCACGCGCCTCGGCACGAAGCTTCTCCTGCCACTCGGGATTCTTCGCGAGATGCCAGATCAGCGTGGTGAAGGAGCTGGTGATCGTATCGTGCGCGGCCATCATCAGGAAGATCATGTGATCGACCACCACGTCCTCTGGCAGCAGATCGCCGTCGCCGTCGCCTTCGCCGTCCTCGCCCAGGTTCTCTTTGCGCGCCAGCGCGAACTGGCTGAACATGTCCTGCCCCGGATTGGCGCGCCGCTCGCGCAGCAGACCGGTGAAGTATTCGACCATCAACTTGCGCCCGGCATAGCCCCGGCCCATCGCAGTGAACGGCAGCGGGCGGCGGATCGGCGCCACGGCAGCCTGCACCATATCGACGAAGGCCTTGTTGAGCCGGTCCGCCTCGGGCCCGAACGGCAGGCCAAGGAAGCTGGTCGCCGCCGTTTGCAGCGTGAGCGCCTTGATCGCGGGATAGAATTTGCGCGGTCCCTCGCCCCAGGCTTCCACCCCCGCGGCGATATCGGCGTTAAGCGACGCGCAGTAGTGCCGCATCGGCTCGGGCTTGAACGCGATGGAGAGCGCCTTGCGGTCCGCGCGGTGCGCAGCGAAGTCCATCAGCATCAGGCCGCGCGGGAACAGCAGGTTGAGCACCGGGCCCCAGCCCTGTTCGGAGCTGAAGATCTTGTCGCGGTCGAACAGGACAAGCTCGTTGGCATCCGGTCCGATCAGCACGACCTGCCGCCGCCCGAAGCCGCGTGTACGGTAGACATCGCCGTGCCTGGCCCGCATCCGTTTGCTGAAGCCGATCGGATCAGCCAGCAGCATGAACGTGGTGCCGACGAGAGGCCAGCCGTCCTCGCCGGGAATCGTATCGAGCTCGCTTTCGTCCTGCAGGCGGATCCAATGCGGATTGCCACGCTCGGATTGCGCTTCATGCGGGCGGACGGAGCGCAATGGG
The DNA here is from genome assembly GCA_964592205.1 of uncultured Novosphingobium sp. Lineage (GTDB taxonomy): Bacteria > Pseudomonadota > Alphaproteobacteria > Sphingomonadales > Sphingomonadaceae > Novosphingobium. Next base: position 12,375 of record CAZQEH010000049.1, read on the forward strand.
GGTACTGCCAGACTGGCCAAGGCTGTGTTCCTGCGGGCTTTAATCGAACGATTAAAGACACGCATGTCAGCAGAAAGTCAAATCCAGCCAGCCAGTTCCCGCCGGATCAGCGCCTCAAGCATGTCCATGCCCGCATCGCTGGTATTGAGGCAGGTCAGCGCGGCAAAATGCGTGCCGCCCGCCGCTTCGAAATCCTCGCGCCCCCGGATGCCAAGTTCCTCGATCGTCTCAAGGCAATCGGACGAGAAGCCCGGCGCAGCGACAACCATGCGGCGAATGCCGTTGGCGCCTTGCACCTTGATCATATCGTCGGTCGCGGGCTCGAGCCACTTGGCCCGGCCGAAGCGCGATTGGAAGCTGGTCGCCAGCTTGAGCTCCGGATGCGATCCGGCAAAAGCCTCACCCAACAGGCGCGCGGTCTTCTGGCAGTGGCAATGATAGGGATCGCCAAGCCGCAGGGTGCGCTCGGGCATGCCGTGGAAGCTCAGGACCACGAGCTCGGGCTCGAAATCGAGCGCGGCGATCTGCGCGGACAAGTCCTTGTGCAAGGCCGTGATCGCCAGCGGATCATCGAAATAGGGCGGCAAGGTGCGCAGCGCGGGCAGGTGGCGGCGATCCTTGATCCAGTTCGCCACGGCATCGAGCGCGCTCGCCGTCGTCGCGCCCGAGTATTGCGGATAGAGCGGCGCGACGAGGATCCGCTCGCAGCCATCGGCGAGCAGCTTGTCGAGCTCCACCGCCATCGCGGGCTTCTGGTAGCGCATCGCATGGCGCACGATTACGGCATCGCCCAGCCCCCCTTCATTGAACCGCGCCTGCAGCGCGCGGGCCTGCGCGGCGGTGTGGAACGCCAGCGGCGAGCCGTCTTCGGTCCAGACCTGGCTATAGGCGTGCGCCGACTTGCGCGGCCGCGTGCGCAGCACCAGCCCGCGCAGGATCGGCTGCCAGAAGATCTGCGGGATTTCCACCACGCGGCGGTCGGACAGGAACTCGGCAAGATAGCGCCGCACGGCGCCTTCATCGGGCGCGTCAGGCGTGCCGAGATTGACCAGCAGCACCCCGATCTTGCCGGTGAGGATCCGGGGATGGTCGGCAGGTTGGTCCATGGCGCTCGTTACAGCCCTTCGGAAAGCAGCGGCAGGCGGCGGAAGCGCAGTCCTGTGGCAGAAAACAGCGCGTTGGCAATGGCCGGTGCGACTGCGGTGGTGGCGAGTTCGCCAGGATCGAACGGTTGCTCGTCCGATTCAGCAAATGCAATATCAACCTTCGGGCAATCGGCAAGCAGAGGCAGGCCCAGTTGGGCAAGCCGCCCCGCGGTCGGCAGGCCGACGGCATAGCCGGTGCTGCCGCCAATCGCCTGCGCCAGTGCGAACAGCATGCCGCCTTCGACCTGCTGGCGGGCAATGTCCACGTTGATGATCCGCCCGATATCGACCCACGCCGAAAGCTGGTCGACCCGGATCGCCCCTTCCTCCTGCCGCGCGGTGGCGACAACGGCGATGAAACCGCTGCGCTGTCCTTCGGGTGCGGCAAGGTCCATGCGGTGGCAGGCGATGCCCTGGCCCGAGGCATCCGCCCCGCCACCCCACATCGCCATGCGCGCCGCGCCGACGAGGCAGGCGGCAAGGCGCGGCTGCCCCGTGAGCATACCGATGCGGTAGGAGAGCGGCTCGGCCCCGCCGAAATGCGCGCATTCGTCGATGAAGCTTTCGGTGAAGAAGGCACTGTAGCCATGGGCATTGCCGCGATAGCGCGCCGTCGGCAGCGGCAGGCTCACCGGTACGTGATCGACCGCGCGTTCCGGAACCGCATAGAGCGGCATCGCGCCTTCGCACGCGAGCGGATCGGCGCGGCCCTTCGCGGCCGCCTGGGCGTCCTCGGCATCCATATCGTCCAGCAGCCGCGCGCCTGCCTCGATTGTGGTGGCGGGCAGCGCCATGCGCGTGCGCCAGCCAAGCAACTGGCGCTTGTCAGGCCCAATCGAAGCGGACAGCAGCGCGGAGACCGGCGTGCGCGGATAGCCCGCCAGCGATTCCTCCCAGCGCGACCACATGAGCTGCACGGGCCGCCCCAGCGCCTTGGCAATGGCCACGACCTCGACCGCGATGCGCGCATCGAGCCGCGCATCGAAACTGCCGCCCGCGTGCATCGGATAGATCACGACATGGCTGCGCGGCACACCCGCCGCACGCGCCGCCTGCCGCCGCACCAGTTCGGGCGCTTGCGTCGCGAGCCACAGTTCCAGCTTGTCACCCGTCAGCCGCGCGGTGGCGGTCGCGGTTTCCAGCGGCGCATGGAGCGCAGGCTCCACATCATAGCGCGCGGTGAGGCTGGGCTTGGCCAGAAGGGCATCGGGATCGCCCTCCGCCATGAGCCGGGTCGCGGCCCCCTTGCGCAGCGCCGTATCGATGCGGTTCTCCAGCGCGGAGGAATCGGCGATCCGGCCTGCGGCATGAAAGCGCGGCTCCATCGCCAGCACCGCCTTGTGGGCGGCATGCCAGGTCTTTGCCGCTGCCGCGACCCAGCGCTTTGATTGGACCACGCCAACCACGCCCGGCACCTTCTCTGCCGCCTTGCGATCGAAGCTCGAAAGCACGGTATCGCCCTGCGGCCCATGGACGATCGCCGCATGAACCATGCCCGGCACGCGCACATCGCCTGCGAAGACGAAGCTGCCATCGGCCTTGGCGGGCAGATCGAGCCGGGGAAAGCGCGGCCGCGCGCCGTCGGGAAACTGGCCGGGGCGCTCCACGGCGGGTTCGGCGCGCAGGGCAGGCGGATCGGGCGGATCATAGGCCATGGCGTCCGGAATCAGCGCCGCGAAGGCCAGCTTCTGCTTGCCGCCCACGACGGAATGCCCTGCCGTGTCGAGTGTCTCCCAGCCGACGTTCCATTTTGCCGCCGCTACTTGCATGAGCATCGCCCTGAGGCCCGCCGCCGCCGCGCGCAAAGGCGCCTCGAACGCAGCGATGGCCGTTCCCTCGGCGGTGATCATCATCGGCCCGCGCTCGGCATGCATGCGCGCCAGCCAATCGTCGGGGGTATCGGCAAGCGCAGGCAGGAAGCGAGGCTGCCACAGCGGGGCCCAGCGCGCGGCGAGCACCGGATCACCGTAGACCGGGCTCGGCGGCGCGGGCTCCACCCCCACCCGCTTCCAGTCCGCGCCAAGCTCGACCGCCACGATTTGCGCCATCAGGGAAGTGATCCCCTGACCCATCTCGCAGACCGGCATGGCCACGCTCACCCCGCCATCGGCGGCGAGGCGGATGAAGCTGTCAAACACGTGCTCGCCCGGGGCCGCAACCAGACCGCTGGCATAGCGGCGCGGCGAGAGTGCGAAAGCCACGAGCAGCGCACCTGCGCCGCCCGCGCCGATCAGCAGCCCGCGCCGGGTCAGCCGCATCAGGGAGTCGCGTCCAGCCAGGCGAGCACGCGCTGCGCGATCCCGGCAAAGATGGCGGCTTCCGGCCCATCACCGGCGGCGAGCGGCTCTCCCGCATCGCTCGATTGGCGGATCGCAAGGTTCAGCGGCACGCGGCCGAGGAAGGGCAGGCCCATCGTCTTCGCCGCCGCTTCGGCGCCGCCCATGCCGAAGGGATCGCTCGTCTCGCCGCAATGCGGGCAGGCGTAGCCCGCCATGTTCTCGACCATCCCGATCAGCGGCACATCACCCTGCTCGAACAGCCGGATCGCGCGCGCGGCGTCCATCAGCGCGAGGTCCTGCGGGGTGGAGACGATCACCGCGCCCGCCGGCTTGTGCTTCTGGAGCATGGTCAATTGCACGTCGCCCGTGCCCGGCGGCAGATCGACGACGAGGATTTCGGCATCCCCCCAGTGCGCATCGATCAGCTGGCCAAGCGCATTGCCCGCCATCGGCCCGCGCCACGCAATCGCCTGCCCGGGCTGGACGAGGTGCCCCATCGAAAGCATCGGCACCCCCCACGGGCTTGGCACCGGGTGGATCTTCTGGTCCTCGGCTTCGGGCTTGCGGCCTTCGGTCGCCAGGAGGCGCGGCTGCGAGGGGCCATAGATATCGGCATCGACGAGCCCGACCTTGCGCCCGAGCCTCGCCATCGCGACAGCCAGGTTGGCGGACAACGTGGATTTGCCGACCCCGCCCTTGCCCGAACCCACGGCGATGATGCGCCGCGTGACGCGCTCGGCGGTCATCCCCACGCGCACTTCGGCAGCGCCGACGGCCCGCGCCGCTTCGCGCACCCTGGCCTCAAGCGCCTCGCGGCCAGCGCGGTCCAGCCCGCTCACTTCGAGGATGATCGAGGCGGTTTCGCCTTCTGCGCGCGCCGTCTGCAATCGCGCGCCAGCGGCCATGCGGACCGCCTGTTCGAGTGCCGTTTGATCGAGGCTCAATGCCAACGTCCCATGTCTAGCGAGCATATGCCCTAACGGACGCCCCCTAGCAGAGGAAATTTGGCAGGGAGACACTGTTTTTAACCGCAGAGCGTACCTATAGTCGTGCCTATGAATTCTTTCGTCGGACGAATGTCGCGGATCGGCCTAGCCATGGCCGGCAAGAAGAGCCCCTGGGGTGGAGGCGAGGCGGAGAGCGGAGAGCCCTCGGGCCAACCCGCCGCCGATGGCGGAGATGCCGCTCCGGATGGCCCGCCCCCAGCCCCGCCGACACGCGGCAACGGCCCGCGCAATCCGTGGTTGCCGCCTTCATCGGGTGATGGGCGCCGCGGACAGACCCTCGAAGACCTGTTCAAGCGCGGCAGCGGCGGCAGTGGTGGCGGCCCTGGTGGACTTGGGGGCGGCACCGGCTTCCGCCTGCCGCAGCGCCCCGGCGGCGGTTCATGGGTTCCGGTGGCGATCGGCATCGTCATCCTGCTCTGGCTCGGCACCACAATGGTTCACCGCGTCTCCCCGCAGGAAAAGGGCGTGGTCACCACGTTCGGCGCCTATAGCCACACCATCGATTCCGGCGTTTCGCTGACGTTGCCGTGGCCGATCCAGGCCGTATCGGTTGAGGACGTGACCTCGATCCGCCGCGATTCGATTCCTGAAGGCGATGGCGAGCGGCTGATGCTCACGGGGGACCAGAACCTCGTCGATCTCACCTACCTCGTGCGCTGGAACATCAAGGACCTCAAGCTCTACACCTTCCAGCTCGCCGAGCCTGACGCGACGGTGAAGGAAGTGGCCGAGGCGGCGATGCGCCAGTCGATCGCCGAAGTGACGCTGAACGATGCAATGGGTTCGGGCCGCGCTTCGATCGAGGCCAATGTGCGCGAGCGGATGCAGCGCATCCTCGATGCCTACCGTTCGGGTGTGAAAATCCAGGGTGTCGAGATCAAGAAGACCGATCCGCCCGCCAAGGTCGTCGATGCGTTCAAGGAAGTGCTCGCCGCCCAGCAGGACGCGCAGAGCGAGATCAATCGCGCCGAACAATGGGCCAATCAGCTGACCCAGCGCGCGCAGGGTGAGGCGACGGCTTTTGACAAGGTCTATGCCCAGTACAAGCTTGCCCCCGAAGTGACGCGGCGGCGCATGTATTACGAAACGATGGAACGCGTGCTCAGCCAGACAGACAAGGTCATTCTCGAAGCGCCCGGGGTCATGCCCTATCTGCCGCTACCCGGGCTCAAGCAGGTTCCACCTGCCGATAGCGCAGCCAATTCCGGGGAGCACCGCTGAAATGGAACAGACCCTGATCCGCCTGTGGCAGGAACAGAAGGCCGTGCTCGTCGCGCTCGCCATCGCGCTCGTCGTGCTGCTCAGCTGCGTCACCGTGGTGGGCGAGCAGGAGCAGGCGGTGATCGTCCGGCTGGGTGAGCCCAACCGCGTCGTCAACCGCTTCCGCCCCAATGCCGATTTCGGCCAGACGGGCGCGGGAATCGTTCTGCGCATTCCCTTGGTCGAACAGGTCGTGCGGATCGACAAGCGCGTGCTCGATGTCGATCTCGAGCGCCAGCAGGTCACCTCGGCCGACCAGCGCCGTCTCGAAGTCGATGCCTATGCGCGCTTCCGGGTGATCGATCCGGTCAAGATGTACGAAACCGCCGGAACGGTCGACAAGGTGGCTGAACAGCTCCAGCCGATCCTCAATTCGGTGCTCCGCCAGGAACTCGGCAAGCGCACCTTCGGTTCGCTGCTAACCGCCGACCGCGGACAGGCCATGGTCAATATCCGCAAGGGGCTCGACAAGGAGGCCCGCGAATACGGCGCGCAAGTGATCGACGTGCGGATCAAGCGGGCGGACCTGCCCGATGGCGCGCCGCTCGATGCCGCCTTCACGCGCATGACCACCGCGCGCCAGCAGGAAGCCGCCACGATCCGCGCGGGCGGGCAGAAAAACGCCCAGATCATCCGCGCCTCGGCCGAGGCGATCGCCGCCAAGACGTATGCGGACAGCTTCGGCAAGGATCCCGAATTCTACGATTTCTATCGTGCGATGCAGAGCTATGACGCCACCTTCGCGCAGAAGAGCAGCAGCACGCAGATCCTGCTTTCGCCCGACAATGCCTATCTGCGCCAGTTCAGGGGCGGCAAGTAACCACGCCCGTTTCCGGGCGAACATGTTATTCAATCCCGGTTCAGGCGCTCGGATGTGAGATCGAAGCGCGCGGAATCGGAACAGGGGACCAGGTGTGCGGGCAATCCCGCGTTCCGCCGCTGACAAGAAGAGGAATTGCCACGTGCGATACGCTTACGGAGTGACTACGGCGCTGCTCCTCGCCGGCAGCGCGCTTACCCTGACGACGGGCTTCCCGGCCGGAGCCCAGGTGGCGCAGAACGATTCGGCGCAGATGCAGTCGGTCGTGCCGCGCAGCGGTGCCCCTGCGAGCTTCGCCGACCTGACCCAGCAGCTTCAGCCGGCGGTGGTCAACATCTCGACCCGCCAGCGCGTGAAGGTGCAGAACAACAATCCCTTCGCCGGCACGCCGTTCAGCGATCTGTTCGGCGGCGGGGCCAATGGCGGTGGGGGCGGCGGCCAGCCACAGACGCGCGAGGCGCAGTCGCTCGGCTCGGGTTTCATCGTCTCGTCGGACGGCTATGTCGTCACCAACAACCACGTTATCACCGCCGAAGGGCAGGGCGAAATCGAATCGATCACCGTCACCATGACCGACGGCACCGATTATCCCGCCAAGCTCGTCGGTCGCGATTCCGCCTCTGACCTTGCCGTGCTCAAGATCACCGGCGCGAAGCCGTTCCCGTTTGTGAAGTTCGGCGATTCGCGGCACGCCCGCGTGGGTGACTGGATCATCGCCATCGGCAATCCGTTCGGCCTTGGCGGCACGGTCACCGCGGGGATCATCTCGGCGGTCTATCGCAACACCGGCCAGGGCACGGCCTATGACCGCTATCTGCAGACCGACGCCGCAATCAACCGTGGCAACTCGGGCGGACCGATGTTCGACATGGCCGGCAACGTGATCGGCATCAACAACGCGATCTTCTCGCCCACCGGCGGCAGCGTCGGCATCGGCTTCGCGATCCCCGCCGAAATCGCCGCGCCCATCGTCGAAAAGCTGCGCAACGGTCAGGCGATCGAGCGCGGGTACCTCGGCGTGCGCATCCAGCCGCTGAACGATGATCTTGCTGCCAGCCTTGGCCTTGCCAAGAACCGCGGCGAGTTCATCCAGTCGGTCGAGCCCAATCAGGGCGCGGCCAAGGCTGGCCTGCAGCCAGGTGACGTGGTCGTGCGCGTCGACGGCAAGGACGTGACGCCGGAACAGACGCTGTCGTTCATCGTTGCCAACACCGCACCCGGCAAGCGCATCCCGCTCGATCTCATCCGCAATGGCCAGCGCCTTACGGTGCAGGCCGTCGTCGGCAAGCGGCCGAGCGAGGAAGAGCTCGCACAGCAGACGTTCGATCCCGATGGACAGCAGGGCGATGAGGGCGGCTTCGGCGGCGATGGCCAGGCCAAGCCGAGCAAGCCTGCCGGTGCAGTGGTGCAGCAGGCGCTCGGCATTGCCGCGATCCCGCTCACCGCGCAGATCGCCCGCCAGCTTGGCGCGAGCGAGGATACCAAGGGCGTGGTGATCACCGCCGTCGACGATTCGGCGGACGCAGCGGCCAAGGGCCTCCAGCGCGGCGACATCGTGCTTTCGGCCAACAACAAGCCGGTCGCGACCGCGGCGGATCTCGAAGCCGTGGTGCGGCAGGCCAAGACCGAAAACCGCGAAGCCGTGCTGCTGCGCATCCAGCGCCGCGGCCAGCCGGCGATCTACCTGCCGATCCGCATTCGCTGATCGATCGGAGCTGCAAACAAGGGGCTGGCGGACACAGGTTCGCCAGCCCTTTTTTGTGCCTGCGCTCAGCCGGTCGGCCACGGCGACATGACCGTCGCCGCGTCGAAATAGCCGCGCCAGCAGGTGATCTTGCCGTCGTGGACTTCGAACACGCCCGTCACCGGCAGTTCGGCCCACTTGTCCGCAAGCCGATGCCAATCGGCGGTGGGCTGGTATATTCGCAAGTCTCCGAGACATGCTGGAGCGCCATATCGTAGTCGAGCGGCTCAATCGCCTTCATGAAGGTCTTGACGGTTTCGAGCGGGGTCATCGGTCCTCTCCTTGTCCTTGCGCCGAGAGGACCATGAACCGGCCGGGAAAGGCCGGAGGCTATTCATCACGGGGCAGACCGGTGGCAGCGGCAGCTGGTGAAACAGCGCTTCGGCTTCGGTGTCGGCGGGAAACAGCGTCTCGATGCGCAGCTCGTCGGTGGTCACCTCCTGCGCGGTGCCGAAGGTGGCAATCACTGCGAAGAGCGCGATCCGCTGCTCGCCCACGGCCAGCTTGAACGGCACCGCCGGCAGCAGTGCGCGGCCACAGCTAGGGGCCGACGGCGCCCCAGTTGGTCACCAGCGAACGGATGCCCTGGGGATGGAAAAACAGGCGCATCAGATTGCGCTCGCCTCCGCCCACGCGCTCCCAGATGTCCGCGCCGGCCAGCGCCTCGAACGGACGGTTGGCAATCAGCACGTTCCACGCCCGGTCGAGCGCTAGCGCGGGGTACGGCCGGGCATTTTGCGCACGGCACCGATCACTTGCGCCATCTGCGAATGATCGAGCGTGCGGTAGAGCGGCGCAAGGTCGGCCGCCATTCACGTAGCAGTCGTGCGAATCCGTCGACGGTCATATCCATGGCGCGAGCGTCGCAGCCCGGCGGGGCCGCCTCAATGACGTTGGAGGTAATCGCTGCTAGTTCGGCTTGGGAGTCGCCGCCGGTTTTGGACGCGGACGCGGTGCCGGATCGGCTTGCTTGCCGGTTGCGCGGCTGAGGAAGTCATCGCCCGCAGCGGGTGGCCCGTCAGGCACCGGAATGCCCTGCTCACCGCCCGGTAGCGCACCCTCAGCCCCCGGCACGCGGTTCTGCGCGCCGTTCTGGGCACCGGGTTCGACGATGTTGCCATCGGGATCGGCATAGAAATAGCCATCCGGATTGGCCTGCATCACTTCGTCGTCCGGCTCGAGCTGCCACTGCGGCAGCTTGAGATCGGTATCGAACTTTTCGGGTGGGCGCTTGGCGGTGGCGATCTTCATGTAGGCAGCAAAGGCGCGTGCGGGCGCGGTGCCGCCTTGCAGGCCGGGCACGGGGTGCGCATCGTCGCGGCCCATCCATACCCCGGTGGTGATCCCGCTCGAGAAGCCGAGGAACCAGCCGTCCTTGTTCGAGCTCGTCGTGCCAGTCTTGCCCGCCACAGGCCGTCCGATCTGCGCAGCTCGGCCAGTGCCGATGCTGACCGCCGATTGCAGCAGATCGGTGATCCCTGCCGCGACGAAATTCGGCACCAGCTGCTGCGCCGGATCGGGCCGGTGGCTGTAGAGCACTTCGCCTTCGGTCGAGGTGATCTTGCGGATGCCGTAAGGCGTGACCGCCGTGCCCTTGGCCTGCACCGCAGCAAAGGCGCGCACCATGTCGATCACGCGCACGTCGGATGAGCCCAGCACCATCGACGGGAGTGTATTGATCGGCGTGGTGATGCCGAAGCGCCGCGCCATCTGTGCAACCGCGCCGAATCCGACTTCGTTGCCGAGCTGCGCCGCGACGGTGTTCTTGGAGTAGGCAAAGGCACTGCGCACGTCGATTTCGCCGGCGTAGGTACCGCCCGAATTGCGCGGGCTCCAGCCGTCGATCGTCACCGGCTCGTCCTTGACCTTGGCATCGGGGGTATAGCCCGCTTCCAATGCGGTAAGATAGACGAACAGCTTCCACGCCGAACCCGGCTGGCGCACGGCATTGACCGCGCGGTTGTAGTTCGACGTCACGTAATCCGTGCCGCCGACCATCGCCAACACCGCCCCGTCGCGGTCAAGGCTGACCAGCGCGCCTTGCGCGCCTTTGGGCACATTGGCCTGGATCGCGTCGGTCGCTGCCCGCTGTGCGGCGGGATCGAGGGTGGTCCACACCTCGATCGGCTGATCATTTTCAGGCAGCAGCAGATCGAGCTGCGGCAGCACCCAATCGGTGAAGTAGCGCGCCGAATTCTGCCCCTGCTCTTGCGCCAGCTTGACCGTCTTGAAATCAGTCGCGGCGGCTTCGGCCGGGGTGATCTTGCCGGCTTCCTGCATGGTCTGCACGACAACCTTGGCACGGTCGACCGCAGCGGCAGCATCAGCCGTGGGCGAATAGTGCGAGGGCGCCTTGACGAGGCCCGCGACGATCGCTGCTTCGGCAAGGCTGAGTTGCTCGCCCGAATGGCCGAAGAACTTGCGCGCAGCCGAATCGACGCCATAGGCGCCGCCGCCGAAATAGACCTTGTTGAGATAGAGCTCGAGCACCTGATCCTTGGTGAACTTCTGCTCAATCGCCATGGCCAGCAGCGCCTCGCGGATCTTGCGATCGAATGTGCGGCTGTTGTTGAGGAAGATGTTGCGCGCCAGCTGCTGCGTGATCGTCGAGCCGCCCTGCCGCCAGTGCCCGCTTTGGATGCGCACCATAACCGAACGTACAATGCCGATGGGATCGACGCCCCAGTGATCGCGGAAACGCCGGTCCTCGACCGAGATCATCGCATCCTTCAGCGTTTGCGGAATGCGCTCATAAGGCACCCAACGCCCGTAGCTCGGCCCGAGCGTGACGATCTCGGACCCGTCGCTCGCGCGGACCACGATGGTCTGCCCGGTCTGGGTGGTCTTCATCCGTTCGTAGCTTGGCAGCGAACGTTCGGTGACAAAGACTGCCACCGCCAGACCCATCGCGGCCAGCAGCGTGAACGCCCCGCCCCAGACAAGCAGGCGGCGCAGCCAGCGGCGGACGAACGAGGGCTCCTGCGGATCGCGCGAGCGCCGCGAAGACGAGCGCCCCGATTCGGAGCGGCGGGGAAAGTCCCGTCTGGCCATCAGCTTTGCGTCAGCTCCCTCATGCAGCCCGCCCCCTCACGGCGGCGGGCGCGCCTCCTCGCGGCGCGTGATGCATAGGCGATTCGGAACGCAGGGTTAACCCGCAGGATACGATTGCACCGGGGACAAGCCAGATCCTAGTCTTCGGGCGTGAAATCGAGCGCGGCGCTGTTCAAGCAGTAGCGCAGCCCGTCCGGCCCCGGGCCATCGGGGAACACGTGACCGAGATGCCCATCGCAGCGTGCGCAGCGCACTTCGGTGCGGACCATGCCGTGGCTCACGTCGCGGTGTTCGTCGACCACTTCCGGATCGACCGGCGCGGTGAAGCTCGGCCAGCCGGAGCCGCTTTCGTACTTGGTCGCGCTTTCGAACAGCGGCGCACCGCAGCCGGCGCAGTGATACTGGCCGGTCAACTTGTTCTTCTCATACTTGCCGGTGAAGGCCCGCTCGGTGCCGCCCTGGCGCAGCACCTGATACTGTTCGGGCGAAAGCCGCGCGCGCCACTCGGCATCGGTCAGATTCATCTTGTCGGGCATGGATTGGGTATCCTCTTTCGGATCGAAGGTCGGCCGCCAGGGCGAATATGGGAAGCGCCCCCTTGCTCGGCAAGCCGGCGATCAGTGTAGATGCTCGATGATGAGCACGGTGCCTTCTGCCCCGGTTACCCGCATCCGCGTGCCGGGCTGCGCATCGGGCCCTCGCGCGAGCCATTCCGTATCGCCATGGCGCACGCGCCCGCTGCCACCCTCGATCACGTGGGTGACGACCACGCTCTGGCCAACGATCTGCCCGCCACGGTCGTTAAGCATGGGATCGGCGCTTGCCACCGGATGCCGCAGCACCCAGCGCCGCGCCGCCGCGAGCGAAAGCGCGCACAATACGACGAAGAGCAGGATCTCCCCCTCGAGCCCCACCGGTATACTTGCGGCAACCAGCCCGGTGACGAGCGCGGCCCCGGCCAGCCAGATCAGGAAATAACCCGGCGCAAGGATCTCGGCGATGGCGAGCACCACGCCCAGCGCCATCCAGCCCCAATGAAGGCCGAAAAGTTCGGTCAGCGCGGCCATGACTTCAGCCCTGCACCGGCGGGGCTGAGGTGGGAGGCGGTGCCTGAACCACGCGCGGCACGCGCGGACCGGCGGGCGGCG
>CAZQEH010000050.1:0-24519 GCA_964592205.1 uncultured Novosphingobium sp.
GCGCCCGCGCGGCTGCGCTCGGCGATGCGGTCCGCGCGGCCCATGGCCGTTTTCTCGAGCGGCAGGGGCCCGCGACCCGCGTGATCGAAGCCGCCAAAGGCGCCGCTCCGGGCACCGAAGCCTGGAGCAACGCCGCGATCGCACTCGCCGGGCTCACTTCGGCACGCGGCGAAGGCATGATCGCGCTGTCCGATCTCGATCGTCTGCTGATTGCCGCGACCGAGAAGGTCGCCACGGGCTCCGATGATGAGCTCAAGCTTGTCGGCCCCATCCACCACGATGCCGCAGCCCGAATTGCCGAGGAAGACCGCACAATCGCCGCACTGAGCGGCACGCTGGACGGCCCCCTGGGCGACTAGGGCCCTACCAGCGCGTCAAATCGCGGGTGTCATCGGCGCGCGGTTCGATCCAGCGCCAGCCGCTTGCGGTCTTCTCGCGCTTCCAGAACCAGCTCTGGCTCTTGAGGTGATCCATCGCGAAATCGGCTGCGGCAAAGGCATCACGGCGATGCCGCGCGGCCGCCGCCACGAGCACGATCGGATCACCGGGATGCATCACTCCGAAGCGGTGGATGATCAGCAGCCCGCCCAACGCCCAGCGCGCGAGAGTCGCGGCCGCCAGGGCTTGCATGCCCGGCAGCGTCATCGCCGCGTAGTGCTTGAGCTCCAGCGCCTCGACCGCATTCGGGCCGCCTTCGGCCCGCACTTGGCCCAGAAAGCTGACGATCCCGCCTGCCTCGGGGTGCGCGGCGGTGAATGCGGCAAGCTCGTCCGCCGCGCTGAAGGCTTCGCCGAGGAGGCGGACGCCAGCCACCTCAGCCCCCGCTGACCGGCGGCAGGAACGCGAGTTCATCCCCGGCAGACAGCACCACGCCGCCGCCATCGCCGAGCAGCGCGCCGTTCAGGGCCATGCGCACCCGTTCGCCCAGCAGTTCGACCGCGAGCGCCGGATCGAGCGCAGCGAGCACTTGTTCGAGCGGACCCGGGTTCACCGCAAGCTCGGCCCTTCCGGCGATATCTTCCAGCCGACCGAGGAACACCAGTCTCGCGGTCATGCTAGCCGCCTGTCATCGACATGTGGCGCGCCAAGGCAGGCGCAGCGCCGGGGCGGTCGATCACGAAGCTGTGCTTCTCGGGCTTTTCGCCCATCGCGCGGGCAAAGGCTTCGGCGAGGGCTTCATCAGGATTTTCCGAGCGGAGCGCAGCGCGCAGGTCCACCTTGCCCTCCCCGCCGAGGCACATGAAGAGCTGGCCCGTCGCGGTGACGCGCACGCGGTTGCAGCCTTCGCAGAAATTGCCTGTGAGCGGCGTGATGAAGCCCAGCCGCCCGCCCGTTTCGGCAATATCGACATAGCGCGCGGGGCCGCCCGTGCGCGCGTCGCTTGCGCTCAGCGTCCAGCGCGCCTCGAGATCGCGGCGCACGGCATCCAAAGGCAGGTAGTGATCGAAGCGGTCGCCCTCGACTTCGCCGAGCGGCATGACCTCGATCAGCGTCACCGAATGGTCTTCGCCGTGCGCCCAGGCGATCAGATCGGGCAGCTCGTGCTCGTTGATGCCTTTCAGCGCCACGGCATTGAGCTTGACCTTGATCCCCGCCGCCTTGGCCGCGGCAAGGCCTTCGAGCACTTGCGGCAGGCTGTCGCGCCGGGTCAGCTCGGCGAACTTGGCGCGGTCCATCGTATCGAGCGAGACGTTGATGCGTTTCACCCCTGCTGCCGCGAGATCATCGGCAAATTCAGCGAGGCGCGTGCCATTGGTGGTGAGGGTCAATTCGTCGAGGCTGCCATCGTCGATCTTGCGGCCCAGCGCGCGGACCAGCTGCATCATGTCACGCCGCACCAGCGGTTCGCCGCCGGTGAGGCGGATCTTGCGCACACCGCGCGCGATGAACGCCAGCGCCACGTCGTGCAATTCTTCCAGCGTGAGCACTTCGGCGCGCGGCAGGAAGGTCATGCGTTCGGGCATGCAGTAGGCACAGCGCAAGTCGCACCGGTCGGTCAGCGAGAGCCGCAGATAGGTGATGCGGCGCGCGAAGCGATCCATCAGCGGAGAGACCGGCAGCGATGCGATGGGAGCGTTCATGTCTCGAGATATACGAAGTCTCGCGCAAAAGATTCAAGGTGCGCGCCCCCATCAACAAAAATAGTCTGCCCGGTGATCGCGCGGGCGCCCGCCAGGAACAGCACCGCCTCGGCAATCTCGGCCGGACTGGCGAGCCGCTCCAGCGGCATCAGCGCGGTGAGGCGCTGCCATTGCTGGTCGCTGTAGTCGGGCGTCGGCAGCGTGAGGCCGAGCGCGACGGCGTTGACCCGCACGCGCGGCGCAAGGCTGCGCGCGAGTGTGCGCACGGCGGCATGGAGCGCTTGCTTCGAGAGCGTATAGCTCAGCTGATCAGGCACGGGATTGAGCACGCGCTGATCGAGGATATGGACGACCGCCGCTTCGTCTTGCGTCAGATCGGCCAGTGCGCGGGTCAGCAGCACCGGTGCCGCAAGGTTCACCGCCAGATGCTCATCGAGCATCGCGGCGGTTACGGTCGCAACCGTATCCTCGCGAAACAGGGCCGCGCAATTGACCAGCAGGCGCGGAGCGCGCCCGGCGAGCGCCATCGCTTCGGTCGGCAGGCGGGCTACCGCCTCCACATCGGCAAGGTCTGCCGCCAGCGGGTGGACGGCCGCACCCAGCCTGGTGAGCTCGCTGGCCAAGCCCTGTTCGAATGTTGCCGCGCTATGCGCATGGAGCGCGAGATCCCAGCCCGCTTCGGCCAATCGGTGCGCAATCGCGGCGCCGATGCGCCGCCAGCCGCCGGTAATCACAGCAAGCGGCCGGGGATCGACCATCGTCAGTTGCGCCGATGCCGGGTCAGCGTCATGCCGATTTCTTCGCCGTGCTCGCTGATCGCGAGCTTGACGATCTTCACCGTGACGCGCGTGACTCGCCTGTCCTGCAGGAACAGCGTCTCGCAGATGTGGTCCGCGACCGACTCGATCAGCTGGAAATGCACGCCCTGCGGCAAGCCTTCGGTCGCCGCGTGCTTGAGGTCCATGTAGTTCTTGCTCGCCGTCAGCGGGCAATCGGGCGTGTATTGGTCCTGCGCGGTCAGCGCGGCCGAGATCGAGATGCGCAGCGGCTGCGGGCGGCCGGTTTCCTCGGAATAGATCCCGGTGAGCACATCGCTCTCGATGTTGGCGACTTCTAGGATGAGGCTGTCGTTCACGGGCCGCGCCTCTGACACCCGGGGACCGGATTGTCCAGTATACCCCTGCCCCAGATTTTCTTATGTTCCGGGATTGGACCAGCGCGCGAAGATCGCCGTGGGGAGGATACGCCCGGCATTGCCTTCCTCGGCCAGCGCCAGTTCGCCGTGCTCCACCGTGCCGGGCAGCCCCGCGAGCGCTTCCGCCAGCAGCCCGCCGATGGCGAGCGAGGACATGCGCACAGCATATACGGTGAGGAACAGGAACCGGCTCTGCGCGTCCAGCAACCGTGCGCAATCGGCGATCAGCGCGGGGAGGTTCTCCTCCAGCCGCCAGACTTCGCCATCGGGCCCGCGCCCGAACTTGGGCGGATCGAGGATGATCCCGTCATAGCGCTTGCCCCGCCGCACTTCGCGCGCGGCAAACTTGGCCGCATCGTCGACGATCCAGCGCACGGGGCGATCCTCAAGACCTGCGACTGCGGCATTGGCGCGCGCCTGCGCCACCGCCTTCTTCGAGGCATCCACATGCGTCACCGGCCCGAAGCGCGAGAGCGCCATGGTGCCGACGCCGGTATAGCCGAACATGTTGAGCGTGGACGCATCGAGACAGCCGTCCAGGTGCTCCTCCATCCAGTCCCACACCGGGGCCATATCGGGAAAGAAGCCGAGGTGCCGAAACGGCGTGCACTGGGCGGTAAAGCCGATCCCGCGCCATTCGAGCGGCCAGCCCTCGCGCGGGACGGGCTTGGCATAGGTCCAGCGCCCGCCGCCGTCCTCGTCCGAACCGGGCACGAATTCCCCATTCGCATCCCACACGGCCTGACGCGGCGCCCACATCGCCTGCGGTTCGGGCCGAATGAAGCGGTAGGGGCCATAGCGTTCGAGCTTGCGCCCATCGCCGCTGTCGATCAGGCCGAACTGGTCCCAGCCCGCCCCGACCATCAGCTTGGCCTGAAGATCGAGTGCGGCCACTTACCCCGCCCTGGGCGTGGCGCGTTCGGCAATCCACGCCGCAACCGTGTCGTAGTCGCCGGGCAAGCGCGTATAGGCTTCCTCGCGCTCAAACAGATCGCCCACCCGCGCCGGGAGCGCGGGCCGCACGCCGGTCGCGCGCTCCACGGCGTCGCCGAACTTGGCGGGATGCGCCGTCGCCAGCGTCACCACCGGCACATCGGCGGGCAGCCCGGTTGCCACGCGCGCGGCATGGAGGCCGATGGCGGTGTGCGGATCGAGCACCTGGCCACAGGATTCGTAGGCCCAGCGCATGGCCTTGGCCATTTCAGCCGCATCGGCGCGCGCGCTGGTGAACAACACGGCGGCGTTCTCGCGCTGCGCATTGGTGAGTTGCATGGCCTTGGTGCTCTCGAACGCGCGCATCTGCGCCATGATCGCTGCGCCGTCGCGCCCGCCCGCATCATAGAGCAGCCGCTCGAAGTTCGAGGAGACCTGAATGTCCATCGAAGGGGCGGCAGTCGGTGTCACCGTTCCCGCTGAATAGTCGCCGGTGGAGAGCGCGCGGTGGAGGATGTCGTTGATGTTGGTCGCCACGATCAGCCGTTCGATGGGGAGCCCCATCTGCGCCGCAACGTAGCCCGCGAACACATCGCCGAAATTGCCGGTCGGCACGCTGAAAGCCACGCGGCGCTCGGGCGCGCCGAGCTGGAGCGCGGCGGCGAAGTAATAGACCACTTGCGCCATCAGCCGCGCCCAGTTGATCGAATTGACCGCCGCGATGCCGAAGCGCTGGTTCATGCCCTTGTCGTTGAACATGCGCTTCACCATCGCCTGCGCATCATCGAAGCTGCCGTCGATGGCGATGTTGTAGACGTTGGGCGCGAGCACCGTCGTCATCTGCCGCCGCTGGACGTCGGAGACGCGGCCATGCGGATGGAGCATGAAGATATCGACCTTGGCGCGGCCGGCCACGGCGTCGATTGCCGCCGAGCCGGTGTCGCCCGAGGTTGCGCCGAAAATGGTCAGGTGATCGTCGCGGCGGCTCAGGAATTCCTCGAACAGCAGGCCGAGCAATTGCAGCGCGACGTCCTTGAACGCAAGTGTCGGCCCGTGGAACAGTTCGAGCAGCCACTGCTGCTCATCAAGCTGCACCAACGGCGTGACGGCGGCGTGAGAGAACCGGCCGTAAGCTTCGCGCGTCAGTTCGAGCAGGCGCTCGGGCGCGATGCTTGTCCCCACGAAGGGCTGCATGACTTTCGCTGCCAGCTCGGCATAGGGCAAGCCCGCCATCGCAGCGATTTCGGCTTTGGTGAAGGTCGGCCAGCGCTCGGGCACATAGAGCCCGCCATCCGAGGCGAGGCCGGCGAGGGTCACGCCCTCGAAATCGAGCGAGGGCGCCTGGCCCCGGGTGCTGACGTACTTCATGGGCACGCCGGTTAGCCGCCGGGGGGCCGGGGCGCAAGGATTTGGGGACTTGTGCGCGGCGGATGCGGATTTGGCAACGCGGGAACTTACTCGCTGCGCATCCGCTTCCTGAGCGCCAGCGCATAGATCACCAGCGCCACGCCCGCGAAGAGGAACCACTGCACCGCATAGGCGAGGTGGTTGTTGGGGATGTCGCGCGGGTCGGGCTTGGCGTTGGGCGCAAGGCCAG
Organism: uncultured Novosphingobium sp.; assembly: GCA_964592205.1. Classification (GTDB taxonomy): domain Bacteria; phylum Pseudomonadota; class Alphaproteobacteria; order Sphingomonadales; family Sphingomonadaceae; genus Novosphingobium. The sequence goes on from CAZQEH010000050.1 coordinate 5,807, forward strand.
CGAGCGGCGGATCGGCGATCACAATGACCTCTTCAGCGCGCGGCAAGTAGGTGCCGGTCACGATCCCGCCGCTCCAGCGTACGCTTGCCGGGTTTGCAGACCACCCGAGCACAACTCGGGCATGTCCGCCGTCAGGCACGGTGCAGACCGCAACTTGCGCCCACCCGGACTGGCCTTGTGCGTTGCGGCCAGCCTGCGGTGCTGTTTCACCGCTGCTCCGGCAATCGAGGCGCAGGCGGGTGTAACCGAGTGGGGCAATATCGTCGTTCGGCCAGGGGTGCACACCCTTGTCTGAAAGGGCAGCCTGATATCTGGCCAGCATCGCTTCCTTCTGCTTAAGCCGATCGAGCTGCCAGAAGCCGAGGTGGACCATGTAGGCCACCGCCACCAGCACAACCAACGTCGGCAGAATCGGAATACGCTTCACGCCAAAACTCCTGCTGCCCGCAGCCGCGCGAGCAGCAGCGAGGCTTTTACCAGCCGCAGCGCGCCCATGATAACTACGGGCACAATTGCCACGATCAGGCCCAGCATCACCCAAAGCGGCGGGCGCAGTACCTCATCCAGCCTGAGCGCCCCGGCAATCAGCAGGAAGGTCAGCGGCAGCAGCACGAAATAGAGGCCCCGCCCGCGCGGTTCGTAGTCCGCAAAGGCCAGCCCGCAGGCCCGGCAGGCTGGTGCAAACCCCGCCGGAGCGTCCCACAGCGAACGCGCGCCGCAGCGAGGGCACAAACCGAAAAGGGCAGCGCGGAAATGTCCGCGCTGCCCTTTCGAAGCTTCATCCGAAGCGTTCACCGGGTCACGAGCCAGATCACTCGATCGGCGCGCCCCAGCCGCCCCACACGTAGATGGCGACGAAGAGGAACAGCCACACCACGTCGACGAAATGCCAGTACCACGCGGCGGCTTCGAAGCCGAAGTGCTGGCGCGGAGTGAAGTGGCCCTTGTAGGCGCGCGCCTGGCAAACGGCGAGGAAGATGGTGCCGACGATCACGTGGAAGCCGTGGAAGCCGGTCGCCATGTAGAACGCCGAACCGTAGGTGTTCTGGCCGAAGCCGAACGGCGCGTGCATGTATTCGTAAGCCTGAATCGAGCTGAACAGCAGGCCGAGCACGATGGTAGCCCAAAGGCCGGTCTTGAGGCCCTCACGGTTGCCATGGATCAGGGAGTGGTGCGCCCAGGTCAGCGTCGTGCCCGAGCAGAGCAGGATCAGCGTGTTAAGCAGCGGCAGATCGAACGGGTTCATCACCGCTTCGATGCCCTTGGGCGGCCACACGCCGCCGATCACGTCGACGAGCTTGTTAGGGAACAGCGAGAAATCGAAGAAGGCCCAGAACCAGCCGACGAAGAACATCACTTCCGAAGCGATGAACAGGATCATGCCGTAGCGCTGGTGGAGCTGCACAACCGGGGTGTGATCGCCCGCATGCGCTTCCTTGATCACCTTGCCCCACCACGAGAACATGGTGAGCGCGACGCCGAACACGCCGAGCATCAGCGCGATCTTGCCACCCGCCAGGCCGTGCATGGCAAACACGCCGCCGCTTGTCATCGTGAGCGCGGAAAGCGCGCCGACGAGGGGCCAGATGTCCGGCGGCAGAATGTGGTAATCGTGGTTCTTGGTGCCGGCCATGTTCGTCTTTTCAACCCCCGTCATCTTGGGACTTGCCGGATCGCCGCCCGCAGGCCCGATTCAGCTTGTTTGCAAACGCCTTTATCGAGGCCTTGCGGCGCGGTCCAGAGGCTTTGCACCCTGTTTTTCAGGGGCAGCCGCCGCGCTGTCGGCAGCTTCGAGGAACGTGTAGGAGAGCGTGATCTCGGGCACGTCCTTGGCATTGGGATCATTGAGCATATCGGGATCGACATAGTAGATCACCGGCATGCGCACTTCCTCGCCCGGTTCAAGCCGCTGCTCGTTGAAGCAGAAGCACTGGATCTTGTGGAAATAAGCGCCGGTCTGCTCGGGCGTCACATTATAGATCGCGCGGCCGATGATCGGGCGGTTCGATGTGTTCTTGGCATAGAAGAACGCCATCTTGCGCTCACCGATATGGCCATCCTGCGTCACCTGCTCGGGCCGAAACAGCCACGGCATGCCTTTTACCACGTTGCCATCGAAGCGGATCGTGATCGCCCGTCCGGTCGCTTTCACTGCCGCCGCCTGCGCTGCCGTCGCGCGCTGGGTCGTGCCGTTGAAGCCCGTCGCCTGGCAGAACATCCGGTAAAGCGGCACGGACGCGTAGCCAAGGCCCAGCATGGCGAGAGCGCCGACGGCGGCCATCGTGCCGACCTTGCGATTGCGCCGGGTGGCGGCATCGAGCGCGAGCGCCATCAGGAATGCTCCGCCTGCGCCGCGCCTTCGGCTGGGGCATGCTCCGGCTTCGCCGTGATCTTCACAATCGAGATCGCGAAGAACAGGATCACGAGGAAGCCGAGGATCAGGCCCATGACCTTGTTGCGTTCACGCTGGCGGCTGCGCAGTGCATCGGTTTCGGCGGCAGTGAGCGGGCGGGTTTCGGGAGGCTGGATCATGCTTGCAGGCCAAGGATTGTCGCGTAGCGGTCAGCAACCAGCATCGCGAACAGGATGAAAAGATAGAAGATCGAATAGGCGAACAGGCGCTTCTCCGGCTTCATGCCATCGCCGGGAATCGAGGTGCGCAGGCCCACCTTGAACGATAGCCACAGGAACATCCCGCTGAGCAGGAACGCGGAGAGGCCATAGACCACACCCGTACCGCCGATGAACCAGGGTGCCATCGAAAGCGGCAACAGCACGGCGGCGTAAGCCAGAATTTGCCGCCGGGTGGAGCGTTCGCCCGCCACGACCGGCATCATCGGGATGCCCGCCTTGGAGTAATCAATCTGCACGAACAGGGCGAGTGCCCAGAAGTGCGGCGGGGTCCACATGAAGATGATGAGGAAGAGGAGAACCGGCATCCACGTGATGTGGCCGGTCACCGCGATCCACCCGATCAGCGGCGGAAAGGCCCCTGCCCCGCCGCCGATCACGATGTTCTGCGGCGTGCGCGGCTTGAGCCACACGGTGTAGAGATAGGCATAGTAGAAGATCGAGAAGGCAAGGATGCCCGCCGCGAGCCAGCTGATCGCGAGCCCCATCGTCATCACCGAAGCGCCTGAAAGCGCAAAGCCGAAGTCGCGCGCAGAGGTGCGGTCCATGCGGCCGCCGGGAATCGGGCGCTGCGCGGTGCGCTTCATCACCGCGTCGAGATCGGCTTCCCACCACTGGTTGAGCGCCGCCGCGCCGCCCGCGCCGACCGCGATACACAGGATCGCGGTGAACGCGAGCACGGGGTGAATGGTGCCGGGCGCCGCGAGCATGCCGCAAACGGCGGTAAAGATGACGAGCCGCATCACGCCCGGCTTCGTCAGCGCGAAAAAGTCGCGCCAATCAGCGGGCATGATCAGGGCCTGAGGCTTCGCGGTGGACATGATGGGCGGCCTATAGGCCCGCATTCGGTGAAGGGAAAGCGAAACGGCGCGGGGCATTGGGGTAATGCCTGATCGGGCGTGGGCAAACACTCCGCCAAACCAAAAGGGCCCCGGATCGCTCCGGAGCCCGTTTGTGTTTTCAGACCGTGGTCCGATCAGTGCGCGTGCGCATCCTCGATCACGGGGAGCGTCTCGAACTGGTGGAACGGCGGCGGGCTCGACAGCGTCCACTCGAGCGTGGTGGCGCCTTCACCCCAGTAGTTGCCGACCGCTTTCTTGCCGAAGGCGAGCGAGTAGCCGATGTTGATGAAGAAGATCACCATCGAGAAGGCCATCACGGCATAGCCGTAGCTGGCGATCGTGTTCCAGTGTTCAAACGCCGGAGCGTAGTCCGGATAGCGGCGCGGCATGCCCTGCACCCCGAGGAAGTGCATCGGGAAGAAGATCATGTTCACGCCGACGAAGAATATCCAGAAGTGCACGTGGCTGAGCAGCTCGCTGTGCATCCGGCCGCTCATCTTCGGGAACCAGTAGTAGAAGCCCGCGAAGAGCGAAGTGACCGCACCCAGCGACAGCACGTAATGGAAGTGCGCCACGACGTAGTAGGTATCCTGGAGGTTATCGTCGATGCCGCCGTTGGCGAGCACGACGCCGGTCACGCCGCCGACGGTGAAGAGGAAGATGAAGCCGATCGCCCAGACGAGCGGCGACTTGAACTCAAGGCTGCCGCCCCACATCGTCGCGATCCACGAGAAGATCTTGATGCCGGTGGGCACCGCGATGACCATCGTGGCGGCGGTGAAGTACATCTTCGTGTTAACGTCGAGGCCGGTGGTGTACATGTGGTGCGCCCACACGATGAAGCCCACCGCACCGATCGCGACCATGGCGTAGGCCATGCCGAGGTAGCCAAACACCGGCTTCTTCGAGAAGGTCGAGATGATCTGGCTGATGATGCCGAAGCCCGGCAGGATCATGATGTAGACTTCGGGGTGGCCGAAGAACCAGAACAAGTGCTGGTAGAGGATCGGGTCACCGCCGCCGGCCGGGTTGAAGAACGTCGTGCCGAAGTTGCGGTCGGTCAGCAGCATGGTGATCGCGGCGGCCAGAACCGGCAGCGAGAGCAGCAGCAGGAACGCGGTGACAAGCATCGACCACACGAACAGCGGCATCTTGTGCAGCGTCATGCCCGGCGCGCGCATGTTGAAGATGGTGGTGATGAAGTTGATCGCACCGAGGATCGAGCCAGCACCGGCAAGGTGCAGCGAGAAGATCGCGAAATCGACCGCGGGGCCGACAGATCCGGTGGTCGAGAGCGGTGCGTAGACCGTCCAGCCCGTGCCGGCACCCATGCCGGTCCCACCGGGCATGAAGGCCGAGATCATCAGCGAGCAGAAGCCCATGACGGTCAGCCAGAACGAGATGTTGTTCATGCGCGGGAAGGCCATATCCGGCGCGCCGATCATGAGCGGCACGAACCAGTTGCCGAAGCCGCCGATCAGCGCGGGCATGACCATGAAGAACACCATGATCAGGCCATGAGCGGTGATCAGCACGTTCCACATGTGGAGCGTGGCGTTGAAGTCCTGGTCGTTGCCGCCGAGGAAATGAGTCCACCACCCGAGATACTGGATGCCCGGGTGCGCCAGCTCGGCGCGCATGATGCCCGAGACAGCGCCACCGATGATCCCCGCGAAGATCGCGAAGATCAGGTACAGCGTACCGATGTCCTTGTGGTTGGTCGACATGAACCAGCGCGCAAAGAACGCGGGCTTGTGATCATGATCGTGCGCATCGTCGTGATGGGCGTCGAAGCCTTCGTGGGCTGGAATGCTGGCCATGGTGGTCTAACCTTGTCCTTGAAATCGGTTACGCAGCGGGCGTGGTCTTGCCGGAATTGGCAGCAGGAGCAGCGGCCGCCGTGGTGGTGGCGCCGACTGCCGGAGCGCCGACCGTGCCGCCCTGAGCCTTCACCCATTCCTCGAACTTGGCGCGCGGCAGAGCCTCGACCACGATCGGCATGTAGCCGTGGCGGGCACCGCACAGTTCGGAGCACTGGCCGTAATAAACGCCTGGCTCCTTGATGAAGAGCACCTTCTCGTTGATGCGGCCCGGCACAGCGTCGAGCTTGAACCACAGCGACGGCACCGCGAAGGCGTGGATCACGTCCGAACCAGTGGTCTGCAGGCGGATCGGCTCACCAGCGGGGACGACCATGCGGTTGTCAGCCGCGAGCTGCGGCTGCTCGCCGCGCTTGATGGCTTCGTCGTCTGGCAGGATGTTCGAGATCACTTCGAACCCGCCGTTATCCGGGTAGGTGTAGCCCCAGTACCACTGGTAGCCGGTGGCCTTCACCGTCAGCGCGCCCTTGGGGGCGGGCGCATACTGGTGCGCGAGCAGGCGGATCGAGGGCACCGCGATCACGACGAGGATGAGCACCGGAACAACCGTCCAGATGATCTCGATCGTGGTGTTGTGGCTGGTCTTGGAAGCGACCGGGTTGGCGCGGCGGTTGAAGCGCACCATCACCAGCAACAGAAGCAGGAGCACGAAGAGCGTGATCACGGTGATCACCGGCATCAGCAGGTAATCGTGCATTGCAAGGGCTTCCTGCCCGTTCGGCGAATACTGGTCCTGGAACGTCCAGCCCCTGGCCACCGGCTGACCCTTGCCGGCAACCGGCTTCATCGGGGTGTAGGAACCCTTGTCGACCGGCGCCGCGGCAGCGGCATCAGCCGGGGCAGCGGCATCAGCCGGGGCAGCGCTGGAAGCAGGAGCCGGTGCGACCGCGACCGGGGCAGCGGGAGCAGCCGCCGGAGCGGCAGCCGCAGCCATGGCCTGAGGCGCGAAAGCAAGCGCGGCCGCAAGGCTGATTGTCCGGATCGCGCCCGTCACGGCGCGGGCAACATGGGAAAGACTCATGGTATACCGCTCTCGATTTTTTGCTTCTGCGCCGGGTATTTGCCCCGACACTCCACACCCCAATTTCCTAAAAGCAAGCGCGCCTATACGCGCGGTCGCCGCAAGCCTCAAGCGCCTGCGCGTATATTTTTGGGGCAATCGGACTTGCCCTAAAGCGCTACGGTGCAATGCGAATAACGGGAATCGCCCGGCCGGGCCCCAAGTCCGGCATAGCGCCGCGCTCCCGCCTTCGCTATGGACCCACCCCTGATGCACCGCCTGCGGCCCCCCGCGCCCGCCCACGATGAGACAATCATGCTCGAAGACGAGATCCTTTCCGAATTCCGCGCCAGCGAGGCCTTGCTCGAAGGGCACTTCCTGCTCTCCTCCGGCCGCCACAGCGCGCATTACCTTCAGTGCGCGCGCGTGCTGATGGATCCGATGCGCGCCTCGCGCCTTGCCGCCGCGCTTGCCGCGACTCTGCCGCGCGACTTGCGCCAGCAGATCGGCAAGGTCATCTCGCCCGCGATGGGCGGGGTGATCATCGGCCACGAAATGGGCCGCGCGCTCGGCGTCGAGGCGATGTTCGTCGAGCGTCCGGCCGGGGCATTCGAGCTGCGCCGGGGCTTTTCGCTCAGGGCGGGCGAGAAAGTGCTGATGGTGGAGGATGTCGTCACCACCGGACTTTCCAGCCGCGAGGCGATCGCCTCGATCGAGGCGGCGGGCGGCATTGTCGTCGCGGGCGCGGCGCTGGTCGATCGTTCGGGCGGCACCGCGGACCTCGGTGTCCCGTTCTACCCGCTCGTGAGCCTGAGCTTTCCGACCTACGCGCCCGACGAGCTTCCGCCCGAACTCGCCGCGACACCGGCGATCAAGCCCGGGAGCCGCGCCGCCTGATGAGCCTTCACACGGCCCACCGCCTGCGCCTCGGCGTCAACATCGATCACGTCGCCACGATCCGCAACGCGCGCGGCGGCGATCATCCCGATCCGGTGCGCGCGGCGCGGATCGTAGCGGAAGTTGGCGGCGATGGTATCACCGCGCACTTGCGCGAAGATCGCCGCCATATCCGCGACGAGGACATTGCGCGCATTCAGGCCGCGACCAGCCTGCCGCTCAACTTCGAAATGGCCGCGACCGAGGAAATGGTCGCCTTCGCGCTGAAGCACAAACCGCACGCCGCCTGCATCGTGCCCGAACGGCGCGAAGAACGCACGACCGAGGGCGGGCTTGATGCCGCGGGTCAGCACAATCGCCTCGCTCCCATCGTCACGCGGCTTGCGGACGCCGGCATCCGCGTCAGCCTGTTCATCGCGCCCGAACCCCGCCAGATCGAAGCCGCGATGAAGCTCGGCGCGCCGGTCGTCGAGCTGCATACCGGCGAATACGCTCACGCCGAGGGCGAAGCGCGCGCGGTGGTACTGCGACGCATCGCCGACATGGCCGCGCTTGCTGCCAAGAACGGGATCGAACCGCATGCCGGGCATGGCCTGACGTACGACAACGTCAGCGCCATTGCGGCGATTCCGCAGCTCGCCGAGCTCAACATCGGCCACTACCTGATCGGCGAGGCAATCTTCACCGGGCTTGCCCCAGCGGTCCTGAAGATGCGCGAACTGATGGACGCGGCGCGGTGAGGAGCCTGCGATGATCATCGGCATGGGCTCCGACCTCTGCAATATCGAGCGGATCCAGGCTTCGCTGGACCGTTTTGGCGAGCGCTTTGAACAACGCGTGTTCACCCCGCTCGAACAGGCCAAGGCCGCGCGCCGACCCTATACCAAGGCGGGCACGCTGGCGAAGCGCTTCGCCGCCAAGGAAGCCTTTTCCAAGGCGGTCGGCACCGGGTTCAAGGCGGGCGTGTTCATGAAGGACATCGGCGTGGTCAACGCGCCCTCCGGTGCCCCCACCCTCGCCCTGACCGGCGGCGCCGCCGCGCGCCTTGCTGCGATCACCCCGCCGGGCCACGCGGCGATGGTTCATCTGACGCTCACCGACGACCACCCATGGGCGCAGGCCTTCGTGGTGATCGAGGCACGCCCACTTTCCGCAGGTGCTGCTTGAACGACGCTCCCGAGACCATAGCCACCCCTGAGATCGAGCCAGCCGAGAGCAAGGCTGCCGAGCGCGGCACTGGCGAAACCGGCGGCACCAACTGGCTTGCCGAACTGCGCGGCCTGCTGCTGATGCTGCTCGCGGTGATCGGCTTTCACAGCTTCTTCGCCAAGCCCTTCTACATCCCCTCGATCTCGATGATGCCGAACCTGCTGGTGGGCGATCAGCTGGTCGTCTCGAAGTATCCCTATGGCTGGTCATGGGTTTCGGCCTCGATGCATTTCCTGCCGCGCTCGAAGACGCGGATCCTGCCCGCGACTCCGGCCTATGGCGATATCGTCATCGTCGTCCCGCCGGACCGCGACGAGGACTACATCAAGCGCGTCGTCGCGCTGCCGGGGGACCGGATCGCGGTGGTGAACGGTCAGATCATCCTCAATGGCAAACCGGTGCCGCAGATCGCGGAAAGCCCGCTCGAGCTCCCGGTTGATCCGAACCAGCCCTGCGATCCCGATGATTTCCCCGGCCTTCGCTACCGCGCGGCAGACGGGAAGCAATATTGCGAGCTGCCGATCTTCCGCGAGACACTACCCAATGGCGCGACCTACCGGATCATCGACCACCGCAGCCAGCCGCTCGATAATTATCCCGAAACGCTGATTCCGGCGGGCTATGCTTTCCTGATGGGCGACAACCGCGATCATTCGGCCGACAGCCGCGCGCCGGTGATCGAGAAGGGGCTCGGCGGGCCGGTTCCGCTCGCCGATATCGGCGGGCGCGCCGAATTCATCACCTATTCGCTCAATGGCACTGAAACCTGGAATCCGCTGACGTGGTACGGTGCCTTGCGGGGCAGCCGCGCTTCGCTCAGACTGCGTCCGATGATCCTGCCGCAAAAGGCCCAGACCACGCCGTGAGCGACGAACCGACCAACACCCCGCGCGGCCGCGGCGCCGGCCCGACCGATATCCAGGACGATATCATACGGCAGGAAGCCAAGCGCGCTGCGGTGTGGATCGGCATGGCCGCGCTGGCCGCGCTGGTCGTTTATCTCGCGCATCCGCTGCTGGTGATCTTCGGCGGTTTCGTCTTTGCCATGCTGATCGACGGCGGCCAGCGCCTGCTGAGCCGCGTGCTCCCGATCCGGCGCACCTGGCGGATCGCAGTCGTGCTCCTGCTGACAGTTGCGTTCCTCGCGTGGGTCGTCGAATTCGCCGGTAGCCAGATCATGGCGCAGGCCGCCGAAATGTCGCCGCTGGTCACCGCACAGGCGCAGCGCGCGCTCGATTGGGCCAGCGTGCATGGCCTGACCATGGGCCGCAGCGACGTGAGCGCGCTGGTAAAGGAATTGCTCGGCGGGGTCAGTCAGGTCACGCAGGCGCTCGGCGGCCTGTTCGGCGGCGTCACCACGCTGCTGATCATCGTGATCCTTGGCATCTACTTCGTGTTTGAGCCCGATCTCTACCAGCGCGGCCTTGCCTGGATGCTGCCGGCGACAAGCCGCGAATACTTCCACGGCACCACGCACCGCATGGGCCGCACGCTGCGCATGCTGCTGGCCGGGCGCATGCTCGGCATGGTGATCGAAGGGGTCTGCACGTGGATCGCGCTCGCCGTCTACGGCGTGCCGATGGCGGCCCTGCTCGGCCTCCTCACCGGCCTGCTGGTCTTTCTGCCCAACATCGGTGCGCCGATTTCGGGCCTGCTGATGATCCTCGTCGGCTTTTCGGGCGGCACGGCGATGGGGGTCTACTGCATCATCGTCTATGTCGTGGTGCAGACGGTCGACGGCAATGTGATCGTGCCGATGGTCGCCAAGCGGACCGCTGATCTGGCCCCGGCGCTCGTGTTAGGCGCGCAGCTCATTTTCGGCGTGCTGTTCGGCATCCTCGGCCTTGCGCTTGCCGATCCGCTCGTGGTCATGCTCAAGATCGCGCTCGAACGGCAGGCCGAGCACAACACCCGCCGCGACGAGGCAGCGGAGTAGTACGCAATGGTCCGCAAGTTTCTCTACATCATCGCGGTGCTGATCGTCCTCGTGCTGGCAGGCCTGCTTGCGTTGCGCATCTGGTCGGCCGAACTCACCCGCTTTGCCTTTGTGCCCCGCGGCGGGTTCGAGGCGCAGCAGCCCTTGCGCGCGGGCATCTACGACGATCCGGCGATGTGGGTTTCTCGGCCCGGCACCGCCAACGATCCCGCGCAATATCAACCCGAAGGCGCGCCTGCCGCACCGCGCGGCAAGGCCTATGTGTTCTTCATCCACCCGACCAGCTACCTCGCGCGCGAGCACTGGAACGGCCCGATCGACGACAAGGACACGCGCAACCGCACGGCCCTGTTCGTGCGCGGCATGGCGAGTGCCTTCAACGGCGAGGCGGCGGTCTTCGTGCCCTATTACCGGCAGGCCGCGTTTGGCAGCTTCCTCGTCAACCGGCCCGAGACGCTGAAGGCCCGCGCGGTTGCCTATGGCGATGTGCGCGCCGCATTCCGCGCTTTTGTGGCCACCGTGCCCGCAAATGCGCCGATCGTGCTTGCAGGCCACAGCCAGGGCGCGATGCACCTTATGCATCTGCTGCAGGACGAGGTGAAAGGCACGCCCCTCGCCGGCCGCGTCGTGGCGGCCTACATGATCGGCTGGCCAGTTTCGCCCACGCACGATCTGCCGCAAACCGGGATGCCCGCCTGCACCGCACCCGGACAGACCGGCTGCGCGCTCAGCTGGATGAGCTTTGGCGATCCGCCCGACGCGCGGCTCATGCTCGATACCTACCGCGCCGAACCCGGGCTCGACAGCAAGCCCAAGGGCTCCGGGCCCGTGCTTTGCACCAATCCGCTCAACGGCGGCAGCGCGCCTTCCGCGCCCGGCACGGCCAATCTCGGCACGATGGTCCCCTCGGAGGATCTCACCACTGGCAAAGTTGAGAACCTGCACATTGCGGCGCACTGCGATGCGACGAGCGGCCTGCTGGTGATTGGCGATGCCCCCGATCTTGGCCCCTACGTGCTGCCGGGCAACAACTACCACGTCTATGACGTGCCGCTGTTCTGGACCAACGTCCGCGCCGATGTGACGCGCCGCGCCGCCGCATGGTTCGCGCAGCACCCGGCGGGCAAATGATCACCACCAGCGCGGCCGAACTGCGCGGCGCCCTGCCCGATGGCGGTGCGCTGATGGGCCTCGATCCCGGCACCAAGACCATCGGCGTCGCGCTTTGCGATACGGATTGGCGCTTCGCAACCGCCGGGCAGACCATCCGCCGCCGCAAGTTCGCCGCAGACAAGGCCGAGCTTGCCGCGCTGATCGCCGCGCGCAAGGTCAAGGGCCTCGTCATCGGACTCCCGCTCCACATGGACGGCAGCGAAAGCCCGCGCAGCCAGGCCGCGCGGGCGATGGCGCGCAACCTTGCCGATCTGGGCCTGCCGATCCTGCTGTGGGACGAACGCTGGACCACGCAGGCCGCGGACCGCGCCATGATCGAGCAGGATTTCAGTCGCGCGCGCCGCGCCGAGCGCATCGATTCGCACGCCGCCGCGCTGATCCTGCAAGGCGCGCTCGATGCCATGGTGGGCAGCGCGTTCTGATCCCGCGTCGCAAATGATGGTTGTCAGTACCGCGCTGCACCGGCACTACGCTTGCCATGAGCAAGGATGAAAAGGCTTTCGGCCTCCTCAAGACCATTCTGCCGGAAGGGTTCACGTTCGATCCCGAACGCGGCGCGCGCTGGTTCACGCGCGAGGGCCACACTGGCTTTCTCGGCATGGAATACCACGATCACGGCGCTGACTGGATCGAGCTCGCCCTTCCCTGGCGCGAAGACCTTGTCGGCGTCGAGGAAACCGGTGTGCTGGCATCGGGTCCGATCATCAGCCTGCTCGACAATGCCACCTCGATGTCGGTCTGGACGCGGCAGGGCACGTTCAATCCGCAAGTCACGCTCGATCTGCGCATCGACTATGTGCGCGCCGCCACGCCGGGCAAGACGGTGATCGCGCGCGCCGAATGCTATCAGGTGCGCCGTTCGATGGCCTTCGTGCGCGGCATTGCGCATGAAGGCGATCTTGCCGATCCGATCGCACATACCGCCGGCATCTTCATGCTGGTGAGCAAGGAGGGCTGGTCGAAGCCATGAACGACTTTCGACTCCCCCCCTACGCCCGCACCATGGGCATGGAAATCGACCATATCGAGGATGGCGCCCCAGTCATCGCGATGGATTTCGCCGAGCGCGTGCAGGGCCGCCCGGGTTTCCTCCATGGCGGCGCCATCGGCGGCCTGCTTGAAATGGCCGCCCACATCGCGCTGCGCGCCGAGCTTGAGCGGCAAGGCAGCGATTTCCGCATCAAGCCAGTCAACATCAGCATCGAATATCTGCGCGGCGGCGTGCCGGAACGTACCTTCGCGCGCGGCGAAGTGATCCGCGCCGGTCGCCGCGTGGCCAACGTGCGGGTCGAGGCATGGCAGGGTGACCGGAGCAAGCTGGTGGCAAGCAGCTGGATGAATTTCCTGCTGGCTCCGCCGAAGGGCTGAGCCGGCCGCTTCCGTCGCTCCCCGCGCGGGGAGCATGTGCCGATCCAACTTGCAATTTTTTTATAAACCGCTATAGGAAAATTGCCTCTCGTCGATTGCGACAGATCTGGCTGCTGTTTCGTCAGCGCCTCTTCCATCTCATGATGCATGGCTTTCTACCGGCATGTGCCGGCCTACCAATGCTGCTCTCGTTGAAGTGAGACGGGCATCGACGTTCTGATTTGAGATGCTGGAACCCGGTTCCCGCATCTGAGACCCCCGCGATTTCCTTTCAAGTGACGACCAGACGCACGACCCCGTCGGCATTCGCGCCGGCGGGTACTCCCGTTTCTTGAAAGGAAGCGACCATGACTATCGGAACCGTGAAATTCTTCAACGAAGACAAGGGCTATGGCTTCATCCAGCCGGATGATGGCGGCAAGGACAGCTTCGTCCACATCTCCGCCGTGCAGGCCGCCGGCCTCGCCACGCTGAGCAAGGACCAGCGCGTAAGCTATGACGTCGAGACCGGCCGCAATGGCAAGGAATCGGCGATCAATCTCGCCAGCGCGAACTGATCGAGGCATGCCCGCAGCGGCCGGTTTTCCGGCTGCTGCGGGTGCCTAGTTTCAGGCCCCTACTGTCCGGAGTCGATGTTGATGGCGTTGTCCTACGAATTTCTCATCGAACGCGCCGAACAGGCGGCCAAGGAAGCGTCGGGCGCCTTGCTCGATAACGTGCGCGACCGCGCATTGCGGTCCGAAAAGGCGTGGCGCGCCATGGCCGAGCAGCTTCGCGAAGTGGCCAACAACCGCGAAATCGCCCGGCTCGAACGGCTTGCCGAACCCCCCATGACAAGTGCCTGAGCAGGCTTCCCATCTGATCGAGGCGCTCGAGGCTTCGGACGTTTCCGCGATCAACGGAATTGTCGCCCTCGCCAACATCCTGCACAAGCGCGGCCTGCTCAGCAGCGCCGAGGCTTCGGCCATGCACCAGAGCATGAGCCTCCCATTGGGCCTTGCGCGCCATGCCGAAAATCCGGCCGTGCAGGAACTCCAGCTCAATCTCGACCGCCTCTTTGCGCAGGTCGTCGCGCCGGACTAGGGCGCTTCAATCACCACCACGACCCCGCCGTCCGGCTCCGCCGCGCCCGGCACAATCCGCGCTGCATCCGCGCGCGCACGGGCCAGCACGGCTGCTGGCACGTGCGGCCCGGCCACCACGGCATCGGCCTGCCCCAACAGCCGCGCCTCGCGCAAGGTGAGGTCATCCGGATCGCCCGAGCGCAGCGTGATGGTGAAGCGCCCGGACGTGCCATCCACGCCGCCGGCCAGCCAGGCCTCGACCGCCGCCGCATCACCGCCGCGCAGCGGATCGAGCACGCCGCCGTCTTCCAGCGCCGCATCAAGTGCGCGGCGGCGCTCCGGCCCCGTCGGCCAGCGCGCGCGCATCGCATCGCGTGCGGCGTATAGCGCCTCGGCCAGCGCTCCAAGCCCTTGCGGCAAAAGCCGCTCCAGCCGCAGTCGCAGCGCCTTGGCGAGGCCCGCCGAAGCCCCGCTCGTCCCCACCGCGATCAGCACCGGCGCGCGGTCGATGATCGAAGGCGTGGTGAAATCGCACAGCGCCGGCTTGTCGACGACATTGACGAGCAGCCCTGCTCCGCGCGCGCGGATCGCATCGGCCTCGCAAGCTCCGGCATCCTCGTGCGCGATGAACGCCAGCCGCGCGCCCGTGTCGATTCCTTCGGCCATATGCTCGATCACCTTGCCGCCTGCGCGCCGCACCAGCCGCCGCTTGGCCTCCGCCGCCTCGCCATGGCCCAGCACCACCACCGGCTGCCCGGCAAGGCGGTGAAACAGGGGGAGGCTGGCCAAGGTCATTCGGGTCTCCTCACTCAAGCCACTCGGGCACGCGTTCGGCGGAAAGAATGGTCGAAGGCTCGATCCGGTCCGCCACCACCGCCCACTTCGCGCCGTCGACCATCACTTCGGGCACCATCGGGCGCGAATTGTAGGTGTTCGCCATCGTCGCCCCATAAGCGCCAGCGGTGCGGAACACTGCAAGATCGCCCCGCGCCACCACCTCGATTTCGCGGGCCATGGCAAACGTATCGCTCGATTCGCAGATCGGGCCGACGATATTCGCGGTCATCGTTTCGCCCTTCGGCGTCACCGCGCTGAAATCGTGCCAGGCATCGTACATCGCCGGCCGCGCCAGGTCGTTCATCGCGGCATCGACGACCACCCAGGGATGCAGCGCTCCCTGCTTCACGCGCACGACTTCGGTGAGCAGCACCCCGGTATTGCCGGTGATCACGCGCCCCGGCTCGAACATCAGCGTCGCGTCCCAGTCCTTCGTCACGCGCGCGACCATCGCGGCATATTCGTCGGGCTGCGGGAAGACTTCGCCGACCCGGTAGGGCACGCCAATCCCGCCGCCGAGGTCCATGTGCGTCACCGAACAGCCCTCTGCCCGGATCGCCTGCATCAGCGCGCCCGCCTTGGTGAACGCCGCCTCCAGCGGATCGAGCTTCGCCAACTGGCTGCCGATATGGAGCGCCAAGCCGCGCAGGTTGATCCCCGGCAGCGCGGAAAGCCGCGCATAGATGCCCGCCGCCCGGTCATAGGGCACGCCGAACTTGTTCTCCGCCTTGCCGGTTGAAATCTTGGCATGCGTGCCCGCATCGACATCGGGATTGATGCGCAGCGTCGCGGTCGCAGCCAGGCCCATGGCATGCGCGATCTCGGCGAGTTCCGCGCCTTCCTCCTCGCTCTCGAGGTTGAACTGCCCGCAGCCCGCCTCCAGCGCGCGGCGCATTTCGGCCGCCGTCTTGCCGACGCCCGAAAACACCACGTCCGCCGGCGGAATGCCCGCCGCCAGCGCCCGCTCCATCTCGCCCGCCGAGACGACATCGGCGCCGTAGCCTTCCGCCGCCAGCACCTTGAGCACGGCGAGGTTGGGGTTGGACTTCACCGCGAAGGCAAGGTGGACGCGCGGGAGCACCTTGAGCGCATCGCGGAACACGCGGGCATGACGCGTCAACGTCGCGCGCGAATAGACATAGACCGGCGTGCCCACTGCGGCGGCGATCACGGGCAGCGGCACATCTTCGGCATGAAGCACGCCGCCGCGATATTCAAAATGATCCATCGGTTTTTCCTGAAACTGGGCTCCGGCATACGGCCGGAGAGAAAACCTGTTACTCGGGCGGGAGATCGAAGGGATCGTCCTCGCGGTCCTCCGAGCGGCTGCGCAGCTCGATATTGCGCTGGGGTTTCGCCTGCACCGGCGGCGTCAGCAGCATGTCGGGGCTGGGTTTGTCCTCCCGGCCATAGGGCGCCGGCGGCAGGGCATGGTCCTTGAGCGGCATGAGTTCGCGCCGCGCACCGCAGCCGCCAAGCGCGGTGGCCATCCCGGCCAGCAGCAACAGGGTGCGTAGCGTGCGCATCAAGCCTCGATGTCCTTTGGCAGCCCCAGCGCCGCGCGCGCTTCGGCAACGCGTTTGCTTACTTCATCGGGCGCGGTTCCGCCATGGCTGGCACGCGCCGCCACGCTCGCCTCGACCGAAAGCGCGGCGAACACCCGCTCGTCCACGCGCGGATCGATGGCCTTGAGGTCCGCCAGCGCCAGCTGATCGAGCGCTACGCCGCGGCTCTCGGCCAGCTTAACCGCAGCGCCGGTGATGTGGTGCGCCTCACGGAAGGGAATGTTCGCCTGCCGCACCAGCCAGTCGGCCAGATCGGTTGCCGTGGCATAGCCCAGTTCCGCCGCGCCGCGCATGCGCTCCGTGCGGAAGGTCGCTTCGGCCACCATGCCCGTCATCGCCGCAATAGACAGCGCAAGCAGCGAAGCGGCTTCGAACACCGGCGGCTTGTCGTCCTGCATGTCCTTCGAATAGGCCAGCGGCAGGCCCTTCATCGTGATCATCAGCGCCGTGAGGCAGCCCACGATCCGCCCCGAATGCCCGCGCACCAGTTCCGCCGCATCGGGGTTCTTCTTCTGCGGCATGATCGAGCTGCCGGTCGAAAGGCTGTCTGGCAGCGTGACGAAGCCGAACGGCTGGCTCGCCCAGATGACGAATTCTTCGGCAAGGCGCGAGAGGTGCAGCGAGCACTGTGCCGCCGCCATCAGGAAATCGAGCGCGAAATCGCGGTCGGACACCGAATCGAGGCTGTTCGCGGTTGGCCTGTCAAAGCCGAGCGCCGCCGCCGTGGCATGTCGGTCGATCGGAAAGCCGGTTCCCGCCAGCGCTGCCGCGCCGAGCGGGCACTGGTTCATGCGGCGCCGCGCATCGGCAAAGCGCGAACGATCCCGCCCGATCATCTCGTAATAGGCCATCAGATGATGCCCCAGCGTCACTGGCTGCGCGGTCTGCAAGTGGGTGAAGCCGGGCATGATGCTCGCGGCATGTTCGCCTGCGCGCGCCACCAGCGCGACTTGCAAGGCTTCCAGCGCCGTGCCGGTCTGGTCCACCGCATCGCGCACCCACAGCCGGAAATCGGTCGCCACCTGATCGTTGCGGCTGCGTGCGGTGTGGAGGCGGCCTGCTGCCGGGCCGATCAGTTCGGCAAGGCGGCTCTCGGTGGTCATGTGGATGTCTTCGAGGTCCCAGTTCTCCGGCACCCCGTTCGCCTCATATTCCGCCGCGACCTGATCGAGCCCGCCCGCAATCAGTGCTGCGTCCTCCGCCGTCACGATACCCTGCGCGCCCAGCATGGCCACATGGGCCTTTGACGCGGCGATGTCCTGCCGCCACAAGGCCTTGTCGAAGGGAATCGAGGCGTTGATTTCGCGCATGACGGCCGAAGGGCCCGCCGCGAAGCGCCCGCCCCACATCTGGTTGGAGCCTGAATTGCCGCTCATGTCCCCGAGTCTCGTTTCACGGCGTCCGCCTGCCAAGTTGCTACTGCCAATGGCGCTGCTCGCCACCGGGCTTCTCGCCGGGTGCGATAGGCAAACCCCGGCGGACACGCAACCGCAGAGCACAGCTTCCGCCCCGGCTGCGGCGGTTGGGGGTACCGAGCCGGCCGCCGGCCCGTTCAACGGCACGCTCGATATTTCCAGCCGCGGCGCCGCGCTTCCCGACTTCACCTTCACCGATCCCTCGGGCAAGAAAGTCCGCACGCTTGATCTCAAGGGCAAGCCGCTGCTGATCAACCTCTGGGCCACCTGGTGCGGCCCTTGCGTGCTCGAAATGCCCACGCTCGATGCGCTGGCGGCGGCAAAGGCGGGCAAGCTCACGGTGCTCACCGTCTCGCAGGATCTGGATCAGGCCAAGGCGGTCGATGCCTTCTTCAAGGACCGCAAGCTGACCCACCTCGCACCCTGGCTCGATCCCGACAACGCGCTCAGCCAGCACTACAACACCGGCGTCCTGCCCACGACGGTGCTCTATGATGCGCAGGGCAAGGAAGTGTGGCGCATGATCGGATCGCACGATTGGTCCGGCCCGCGCACCGATGCGATGCTGGCCGATACGGTGCGCTAGTTAAGCACGGCCCGGCGGGCCATCAGTTTCGCTGCGCTGCGCCAATAAGCAAAGCCTATGGCCGAGATGGCAGGACTGGGCCGCATGGTGGGCGGTGAGGGGCTCGAACCCCCGACCCTCTCGGTGTAAACGAGATGCTCTACCAACTGAGCTAACCGCCCGGCATGCCGGAACCCGCGCATTTAGGGCATTCTCGGCCATCGTCAACCGTGCCTGTCGCGCAGCAGGCCGTCACCGCCATGCTGGGAGCGGATCGCCCGGCCGCGGCCGGGCCGCCGGTGAAGGTGGAGGGGACCAGCGTCGCGCTGGT
>CAZQEH010000051.1:0-24182 GCA_964592205.1 uncultured Novosphingobium sp.
CTTGCCGAACGCGTGGCCGAACCGGGCACGCTGCTGCTCACCGCGCATCCCGCCGTGCGCCGCGCGATGCGTGAGGAATGGGAAGCCGAGCTTGCCCGCCGCACCGGGCGGCGCTTGCAGTGGCAAGAGGACGTGGGGCTTGCGCTTGGCGCGACCTTCGCGCAGGCCATTGCGGCATGAGCCAGCCTCCCGCCCCTATTCGCCGCTGCCCGATCTGCCGCAAGCCGCGCGCGGCGGAATACTCGCCGTTCTGCTCATCACGCTGCCGCGACCGTGATCTCGTGAACTGGCTGGAGGAGGGCTATACGCTGCCCGGCCCGGTGCACGACCCGGAAGGCGATCCGGACTAGAAATCGCGCATCAAGGGGCTGGACAAGGTGCCGCACCTTCGCCATAGGCGCGCTTCCAACGCGCGGAGGAGCCCTGTCGGCCATCCGCAGACGGCAATGCCCGGGTAGCTCAGTTGGTAGAGCACGTGACTGAAAATCACGGTGTCGGCGGTTCGACTCCGTCCCCGGGCACCATAATTTCCGAGATAATCAATCAAAATCAATTGCTTGTTGCCCATGCGCTGGCAGCATCCCCACACCAAGCCCCACGCGATGCGAGGTCTTGATCGCCGCTGTGCGGGCATTCTGCGAATGTGGAAAACAGTCAGGCGAGGCGCGGCTTTTGCGGCAAAACAACTGCGCTGACGTTGCTCATGACCCGCACGGGCTCGGCCGTATCCAGATCGAAGAGTAGTTTTGGCGGCCCGTCGCAGATTTCGAGCCCGCCGGGCAGCTGCGATTGCAGCGCGACGAACCCGCTCTCGTTTTCCTTTCCCCACCAGGCCACAGTTTCATCTGTGACCTCGCTTGTGAACGTCACTCGCAAATCAACATCGCTATCGGGTCGATAGTCGCCCCGCGCACGGCTGCCGAAAATCACCACCTTGACGCCCGGCACGCAAGCCCAAGCGCTCAACACCGTCATGCGATGGTGAAGGTCGTCAGTCTTGACCCTGACCTTGTCGCTACACCCTTGTCGCGTACTTCCTTAGGCGGAGCCGTTGGGTGTAGTGCTGGCAAGCTTGGTGACTGACCAGAGTGCAGTGACACTGCGACAGGCGATTGTTGGGTTGGGCCAGCAGTCGCCCATGCGTCACAGGAAGTCCTAGCGGCAGCGATGCGCCCCAGAGCATGGTCTGTTTCGTTCAAAGAAACTGGCCGCAGCGTCGTCGAGTTGGCGCACCGGATGCGCCCGGCAATAGGCCAGAACTTCACGCGCAATGCCCTCTGGCCCGGAAAATGGGCGGTGCCAGGCATTGGCTGCGACAGCGCGGCCGGAAAGATAGCCTAGCACCCATTGCAGCGCGGTAGGATCCGACAAGCCGTCAGGCCCGGCAATCTGGACAAATGCGGCGCAGGATTTTGCGCCTTGCCCACCCACAGGGGGAGGTGATGCCCAGCCCGTGCCTGCGAGGGCGATGATTGCGAAACCCGCCAGCGGCACGCTGCGTAAACCTGTGACAATCTTCATCGGTCGGTCTTTCCTGGCAGGTTGTTTTCAACCGCCTGCCGAGAGTAGGCGAATGGCCTTGCTTTTGACAATAGTTTTGTTATTAAAGCTGGATTGGCGGCGGGTGATCTGAACCGCCGAAACGGCCTTGGGGCCAAATGGAGGGACCCATGTTCTCCTTGCCCGCACGATCTGCCCGGTGGCTTGCCTTCGCGATTGCGGCGGGCCTTGCCTGCGCCGCGAACGCCCATGGTCAGGCCGACCAGCCCTACTACGCCGATGGCGAGATCCATTGTCCGGACGGGACATCGGCGATCTTCAAATCGAATGGCGAGCCGCCGAACGCCGACGCGCTGCGCCTTGCCTGCAGCTTCAAGGGAACGGGTGACCAGGCTGCCACCGTCAAGACCGTCTCGGACCAGATGGAGGCGATGAAGCGGGCGCCCGTCTCCCCCAACGGCCTGCCGATGGAGGCGGAATGGGAGCGCGCGCCGGGTGCGCCCGATGGCGAGTTTACCGATGCACGGCCCTATTTCGTATCGCGCTGGGGGGGCATTGTCATTCGCGGCAGGCGCAATGGCAACCTGATCGATCGGGCGCTGGCAGCGCGGCACTGCGGCGCCAGCGATAACCCGGCAACCGACATCTATTTCATCGGCGAAGCACCGGCCAACATCTGCGACGGTGTGACAGTGGTTCCGGCCGGCCGGGTTCAGTCGATCAATGCATCGATCACCATCAAGGGCGTGGATGGCGAATACACCAAGGTCGGCACGCCCGGCGGCTGGGCCGTGCTGGCCTTCGAGCAGAATATCGCAGGTATCGTCCACTCTGGCGAAGGCCCCGCTACAGGCGGCGATCAGCAGGATTGGGGCGTCACCTCGCTGGGCGCATTCTACCGCAATGAAAGCGGCCAGCATGTATTCTATGCGCCCGGCGAAACGGTACAACTGACCAAGCATTTCAGTTTTGTGGTCGAGCCAGTCATGGATGCGGACGAGATCGCCGCCAAAGCCACCGCTGCCATCATGAACGAGATGGGCAAAGACCCGGCGATCGCCGATAACATGAAGCCGAAGGCCAAAACGCCGTGGCAATGGGCGTTTCTTCTGGTGATTGGTGTGCCGCTGGCCCTGATCGGTGGTGCGGTCTATGGTATCTGGCGCTTTTTCATGCGCCGTCGGGTGGTCCTGCCAGCGTCGGCAGATGCGCTCGCGGCCAAGGTGGAAGCGGGCCATGCCGGTCACATCGCCGCCGCCGATAAGACTGTGCCGACGCCATCCGGATCTATCGAAGCAGGCAGCGAGGTCGAAGAGTTTTTCGGGCTCAGCCGGACGAGTGCCAACTTCCGGCGCAAGGGCTGGACCTACTTGCTGGTGTTGGCGGGTCCGGGCTTGTTCCTCTTTTCGATGCTGTGGTGGGGAGAACCGGCGATCGTAACCAACTGGCTCGAATTGTTGCTTCATTTTATGCTGGCGAAAGTGTTACCGCTTGGGTTGACCGCACTGGGTATCGCGGTCGCTGTCCATTGCTTCCGACAGGGGAGCACACCCGAAACGGAGGTCCTGTGGTATCGCCTTGATCGTGCCGGGCTGCACATCGCACACGATGCCACCCGGCGCATGACACCGAGCGAATCCACCGCCGCCACTGACGGAGTCGGCGAACCTGGCGGCCTGATTGCGTGGTCGGCAATGAAGTCTCTGGTCGTGGTGCCCGGTGCCAATCCAAAGGTCAAAATCGTTCGGCGCTCTCCCGGTGCCGTGATCGACCGGACGCTGGTGCTGGCCGGGGGGCAGCGTTCGCGGAATGAGGCCTCGTTCGAAGACCGACTGTCACGCTGGTACGCGGCGATGAAGGCTGATGAGGCACCGGTTCGGGTGACCGAGACCGTGCAGGGAGAGTCCAGGTGAGAGCGCTCTTCGACCAACTGCTGACGTTCGGCCTGAAATCCATCGTCGCCGTCTACCTTGCGATCGCGCTGCTGGTCGGCATTGCCAAGCATCGCGAAAGCGGTACGCCCGCCTATGGAACCGTCGCCACGATCATTGAGGGCGCGGCCTGGCCGATAACGCTTCTCGTCGATGCGGTGCAAAGACAATGAAGATGACGTTTCGCAATGATGTCGTTGGGCTCTCTGCGGAAACGCCGGACGAGCAGAAAATCTGCGACCTGTTGAACGCGGTTGATAGCCATGTCTTCCGGCTGCATGCCTCTTCGAACCGTGGCATCGCGTTCAGCATGATCGGGCCGGAAGAGGATGCGTGCCGGGCCCCGCTCAACATCGTGCAGAGCATTGCGCCCCGCTTTGCGGCGATTTCCAACCTCGCGCATACGCCCTTCGAGATGGATGGCGAGCGATATGCCAGCATCGAGGGCTTTTGGCAGGGTTTGAAGGAGCCCGACCCGGTGCAGCGTCGCGCGATGGCCAAGCTGTGGGGGGGCGAGGCCAAAGGCAGGGGTAGCAGTCTGGAGCAGCCTGCCGCCTTTGCGTATCAGGGCACGATGATCGCAGCTGGCTCGCCGGAACACCGCGCGCTGATGCGTATCGCCTGCGAGGCCAAGTTCACCCAGCATGACGAGGCGCGAACCGCTCTGTTGGCGACAGGCGAGCGGTGGCTTACACACAAGGTGCGCAAGGACAGCCGGACCATTCCCGGCGCGATCATGGCTGACATCTGGATGCGCATCCGCTCGCGCCTCAGGGAAGATGGCGCGTGATGCGATGAGCGGCCTCAAATTTGATGAATTGGTCAGCGTCACCGGAACGACGCCGCGGCAGATCCGCTATCTGATCGCGGAAGGTTTTGTCCCGCCACCGACCGGCGGGCGCACCTATGCGACCTACAGCGATATCCACGTGACGGCCATTCGCCGCTACGACCGGTTGCGGAGTCTGGGCTTTCCGCCCGCTGCGATCCGGCTGCTGCTCGATGCGCGGGAAGGCATTCCGGTGCCGATCATCAAGGGGCTGACACTGGTGATCGCGCCGGAGCTGATCGGCACTGGCGGCGATGTGGACGGTATCGCAGCAAAGGCGGCCGCGAAGATCACGGAAATCCTCTCGCAGGAGGCGCCCGATGCGCGACGCAGTGCTGCTCGTTGATCCGCTCGCCGCGTTCTTCAGGCCCGCCCTGGCACGTTTCGCGCCGCTTGTCCTGGATACGACCGATGTGGAGGTGACCCTGTTACCGCCGCTCGCCAAGATCGCGGTCGTCCGCAGCTTCACCAACAGCAGTGACGAGCTCGTCGAAGCGGTGCTCACCCTGCCGCCGCTTGCGCCGCAAGAGATCGCCTTTCGCCTGATCGTCACTATCGGCGGGGTCGAGTGTTATGCCGTGGCGCAGCCCGGCAAGCAGGCCCGGCGCGCGCATGACGCCGCCGTCGCCGACGGACGCCGCGCGGTCCTTTACGAACTGCTCGACCATGGCGTCCAGCTGATCGCGATCGCCGGGATCGAGCCGGGCGCGCGGGTGGAGGTTCAGATCTGGAGCATCAAGCCGCTCGGAAGGCCCGAAGCGGGCCGGGCAACCCTGGCCATCCCGCTGAGCGCCCGCCACGATGCGATCATGTCCGCGCTGACCGATGCCGATGCGCTCGTGACAAGTCCGGCGCGGCATGTCGCGCGGCTTTCGGCCAATCCCGACGCCATGCAGGTGTTCCTGACCGGGCAGGGTGATCCTCATCAAATCACCTCGCGCGATCCGGTGATCGTCGATTGCGCCGCGCCGATCGCCCTCGATGTCATTCCCCGAGATGGGGAGACGCTGGACCATTGCGCCGTCAACGTCGGCGAACCCGGCGGGTGGGAGATCACGTCGGATCGGGGGAAGGAAACATTCCGGCATCCGATGAACCCGAACGGTCGCGTAACGGGGAACCGGAGCGACTGGATATTTGGGACCATGTCGACCGCGAATGGCGATATCCGCGTGACGGCGCCACTGGCCAGCGAGGGGATCGCGCCCAACGCCCTCGCGTTGCGGGCCTTTGCCGCTGCCTGTCTCGTCGAAACCGCTACGCCGCAGGACCCTTATGAGATCCGCCGGATCGCTAACATCCTGAGCCGCCAGACCAGCCTTGCCTTCATCGGACCAACGGGAGAACTTCCCGACGAGATCCCGATGATGCGCAAGCTGGCGCTTCCCGAGATGCTTTCCGCCGAGCCTGTGGCGCCGCCACTGCCGCCAGTCGCGCCACCGCCACCGATCTTTAGCGAACCACCGCCTGCGCCACAGCTGCCGCTCAAGCCCGATTACGACCGGCACACACCGGGCGCCAAGCCCCCGCGTCTTGACTGGTTGACTTGGAGTTCGATTACCCTGATCGCTCTGATCGCCGGCTGCGTCCTCCGGATGATCGACCTGCCGTTTTACCCGTTGTTCGGGGCATTCATCGTCGTGTCCATTCTCGCCACGATCCATGCCCTGCCGCGCGAGGGATCGCGGGGCCGCCGACGGTTGCCGTTGCTTGGATTGCTCGTTCTGCCCTGGATCATTTCGCTGCTCTCCGACATCACCGTGACCGCAAGTTGGAACATACCGCTCCAATACGGGCTCCTGGTCGCCTCCCTCGTCCTGCCCTTGGGAATAGCGCCCTTCATGCCAAAAACCCGTCGTTCCGTGCTGATTTTCGGTATTCTCAACCTGTCGATTACCTACTTCACGACAGCGGACAGCCACATCATCAGGCTGTCATCCGGCTCTTGATCGTCAAGGCGGCTGACGCTCAATGCACGAACCCGCTCCGCGGGAGGGTTGCTTGAGGTGACATAGAGCAGTATTTGTAAGACTTTCGGCGGGGCAGCGTTGCCCCGCCGCAGCGGCACGGATCCGGTCTCGGCTCGCCAGTTGCACTGCGTCGCGCAGGAAGCGGCCGAGCGCGCCGAGATCCACAAGCAGGTATCGGCCAACTCTACGCTGCCACCCTCTTCGCCCGCCTCGTCACCCTCCACGCCGCGACCGAAATAACGGCTCCGCCTGCGGAATAGCGCCAGCGGTCCGCCATTTTTACCCCCCCCGGTCCCTGTTCCCGACGAGTACCGCGGCCCTTTCTCTCGGGGATCGCTGGGCACGCCTCAGTCAAAAATCATTCGCAGCGTCAAAAGAAAAGCGAATGATTCGCATTACCATTGATGTTGCGAATGAGTTGCAATATGGATGACGCCATCTTGAATAAGATTGATTCGTGAGGGGGGTATGATGAGGGATGCGTTGAGCGACGGTCGCAAGGTGGGTTACCTCGCCTTGTCATGTGTGGGCTTCATTGCCGCCGGGCCGGCCTTCGCCCGTGACGAAGCCGAGGCCGCCGATACTGCTGATGCGACGACGGACCAGCGCGCCATCATCGTCACCGGGCATCACAACGAAATGATCGTGCCCAAGGCGACCACGCCCTTGCTCAACACGCCGCGCTCGATCGTGGTGGTTGACCGGCAGGTCATCAAGGACACGGCATCAGCCACCCTCGTCGATGCGCTGCGCACGGTGCCCGGCATTACATTTGGCGCAGCCGAGGGCGGCAATCCGATCGGCGATCGTCCTTTCATCCGGGGCTATGACAGCCAGGGGTCCACGTTCCTTGACGGCGTGCGTGACAGTGCGGCCCAGACACGCGAGGTGTTCGCGGTCGATCAGATTCAGGTCATCCGGGGTTCGGATGGCACGCTGGGTGGCCGCGGCAGCGTCGGGGGATCGCTGAATGTCACGTCGAAGCTGCCGGAGCGCGACGATTTTGTGGCGGGTTCCGCTACCGGTGGCAGTGCCGACTACAAGCGCATCACCGGCGATGTGAACTACCACCTGACCCCGACCATCGGCATCAGAGTCGCTGGAATGTGGCACGATCAGGGCGTGGCGGGCCGCGATGCGATCTGGCAGAAGCGCTGGGGCATCGCGCCGTCGGTCACGGTGGGGCTGGGAACGCCAACTCAGTTGACGTTCTCCTACTATCACCTGACCAGCGAGGAATTGCCCGATAGCGGGATCCCCTATCTCTACGCTTGCTCGGCGACCCTGTGCAACGCCCCCCTGGGCAAGACCCTGTCGCAGCCGGCCATCGGCAATGTCACCACCGCCAGCGGCGCAACTGGTTTTGTCGGCCGCAATACCTTCTACGGCCTGGTCGACCGCGACTTCCGCAATACGACCACCGATCAAGCCACCATTCGCGCCCAGCACGATTTTGGCAGCATCACTTTGCGCAATACCGCCCGCTTCACGCACAACACCCAGGATTATATTTTCCTGTTGCCCGATGACAGTACCGGCAACGTATTCGGCAATCCGGCGAATCTGGCGGCACAACCCGGCGGACAGGTGTGGCGCCGGGCCAACACGCGCTACGGCTACGTCGATACGCTGACCGATCAACTCGATCTCTACGGCAAGTTCAAGACCGGCCGGATCGAGCACAGCTTTAGCATCGGCGGGGAATGGTCGCAGGAAAAGGCGCGTCGCGGCGCCTTCGTGACGCGCGGTTTCCTGAACGCATCGACCGGCGTCGAAATTCTTTCGCAAGGGTCCACGATCAGTCCGCGCTGCAACACGGCCACACTTGCTCGGTTTTATTGTACGACGCTGTTCAACCCCAACCCGAATGATCCCTGGGTCAACTACGCCAGCGATACGTCATCGGTCACGGCGCCCATCGTGAAGACGTTGCCGATCGAGGAAGCCCAGAACGAGGGCTCGACGAAGGCGCTCTATGCCTTCGATTCGATCACGTTTGCGCCATGGCTGATCGCCAACGTCGGGTTGCGCTACGATGACTTCACTTCGAAAGTGAAGCCTGGCCTGGCTGCAAGCGCGACCACTTCCATCACGCTCGAGCGCCGTGACAGGATGTTCAACTATCAGTTGGGCCTTGTCGCCAAGCCGACACCCGACACCAGCGTCTATGCGAACGTCTCGACATCATCTACGCCGCCCAACAGCCTGATCGGCGAAGGGCAGGAACTGAACAGCCTGGGCACAACGGCAGCCGCAGCCGCCTTGCTCGGTACGCTCAAGGTCGAGCGCTCCAAGTCCTGGGAAGTGGGCGCCAAGGCCAACCTGTTCGGCAATCGCCTCTCGCTCAACCTCGCACTCTTCAAGACCGAAACGACCAACGCCCGGGTGATCGGCGCGGACAACACGGCCCAGTTCATCGGCAAGAAGGAGGTCAAGGGGCTCGAATTTGGCTTCAACGGCCAGATCCTGCCCAACTGGAATGTGTTTGGCGGCTATACCTACCTCGATGCGACGACCGTGGATGGCGGGTTCCTGGCGCTTACCGCGGCCGCAGTTCCCGGTCAGGCCGCCAAGATCGTCAACGTCGTCTCGCCCAACACCGGCAAGCAGTTTCCTCAGACCGCCAAGCACAGCTTCACGATCTGGTCCAATGTCCAACCAACCACGCACCTGAGTATCGGCGGCGGCGCATTCTACACCAGCCGGGTCTTCGGCGGCTATGCCGATAATCGCATGGCAACGCAGAACAGCGCCGGTGTGGTGACAGTTATGCCCGCCACCAAGGAGATCGCGCGGTCGATCCCCGGCTATTGGCGCTTCGATGCGAGGGTTGGCTACAAGATGAACGACCATGTCGATCTAGCCTTGAACGTGCAGAACCTGACCGACGCCGTCTTCTTCACCCAGGCCTACACTTCGCACTATGCCACGATCGGGGCCGGCCGGACCTTCCTTGGCACCCTGAATATCAAGTATTGATGTCATGACCGGGACCCGGCCAATCGAGCGATTGAATGCCATGAGCCCTGAAGCCGTGGCGGAGATCCTGGCCGGGCCGCCAAACCAGCGTGCGGCTTTCCTGCACGAGGCGGCCCAGGCCGGCATGGCCGATGCGCAGGCCTTGTATGGGCAGGTTTTGCTGGACGGGGCCGGAGTTTCGCAGGACGCACACGCCGCCTTCGCCTGGTTCAACCGGGCGGCGGCACAAGGCCACCTGATGGCGCTCAACATGGTGGGCCGCTGCTATGATCTGGGCTGGGGTGTCCGGATCGACAAGGCGCGCGCCGCCGAATGCTTTCGCATCGCCGCCGAACGCGGGCTGGACTGGGGAATGTATAACTACGCCACTCTGCTCGCGCTGGGCGAGGGGGTGCCCGAGGACCGGCCGGTAGCGCTGGCCTGGTTCCGCAAGGCGGCTGGCATGGGCAACGTCAAGGCCGCCAACTACGTCGGCAGTTTTCATGAAGATGGCTGGGTGGTTTCGCGCGATCTCGCCGCGGCGGAGCGCCACTATCGCATCGCGGCCGAGGGCGGGGATTTTCGCGGGCAGTTCAACCTGGCACGTCTGCTTTCCGCGCGCGGGGAGTTGGAAGAAGCGCTGGATTGGCTGGGCCGCGTCCGCGCCGCCGCTACCCCGGCCTTCCTCGGCAAAGTCCTGTGCTGGCTCGAGACGTGCAGCGATGCGGGCCTAAAAGGCAGGGGCCCCACAGCACTGCAAGGGACAGGAGAACCAGCGTGATGCATGTGATCCCCAACGTACTCGATCCCGCCGGGTTGGCGCGAATCCGGGCCCTGATCGACGCGGCCGAATGGATAAACGGCAATGCCACTTCTGGCCACCAGTCCGCGCTGGCCAAACACAACCGGCAACTTGCGGAAGCATCGCCTGCCGCGCGTGAGGCGGGATCGCTGATCCTCGATGCGCTTGGAGCCTCGCCGCTGTTCGTGGCGGCAGCGCTGCCGCTCAAGGTGTTTCCGCCGCTGTTCAACAGCTATGCCGTGGGCGAGACGTTCGGCGTCCACGTCGATGCCGCCGTGCGGATCCAGCGCGGCAGCGATTTTCGCATCCGCTCGGACTTGTCCGCCACCCTGTTTCTGGAGGATCCTGCCACCTACGATGGCGGCGAACTCATCGTGGAGGGTCAGTTCGGCGCCAGTCCGGTCAAGCTGCCCGCCGGGCACATGGTGCTCTATCCCTCCTCTTCGTTGCACCGCGTTGCCCCCGTCACCCGCGGTTGCCGGGTCGCAAGCTTCTTCTGGCTCCAGTCGATGGTCCGCGACGATCGTGCTCGCGCCATTCTGTTCGATCTCGACCAGGCCATCCAGTCCGTCGCCGCGCGCGTCGGGCACGAAGATGCCGAGGTCATCCGGCTGACCGGGGTTTACCACAACCTGCTGCGCCAATGGGCGGACTGTTGAATTTGGAGAGCCTTGGATGACCAAATTGGCCCTGCGCCGGATCTGGTTCCAGTGTCATAAATGGATCGGCCTCGGCCTGGCCACCCTCATTCTGCCGATCTGCCTGTCAGGCGCCGCGCTGGTCTGGCACGGCGCGCTCTATCGCGCATTGCATCCGGGCCGCTTTGCGGTGACTGCCGCCGAGCCGCAGCTCCCCGTGCCGGCATATGAGGAGGCAGCCCGGACTGTCCTTGCCACCGGTGAGCGGATCGCGAACATGCGGTTCGAGGCGGGTGAACCCGTGCTCGTGACCGCCACCAGACCTGTGCCCAGGCCTGCGCAAGGCCGGCAGACGGGGCACCCCGTGCGAGCCCTTGTCTGGCGCGATCCGGGCTCGGCCCGGGTGCTCGATACGGCGGACAGCGATGCCGGCTTCGTCCGGCTGATGCACAGCCTGCATGGCAGCTTGCTGGTACCGGGCAACGGGCGCACCGTGGTCGGGATCGTCGGTTTTGCCATGCTGCTCTTATCGCCTTCGGGATTGTAGCGATGGTGGCCGACCGCGGGACACTGGCTGCGCGGGCTGCGGTGGCACCGGCATCAATCAGGGACTGCCTATCGGGTTCATCCCGACCGGCGGCCAAGCGTCGGATTATGCCGCAGTCGATGACCTGATGGCCCTGCCATTGCCCAAGCCCACGGCCCTGCTCGCCGACAAGGGACACGATGGCGACAGGTTCCGGGAAAACCTGCTCATGCGCGGCATCTTGCCGATCATCCCGCCCCGCTCGAACCGGAAAACTGGATTACCGGCGCTACCGGGATCGCAACCGCATCGAGCGCATGTTCGGCAAACTCAAGCAACAGCGGCGCAGCGCCACCCGCTATGACAAAACCGTCCCGTCGTTCGAGAGCTTCCTCAACCTCGCCGCCGCGCACCTAGGGCTGAAGTCCTTTGTCAACGCAGCCTAGAATGGATCTGCGCCATGAAGACCTGAGAGACCTTTTGGCAATGGCGGCGGCGAAATCTGAAGCGCTGCTCGACGAGGAAATTAGCGCCTTCATCGGAGGATAAGCACGGCCCGGAAGTCCGCCTCCCACCAATCTCAGTCGTTCCGCACAGCAAAGTCCCTATCCACGCGCCCTACTCCACCGCGTCGTGCACCACCGCAATCCCCGCCGCGCGCTGTCGCCGCAGCTCCTGCTTCAGCTTGGCCGGATCGAGCGCGATGATGAAGCCGAAGCTCACCCCGCCTTCCTTGCCGATTGTCGCGTGGTGAAGCTTGTGCGCCTGCACCAGCCGCTTGGCGTATCCCTTGCGCGGCACATACCGGAACCAGCGCTGGTGGACGAGTCCGTCGTGGATCAGCGTATAGATGATCCCGTAGATCAGCACGCCCACGCCGATCCACGTCGCCGGCCACCACGCATTGGCGCCTGCAATCAAGGGGCTGCCCGACATGAACCCGCTGATCGAAATTGCCGCGCCAACCACGGCATAGAGGTCGTTGCGCTTGAAAAAGCTGTCATGCGGCTCGTGATGATCGCGGTGCCACGCCCAGCCGAAGCCGTGCATCACATACTTGTGGCTGCTCCAGGCAACGAACTCCATCGCCCACACTGTCGCGAACACGATCAGGAACTGAATCATGCAGCAGCTCTTACACCACGCCGCGCGCGGTTCCCAGCCAACCGCTCGGGCAAATCCAGTTGGTAACAAAATTGCGCGAGCGGGGCCTGGCGCGACTTGAAAACCCTCCGCGCCGGGGCTAGCGCGCAGGCCATGAACAGTACCGCCAAAACGCTCTACGAAAAGATCTGGGCCGCCCACGTCGTCGAAGATCGCGACGATGGCACCAGCCTTGTCTACATTGATCGCCACCTCGTCCATGAAGTGACGAGCCCGCAGGCGTTCGAGGCGCTGCGCCTTTCCGGCCGCAAGGTGCGCCGCCCCGATCTCACCCTCGCGGTGCCCGATCACAACCTGCCGACCACGGCCCGCCGCGATGCCAAGGGCGCGCGCGTCGCCATTGCCGATCTTGAAAGCGCCGCGCAGCTCGAAGCGCTCGAAGCCAACGCCCCCGCCTTCGGTATCCGCTATATCGGCGATGCTGATGTGGAGCAGGGCATCGTCCACGTCGTCGGGCCGGAGCAGGGCTTCTCGCTCCCCGGTGCTACCATCGTCTGCGGCGATAGCCACACCGCCTGCCATGGCGGCCTCGGCGCGCTCGCGTTCGGCATCGGCACGAGCGAGGTTGAGCATGTGCTCGCGACGCAGACCCTGCTGCTCAAGCGTTCCAAGACGATGGAGGTCCGCGTCGAAGGCACGCTGCTCCCCGGCGTCACCGCCAAGGACGTCGTCCTCCACATCACCGGTGTGCTCGGCGCGGCGGGCGGCACCGGCCATGTCATCGAATATACGGGGCAAGTCATCCGCGACCTCAGCATCGAAGGCCGCCTTACCGTCTCCAACATGGCGATCGAACACGGCGCCCGCGCCGGCCTCATCGCGCCGGATGACAAGACCTTCGCCTACCTCAAGGGCCGCCCCTACGCCCCCAAGGTCGCGGACTGGGACAAGGCCGTCGGGTGGTGGCGCAGCCTCGCCACCGATGCTGGCGCGAAGTACGACAAGACGGTCGTGATCCAGGCCGCAGACATCGCCCCCAGCGTCACCTGGGGCACCAGCCCGGAAGACGTCCTCCCCATCACCGGCTTCGTTCCTGCACCCGAAAGCTTCGCCGATCCCTCCAAGCAGGTCGCCGCGCGTGCCAGCCTTGATTACATGGGGCTCGAACCCGGCCAGCCACTCACTTCGGTCGAGATCCAGAACGTCTTCATCGGCTCGTGCACCAACAGCCGCATCGAAGATCTGCGCGCCGCCGCCGCCGTGCTCAAGGGCCGCAAGAAGGCGCCAAACGTCACCTGGGCCATCGTCGTCCCCGGCTCGGGCCTCGTGAAACGCCAAGCGGAGGAAGAAGGGCTCGACAAGGTCTTCATCGAAGCCGGTCTCGAATGGCGCGAACCCGGCTGCTCGGCCTGCCTCGGCATGAACCCGGACAAGGTGCCGGCGGGCGAACGCTGCGCTTCCACCTCGAACCGCAACTTCGTCGGCCGGCAAGGCCCCGGCGCGCGCACGCACCTCGTCAGCCCCGCGATGGCGGCTGCGGCAGCGGTCACCGGCCGCCTCACGGACGTGCGCGAACTGGTCTGAGCCGGCTTCCGACTCCACCTTTCGCAGCGCTCCGCGCTCGCCTCGTCGGGCAATGCGGTCGGCCCGCCTTGCCCCAGGCACGGCTGGTCGATGTCGCCAATTCGGCCTGATTCAGGCCTTTGTACCCAATTGTAACGCCCTGCCGCAGCACCCGCACGGCGCACCCTTGCCACGGCCCGTCCGAACCAGTCTGTTCATGTGGGAGAAAGCTTGCTCCAGCAGGGAAGACGGCGAAGTCGTTCATCTTCGCGCCGCGAATCCTTGCTGCGCACCACCCGGCTGCCCCGCGGTACCCCCCCGCGCGGCGTCAAATTAGAGCTTGAAGGAGCAACCCGATGCGTGCCCCCACTACCGGACAGACCGGCCTGATCATCGCCGCCGCGCTTGCGGCGTCGCTGCCGGCCGGTTCCCTCGCGCTGGCGCAGGAACTCCCGCCGGTCAGCCAGAACCAGACCCAGCCCGCCGCCAGCGGCGAGATCAGCACCACTGTCGCCCCCACCGGCGATGCGGCCAGCCTCCCCAAGGGTCCCGACATCAAGGGCGTGATCTCGCGCCGCAGTGCGGACCGCATTGAAATCACCGCGGATGATGGCACCAAGACCATCGTCAACGTGAACGATTACACCAAGATCCGCTCGAGCAAGGGCCTCTTCGGCATGAGCCGCCAGCAGCTCGCCGCCAATGCGCTGCTCAATGGCCTGCCGGTCACCGTCCACACCCTGCAGTCGGGTGATGCGCTGATGGCGGCTGATATCCAGTTCAAGGACAAGGATCTCAAGATCGCCAACATGATCCGCACCGGCACCAAGCAGGGCTTTGAGGAGCAGACCGCCGCCACCGCCGAAGTCCGCCAGATGACCGAGGCACTGCGCACCCGCTTCGGCGATATCGACGATTACAACATCAAGACCACCACCAACGTCAATTTCGCCTCGGGCAAGACGCAACTGACCGAGCAGGGCAAGTCCGATCTCTGCGCCGTCGCCACCCAGGCGCAAGGCATCAAGAACGCGATGCTTCTCGTCGTCGGTTATGCCGATTCGCGCGGTAACGAGGATCTCAACCAGCGCCTCAGCGATCAGCGCGCCACCCGCGTGGTCAACTATCTCCAGCAGGCCTGCGGCTGGAAACCCTACCGCATGCTCACCCCCAGCGGCATGGCGACCGCCAATCCGCTGGCTGATAACAGCACCCCCGAAGGCCGCGCGCAGAACCGCCGCGTCGCCGTCAACGTGCTGGTCAGCAAGGCTGTCGACGGGCTCTGAACCCGGTTCCTGCTTGCCCCCCTCCCGCCCCGCGAGAGGGGTTGGGGGTGGGGCGGGCACGGCGCACACAGCTGCGGATAGCCCCCTGCGCCCGCTTGCAATCGCAGCTCGCCAAGGCCACTTCGGGAACAGGCGGGATCAAGGAGCACGTCCGTGACCAAGAAAACCGATAAAGAGAGCAGCAACAGCTGGACGGGCCCTGCGGCCATCGCCGGTGCCGCGATCGGCTCGGCCGCGCTGGCCGCCGCGCTGCTCTATTCCTCGCGCCGCAAGGAACGCGCGGAAAAGGCCACGCCCAAGCCTCCCGTCGATCCAATCGATACCGATTGACTTTCTCTGGCCCTCTCTCCTTGAGGGGAGAGGGCCAGGGAAAGTGGAGCGAGCGGCGCGCTTGCATCCCCTGCATTCCGCAGGGTAAGGGCACGAGCTATGGAACCCGTCACCACCATCGATGGCCGCGCCATCCCGTTCGGCCGCAAGAACGTCGATACCGACGTGATCATCCCCGCCGCGTGGTTAAAGACGATCAGCCGCGAAGGGCTCGGCAAGGGCGCGTTCGAGGCGCTGCGCAAGGATCCGGACAACATCTTCGACAGTGCCGAGTTCAAGGGCTCGCCGATCCTGATCGCGGGCGACAATTTCGGCTGCGGTTCCAGCCGTGAACACGCCGCGTGGGCGCTGCTTGATCTCGGTATCAAGGCCGTCATCGCGCCTTCGTTCTCGGATATCTTCTCGGGCAACGCCTTCAAGAACGGCATCATCACCGTGGTCCTCCCGCAGGAAGCGATCGACCGCCTGATGGAAGTCGCGGCCACAGAGCCTGTCCATATCGATCTCGAAGCCCAGACCGTGACGACCCCGTTCCAGGACCGCTTCACGTTCGAGATCGACGCCTTCCGCAAGCATTGCCTGCTGAACGGCCTCGACGAGGTTGGTCTCACCATGGCCCGCGGCGATGCGATCAGCGCCTACGAAGCCAAGGCCAGCGCGGAACGCCCGTTCCTTGTCCACCCGGCTTAACCACGCGCTTAAATAGGGCTTCCCAAGCCCGCCAAAACATGGCTCAAAGGTGCCAACAAAAGCACCGGAGAGATCAATGAAAACCCTGCGCACCCACGCCGTCGGCGGCCCCGAAACCCTGACCCTCGACGAGATCGACGCGCCTGTCGCCGGCCCCGGTCAGGTCGTCGTCGCGGTCAAGGCCTGCGCGATCAACTTTCCCGATACGCTGATGATCCGCGATATGTACCAGTTCAAGCCGCAGCGCCCTTATGCGCCCGGCGGTGAACTCTCCGGCGTCATCGAAAGCGTGGGGGAGGGCGTCACCCAGTGGAAGGTGGGTGACCGCGTGATCGGCATGTGCGGCAACGGCGGCCTTGCCGAAAAGGTCGTGCTCGATCAGGGCCGCATGTTCCCGCTGCCCGAAGGCGTCTCGTTCGAAACCGGCGCCTCGCTCCTGATGACCTACGGCACCACGATCCACGGCCTCAAGGATCGCGGCCGGATCAAGGCTGGCGAAACCATGCTCGTCCTCGGCGCCGCCGGCGGCGTCGGCATTTCCGCCATCGAGCTCGGCAAGGCCTATGGCAACCGCGTCATCGCCGCCGTCTCCAGCGAGGAAAAGGCCGCCGCCGCGCGCGAAGCCGGTGCGGATGATGTCGTGATCTACGGCCGCCCGCCCTTTGACAAGGATGCCAGCAAGGCCCTCGCCGACGCGTTCAAGGCCGCCTGCGGCCCCAACGGCGCGGACATCGTCTACGATATCGTCGGCGGCGATTATTCCGAACCCGCCCTGCGCGCCATCGCGTGGGAAGGCCGCTTCCTCGTCGTCGGCTTCCCCGCCGGCATCGCGCGCCTGCCGCTCAACCTCACGCTGCTCAAGTCCTGCGATGTCTGCGGCGTGTTCTGGGGCGCCTTCACCGCGCGCGAACCGCAGAAGAACGCCGAGCACGTCGCTGAACTGTTCGATCTGCTCAAGGCCGGCAAGATCAACCCCCGCGTCTCCGCCCGCTTCCCGCTCGAACGCGGCGGCGAAGCCATCGCCATGCTGGCAGACCGCAAGGCCGTGGGCAAAGTCGTCGTGACGATGGGGTGAGGGGTCATTCGGCCTTGCCTCGCGGTACAGCGAGTCTCGTCCTGGTTGGCCTGACTGCAGCCTGCTGGTCGTGGCCAGCCAAGGCTGATACGCCGCGCTATTCCGCCCACTACGAAGCCTGTTCGGCGAAGGCAGGCGGCAGCTACACGCAGATCATCGCCTGCCTCGCCGAAGAGCAGGCCTATCAGGAAGCCGCGCTCAACCGTACGTATCGTGCGGCTTTGGCGCGGTCGACGAAGGCTGCGCGGAAACAGTTGTTGCGGCAATCTGAGCGCAGCTGGCTCGTCGAGAGAGGGCGCAAGTGCGCCATGCAATCCGCCGATGCAGGCCTCAGCGACTTGGTCGATCGACGTCAATGCCTGCTCGATGAGACGAGCCGCCGCACCAACTGGCTTAGGCACTACTGAGCCAACTTCTTCCCCCCTCCCGCTCATCCTGAGCTTGTCGAAGGGGGGAGGGGCCGGGGGTGGGCCCTTCCTTCTACTTCACCTTCGCCCAAACCTGCGTCTTGCACAGCGGCCAAACCACGCAGCCCTTCACCTCCAGCTGCCCCGACGCCTTCAGCGAAACCGTCGCTGAATAAGTCCCGCCATCGTTCGGGTTGTAGATCGAACCCTTCCAGCTGCCGCCCGCCGGTTTCAGCCCGCGAAAGATATACATCCCCAGCAAGGGCCGCCCGCGCAGCGCCGGGTTCTTGTTGTTGCGGTCGAGCCGGTCTTCCGGAGCCGCCCCCGGCGCCCCGCCAAGGATCTTGCCGCAAAGCCCGCCATCGCACTGCGAAACCTCGACCAGCCCGCCGCGCTCGGGCGTGCGCCAAGTGCCATAGGGGCTCGCCTGCTCCGCCGCGCCGCCTGCACCCGCAGCCATCACCAGCGCCGCTCCGGCCATCCAAACCTTGCGCACCGTCACTTCTCCCCGTTTCCCTTCGGCCCATAGGCCGGCAGTCCCAGCTGCCAATGGATCGCCGCGCCGCGCAGGCCAAAGCCCGCCAGCGCCGCCAGTGGCCATACGATCATCTTGTCCAGTCCCGCCATATGTCCACCCGCGCAGATCGCCGAGGTGAGCGCGGCGGGCGTCACGTAAAGTTCGGGCCGCATGATGATCGAGGGACGCCCGGCGATCACGTCGCGGATCACCCCGCCCACGCAGCCGGTGATCACGCCCATCATCGCCGCCGGAACCGGCGCCACGCCCAGCGCCAGCGCCTTGGCCGTGCCCAGCACGGCGTAGGCGCCAAGCCCCGCCGCGTCCGCCCACTCGATCATGCGCGTGCTTTCGCCCTGCCACCAGCGCGCCGGGCTGAACCACACCATCAGCGCCACGCCAAGGCACACCGGCGCCGTCCACGCGTTGTGCACCCAGAACACCGGTGCCCCAATCAGCAAGTCGCGCACCGTGCCGCCGCCCACGCCCGTCACCACCGCAAAGAACGCCATCGTCACGAACGTCTGCCGCATCCGCGCCGCCAACAGCGCCCCGCTCAACGCCGTTATCGCGATGCCCGCCGGGTCCAACGCCGCAATCAGCGCGAACATATCCGATGCTGGCAGGCGCGCTGTCACGGGCAGGGAGAGGGCAAGAATAGAATGCACGGTTTAACGCTCCACTTAGGACGAAAGTAACCAACCCCTGCTTAGGATGAGTCCGGAACCGGTCCTTTTCTCCAACAGGCTCTGTGCGCCCAGTGAAGAATCTGCTCAAGACCTGGCACGGTACAAAGCCGTCACAAGCGCCGCCCCCGAGCGACGAAGCGGCGCAGCGCGCCCAGGTCCGGATGGCGGTTTTCGAGGATATCGAGCGCGGTCATTCCGGCTGGTTCTGGGCGACCGACGCCGCTGGCTGCCTCAGCTACATCTCCCCCGCAGCCTGCGAACGCTTCGGCCTCCCCGCCGAAGCCCTGATCGGTCAGCCCTTTACCAGCCTGTTTGAAACCGATCCCGAAAACCCCGGCGAACGCTCGGATCGCCCGCTCCAGTTCATGCTCGGCGCGCATGTGCGGATGGCCGATGTCACCGTCCGCCTCACGCCTGATCGCTGCCCGCCCGGCACGCGCCCGGCGTGGTGGGCGCTATCGGGTCAGCCCAAGATCGACGTCGCGGCGGCCGGCAGTGACGGCGCCTTCCACGGTTATCGCGGCAGCGCGCGCGATATCACGCTCGAATACGAACGCCGGATCGAGGATTCGCGCCTTGCCGAATTCGATTCGCTCACCGGCCTTGCCAATCGCCACCGCATCACGCGCCGGTTCGAGTCGGTGCTGGCCGCGTTCAAGGGCACGGTGCGCCCCGCCACGCTGATGATGCTCGATCTCGATCGGTTCAAGCAGGTGAACGACACGCTCGGCCACCCCGCAGGCGATGAACTGCTCCGCCAGGTCGCGCAGCGGATCACCCGGGTTGTCGGCATCGCCGGCGAAATCGGCCGCCTCGGCGGCGATGAGTTCCAGATCCTGCTCCCCGATATCGAAGATCGCGGCAAGCTTGGCGAACTGGCCGACAAGATCATCGGCGTCGTTTCGCAGCCCTACCGGATTGACGACAACCACGTCGTCATCGGCGTCTCGATCGGCATGGCCATCGCGCCCTTCGATGGCACCGAGCGCGAGGATATCGTCCGCGCCGCAGACCTTGCGCTTTATGCTGCCAAGCACGGCGGGCGCGGCCAGTTCCGCTTCTATTCGTCCGATCTGAAGGACGAGAAGGAAGAGCGCCGTCTGCTCGAGGAAGCGCTGCGCGAAGCCATCGCCTCGGTCGATGCCGCGGATGACAGCTGGGAAGAACCGCAGCTCGCCATGGTCTACCAGCCCGTCGTGCGCACCGATGATCTCACCGTGGTCGGCTTCGAGGCGCTCATGCGCTGGGAGACCGCCCAGCGCGGCACGATCCCGGCGGCGGTGTTCATCCCCGTTGCCGAAGATTCCGGCATGATCCTCCAGCTCGGCGCGTGGGCGCTGCGCCAGGCGGTGCACGATGCCGCCCACTGGCCCCACCCCTTGCGCATCGCGGTCAATGTCTCGGCGGTGCAGTTCGCCCATCCGGATTTTCCCGGCATCGTCGCCGATGCACTCGATGCCAGCGGGCTCGATCCCGATCGGCTCGAACTCGAACTCACCGAATCGGTGTTCATGGGCGATGGCGAAGTGACGGACGGTGCCTTCAAGGCGCTGAAAGCGCTGGGCGTTCGCCTCGCGCTCGATGATTTCGGCACCGGCTATTCCTCCTTGAGCTACCTGCGCGCCGCGCCGTTTGACAAGCTCAAGGTCGATCGCAGCTTCGTCGAAAGCTGCACCCTCAGCGATCAGAACAGCGCCAAGATCATCGCCGCGATCATCGGTCTTGCCGATGCGCTGGGCATGGAAACCACGGTCGAAGGCGTCGAAGCGTTCGACCAGCGCGATGTCGTCTGCGCCAAGGGCGCGCGCTTCATCCAGGGCTTCCTCTATTCGCCCCCGCTCGAACAGGCAGCGCTGCTGCAGCGCATGGCAGCAGGCGAACTGCGCATCCCGCCCGATGGGCCGCAGCGCCACCGGCCCGATCGCCGCTCGGTCTATCGCCGCATCGGCGTGATCCACGAAGACCACCGCTACGAAGCCTTGCTGCGCAATCTCTCCGCCACTGGCGCGGGGATCGAAGGGCTTGTCGGCGTCCCCGTCGGCACCAGCCTCGTGCTCGATCTCGGCGCGGGCCAGCTCGCCGTCGTCACCGTGAGCCGCTCCGAAGACGCGATCATCGGTGTCGAGTTCGAAGCCCCGCTTGTCAGCGACGGCGCTGGCGGCCTCGTCACCCGTTACCGCGCCAGCCCCTACGCCCTCGCCGCCGCCGCCCGCATGGCCAGCACCAGCACCCCCCAGTTCCTCGAAGTCGAAGTGCGCAAGCGGGCCTGACGGCGGACCAGCCCCTAGGCTCCCGCCTCAAAACCTTCCGTCGGCCCGTGCTCGACACGCGCCCTGGCTTTCCTTGGCGGCACAAGAGAGCCAAGCCCCGTGTCAAGCACGGGGCGACGGGAAGATCTAGAACTTGGTCCTCCCCATTTCTGCGCAGCACAAATGGGGAGGTGGCCCGCGAAGCGGGTCGGAGGGGTAATGCGGCCAAGCGCCACGCCTGCCGCCACCCCCCTCAAATATGGATCGGCTTGCCGCCAATCCCCATCGCCGCTTCCTTCAGCGCTTCGGCATGGGTCGGGTGCGCGTGGCAGGTATAGGCGATGTCCTCCGCCGTCGCGCCGAATTCCATCGCCAGCGCTGCCTCGGCAATCATCGAACCCGCCACCGAGGCAATGCACCACACGCCCAGCACGCGTTCGGTCTTCGCATCCGCGATCACCTTCACGAAGCCGTCGGGCTCATGGTTGGTCTTGGCGCGGCTGTTCGCCAGCATCGGGAACTTGGAGACCTTGATGTCGCCCTTTTCCTTCGCCGCTTCCTCGGTCAGCCCCACGCCCGCGATCTCGGGGAAGGTATAGACGACGCCGGGGATCACATTGTGGTTCACGATGCCCGTCTGCCCGG
The DNA here is from genome assembly GCA_964592205.1 of uncultured Novosphingobium sp. Lineage (GTDB taxonomy): Bacteria > Pseudomonadota > Alphaproteobacteria > Sphingomonadales > Sphingomonadaceae > Novosphingobium. The sequence goes on from CAZQEH010000051.1 coordinate 21,710, forward strand.
CGATGTTCTCCGCCACGGCCACGCCTTCGTCCTCCGCCTTGTGCGCCAGCATCGGCCCGGGGATCACGTCGCCGATGGCCCACACACCCGGCACCGCGGTGCGGAAATCATGGTCCGTCTCGATCTGCCCGCGCTTGTTCAGCTCCAGCCCGATCTTCTCAAGACCCAGCCCGTCGACATTCGGCCGCCGCCCGATGGCGACCAGCACGCAGTCCGCGCTCAGCGTCTCCGCAGCGCCGCCCGCCGAAGGCTCCAGCGTCAAGGTCGCGGTCTTGCCCTTCACCGTCACGCCCGTGACCTTGGTGGAAAGCCGCAATTCCATGCCCTGCTTCTTGAAGATCTTCGCGGCTTCCTTGCGCACGTCGCCGTCCATGCCGGGCAGCAACTGGTCGAGGAACTCCACCACCGTCACTTTCGCGCCCAGCCGCCGCCAGACCGAGCCCAGCTCCAGCCCGATCACCCCGCCGCCGATCACCACGAGATGCTCCGGCACCCGCTCCAGCGCCAGCGCGCCGGTGGAATCCACCACAACGCCCGCGTCGTTATCAACCGTAACCCCCGGCAGCGGCGTCACGCTCGAACCCGTGGCAATCACCACATCGCGCGCCGTCACCGTCTCGCCGCCCACGCTCACGGTGTGAGCATCCACGAACGCGGCATAGCCCTTCAGCCAGGTCACCTTGTTCTTCTTGAACAGGAACTCGATCCCGCCCGTCAGCTGCTTCACCGAATCCGCTTTTTGCGCCTGCATCGCTCCCAGATCGAGCGTCACCGGCCCGGTCTTGATCCCATAGCTCGCAAACGTCCCGTCCACCGCTTCGGCAAACTTCTCCGATCCGTGCAGGAGCGCCTTGGAAGGAATGCACCCCACGTTGAGGCACGTGCCCCCCAGCGTCTCGCGCCCTTCGGCACAAGCCACCTTCAGCCCCAGCTGCGCCGCCCGGATCGCCGCGACGTAGCCGCCCGGGCCAGCACCGATGATGAGGACGTCGTATTGGTAATCAGCCATTTCAGTCACCTTTTCCGGGCCTGGACCCGAAGCGTCCGGCTCATGCGCGCAACGATCGGGTCCCAGAATGCTTGCTGGTCAGCAGGATATGTCATGTGCAACTCGACCGTCTCGGTCGCATCGCTCGCGCCGACCCTGTAGGTCTGGCCATATTTCTCGGCATGGTACGTCACGATCCCAGCTGCTTTGCAGGAATAGGCGAACAGGTTCGCCTTGCTCACCTGATAGGTCGGCGCGCTGCCGCTGCAATCAAACGTGCGCATGTTCACGTGCGGCGTTGACCAGGTGAGGTCGAAGTTGGCCTCCTTCCGACCAAGCCGAACCGAGTAGCGTCCCTCGTCATCCTCTTGCGCCGAGGCCGGAATATCGATCGCGAGGAACGCTTCGCGATGAGCAACAAAACGCACTGGCGCGGCAAATGCCGGGAGCGCCACAGCGCTCCCCAGAAATGCTACCATCAAGAGGCCGCGCACCTTGCCAGCCTCACATATCAATCAGCAGCCGCGTCGGATCCTCGATCGCTTCCTTGATCGTCTTCAATGCCGTCACCGCCTCGCGCCCGTCGATGATCCGGTGGTCATAGCTCAGCGCGATATACATCATCGGACGCACCACGATCTGCCCATCGCGCACAACCGGCCGGTCCTCGATCCGGTGCAGCCCCAGCACGGCAGACTGCGGCGGATTGATGATCGGGGTGGACATCAGCCCGCCGAACACGCCGCCGTTGGAGATCGTGAAGGTGCCGCCCGCCATGTCGGCCATCGTCAGCGTGCCATCGCGCGCCTTCTTGCCGTAGTCGGCGATGGCCTTCTCGATCCCGGCAAAGCTCATCTTGTCGACATCGCGCACCACCGGCACGACAAGACCGTTCGGTGCCGAGACCGCGACCGAAATGTCGACGTAATCGAAATAGACGATCTCATCGCCCTGCATCTGCGCGTTCACCGAAGGAATGTCCTTCAGCGCCAGCACCGAAGCCTTGGCGAAGAAGCTCATCAGGCCCAGCTTCACGCCGTGCTTCTTCTCGAACACGTCCTTGTACTTGGCGCGCGCTTCCATCACCGCGCTCATGTCCACGTCGTTGAACGTGGTCAGCATCGCGGCGGTTTCCTGCGCCTGCTTCAGCCGCTTGGCGATGGTCTGGCGCAGGCGGGTCATCTTCACCCGCTCCTCACGCCGCTCGCCCGAAACGGTCACGACCGGAGCCGCCGCCGGGGCAGGGGCGGGCGCCGCCACCACCGGAGCCGGTGCCGCCTGCTTGGCGACGGCCGCTGCCAGCACGTCTTCCTTGGTCAGCCGCCCGTCCTTGCCAGTGCCCTTGACGGTCGCCGGATCGAGGCGGCCGGTGTTGTCCCACTTCTCGGTCTTCCTCGCGAGCTCGGCCATGGGGTCAGGCTCTGTGGCAAGCGGCTTCGCAGCGGGCGCGAACCGCGGCGGCGGCGCCTTGGCGGCCACGGCGGA
>CAZQEH010000052.1:0-24037 GCA_964592205.1 uncultured Novosphingobium sp.
CTGCGCCCCCGCCAGGGCGCGCTCGCTCGCCGGCCCGCGCGCCAGGCCCCGGCCGGAGATGCCCCCGCGAAACACGATATTCTGCCCGCCGGACTTGAGATCGAGATCGCCGTCGATCCCGAGCGAGCCCGCCGTCAGCCCCGCCGTGCGCACCCCTTGCGCCTCGCTCAGCACATGGCCGCGCAGTTCGCCCAGCTTCAACGCCAGCTCACCGCCAAGCGTGAGGCGGGTGGCCGCCATGCCCGGAACAGCCAGCGCGCCCGTTTCCAGCTTGCCCTTGATCGCCGCGCCGCCAAGGTCCTTGTCGCCCGTCACATCAAGCGCGAGCGCCGATGGACCGGCGGCGAGATCCTTTCCGCAGGCGAACCCCGCCAGCCGCACCGGTCCCGCAAAGCGCGGACGACCGTCCGCTACCGAAACCGTGCCATAAGCCGTCAGCCGCTCGCCGCTGCACCCGCCCGCGATGACTTGCGGCATGACCGCAGCAAGGGTGCCCTTGAACCCGCCGGCCAGATTGCCCGCGCCGTCCGCCTTCGCGGCAAGGCGGCCAAAATCGCTTTCAAACAGCGCGCGGCCATCGATGATCTTGAGATCGAGATCGGGCAGCGCCGTGGGGCTCCCCGATGGTTGTTTGGGATAAAGCAGGGGATCGAGCGCACCGAAGCTCAGGTACCCTTGCCGGTATGCCCCGTAAAGCCTTGGCTGTTCGAGAATGATTTGCCCGATGCGCGGCCCCAGCAGGCCATAGACCATGCGCACTTCGGCGCGCGCGATGGTGAGATCGGGATGCGCCGGATCGCCGATCACGATGTTCTTCAGGATCTGCCGATCCGCGCCGATCGAATCGATCGCATAGCGCCCGGGCAAGCCCATCTGCGCCAATTGCCGGTCGATCAGTCCGCCCGCAATCTGCTCGCGTGCAGCCCACAGGCCCACCGCCAGCGCCGCAAGCGCACCGGCCGAAACCAGCGCGACCCGCCGCCGCTGCGCCCGGCGCGGGACCGCCGCGATGCCTTCCGGCGATTCGTTAACAGGCTCGGCGTGGTCCGGCATCCTGCGCCTTGTTGCCCAGCAGGCGCGGCGAAGCAATGGACTGTCTGGAGCTTGCGTTCCGCTTCAGCCCATTGGCACGATGACGACCACACCCAGAACCGCGCCCGCAATCCGGCGCGGTGACAGGCCTTCGCCATAGCCGATCACCCCGATAAGCACCGCATCTAGCGCCACTCCCACCGCTTAAATCATGCCCGCGCGCGCCAGTCCGATGCCCATGCGCAGCGCAAACTGCCGCGCCAGATTTCCGGCGACGACCATCACCACCGCGAGCCCCATGCGCCAGATGCCACCGTGCAGCGCAGACTCCTTGGTCATGAAATCGGCCACCGCTTCAAAGGCGATCACCGCGCCGATGAAGGGTAACCACAAGGGAACCTGCTCACCGGCCCGATGGTCAGCACCGCAGCTTCAGACCACCTTCATGGCCAGCCCACGTGCGGCCTGGCTCCCCCCGCGCGCTGCGGCAAAGGCCTCCCCCGCGGTCCACAGCGCCGCGCCCAGCAGCGTCAGGTCCTTGAGGAGGAAGCCCGCGTCGCTCGATTGCGGATCGAGCCCGGGGGTGGTGAACAGAAAGCTCAGCGTGGTGACCAGCGCCCCCGCCATGCCAAGGCTGCCCAGCGCCGAAACGCGCGGCGCAAACGTGCGCGAGGCGACCATCAGGCCGAAGGCGATCTCGATCACGCCGATGAAGTTCGAAGCGCCCTGCTGGCCCAGCAAGGGGGCGGCCCAGAACAGCACCGGCGAATGCGCCATCAGCGGTGCGACACCGGCTGCTTCCTGCGGGGTGAACTTGAACAGCCCGAAGGCAAGGAAGAAGAACACGAGGCTGTAGCGCAGCACAAAGGCGCCGCTGCGTGAAAGCCACGCCTCGAGAGTGGGGGCGGTGGACATGGGTCTCTCCAAGAATGCGCGCCGGGAGCGGAATGCGCCTCGGTCGACTTTGTATGCTCGAAGCATATATCGGATTGCGCTTGAAGTCTATGCGTGAAGCATATATCTCGCAGGCATGAATTCCATGCGCGATGCCAATCTCCTCGGCGCACTCGCCCTTGCCGTCAGCGATGCCGTGACCAATGCCGCCGAAGCGGCCGCGCCCGAACCTGGCCCCGCAGCGGCCGCGCTTATGCTCGTTGGCCATGTGCCCGGCATGAGCATTGATGATCTGAAGACCGGTGTCGGGCTCTCGCATCCCGGCGCGGTGCGGCTCGTGGACCGCCTGCAGGCGCGCGGGCTGATCGAACGGCGCAGCAGCACCGACGATGGCCGCCGCGTTGCGCTCCATCTGACATTGGCTGGCAAGGCCGTCGCCGAATCCATTTCCGCAGTGCGCCTCGCCGCCGTCACCCGCGCGCTTGATGCCCTGCCCGATGCAGAGCGCAGCGCGTTCGTGCGTACGGCCGAAACGCTGCTCGCCGCGCTCGTCTCCGGGCCTGCCGATGCCTTGCGGATCTGCCGCCTGTGCGATGAAGCGATCTGCACACGCTGCCCGGTCGAGATGTGCCTCGGTAGTACCGAGAGCTGATCGCCCGGCTTGCACCGCACGGCCAAGGTGGGCAATGTCCGCCGCGCCAAGCCATGGATGAACCGCCCAGCCTCTTTCCCCAGCCTAGCCGCGAAGCGTCCGCGCAGGACCGCGTGCGCGAGGCGGGGCTTGATCCATCCGGCCACCGCGCGCGCCTCAGGAAGCGCCTGCTTGATGGCGGCGATGATGCGCTCGGCGATCACGAAGTCATCGAATACCTGCTGATGACGGCCATCCCCCGGCAGGACGTGAAGCCCCTCGCCCGCATGCTGCTCCAGCGCTTCGGCAGCCTCGCGGCGGTGTTCAACGCCGATCCGCAAACGCTCATGGGTGTGCCCGGCATCAAGGATGCCGCCGCCGCCGCGCTCAAGATCGCGGGCATTTCCGCCCGCCGCCTCGCGCGCCAGACGGTGCGCGAGGAGCCGGTGCTTTCCAGCTGGCAGGCGCTGCTCGATTATCTCCACATCGACATGGCGCACCTCAACCACGAACGCGTGCGCGTGCTCTATCTCAACACGCAGAACCGGCTGATCCTCGATCAGATCGTCAGCGACGGCACGCTCGACGAATCCGCGATCTACACGCGCGAAATCATCGCCAAGGCCATGGGAATCGGCGCTGCCGCGCTGATCCTTGTCCACAACCACCCCTCCGGCAGCCCGGAGCCCAGCCGCGCCGATATCCAGATCACGCAGAAGATCATGGAGGCCGGGCGCCTGCTGGGCATCGTCGTCCACGATCACGTGATCATCGGGCGGCAGGGCCATGTCAGCCTGAAAGCCAAGGGCCTGATCTGATGCCGGTGTCCTGATGTGTGTCGCCGCTGCCGCCTTCCGCACCCACCCGCGCTGGCGCCTCGTCGTGATCGGCAATCGCGACGAATTCCACGAACGCCCCACCGCCCCGCTCGCGCGCTGGGACAACGGCACAATCGCCGGGCGTGATCTGCAGGCGGGCGGCACCTGGCTGGGCGTCAACGAAGCCGCCCGCTTCGCCCTCGTCACCAACCTCCGCGTTGACGGCTATCCCCTGCCCCACCTCGCATCACGAGGGGGCCTGGTGACCGACTGGCTCGCCGGCCACGAACCCGCTGCGCCCGAAACCATGAACCCATTCAACCTGTTCATGGCCGATGCTGATAGCGCATGGCATCTCACCAACCATCCCGAAGTGCGCCGCCTCCCCTTCGCGCCGGGCATCCACGGCCTGTCCAACGGCCCGCGCGAAGAACCCTGGGCCAAGACGCGCGCGCTCGAAACAGCGCTCGGCGCGTGGCTGGAAGGCGGCACGGACGATCCCGAACCACTCTTCACCGCCCTCGCAAGCCGCGCCGAACTCCCCGGAGCCGGCCCGGAGGCGCGCTTCTCCCCCGTCTTCATCCGCAATCCACTCTATGGCACGCGCTGTTCCACCGTCCTTCACATTGCCGCCGATGGCGCCGCGCGGATCATCGAACGCCGCTTCGATGCAGACGGCGAGACCACCGGCGAGACCGGGATTGCCTTCACCACCTGAAGCGCAACCTCTTGCCTTCCCCGGCCCCTCCCCCTAGCGGCTCCCCCGTAACCGCCTTCAGGAGTCGCCCATGGTCCCCCGTTATGCCCGCCCCGCGATGACCGCGATCTGGGAGCCTGAGGCGCGCTACCGGATCTGGTTCGAGATCGAGGCCCACGCGACCGAGAAGCTGGGTGAACTCGGCGTCGTGCCGCCGTCTGCCGCCAAGGCGCTGTGGGACTGGTGGGCGACCGAGCCGGTCATCAACGTCGCCGCGATCGACGCGATCGAGGCCGTGACCAAGCACGATGTCATCGCCTTCCTCGATTGGGTGGCCAAGGAAGTTGGCCCCGAAGCGCGCTTCATGCATCAGGGCATGACCAGCTCCGACGTGCTCGACACCACTCTGAACGTCCAGCTGACGCAGGCTGCCGACATCCTCCTCGCCGATCTCGACGCGCTGCTCGAAGCGATCAGACGCCGGGCGATGGAGCACAAGTACACCCCCACCATCGGCCGCAGCCACGGCATCCATGCCGAGCCGACCACCTTCGGCCTCAAGCTCGCGCAGGCCTATGCGGAGTTCGACCGCTGTCGCGCACGCCTCGTCGCCGCCCGCGCCGAAGTGGCCACCTGCGCCATTTCGGGCGCGGTCGGCACCTTCGCGAACATTGATCCCGCCGTCGAAGCCCACGTCGCCGAAATGCTCGGCCTCGCAGTCGAGCCGGTCTCGACCCAGGTCATCCCGCGCGACCGGCACGCGATGTTCTTCGCCGTCCTCGGCGTCATCGCCAGCAGCATCGAACGCCTCGCCACCGAAGTGCGCCACTTGCAGCGCACCGAAGTGCTGGAGGCGGAGGAATATTTCTCACCCGGCCAGAAGGGCTCGTCGGCGATGCCGCACAAGCGCAACCCGGTGCTGACCGAGAACCTCACCGGCCTCGCCCGCGTGGTCCGCTCGGCCGTCACCCCCGCGCTCGAAAACGTCGCGCTGTGGCACGAGCGCGATATCTCGCACTCCTCGGTCGAGCGCTACATCGGCCCGGACGCGACGATCACGCTCGATTTCGCGCTTGCCCGCCTCACTTCGGTGATCGACAAGCTGCTCGTCTACCCTGAGCGCATGCAGAAGAACCTCGACCGCATGGGCGGCCTCGTCCACTCGCAGCGCGTGCTGCTGGCGCTGACGCAAGCGGGCCTCACGCGCGACGATTCCTACCGTCTCGTCCAGCGCAATGCGATGCAGGTGTGGCAGTCGGACGGCCAGCTTTCGCTGCTCGAACTGCTGAAAGCCGATCCCGAAGTCAGTGCGGTGATGAGCGCGCCGGAGCTCGAGGACAAGTTCAACCTCGACTACCACTTCAAGGCGGTCGATACGATCTTCGCGCGGGTGTTCGGGGAATAAGCCGGGGTCTGGCCTTCCAGCCCAAAGCGCCCTAGCATGGAGTTCTACGGGGGAGGCTGGGGACAAAGCCTGATGAAACTGTTTCGCTCGATCCTCTGGCTCGTGATCGTGGCCGCGATCGCCGCATTTTCGGCGGCCAACTGGCAACCGATCGAGCTGGTGGTGTGGCAAGGCCTCGTGCTGGATACCAAGCTGCCCGCCCTTGTCATCGCCGCATTCCTCCTGGGACTCGTCCCGATGTGGCTGATCCATCGCACCACGCGCTGGCGCCTGCAGCGCCGCATTGCCAATCTTGAAACCACGCTGGCGGGGAGCGCCTCACTCTCGTCCACGCAGCTAGAAGCCCGGAAAGCAAGCGAAGCCCCATGAGCAATCCCGTCTATCTCGCACTCGATCTACCCCGCCTCGATGCCGCCATCGCACTCGCGCAGAAGGTCAAGGGCCATATCGGCGGGGTGAAGCTCGGCCTCGAATTCTTCTGCGCGCATGGCCACCACGGGGTGCATGAAGTGGCAAAGCTCGGCCTCCCGATCTTCCTCGATCTGAAGCTGCACGATATTCCCAACACCGTCGCCGCTGCCATGCAGTCGATCCACGTGCTCGAGCCCGCTATCGTCACCATCCATGCCGCCGGCGGCCGCGCGATGATGGAAGATGCCAAGGCTGCGGCGGGCGAGCACTGCAAGGTCGTCGCCGTCACCGTGCTCACCAGCCTCGACGATGATGACCTCACCGCCGTCGGCGTCTCCGCCAGTGCCCACGATCAGGCGCTGCGCCTTGCCGATCTGGCGCAGGAAGCGGGGCTCGATGGCATCGTCTGCTCGGGCCACGAAGTCGGCGCGATCCACAAGCGCTGGAAGAACGGTTTCTTCGTCGTCCCCGGCCTCCGGCCCGATACGGGCCATACGGCCGACCAGAAGCGCATCGTCACCCCCGGTGGCGCCCGCCGCGATGGGGCGAGCGTCCTCGTCATTGGCCGCCCGATCAGCCGCGCCGAAGATCCCGTCGCCGCTGCCCGCGCCATCGAAGCCACGCTCTGAGCCCTGCCGTGATGACGACAACCTACCGCATCGCCGACCTTGCCGACGCACCCGCCGTCCGCGCCCTGATCGAGAGCGGCTACCGGGGCGACAGCGCCCGTCAGGGCTGGTCGCACGAGGCTGACCTCCTCGGCGGCGACCGCACCACGCCCGAGGAAGTCGCCGCGATGATCGCGGTGCCCGAAAAGCGGGTCCTCCTCGCCGAGCAAGACGGCACGCTCGTCGGCACCGTCACGATCACCGATCTCGGCGGCAGCAAAGCCTACATGGGCCTCCTCTGCATTTCCCCCACGCTGCAGGCGGGCGGGCTTGGCCGCGCGCTCGTGCGCGAAGTCGAAGCGCTGGCCGCCCGCGAATTTGGCGCGCGCGTGATGGAACTCATCGTGGTCGACGTCCGCGCCGAACTCATCGCGTGGTACGAACGGCGCGGCTACAGCCGCACGGGCGAGCTTCGTCCTTTCCCGCTGCCGATGGACGTGCCCTTCAAGATGGTCGTCCTCGAACGCGACATTCATCAATCTGGCGCCTGAAGCACTCCTGTCATCGCGGTTCAGCCCCGCGTAAGGCCCCCCTGTGCAATGGCAAGGCACATTCTCAAGGGGACCAACCGTTGACCACTACCTCCACTTCGCTCCTGATGGCCACCGCGCTTGCTGCCGCCGGAGCGGCCTCGCCCGCCATGGCGCAGGCCGTCTCGCCCACCCCGGTGGTCGCCCCCGGCAATGCAGTGCTGACGCTGAGCGCCGATGGCCGCTCCAGCCGCACGCCGGACCTCGCCGTGTTCAGCGCGGGCGTCACCACGCAGGCCAAGACCGCCGCCGCCGCCCTCTCCGAAAACGCCGACCGCATGAACGCGGTGATCGCCGCGCTCAAGGCCTCGGGCATTGCAGAGCGCGACATCCAGACCAGCAATCTCTCGGTAAACCCGGTCTACGGCCAGCCCCGCGCCGATGCCAACGGCAACGTCAGCGGTGATCCCGTCATCATCGGCTATCAGGCCACCAACCAGGTCGAGGTGAAGCAGCGCAAGATCGGCAATTATGGCAAGACCATCGACACGCTGGTGAACGCCGGGGCCAATCAGGTCAGCGGCCCCTCGTTCCAGCTCGACAATCCCGATGTCGCCAGCGACGAAGCCCGCCTCGAAGCGATGAAAAAGGCCCGCGCGCGCGCGGAACTTTATGCCAAGGCGGCTGGCCTCACCGTCAAGCGCATCCTCACCATCAGCGAAAGCGGCGGCTATGCCCCGCAGCCGATGGTCATGTACGCCCGCGCCGATGCGATGATGGCCAAGGCGCCCAGCCCGGTTGCCGCCGGCGAAGTGCAGGTCGGCGCGAACGTGACGGTGACGTTCGAGCTGGGGCAGTAAGACAAGGCCCACCCCCCCCTCAAAACCAAACTCTCGTCATTGCGAGCGAAGCGAAGCAATCCAGAGCGTCACGCACTGCGCTCTGGATTGCTTCGTCACTGCGCTCCTCGCAATGACGAAGGTGGACAAATGGCGTGCCGTCCTCCTATCCCCGCGCCCATGCCCGCCCCCCAAATCAAGATCTGCGGCCTCACCACTGCCGCCGCTGTCGACGCCGCCCTTGCTGCCGAGGCGGATTACATCGGCCTCGTCTTTTTCCCGGCCAGTCCGCGAAATGTGTCTTTCGAACAGGCAGCGGCCCTTGTCGCCCGCGCTGCGCGGCGTGCGAAAGTGGTCGGACTGTTTGTCGATCCCGATCGCGCCTTGCTGGATGCGGCCCGCGCTGCGGTCACGCTCGATATCATTCAGCTTCATGGGAAGGAGCGGCCTGCCGAGGTCGGTCAAATTCGAATGACGCACGGTTTGCCCGTATGGAAGGCCATTGGTGTTCGCCGGAGCGAAGACCTTGCCGAAGCCAACAAGTTCAGAGGTACGGCTGATCGCATCCTGTACGACGCAAAGCCGCCGGAAGGTGCCAAGCTGCCGGGCGGCACCGGCCTGCGGATCGATTGGGAAATCCTCAAAGGCAAATCACATCCGTTGCCGTGGATGCTGGCTGGCGGCCTTACGCCCCGCAACGTTGCCGAAGCTGTCAGCGTAACTTGCGCGCCAGCGGTCGACGTCTCCTCCGGCGTCGAAAGCGCCCCCGGTGTGAAAGACGCGGCCCTCATCGCGGACTTCTGCAAGGCCGCCCGCGCCGCCTGACTGCCCTAAAGCCCCGCGAATCTGGACAAGCGCCCGCCCCTCTGCCAAGCGAAGCCGCATGAACGCGCCCATCCCCAACAGCTTCCGCACCCAGCCCGACGCTCAGGGCCATTTCGGCCAGTTCGGCGGCCGCTATGTCGCCGAAACGCTGATGCCGCTGATCCTCGATCTCGAGGCCGAGTACCGCAAGGCCAAGGCCGATCCCGCCTTCCAGGCCGAGTTCGACGATCTGCTCGAGCACTACGTCGGCCGCCCCAGCCCGCTCTACTTCGCCCCGCGCCTCACCGAGGAACTGGGCGGCGCCCAGGTCTGGTTCAAGCGCGACGAACTCAATCACACCGGCGCGCACAAGATCAACAACTGCATCGGCCAGATTCTCCTCGCCATGCGCATGGGCAAGACGCGGATCATCGCGGAAACCGGCGCGGGCCAGCACGGCGTCGCCACCGCCACCGTCTGCGCGCGCTTCGGCCTCCCTTGCACGATCTTCATGGGCGCAACCGACGTTGCCCGCCAGCAGCCCAACGTGTTCCGCATGAAGCTGCTCGGCGCCGAAGTCGTCCCCGTCACCGCCGGTGCCGCCACGCTCAAGGACGCGATGAACGAGGCGCTGCGCGACTGGGTCGCCAACGTCCACAACACCTTCTACATCATCGGCACCGCCGCCGGCCCGCACCCCTATCCTGAGCTCGTCCGCGATTTCCAGAGCGTGATCGGCAAGGAAGCCCGCGCCCAGATGCTCGCCCGCACCGGCCGCCTGCCCGACCTCCTCGTCGCGGCGATCGGTGGCGGCAGCAATGCCATCGGCCTGTTCCACCCCTTCCTCGATGATGCATCGGTGAAGATGATGGGCGTCGAAGCTGCGGGCCACGGGCTCGACAAGGAACACGCCGCCAGCCTCGCTGGCGGGCGCCCCGGCATCCTCCACGGCAACAAGACCTACCTGCTGCAGGACGAGGACGGCCAGATCCTCGAAGGCCACTCGATCTCCGCCGGTCTCGACTATCCCGGCATCGGCCCCGAGCACTCGTGGCTCAAGGAAATCGGCCGCGTGGAATACACCTCGGTGACCGACGTGGAAGCGCTCGACGGCTTCCAGCTGCTCTGCCGCACCGAAGGCATCATCCCCGCGCTCGAACCCGCCCACGCCATCGCCGCTGTGAAAAAGATCGCGCCGACCATGGGCAAGGACGAGATCATCCTCGCCAACCTCTGCGGCCGCGGCGACAAGGATATCTTCTCGGTGGCGGAGCATCTGGGGGTGAAGCTGTGAAGCGAGAAGGCCGCCTGATCTGGGCTGTCTGCATTCAGATCATAGGCTACGCCTGCTTGCTCTCCTACTTCCCAATGGTATCGGATCGCTTCCGTGATGCGGAGATGTACAAGACCAATGCTGGCGACGGGCAAGTCATGCTTCCGCCGCATCTAGTATTTCCGTCAGTTACAGAACTTCTGCTGCTAACCGTTTTCGTAGCCAGTGCGACAATTGGTGTTTTCCTGACAATCTGGTGCTGGTGGAAACCAAAGATATGACCCGCCTCTCCGCTGCCTTCGCCAAGGGCCACCCCGCTCTCGTCTGCTTCGTCACCGGCGGTGACGGCCCGACGCCCGCCATCCTCGACGCGCTCGTCGAAGGCGGCGCGGACGTGATCGAGCTGGGCATGCCCTTCACCGATCCGATGGCCGATGGTCCCGCGATCCAGCAGGCCAACTTGCGCAGCCTCGGCGCGGGCATCAAGACCGCTGACATCCTGCAAATGGCGACCGATTTCCGCGCGCGGCATCCTGAGGTTCCGCTCGTCCTCATGGGCTATGCCAACCCGATGACGACCCGTGGCCCCGAATGGTTCGCCGATGCCTGCGCGGCAGCCGGGATCGACGGCGTGATCTGCGTCGACATTCCGCCCGAGGAAGACGCCGAGCTTGGCCCCGCCCTACGCAGCGCCGGGATCAGCCTCATCCGCCTCGCCACGCCCACCACCGATCATGCACGCCTCCCTGCCGTGCTCGATGGCTCATCGGGATTTCTCTACTACGTCTCGGTCGCGGGGATCACCGGCAAGCAGTCCGCCGCGCTCGCCTCGATCGAGGAAGCCGTCACCCGCATCAAGCAGACCGCGCAAATCCCCGTCGCCGTCGGCTTCGGCGTGCGCACCCCCGAACAGGCCGGGCCGATTGCACGCGTGGCGGACGGTGTCGTCGTCGGCTCCGCGCTCATTGACTTGATCGCCGCACATGGGGAAAACGCCCCGGAAAAGGTGCGCGAACTCGTTTCCGCACTCGCCGAAGCGGTCCATTCCGCAAGAAAGGTTGCAGCATGAGCTGGCTCACCCGCGTCCGCAATTCGCTCCCCTTCGCGCCCAAGCGCGACACGCCGGACAACCTCTGGATCAAGTGCCCCTCGTGCAGCGAAATGCTGTTCACCAAGGAGTACGAGGAAAACCTCTCGGTCTGCCCGCGCTGCGATCACCACGGCCGCATCGGCGCGACGGAGCGCCTGTCGCAGCTGCTCGACGCCGGGTTCGAAATCCTGCCCGCGCCCAAGGTCCGCGAAGACCCGCTCAAGTTCCGCGACACCAAGAAGTACACCGACCGGCTCAAGGCCGCTCGCGCCGCCAACCCGCTGCCTGATGCGCTCACTGCCGCTGTCGGCAAGATCGATGGTCACAAGGCCGTCGTCGGCGTGCAGGATTTCGGCTTCATGGGCGGCTCGATGGGCATGGCCGTGGGCGATGCCTTCATCGCCGCCACGAAAGCCGCCATTGCCGAAAAATGCCCCTTCGTGGCCGTGACAGCGGCGGGCGGCGCGCGCATGCAGGAAGGCATCCTCAGCCTCATGCAGATGCCGCGCACCACTGTCGCGATCAACCGCATGCGCGCGGCGGGCCTGCCCTACATCGTCGTCCTCACCGATCCCACCACCGGCGGCGTGACCGCCAGTTACGCGATGCTGGGCGATATCCAGATCGCCGAACCCGGCGCGCTCATCGGCTTTGCCGGCCAGCGCGTGATCCAGGACACGATCCGCGAAAAGCTCCCCGAAGGCTTCCAGCGCGCCGAATACCTCCACGCCCACGGCATGATCGACATGGTCGTCAGTCGGCACATGCTGAAGGTCACGCTCGGGCGCACCATCGGCTACCTGATGGCCGCGCAGGCGGCATAACCCAGATCCTCCCCAATGTTGCGAAGCACAAATGGGGAGGTGGCAGCCCACGGGGCTGACGGAGGGGCAACTTGCGCGACTACGCCATTTCCGAATACCCCGCCGTCCAGCGCCAACTGGACCGTCTAGGCGCGCTGTCACTTCCGCAAGGCCGCCTCGGCCTCGATACCGTGCGCGAAATCTGCGACCGCCTCGGCAATCCGCAGCGCCGCCTGCCCCCGGTGCTCCATGTCGCGGGCACCAACGGCAAGGGCTCGACCTGCGCGTACCTGCGCGCGATCCTCGAAGCGCAGGGCCTTGTGGTCCACGCCGCCACCAAACCGCACCTCGTCCGCTACAACGAACGCATCCGGGTAGCCGGCAAACTCATCTCGGACGAAAGCCTCGCCGATCTGCTGAAACGCGTCCTCGATGCCGCCGAAGACCTCGGCCCCAGCTTCTTCGAAGTGACCACCGTCGCCACCTTTCTCGCCTTCGCCGAAACCCCGGCGGACGCCTGCGTGATCGAAACCGGCCTCGGCGGGCGGCTGGACGCAACGAACGTCATCGAAAACCCCGCTGTCTGCGGCATAGCCACGCTGGGCATCGATCACGAAAGCTTCCTCCTGGTCCCCGAAGCCGGAACGCCGACCGATCCCCTCGCCCGCATCGCCTTCGAAAAAGCCAGCATCGCCAAACCTGGCGCGCCGCTCGTTGTGCAGAGCTACGCGGCAAGCCCCCTTGCCAGCGTCCTTGCCACCGCCAGCCACATCGGCGCCCCCGTCGTCCTGCGCGGCCGTGATTGGTGGGCCGAAACCGGCGAAGCCATCCATTATCGCGACGCCAAGGGCACGCTCGAACTCCCGCTCCCCACTCTCGCCGGCGCGCATCAGGCCGACAACGCCGCCCTCGCCGTCGCCATGCTGCGCCACCAGAACGCGCTGACCATCACTCCCGAAGCCATGGCGCAAGGTATCCGCGAGGCCCGCTGGCCCGCCCGCCTCCAGCGCCTCGGTGCAGGCCCGCTCACCGCGCTTGCGGGCAATCGCACCGTGTGGCTAGACGGTGGCCACAACCCTGATGCCGGGCAAGCAATCGCCCGCCACTTCGCGAACGCTGCGCCGCTGCACCTCGTCATGGGCATGCTCACCAGCAAGGACCCAAGCGCGATCCTCGCCCCACTTGCTGGCAAGCTCGCCTCGGTCTCGATCGTCCCCGCGCCCGGCCACGATGCGCACACGCCCGCAGACTTCGCGCCCTTCACCACGCTCCCGGTAGCAAGCTTCGCCAATGTCGCAGATGCCCTAAGCGCGCTGCCACCCGAGGGTGACGTCCTCATCGCAGGCTCGCTCTACCTCGCGGGCGATGTGCTGCGCCGAAACGACGAAGCGCCGGACTAACCGATCGGTCCCAGAAAAGCCTGCTTGCCGACAAGACCCATCGCAATTGCCGCCAAGCCCGCAACCGTGGCTACCCAACCGAATAAAAGCCATGCCCGCTCCGAATTGGTCGGCGGATAGGCCTTCAGGCTGCGATACTCCTCGTGGAACTGCTCGGGCGCGCCCGCCTCGATTTCGGCGATCCGCTTTGCATGGTCCTGCCGCGACAGCTGGAACGACCGGCGCGGCGCAAGCACGCGCGGCAAGCCAATACCCAGCGCCATCGCTCCGCCAAACAGCGCCATGTAGTCCACCGCCTCAGTCCTCCGCCTTGGCCGCCAACACCGCCTTCTCCCGCGCCACCCGCGCCCATTCAAGGCACACGAACAGCACCGCCACCAGCCCCGCCGCCGCCGTCCAGCGGAACACTGTGGCGTAGCCGTAAAGATCGAACGCCTCCCCCGCGATCCCGCGCCCCAAGGAGCCGATCAGGAACGTCAGCGAAGACATCAGCGCATATTGCACCGCCGTGTACTGCTTCGAAACGATGCCCGAGAGGTACGCCACGAACGCCGCCCCCGCGATGCCGGTGGAAATGTTCTCGAACGAGATCGCCAGCAGCAGCCGCACCATGCGCGGATCGAACCCGAACAGGCCGAACAGCGCATGCAGCCCCAGTGCCTTGCCCACCGCATCGATATGCACCGCGCCCTCGGCAAGGTCGGCATAGACGAAATTGCCCAGCATCGGCAGCACCGCGCCGATCAGGATCGTCGGCATCCGCCCCAGCCGCAGGAACAGATAACCGCCGAGGCTGATCCCCGCGATGGTCATGAAGATGCCGAACAGCTTGGAGGCAAACGCCACCTCGTCCTTCGAATAGTGCAGGAAATCGAGGTAGAACGGGAACGCGAAGCTCGACCACACGTTGTAGCACAGGGTGTAGGTCAGGATCATCCCGATCACCACCAGCACCCCCCAGCCCAGCCGCGCCACCAGCTCCGCCAGCGGCGCGATCAGCGCGACGTAGAGGTGGTTCGCCGCCGTCCGCACGGCTGAAACCCGCGTTTCGGGCACAGTCAGCACCGCACGGCCCTGCCGCTTGAGCGCATTGGTCACCGCCGCCACCAGCAGCGGCACCGCCACCGTCGCCGCGACGATCAGCGGCCCATATTCACGGGTGAAATCGCCCACCGAGGGATGCTTCTCACCCGGCCTCAGCGGGCTCAGCATCACGATCATGAAGCGCATGATCGTGCCGATGGCCCAGGCCCAGCTCGTCCCCACCACCAGCAGCGCCAGCCCCCGCGCACGCGGCGTAAGCTCGCCCGGCTGCGCCAGCGCGGCGTGCAGCGTCCCCTGCTCAGGCCTTGGCGTATCGGGCGCGCGCAAGGTTACCACCCCGATCAGCGCAATCAGCCCCGCCATCAGCAGATAAACGAGCGGCCAGGACATCCGCCCCGCCAGCACCAGCGCCAGCGCGCCGCCGACGATCGAGGCGATCCGGTAGCCGAACTGGTAGATCGAGGAGAGCAGCTCGACTGGCGTATCCGCGTCCGCCACGTCGATCCGCCAGGCATCTACCGCCACGTCCTGCGTTGCGGAGGCCAGCGCCGCCATGAAGGCAAACAGCGCAAAGGTGCCGATGGCTTTGGCAGGATCAGTGAAGGCAAGGCCGGTGAAGCCCATGACCATCACGATCTGGCACAGGAAAATCCAGCTCTTGCGTCGCCCCAGCGCCTCCAGCCCGGGCAGCGCCATGCGGTCCACCAGCGGCGACCACAGGAACTTGAACGAATAGGACAGCCCGATCCACGACAGCACGCCGATGGTGGCAAGATCGACCTTCACTTCACCCAACCACGCGTTCAGCGTGCCCAGCAGCAGCGCATAAGGCAGGCCCGAGGCGAACCCGAAGCCCAGCATCGTCGCCGACTTGCGCGTGGCGAGCGCTACCATCAACAGACGAAAGCCCTTGGGGCGCGGCGGTTTTTCCACTTCGGCGGCAGTCGATGCCATGCGATCCCTCACACCTTCACCATGACCGTTCTCGTCGAACGGAGTTGGGAGATTTTCTGCTGCTTGCTTAGCGCGAATTTGCGCTATGCCTAGCACCGGAGAGTGATCATCACCGGGGAGAGCCGCGAAATGGCCACCACTGAACGAGCGATGCGGCCCACCGATGGCCAGCTGGAACTTGCGCGATTGGTGGCGGCCGGCGCAGGCCGCAAGGCTGCGGCAATCACCCACGTCCCCGCCAGCGTCTACACCGATCCCGCCCACTGGGTGCGCGAGAAGGCCGCGCTGTTTGGCCGCCACCCGCAAGTCCTCGCCCCTTCCGCGCTGCTCCCCGATGCGGGCATGGCGGTGCCCCACGATGGCACAGGCCGCCCCCTCCTCCTCACCCGCGACAGCGCAGGAAAGGCCCACGTCTTCCTCAACGTCTGCCGCCACCGGGGTACGCGGCTGGTCGAAGGCAGCGAAATCCACTGCGCCAAGCGCCTCGTCTGCCCCTATCACGCCTGGACTTACGGCACCGACGGCAAGCTCCTCGCGCTCCCCCGCCCCGATACCTTCCCCGGCTTCGACAAGGCCGCCCACGGCCTCGTCGAACTCCCCAGCCTCGAAGCGGGCGGCCTGATCTGGTTCGCGCCGCAGGATGCCGATTTCACGCAGGCCGCCGCCATCAGCGCCGATTTCGCCGCCGCCGATCTTGGCCAGCACCACCTCTATGCCCGCCGCACGCACCGGGTCGCTGCCAACTGGAAGCTGATCATGGACGCCTTCCTCGAAAGCTATCACGTCCAGCGCCTCCACGCCCGCACCATCGCGCCTTATTTCAAGGACGGCGTGACGGCCGGTGACGAGATCGGCCCGCACATGCGCGCCATCGTTGGCCGCGTGACCGAACTCGAAGGCCTCGATCTGGCGGACTGGCCCGCGCTGCGCCGCGTCGCCACGTTCGCCTACCAGCTCTTCCCCGCCACCGTCATCGTCATCAGCCCCGATTACGTGAACATCATGACGATCATGCCGCAGGCGCACGATGTCACGTTCGTCGAGGATTTCATGCTGATCGCCGAGACACCGCAGACCGAGAAAGCCGAGGATCACTGGCGCCGCAGCTGGGAGCTGCTCGACGGGCAAGTCTTCGGTTCGGAGGACTTCCGCGCCGCTGAACTCGGCCAGCAGGGCCTTGCCACCGGCGCCATCCCCCACCTCACCCTCGGCACGCTCGAAGGCGGCATCCGCCGCTTCCACGAGATCTGCCAGCGCGAAATCGCCAATCACGTACCGGGGTGACGCGGGCCGCGTGCAGGCGTAAGGGCAAGCCATGGCATTCCCCCCCAAAGACAGGAGCGGCCGCCCGGGAAGGCCCGCGGCTCCTAACGGCCCAAGCGCCGGCAAAGGCACCGGCTCGCGCCGCAATCCGGCGCCTCCCGCGCCCTACAAGATCCCCAAGCCGCGGCTGCCCAAGGCCGCCGCCGTGCCGCAGACGCGCGCGCTGGCGGAAGATGGCACGCCGCGCGAGGGTGATCGGATCGCCAAGCTCCTCGCCCGCGCCGGCGTCGCCAGCCGCCGCGAGATCGAGCGCTACATCGCCGAAGGCCGCATCGCGCTCGATGGCACAGTCATCACCACTCCCGCCACGATCCTCAGGAACCTGCGCGGCGTCACGGTGGACGGCAATCCCGTCGCCGCCCCCGAACCGCCGCGCCTGTTCATGTTCCACAAGCCTTCGGGCCTGATCACGGCAGAGCGCGACCCCACTGGCCGCCCGACGATCTACACCGCGCTGCGCAATGCCCTCCCAGAAGGCGCGGGCCGCGTGATGCCGGTCGGCCGGCTCGACATCAACACCGAAGGCCTGCTCCTCCTTACCAACGACGGCGAACTCAAGCGCGCGATGGAACTGCCCGCCAACGCCGTCCCGCGCACCTACCGCGCACGCACCTTCGGTGATGTGGCGCAAAGCCAGCTCGATGAACTCATGCAGGGGATCGAGATCGAAGGCATCCGCTACGGCCCGATCAACGCCAATCTCGAACGCAGCGCCGGCCGCAACAAGTGGATCGAGCTCACCCTTACCGAAGGCAAGAACCGCGAAGTGCGCCGCGTGCTCGAACATCTCGGCCTCGAAGTCTCGCGCCTCCTGCGCTTGCGGTATGGCCCCTTTGATCTGGGCGAACTGCAGCGCGGGGCGGCCGAGGAAGTGCCACAAATCGTGGTCGAGCGCTTCCGCAAGGGGCTTTCAGGCGATCACGCCACGCGCGTGCAGCAGGCGGTCCACGCGGGCAAGGCCGTGGCCCCGCGCGCACTCAAGCCAGCGCCCGTCGCCCCTGCGCCCGAACGCGAGGCAGAACGCCCCCGTCGCGCCGGCGCCCAGCGCGTCCGCCTCAGCCCCGATGCCGGCAAGCTGGTCGACAAGCCGAACGGCCGTCCCCCGCGCCGGACTGGCCCCGGAAGTGGCGGCAAGCCGGGGGCCAAGCGCTGATGCTGAGGATCATTGCCGGCACCTGGCGCGGCCGCAAATTGCAGGCCCCCGCAGGCGACACCACCCGCCCCACCTCGGACCGCACGCGCGAAACGCTGTTCTCGATGCTCACCAGCCGCCTCGGCAGCTTCGAGGAACTGACCATCGCGGACCTGTTCGCAGGCTCGGGCGCACTCGGCCTCGAAGCGCTCTCGCGCGGGGCGGCCAAGGCGCTGTTCGTCGAGCAGGATCCCGCCGCGATCCGCGCCCTGCGCGCCAATATCGCCGCGCTCCAGGCCCAATCGCAGTGCGATGTGCGCGCAGCGTCCGTCCTCGCGCTTGGCCCCGTGCCTGCGCCGCTTGATGTGGTGATGTTCGATCCGCCCTATGGTTCGGGCGCCGGTGCAGTCGCGATCGACCGCCTTGTCCGCCTCGGCTGGATCGGACCCGGCACGTGGGTCAGCCTCGAAACCCACGCAGATGAACCCGCCGGGGTCCGCGCGCTGGAAATCGACAACGAACGCAAGGTCGGTAAGGCGCGTCTCACGCTGATGCGCCTCCCCACCTGATCCTCCCCATTTTTGCGAAGCACAAATGGGGAAGTGGCCCGCAAAGCGGGTCGGAGGGGTTCTTCTTCACCTACTGCCGCGGCGCCGCGGCCAGCACCCCCACCAGCGTCACCACCCCCGCCGCCGTCAACACAAGGCCCGTCCACACCACGCCGCCATGCGCCGCGAGCCAGGCCGCGCCGAGCGGTGCCAGCGCGCCGCCCACGATGCCGCCCAGATTGAATGCCAGCGAAATCCCGGTGTAGCGCACTTCCACCGGATAGAGCGAAGGCAGCCACGCGCCGATCGGGCCATAGCACAGCCCCATCACGAAGAGCGCAGCCGAAAGCGTGAGGAACAGCACCGGCAGCGAACCCGCTGCCAGCCCGCTGCCGAAGCCCAGCCCCACCAGCCCCGTTAGCACCGCACCCACCGCCATCACCGTGCGCGGGCTTGCAGCATCAGACCACCAGCCCGAAACCACGATGCCGATGGCAAACACCAGGTCCGCGCCCAGCTGGATCGCCAGCACCGTCTCGCGCGGGTAGCCCAGCTTGGTCGTCGCGAACGAAAGCGCAAAGGTCGTCGCGAGATAGAACAGCGCAAAACACGCGATCACCCCCATCGTTCCCGCCAGCACGGCGCCGGGATGCTTCGCGAGCAGCGTGCCCAGCGGCACGCGCGGCGGCGGCGCGGCTTCGAGCGAAGCCTTGAATGCAGGCGTCTCGCCAATCCGCAGCCGAATCCATAGCCCCAGAATGACCAGCAGCGAGCTCGCCAGAAACGGCACACGCCAGCCCCAGCTGAGGAAATCCGCTTCACTCAGCATCAGGCCGAGCAGCAGGAACAGGCCATTGGCAAAGAGGAACCCCACCGGCGCCCCCAGCGGCGCGGCGATGCCGAAGCGCGCTTCCATGCCTTTGGGCGCATTCTCCACCGCCAGCAGCGAAGCCCCACCCCATTCGCCGCCAAGGCCAAAGCCCTGGCCAAAGCGCAGCAGGCAAAGCAGCGCCGGGGCCACCCATCCCGCGACTGCATAGCCCGGCAGGAAGGCTACCAGAAAGGTCGATACACCCATCAACAGCAGCGAGACGACCAAAGTCGATTTGCGCCCGATCCGGTCCCCGAAATGGCCGAACGCCACCGCGCCCACGGGCCGCGCAAAGAATGCGATCCCGAAGGTCATCAGCGCCAGCAGAGTCTGTGCCGCCTGGCTTTCCGCCGGAAAGAACAGCGGCCCGATCACCAGCGCAGCGGCCGTGCCGAAGATGTAGAAGTCGTAGAACTCGACCGCCGTGCCGACGAGGCTGGCCAGAAGCACGCGCGCATGGGTCGCAAACGGCTTCGCCAATCCGGTCATGAATCCCCAATCTCTCTCGCAGGATATTTAACACCGCGTCAGCGCTGCACTCGGCAATACCGCTAGCGTGCCAAATGGGAGTTGTTCAAGCTCAACCGCTATTTCTGCCCTGTCAAAGTATACACCTAGCAAAGAAATTCGGGGATGCCATGCTGCGCTGGTTTGAAATCGAAGCTCCAATTCGCACCAAATTCGATACCATGCTCGGCGTTCACGCCTTGCTCGCCGTGATCAGTGGTTCGGGCACGGCGCTGGCGCTGGCGGGTTTCGGCATTGCTGCTTTGCTGCTGCCTGCCGCCGGATTCGTGCTGACCGTGGCAACCGTGCTCGTCGCCAAGAAGCTCATCTGCGATCCCTACGTCGGCACCGTGGTGCGCACCGAAGGGCTGGCCGCCGGCGATCTCGACAGCCCGGTACAGTACACCAATCACAGTGATTGCGTGGGCCGCCTGACCAACGCGCTTCAAGTGTTCCGTGATCAGGCTGTTGCCCTGCGACACTCCTCAGCCGAACGCGAAGTCATGGTCGGCCAGCTAATGAAAGGGATCAACGAGCTCGCGCAAGGCAATCTCGCCTATCGCGTCACCGAACCCTTCCCTGGTGAGTCCGAACAACTGCGGAGCGATTTCAACGCAGCGCTCATCCAGCTCTCCGACGCGATGGGACAGGTCAGCGATTCCACTCACACAATCGCCACCGGTTCCGCCGAAATCCGCACGGCATCGGATGATCTGGCCAGCCGCACCGAGGCGCAGGCTGCCCGGCTTGAAGAAGCAAGCGCGGCCATGCGGCAAGTCAGCGCGCTCGTCAGTGAAAGCAACGGCCGCGTGAGCGAGATCAACCGCGCTGTTTCCGAAGCGCACGGTGAAGCGGAGGCGGGCGGCAGCGTGGTCGAACGCGCTGTCGATGCGATGAATGCGATCCAGCAGTCCTCGTCTGGCGTTGCGCAGATCATCAGCGTGATCGACGGAATCGCCTTCCAGACCAACCTCCTCGCGCTCAACGCCGGGGTCGAAGCCGCGCGTGCGGGCGAGGCAGGTAGGGGCTTTGCGGTTGTCGCTACCGAAGTTCGTGCACTTGCCCAGCGCAGCGCGGATGCGGCGCGCGAGATCGGCCAGCTCATTAAATCCTCGACCAGTCATGTCGAACACGGTGTCGAGCTGGTGGGTGAAACCGGCAATGTCCTGCGCCATATCGTCGCGCGCGTCGGCGGGGTCAGCGCGCTGGTCGGGGGCATTACGGAGAGCGCCGAGCGCCAGTCTGCGATGCTCGCCGAAGTCACCGCAACCGTGAGCGAGCTTGATCGGATGACCCAGCAAAACGCGGCCATGGTTGAGGAGAGCACCGCCGCCGCGCGCACGCTTGCTGACGTGGCGCACCAACTTACCAGCCAGGTGCACCGGTTCACGGTCGGCCGGAATGCGCGTCCGGCACCCGCTCAATCACACACTGCACCTCGCGCCATTCCGAGCGCGGCCCGCCATCCCGCCCCGCGCGTTGTCACCGGAAATCTGGCGCTGAAATCCGCGTCCGAGGCCGATTGGGCGGAATTCTGATCCAGAGGATATACTGCCGACTGGCAGTTGCACCCACGCGCGAAGTTCCCTACTTGTTCCGGTGTGACTCTCGTATCCGCACCCGACTCAAGCTGGCTCGAAGGCCTCAATCCCCCGCAGCGCGAAGCCGTGCTGACAACGGACGGCCCCGTGCTGATGCTGGCGGGCGCGGGCACCGGGAAAACCGCCGCGCTCACCGCGCGCATGGCGCATATCCTGCGCGCGCGGCTGGCGTGGCCGTCCGAAATCCTCTGCGTCACTTTCACGAACAAGGCCGCACGCGAAATGCGCGAGCGTGTCGGCCATATGATCGGCCCGGCGGTCGAGGGCATGCCGTGGCTCGGCACATTCCACTCGGTCGCCGCCAAGATGCTGCGCCGCCATGCCGAACTCGTCGGCCTGCAATCGACCTTCACGATCATCGACACCGATGATCAGCTCCGCCTTCTCAAGCAGCTCATTCAGGCCGAAGGAATCGACGACAAACGCTGGCCCCCGCGCCAGCTCGCCGGCCTGATCGACCGCTGGAAGAACCGCGGCCTCGGCCCGAAGGACTTGGACGCGCTCGACAACGAGGCCTACGCCAACGGCAAGGGCGCGAAGTTTTACGCGCTCTATCAGGATCGCCTGCGCGCGCTCAACGCCTGCGATTTCGGCGATCTCACGCTCCACATGCTGACCATCTTCAAGCAGCACCGCGAAGTGCTGGAAAGTTGGCAGAGCCGCTTCAAATACGTGATGGTGGACGAATATCAGGACACCAACGCCGTCCAATACCTCTGGCTCCGCCTCCTTGCGCAGGGCCGCAAGAACATCTGCGTGGTGGGCGATGATGACCAATCGATCTATTCATGGCGCGGCGCAGAAGTCGCCAATATCCTGCGCTTCGAAAAGGATTTTCCCGGCGCGAAGGTGATCCGGCTGGAGCAGAACTACCGCTCCACCCCGCACATCCTCGCCGCCGCCGGGGGCGTCATCGCCGAAAACAGCCAGCGCCTCGGCAAGTCGCTGTGGACCGAGATGAACGGCGGCGACAAGGTCCGCGTCATCGGCGTGTGGGACGGCCCGGAGGAAGCCCGCCGCGTCGGCGAGGAAATCGAGCGCCTCGAACGCGAAGGCGCGCCGCTAGACCGCATGGCCATCCTCGTGCGCGCCTCGTTCCAGACGCGCGAGTTCGAGGACCGCTTCATCCAGATCGGCCTCGCCTACAAGATCGTCGGCGGCTTCCGCTTCTACGAACGCGCCGAAATCCGCGACGCCCTCGCATATCTCCGCGTCATCGCCTCCCCGCAGGACGACCTCGCGTTCGAGCGCATCTACAACGCCCCCAAGCGCGGGCTGGGCGACAAGACGCTCGAAAAACTCCACCGCCACGCCCGCGCGCGCGGCATTCCCCTCGCCGCTGCCGCCATCGAACTGTGCGATACGGACGAACTTCCGGCCCGCGCCCGCGCCACGCTCAGCGGCCTCATGCGCAGCTTCATCGGCTGGCGCGATGGGATCGCCACGCTCACCCCCGCTGAACTCCTGCGCACCGTGCTCGACGAGAGCGGCTACACCGCCGCGCTGCAGGCCGAAAAGAGCACCGAAGCCTCGGGCCGCCTCGAAAACCTCACCGAACTCGCCCGCGCGATGGAAGAATACGAGACGCTCGGCGATTTCCTCGAACACGTCAGCCTCGTGATGGACAACGACGCTGCGGCGGACACCGAGAAGGTGACGGTGATGACCATCCACGCCGCCAAGGGCCTCGAATTCGACAACGTGTTCCTCCCCGGCTGGGAAGAAGGCGTCTTCCCCTCGCAGCGCGCGCTCGATGAAGGCGGCCTCGCCTCCTTGGAGGAAGAACGCCGCCTCGCCTACGTCGCGATCACCCGCGCCCGCCGCCGCTGCACGATCCTCCACGCCGCCAACCGCCGCATCTACGGCCAGTGGACCAGCTCGATCCCCAGCCGCTTTGTCGGCGAACTCCCCGCCGATCATATCGAGGAAGAAACCACCCTCAGCGGCGGCGCCTCCCTGTGGCGCGCGCAATGGTCAGAACACAGCGATCCCTTCGCCGACATCGCCCGCGTGAACCCCAGCCGCACAATGACCCGCGGCCCCGGCTGGCAACGCGCCGCCGCCAGCACCTACGACGCCACCCCCAAACGCATCGCCGAACCCGCCCGCTCTGCCGCCAGCTTCGCCGCCAAACCCCGCACCGACATCACCATCGGCACCCGCGTGTTCCACGACAAGTTCGGCTACGGCACCGTCGCCGCGCAGGAAGGCAACAAGCTGGAGATCGATTTCGAGAGCGGAGACCGGAAGAGGGTGATCGATAGCTTTGTGAAGGCTGCGTGAGGCTCCAAGCATTTCTTGGCGTTCTCTGCGCCCTGCAACTCGTGGGCTGCACACCGCAACCCATCACGCAGGATTATGCCGAAGTCACCGTGATAGCCGTCGGCAATTCAAAATACACGACCAGCAAGTCAGCGACGATTACGTTCCGCAATGCGAGGGGATTTGTCGGAACAAATGTCATCCCAGCCGAGCAGCTGACCTGCAAGGAACACGATACCATCAAGGTACACACGCAGGGCATCGCAATCACCATGGACGAAGGCGAATGCATGCGTTGAACGATGCTCTCTCCTCAATGAGAGAGGGCTAAACCTTTAAAGCGCCGAAACGCTCAGGAACCCCGGCACCGGCCCGTTCCATTCGCCGGGCTTGCTCGGCAGCTCGGTCAGCACATCCTTCGGCGGACGCGGCTCGTCGCGCTGGATGCGCGGAGCGCGCGCCTCCCGCACCGGAGCTTCCTCCCGCACCGGTGCTTCCTCAAGCTCCGTCACCGGCTCAGCGGCAGCAACCTTCGGCGCACGCGCCCGGCGCGGCGCACG
>CAZQEH010000053.1:0-23973 GCA_964592205.1 uncultured Novosphingobium sp.
CGATGCATTTCCCAACATCAGGGGTCTATGCGAAGCAAGATGTGGCTTTTTGAGTGAAGGAAGTCGTTCAGATATGACGAAGGTAATGGAGATCGGCTTTATCGGGCTGGGCCGTATGGGTGGGAACATGGTGCGCCGACTGACTCGCAAAGGCCACCGATGTCATATCTTCAGTAGCAGTGCGGGGACCCGCGACGAACTGGCGCGAGAGAGCGGAGCCGTTGCTGCATCCAGTCTGTCCGAACTAGTGGCATCATTGGCCCTGCCCCGCAGACTATGGGTAATGGTGCCGGCCGGACCGGCGACCGACGCAGTTATCGACGAACTGATCGGCCTGTGCGATCCGGGCGACGTTATCGTCGATGGGGGCAACAGCCACTTCAAGCAGACCGTCGCGAGGGCTCGGAAGTGCCTCGAGGCCGGCATCGATCTGGTTGATTGCGGCACCAGCGGCGGAGTTTACGGATTAACCAGAGGCTATTCGCTAATGGTGGGGGGGCAAACGAACGCGGTTGCTGCACTGGACAGCGTGTTCGATGCGCTGTCCCCCGGCATCGCGGCGGCTCCCCGGCTGGATTTGCATGAAGGCGCCGAACCTGCCCCCGGTGAGCATGGTTGGCTGCACTGTGGGCCGCCCGGATCGGGTCACTATGTCAAAATGATCCACAACGGGATCGAATATGGGATGATGCAGGCCATGGCCGAAGGCTTCGCGCTACTCGCTTCAGCCGGGCAGGAAGCGCTTCCGGCTGAACACCGCTATCAGCTTGATCTCGGTGCGATCGCTGAAGTGTGGCGGCGGGGCAGCGTGGTCAGTTCGTGGTTGCTTGACCTTGGCGCAAAGGCTTTGGTCGAAGATCCATCTCTGCAGGGCTATTCACCCCAGGTTGCCGACAGCGGCGAAGGCCGCTGGACGATCGAAGCGGCGATCGATCAACGCGTTTCAGCCCAAGTGCTTGCCGCAGCACTGTTTGCCCGGTTCGATTCGCGCGACGACGTGCAATTGGGCAATCGCTTTCTGTCAGCGCTGCGTCACCAGTTCGGAGGCCATCCCAGCCTCTCTTCCGGCTCCTGAGCTATGCGGAGTTAACGGTTTGACGCTCCATATGTCGTGCCTGGATCAAGGGCATGTTGGAACGGCTGGTCTCACTCGCCGTTGGACCAGAACGTCACGCCCGCTGCCTACAAGGAGCTATCCAACATAGCGTAGAAAGTTTGCAAGGATCTCTAAGCCATAATTGGTTCCAATGCTTTCGGGGTGAAATTGCACACCGAAAATCGGATGTTCACGATGTTGCAAGCCCATGACAAATCCATCATCGGACATGGCCGTGACTATTAGGGTGCGCGGAACGTTTCCGACGACGAGCGAATGGTACCTCACGGCTGAGAACGGCGATGGCAGACCTTCGAAAATGCCGCTACCCCCATGGTTAATCTGTGACACCTTGCCGTGCATCAAGCCTCCTCGCCGCACAGCACCTCCGAAATGCTGGCCTATAACCTGATGCCCCAGGCAGATGCCCAGCAACGGCTTGCCGACATCGGCGCAGGCTGCGACCAAATCCAGGCACACCCCGGCTTCATTCGGCGACTTTGGCCCGGGTGAAAGCACGATTCCATCCGCGTTCATCGACATCAGTTGCCTTACCGAAAGCAGATCGTTCCGCACAACCTCGACTTCCTGTCCAAGCTCCTGCAGATATTGGACGATGTTCCACGTAAAGCTGTCATAGTTATCGATTATCAGGATCATTTTGATCCGGTCCTCCTGACGCGCCCATCCCAAAGCCAATGCAATCCAGCGGATGTCGCGTGAACCAGTAATGCAGCCAGCATAATCTTGGCTAGCATCCCATGGACTGTCAGCAGCTCGTGGGCGAGTGCAGAATCGGGTCGGGAAACCAAATTGAAGACCGGCAGGGGAGAGATTAGTTCGAGCCATCGTCCACCCAGCGAACGCCCGATCCAGGCCGTGCTGACGATCGAAAGTAGAAGCAAGACAAGAACAAATTGAAACACTCGAATTGCGATATGGGTTCGATCCGGCGTCTGCTTGCGCCGTTGCGGGAAGCGAAACCTGACCAACCAAAACACACCGCACACCCCCCCGCAGAGGCCAGCGATGCGGTGCGCTGCGAAGACCCACTCCCGCAATGGAAAAGGAATCCGCCACGACCAATTGAAAGTCAGGAATCCACTCACCAGTGCAAAGATGACGAAGCTCGCAAACCACCAGTGAATCCGTCGAAGGCTGAGCCAGCCCGGCGAAGTCCCACCATCGTAAAAATGCAAAAGCTGTTCTACTTCAATGTAGCCAGATAGGCGATGATTTCGCTCCGCGTTGCTTGATCCTCGACACCCGCGAAGAACCTACCCATCCCATTGCCAGGAATGAAATTCTTGGTGTCAGCCAAGTGTTTGTCCAAGCTCTCAGCGGACCAGATCACTGAAGAACCCGACATCGCGGGAGAATATCCATAGCCATCTAGTGAGCCTGCCTTGCGACCCAGCACGCCAAACATCGAGGGGCCAGTTCCATTTTCCCCCGGTTTGGCCGAGTGGCATCCGCTACAGGTGGCCTCAAAAGCCACCTTGCCTTGAGCTGCCCGCGCTTCGGCCATTGCCGGTGTTACTGCAGCTACCCTGCCGGTCTCGTTCATCGCCGGGTTTTGCTCTACGCGGTGCCCCTCCGAGACGTTCAGTGCCGGGATGGCCCCCGACGGGATTGCCTTCTGCCCCTGCGGTCCAAGTGACGGGTAAGCGTATGTATAAATCCAGTCGTTTGCGCGTACCGGGACATGGCATCCTTGGCAGTCTGTCTTGTAGTTGGTAGCGATCTGCCTGCCAGTGTTCTTCGGGTCGAACTGAGCCCAGCCCCATCCATCTCCCCAAAGCGGATTTGCCTTGAAGCGACCCTGCGTGTCCTTGACCATGAGGAACCACGTTTGGGTCTCATTAGCCCAGAATGCCTTGCCGGTTGTATGAGGGGCACCTATCGTCGAGGAAACTTCCTTTATTATGACAGCCCCATCGGGCCATTTGCCAGTCTGCCGAAATTGAGCGACATCCTGAGGGCGGGAATAGACGGAATGCACATCCGCCACTCCATCCCCCCCAGCGACCGCCCAAGTCCCAATAAAGATGTAGCCGTTGGGAAAATCCTTCGGAAATGAGATATCACCCTTACTCCCAACCAATGATGCATAAGCATCAATGGGGCGGAGCGCGGTGTTTCCGGAGGGGGCGGCAAGGACGGCCGTTGCGACGAGTGCCAGCACCGCAGCGCCTAGAAGCCCTTTTCGATTAGTCCGATTCATCGTCTTGTCTCCGGAAACTGTCTCAGCCATGCCCAGAATATCCGGGCAACAATATAACCTAGTTTCCAGGCAGCGGCTCGATGAGCGGCCGATAATGGCTAATATAAACCATGTCTTCGTCTGCATTTGCGATGTGACAACCAGCACATTCCGCTACAGGTCTTTCAGCCGCAGCAGGCAGGTATGGCGGAGCGGAATGGTTGAAGTTGAAATAGCCCCAGTTTTTCGACTTCGGAAACCGCTTGCTGTCCTTCACCGCTACGTCGAGCCCAGCCACCGCGCCGGGAAAATATCCCCGCCCCGAAGGTTCAAAATGGGATCCATCGGGGAACTCGGCCGTGCCTCCGACCAGCTGTAACTCCTTGACCATCATCGTGCCCTCGGGCCACTTACCCGTGGCACGGTAAACCGCGAGCGCCGACCGCTGCACATAGACATTGTGAAATTCGGGAAAGTTGGCTTTCCCGTTGTTAAGTCCGTGTGGCGTGAGCGGCGCACCGATGAAGTACCAGTCCCGAAAGTTCTTGGGCTGAACGAGCTTGCCAGTGGCGTCCCAGACAGGCGGAATGTCAATCTGCGGGTAGTTGGGATTCGGTTTAGCCTTGGCACCAGAGGATGAGGCCGCACGCTGCGTCTTTCCCGCGGCAGCTTCCACTGGATTGCTAGCGAAGCCAGAAATAGCGAGTATCCCAAGTGCCAAGGCCGACACGGCACCAGCGACCCAAAACGTTGGCCTGACCATTTTCTATCTCCTCTTCAGCGAGTCATCGGATGCTTGCATACTGGCTCAAGGAGCTCAGGAATGTCCAATAGG
Source organism: uncultured Novosphingobium sp. (assembly GCA_964592205.1). Taxonomy (GTDB): domain Bacteria; phylum Pseudomonadota; class Alphaproteobacteria; order Sphingomonadales; family Sphingomonadaceae; genus Novosphingobium. The sequence goes on from CAZQEH010000053.1 coordinate 4,135, forward strand.
ACACCTGCATAGTTTTCATGCATCTTTGTGACTAAGCTTCACGAGGCCGAGCTGCGGTGGAATTTCGCCTCATGCCTCCCGCCCAGGGTGCGCACTAACATCGACGCAATCTTGCTGCCACTGGCCGTGGGGAATAGTGGGGCTGGCAAAGTTGATCCGCACAACGGCGGGTGTCATAACGTGCGGATCCGGTCTCTCTGATCTTGTCGGCATCGGGTGTTTTCTGCCGTGCCTAGAATCTCGGCTGAGTACGGTGTGTTATATGGCCAGATATTTGAGGTCCGTCAGCGGGAGCCAGCTGGCCTTTCATGCACATCGATTTCGCACTGGCAAGGAGTTGCCTAGGAGCCCACCAGATGGACAATCCGGCAATTCAAGCTTCGTCTGATTTGTGCGCCACCAAATTCACATTTCAACTATGAAACAGATCGATCGTGGCACGCCAGTCGTTCAGTGAGGATGAACTGCCAAGGTCGTCCCGTTCGCTGTGATTGATGAAGACCGTGGGTGTTGACCAGACCCCGCGCAAGGCCGCGATGCGGCTAGGATGTTTGGCTGCGGCAAACACATTGTCATCGGCGAGCAGACTTGCGGCTTGCTCCGGCGAAGTTCCGTCAAATTCTCGGCAGAGGTCAACCACCAACCGCCGGAGATCATCGTGCGTGCGACTGCCGAAGGCGCCGTTGAAGTACCGCTCCTGGCGCGAGTAGAGGAACGCCAGGAAACGGAAGAAGCGCGCATCGTCCTCGCCGGCTAGCCCGTAGAGACCAAGCGTGACGTCCCACGATTGCCGATGGTTCGAAAGCACCATCATGTAGATCGACAGGCCGATGTGTTCGGGTCCGTAATGCGCCATAACCTGTTCGATGGTCGGCCAGACCTTGGCCGAATACGGGCACTGAACATCGAGAAAGACTTCGATCTGCACATCGGCGGCACGAGTTCCGAACAGGCGGCCTGCGGCCTTGCGCATCAACGGAATTGGCATGAAGTCCTCCAGAATTGCCGGTGTGGTGTTTTCATTGTGTTGTATCAATCGGGCAGGGTGAAGCCGCCGCCGAGCGCCTTTCGAAAGCGAGGCACACCAAGATCGTCAGAGTCATCGTCGTGAGCGCAAGCCAGGCGAACGGTTCGAGCAGCGGGGCATTGAACAGGATCAGTTGATCGTTTCCACCCGGCACCAGACCGCCGCCGAGCCCCATTAACAGCCCGCCGCCTAGGTGACGGGCGTTTTCCAGCAGGCTGCTCCTTGTTGCCTGTTTGATGGCCACCTTGCCAATCCGGCCGCCGACAATCGCGCCGCCAAGAATTGCTAACAGCATCGCAAGATCGAAGCGGTGGGCCAGCGGACCATGGTTCAAGATCGCCCGAAGCGCGGCAGTGTAGCTCCACGATCCGACCGACAAGCCGATGATCGTGATGCAGATGCCGATCGCTACCGTCGCCCACTGCAAATCTTTTCGATGCTCTCGGTCGCCGTCACGTCGACCCAGTAACGCGCGCCAGTGCAGCACAATCAGCAGGGAGCCCGAAGGGAAGATCAGCGCCCCCACACTTGGCATGGCTCGCAGCCGCATGTCCGTCTCGCTGATCAGGCCGGCACTCGCGGAAATTTCGACCCCGACTATGATCCCCGCCAGCGTGACGAAGAAGGCCCATTGACCGGAACCAATTTTGGCGAGGGTGCCAAGTGCGCAGGCCCCGTTCAGCCATGCACCAAGCCCCAGCAGGACGCCACCAACCGCGACCGAAAGCCCGGGTACGGCATCAGGGGTGGCTGGAACGGTTAACCCGAGGAGTGCCGCCACGCCAACTAGGAGGGTTACCCACAGCGCCGTCTCGATGAGTGAACGCCCCAGACGAACACGCCGCGTCGTCCAGAACTCCTCAACCGCGGCCACCATACAGGTGCCCCCTTTTTGGATCGAGAAACCCAGCGCGGCACAGGCCGCGAGTGTGATCAGAGCAGCGCTCACAAGAAAACTCTAGGCCGGTGGAAGCACGAGGCCGGACCATCCCGTCGGGACAATGTCTGAAGGGCCGAATGAGCGACCGCTTCAAGCAATGGAAGCTCCGGTGGCACAGTCACGACAGCACTGGAATTTGACCAAATTTTCCCGGTCGTCAAGGATTCACCCCGCGATTGAAGTCAAACCGGTGATGCCATTCAATGCCGTGCCAGGCCGTGAAGGTACCTGGCGATGTCCGCCGATTCGGGCATCCAGCGGTCCCCGCTCGCATCTTCGATCCTGAGCACCGGAACCGTCGTGCGACCGCGCGCCGCCTGCAGCGCGCCCCGATGCTCCGGCTCATCCCAGATGTGCCGTAATTCGACTTTCGCGCCGGTTTCATCGATCGCTCGTAGGACGCGCTGACAATATGGGCATTCAGGATAATAATAGAGCGACAACCGCATCGCCTTGGCTGTCTCGGCTGGCCCGAACTGCGTCAGGAAATGGTCTGCGTACAACTCCCGCCAGGGGTGATCGGAACCGAACCGGGCAAGCCGTTCGTCCTCGATAGCGGTAAGGCAGACCACAATCTGCGCCCTGGTCAGGGGTTGACCGAGAATTCTGGACAGCGGTTGCTGCAACACACCGGCATACCAGTAGGCCCAATCCGCATCCTCACCATCCACCTCAACGAAGGCAAAGGCATGCGCCTCGGCCGCGGTTCCGAATGCTTCAACCAGTTCGCTCTTCATACCCATCCATATTTCCAGTCAAAAATCAGCCAAACCATTCACATCTAATCCCTTAGGAGCCAGCGAAATTGGCCCTGATGGTTACCCGTCCAGCGTCGGGGGCCATCCGCCCGCCCTGTCTGGAAAGATTAGGGGTAGTCCGTCCTTTGATCACTTAACTCTGCAATCGGCTTCGCATGGTTGACCAGCCACACTTCGGACGAATGGCAGCGTGACGCAATGTATTGGTTGTATGCGTGGAATGTATCAATCAAATGCCCGTCCCGTCATCGCCGAGAAAGGCTAAACATATTACTGTCAGAAAAATATTTCGGGAGTTTCGTCGGCTCAATGTCGATCACTGACCCACGGGACAGCTTTTCCAGCTCGCTGGTGCGAGATGCTCATGCGCGACAAACAACTGCTGAAGCCGTGCAAGCGTTGTTTGGCAACTGCGTCGAATGCTTCGGGTGGCTGCCGTCAGAGTCTGTTCCGAAATTCGACCGAGCGCTCTGGGAGATGCTCGCGAATTCCTCTGGTCTCTTGGGATTGTCAGTCCCTGAAAGGTACGGTGGCAGCGACGGAAACCTGGCCGATCTTGCCGTGCTGTTCCATGCGCTGGGCGCTTCAGGTGCCGCATTGCCGCTTTTCGGCCACGTTGCAGTTGCCGCGCAGGCGATCCTGGCTGGAGGGAGCGAGGCGCAGCGGGGCGAGTGGCTACCTCGGATCGCCCGCGGTGCGATTATTGCATCTGACGGCTATTGCCCCGATCTGTCAGTGCGTTCGGGCAGGCTTAGCGGCCTTGCCAGAAACGTGCCGCACGGACGCTTTGCCGATCTGCTCGTGGTCAGCAACGATCATGAAACATGGCTGATGGAAACCGCGGATGAGCGGGTCGAAATTCAACGCGAAACCGCAGCTGACCACGCCCGGCCGCTGGACCGGGTCGTCTTTTCAGATGCGCCGGCGGCCCCGCTCGACGATCATGTTGGCGCGGGCGAGGCGCTGCATGCTGCCGGTTATCTGGCGCTTGCGGCCGAAGCGCTGGGCGGCGCGACAGCAGCAGCCGACCGCATTCTCTCCTTGCAGTTGCTCAAGCCAACGGACCCCATGATGGCCGCCGTTTCGAGCGCACGGATTGCGGTGTTGGCTGCAGCAGAGCCGATACAGCCCGATCCGGTCCGGCGGCGGATTGCCCTGCACCGTGCCAAAGCGAGCGCGAGCGCGGCCTACCTGACCCTGGCCAAACGGCTGGTCGACGCATGCAGTGTTGATGAACCCGCGGCCAGCAGACACCTTGCCCGCGCGCAAGGGTTTGATCGTATAATGGGGCCTTCGGCCTGGCACCTTGGTGAGATCGCCCGGTTGCAGGCCGAGCAGCCATGCCGCCCGCCACTGGAAAATTAGCAAATGCTTCCTAAATATGCAGATATGGCAAAATTGAAGACTTCTTATCGCGAGCATCGCGAGCTCGGTGATGTCGCGTGGCTGCGTGATTACGATCAGGCGCTGGAACGTGCCCGGTGCGAGGACAAACCGGTGCTCCTGTTGTTTCAGGAGGTACCCGGCTGTTCGACCTGCGTCAATTTCGGGCACGACGTGCTCAGCCATCCGTTGATGGTCGAAATCATCGCACAACACTTCGTCCCGCTGGCGATTTTCAACAATCACTCAGGTGCCGACGCAGAGGTCCTGCGGCGGTTTGGCGAGGCCGCGTGGAACAACCCGGTGGTTCATTTCCTAGCACCCGATGGCGCGGCCGTGGTACCGCGGCTGGCCAACCGTTATGATCCGATCGGCCTGCACGCCAAAATCGGACAAGTTCTGGCCGCGCGGGATATCGTCGCCCCCGCCTATTTCGGTATGCTCGGGCACGATCTGGCGATCGAGGTCGGTCTTGCTGAGCAGGTCACTTACACCACGCCGTGCTTCTGGTCGGGAGAAACTAGCTTGGCGCAGCACCCCGCAGTGATTTCCACCGACGCTGGCTGGATCGGCGGCGAGGAAGTGGTTGCGGTGCACTTTGATCCGCGCCTGTCCAAGCGCGATGCGCTTGATGCATATGCGCGAAACGAAGGCTTTGCCCCGTTGGCCAGCAAAGGTTTCCGGCTTGACCGCGAGCCGCAGTATTATTTGCGCAAGCATGCGCTGCGCTATCTGCCGTTGTCGGCCGCGCAGCGTACAGCGATCAATCTGGCGCTGCCTTATCGGCAGGAAGCCGGGGCGTTGCTCAGTCCGCAGCAGGCTGCCTGGCTGGGCGATTCCCGGCTTGAGGCCTTGAGCAATGATGAGATTTACCACGAAGATATCCGGAAGAGCTGGCCCAAGCTGGAGCGGGCGCTTGGCTGCACTAAGCCGGAAAGGGCAAGGTGACAGGAATGGAAAATGAACAACTGACCATGGACATTTCGGTGATCGGTGTTCTGGAAGACCAGGACATTCTGCTCGATTTTGCGGCGCTGGCGCTCAGCCAGCTTGATCACGAGGAATGCGATCTCAACAAATATATCGAGCGCCTCGACGAGATCGAGGAACGGGTCTGCCAGGAAGGACGCAGCGCCTTTCTGTCGAGTGAGCGGGCGATCGTGCTGGCTGAAGTGCTGCACGATGAACTTGGCTTTATCGGTGATGCCGAAGCCTATGACGCGCCGGTCAACGCCGATTTCATCCGTGTGCTTGATCGCAAGCAGGGCCTGCCGATCAGCCTTTCGATCCTTTATGTGGCGATGGCCCGCCGGGCCGGTTGGACCGCGCATGTGCTGAATGGGCCAGGCCATGTGCTGGTCCAGATCGGGGAAAAGAACCCGGTGATCATCGATCCGTTCAGCGGCGGCCGGCAGGTCAACCCCAAACATTTCGAGGCGCTTTTCCACGCCTTTTCCGACGAGGTGAAAACTGAAGGCAAGGTCCGTTTCACCCAAATGTCCAATCGCCAGATACTGGCAAGGCTGCTGTTCAATCAGGCCATACGGGCCGAGAAGAACCATGACGCCGAGCGCGCGCTGACGGTTTACGAACGCATCACCAAGATAGCGCCAGAAACCGCCGATGTCTGGCATCATCTTGCCCGCTTGCGACTGGCCCTTGGCGATACCGATGGAGCCCGCGCTTCGCTGATGGCGATGTCCGAAGTGACCAGCGACAAGCACGTCCGGGCGCAGATCATGGCCGCCTTCCAGGCGCTTGATGGAACCGGGCCGAAATTACACTGAATAGGCCGCATTTTCTTGTTTCAAGGGATATTACAATGACCACCAGCTACGCCGCCGATCTGCAACTGTTCATCGATGGCGCCTGGCGCGGGGGCGAGGGGCGCGACGAAAGGCCGGTGTTCAATCCGGCAACTGCCAATATGATCGGTGCCCTGCCTATAGCCAGCGCCTCCGATCTTGATGAGGCACTTGCCGCAGCCGAGCGTGGCTGGCCGGCGTGGCGGTCGCGCACCCCCGATGAACGCGGGGCACTGATGCACAAGGCTGCTGACCTTATCCGCGAACGGGCCGAACAGATCGCCGCCCTGCTGACCATCGAACAGGGCAAACCGATTGCCGAGGCGCGCGGCGAAGTACTGTCCGCCGCAGGGCTTTTCGATTACTTCGCCGAACAGGGCAAGCGAATCGATGGGCGCGTCGCGCAGCGGCCAAGTGGGCAGCGGGCCCTGGCGATACGCCAGCCGGTCGGCCCCGTTGCCGGGTTTTCGCCGTGGAATTTCCCGGTCAACCTGATGGTCAAAAAGATTGCTCCTGCGATTGCGGCGGGCTGCGTGGTGATTGCCAAGGCGCCTGAAGAAGCGCCCGCGTCAACCGGCGCAGTCATGCGATGCATCGCGGACGCCGGGATTCCCGGCGATGTGGTGCAGCTGGTGTTCGGCGATCCCGACATGATCAGCCGGCACTTGCTTGCCAGCCCGGTGATCCGCAAAGTCAGTTTCACCGGGTCGACTGCGGTGGGAAAGCATCTGATGCGTCTGGCTGCAGACAATGTACAGCGCATCACCATGGAATTGGGTGGACACGCACCGGTGCTTGTTTTCGATGATTGTGATCTTGAAGCGACGCTGGACAAGGTGGTAGCGCAGAAATTCCGCAACGCCGGACAGGTCTGCGTTTCGCCGACCCGCTTCTATGTCCAGGAAGGGGTCTACGATGCCTTTGTACGCGGTTTTGCCGAACGCACCGCCAGGGTGCGGGTTGGCGACGGGCTTGATCCGCAGACGCAGATGGGCCCCTTGGCCAACGCCCGGCGCGCGCCTGCGCTGGAGGGCCTGATCGAGGATGCGATCGCCAAGGGAGCGCGGGTGGTTGCCGGCGGCGGGCGCAGCGAACTTGGCTATTTCTTCCAACCGACCGCGCTGGCCGACGTACCGATTGATGCCGTGGCGATGAACGAGGAACCGTTTGGCCCGTTGGCGCTGATCCGCACTTTTGCCACCGAGGAAGAGGCGCTCGCTCAGGCCAACCGCCTGCCCTATGGCTTGGCGGCCTTTGCCTTCACGGAGAATGGCCGACGGATCAACCGGGTGGCCGATGCGCTGGAAAGCGGGATGGTAGGGGTCAACGGCTTTGCCATTTCCACTCACGACATGCCATTTGGCGGGATCAAGCAATCTGGCTTTGGCAGCGAAAGCGGCCCCGAAGGGCTCGATGGCTATCTGGTTACGAAGGCGATCCATGTTTATTGAGCACGACTGAGATTGGCGTAGAAGGGGTTTCTCTTGCTTAGTCAGGATGACCATCTGTCATCTGGGCCGAAGTGCGCCGTGCCGAATGCAACACGCTGCAAAAGCTGGCCTATCTGATTGTGATCGCGGTGCTGATCCCACTTGCCCTGTCGCTTGATACGCCTGTTTTGCGGGCGTTTGGGCTTCTTGCGCCCGTTTACTTACGTCAGGGCGGATGAAACGGCGTCAAGGCAAATGCTGACCCACGATCTGCACAACAAGTCATTTGGTTGCCAACGCGACTTCAAACCAATTGAAGCCGCCAATCTTGATGCCTTATGCGAAGCCTCAGTCAATAGCCCGCAGCCCGTCGCACATATCGCTCTTCTGAGCGCGCTTACACAGTGATTACACGCTCAGATGAAACGCGCTATGTAAGCAAGTTGGACGGCACATGACGACCTTCAAGATTTTGATAATTATATGAAAAATTGGAGCGGGCGAAGGGATTCGAACCCTCGACCCCAACCTTGGCAAGGTTGTGCTCTACCCCTGAGCTACGCCCGCTCGTGCGTTTCTGGCCGGTTCCCCAAGGGTCCCCGACCGGGGTGAAGCGCGCCCTTAGCTTCCCCACGTGGCCCGCGCAACAGCAAAAATGCGTGTGAGCCCTATCCCTCACCCTCTTGCCCGCAAATGCCCTTGCCGAACCGCCTCCGCTTCCCACATGGGGGAGAAGACACCTATCACGTTTCAGACGCGGAGACCGACCATTGGCAAGCCTTGGCCTCAATCTCGAAGAGCAGAAAGCGGTGGACCGCTTCCGCAAGGCTGTGGTCGAGCCCTCGATGACCAAGCTCGTCGTACTCGATTTCTGGGCCGAATGGTGCGGGCCGTGCAAGGCGCTCACCCCGCTGCTCGAGAAAGTCTGCGGCGAATATGCTGATAAGGGCGTCATCCTCGCCAAGATCAACGTCGATGAAGAGCAGTTCATCGCCGCGCAGTTCCAGGTGCGCTCGATCCCCACGGTCTACGCCATGTTCCAGGGCCAGCCGGTGGCAGACCTCACGCCCGCGCGCAGCGAATCGCAGCTGCGCCAGATGCTCGATCAGATGCTGGCGCGCCTCCCCATTCAGGCGGGCGATGAACCCGCGCAGGATATCGCCCCGCTGCTTGCCATGGGTGAGGAAGTGCTTGCCGGTGGCGACGGCGAGCGTGCCGTCGGCATCTTCTCGCAGATCGCCGAAATCGCGCCCGATAGCGCCGCTGCCCAGTCCGGTCTGATCCGCGCGCTGCTTGCCGCTGGTGACAAGGCAGCGGCGGAAGAAGTGCTTGCCGTGCTCGATCCCAAGCTGGCGGATGATCCGGCGCTGGCGCAGGCCCGCTCCGCGCTCGCGCTCGCCGCCGATGCGCCCGAACCCAGCGAGCTCGATGGCCTGCGCGCTGCCGCCAGCGCCAATCCCGGCGACATGGAGGCGCAGCTCGCACTCGCCAACGGGCTCTATGCCGCTGGGGACCGTGATGGCGCCGCCAGCCTCCTCCTCGGCATGGTCGCGCACGACCGGGCGTGGAAAGATGGCGCCGCGCGCACGCGCCTCCTTCAGATCTTCGAGGCCATCGGGCTTGAAGATCCGTGGGTTGCGGCCACCCGCCGCAAACTCTCCACCGTGCTGTTCGGCTAGGCCATGGGGCAGGAAAACCGGCCGGTGCGCCTTTCGATCTTCCCGCTCACGGGCGCGCTGCTGTTCCCCGGGCTGCAGTTGCCCCTCCACATCTTCGAGCCGCGTTACCGCGCGATGATTTCGGATTCGCTGGCGCGTGATCGGCGGATCGCGATGATCCAGCCGCAGGGCCAGTATGATGGCGCACCGCTGTTTTCGGTGGGCTGCGTTGGTAAGATCGGCGAAGTCGAGGCGATGGAAGACGGTCGCTACAACGTCGTCCTTGAAGGGCTATCCCGCTTCCGCCTGCTGCGCGAACTCGATGTGACGACGCCGTTCCGGCAGGTCGAGGGCGAACTGATCGAGGACGATGCGGGCGCCAGCCTCAGCGCGGTCGAACGCGCTTCGTTCGAACGCGAAGCCCGCCGCTTTGCCGAAGCGCAGGGCTATGCGGTTGATTGGGATTCGGTTGGCCGGCTGGACGATGTCTCGCTGATCAACGGCGTCTCGCAGATCGCCCCGTTCGATGCCGCCGCCAAGCAGGCGCTGCTCGAAGCGGACAGCCTTGCCACGCGGTGCGAACTGCTCGTCCAGCTGATGCAGTTTTTCGGACGCCGCGATTCGGATGATGGGCGGGTGACGCTGCAGTAGGTGCGCAATCAGTTTGGGGGCACGCAATGTTCAAGCGCCTGGCTTTTGCTTTGCTGATTGCCGTCTCCGGCTGCTCACCTCCGAAGGAACACGCAGCCTCACCCGCCAAGGCCGTAGGCGAGCAGCCGGACAGCCTTTCACAGGTAGATCGCAACTTCATCAACGCCGTGAGCTTTCAGAGCCTTGAGGCGAGATTTGTTCTCGTCACGGTCACGGATCGCAATTTGGGTCTGACCAAGGCCGGGTGCACATCCAGCAATGGGCTGCTTGGTGCCATTCATCGCGAATATGGCTTGGGTTACGATGACCAGTCGATGAGAGTCGCGGCGGAGAAGGCTATGGCTAAGCCGCTGCGGCATTTTGCATTTGGAAAGGCTGATGCTCTCGCCAACATCGACTTCAGCCATCTTGATACCGAGGACCGCGAAGTTTGCGGGTTAGTCCGTCAGGGCTTGCGGGTCTGGCATGCAGATACGGGCCAGATCATGACGAACAAGGATAACCCTCTGCCGGAATGACGAGCTCAGATCGCCGATAAGAACTGCGCCTTGATCCCGTCGATCACGAACTGCGCCGCCAGCGCTGCCAGCAACACCCCCAAGAGCCGGGTGATCACTGCTTCCACTTGCGAGCCCAGTGCCCGGATGATCGGCCGCGCCGCCACCAGCGCGATGAAGCTCAGCGTCATCACCGCGCCCAGCGCGCCCAGGATCACCAGTGTTTCCTGCAGCCCCTTCGCCCGCGCGGTCAGCAGCATGACCGAAGCGATCGATCCCGGCCCAGCGAGCATCGGCATCGCCATCGGGAACACCGATACGTCCTCCACATGCGGCTGCGCATTGCGCACCTTCTCGGCGCGTTCCTCGCGCCGTTCGGTGCGCTTCTCGAACACCATGTCGATGGCGATCATGAACAGCATGATGCCCCCGGCGATGCGGAAGCTGTCGAGCTCGATATGCAGAGCGCCGAGCAGGTCCTCGCCGAACAGCGCGAAGACCACCAGGATCGCGCTCGCGATCACGCACGCCCGCACCGCCATGATAAAGGCCTGCCGCTGCGTGGCATTGGCTGTCAGCCCGGCGTAGATCGGCGCGCAGCCGGGTGGGTCGATCACCACGAACAGCGTGGTGAAGGCGGAGAGGAACAGGGCCAGCATCGTCCTATCCTTCGTTCTTCGCGATTTCGGTGCGCTTCAGCACTTCGTTCATCCTGCCGTCCTGCCACAGCCACACCGTCCATTCGCGCGTCCCGCCGGGCAGCACGGTCGAGCGCCAGACAAGCGTGCCGTCGATGGAGCGGCCATCCTTGCTGTCCGTCCCCGGTACGGCAACCAGCGGCGGAATCGGTCCCGGCAGCGGACGCAGCGGCGGCGGCGCATTCTTGTCGCGCTTGGGCGGCTGAGGCGGCTCATCCGCCAGCGGATTGCGGCGCGGGCGCGGCGGGCAATCGGCAACCTTGCCGGTGATGAAATCGGCTCCGGCCAGTAGTGCGGTGAGGTCACCGCCCTGATCGAGCACCCATTTGTAATCGCCTTTCTTGCGTTGGCGCTGCCACACGGTAGAGAACCAGCCGTTTCCGGCGCCCGCTTGATAGCCGCCGAACGTCACGCCCGCGCTGCCGTCGCAGCTCATCCACACTGCGCTTGGCTGCCACTGCACAGCTTGCGGCGGGTTGGCGCGGCCCTTGAGCCACACCTTGGCGAGGGTGCGCTGCGGCACGAACATTTCCGCTTCATCGGCGGAAGTCGCGGCAAAGGCCGTCCATTGCCCCTTCTCGCGCGCCAGCCGGGCAAAAGCGCTTTCCGCCGCGATCAGCGCGCTGGGATTTCCGATGGGCGTGATCCCGCTGCCCAAGCCGGGCGGTCCGCCGCGCCGGTCCTGTGCGGAGGCGGGGAGGGCTAGTGCCAGCAAGGCGACGAGGATCAAGCGCTTCATGCCGCCGAGCCTAGAGCAGGCAGGCGGCAAGGGGAAGCGCAGGCTGAGGGGAGGTCCGCCCTCAGATCGCGTCTGCAGCCAGCTCCAGCCCGGCGTTGCGATGGGCCGCGACAAGCGCATTGCGCAGCAGCACCGCGATGGTCATCGGGCCGACACCGCCAGGCACCGGCGTTAACGCGCCCGCAACGCCCATGGTGCCTGCAAAGTCGACATCGCCCACCAGCCGCGTCTTGCCTTCCTCGGCAGCAGGCACGCGATTGATGCCGACATCGATCACCGTCGCGCCGGGTTTGACCCAGTCTGCCTTGACCATTTCCGCCCGGCCGACCGCTGCCACCACGATATCGGCGCGGCGCACCACCTCGGGCAGGTTCTGCGTGCGGCTGTGCGCAATCGTCACGGTGCAGCTTTCGGCCAGCAGCAGCTGCGCCATCGGCTTGCCCACGATGTTGGAGCGCCCGATCACCACCGCATCAAGGCCGGAGAGCGAGCCCAACCGGTCCTTTAGCAGCATCAGGCAACCGAGCGGCGTGCAGGGCACGAAGCCCGGCTGGCCTACCGCGAGGCGGCCCGCGCTGATCACGTGGAAGCCGTCCACGTCCTTGTCCGGGTTGATCGTGGAAATCACCTTCTGCTCGTCCATGTGGCCGGGGAGCGGCAACTGGACGAGAATGCCGTCAACGGCGGGATCGGTATTGAGCCGTGCAACCAGCGCGAGGAGATCGGCCTCTGGCGTTTCGGCTGGAAGGCGGTGCTCGAAGCTGGCCATGCCGGCTTCGATGGTCTGCTTGCCCTTGGAGCGGACATAGACCTGGCTCGCCGGATCTTCGCCCACCAGCACCACGGCAAGACCAGCCTTGCGCCCGGCCTTTGCTTCGAACGCGGCGGCAAGCTCTCCCACCTTGCCGCGCAGGTTCGCGGCAAAGGCCTTCCCATCGATTATCGCGGCAGTCATTGCGGTACTCTCGAATGCAGTTGGATCAGTATGACGTGGTCATGTCTGCGAGGAAGATGAGCACGCGGACGATCAGATCCAGACCGAAGATCACGATCATCGGCGAAAAATCGATGGCACCGGTATTTGGCATCGCCCGGCGAATGGGATTCAGGAGCGGGTCAAGGATGGCACCAAGCGCCGTCAACAAGGCAGACACGACCTTGTTGCGTGCGCTCACCACGTTGAACGCGATCAGCATGCTCAGAATAAATGAAATGATTACAACGATCTGGATCAGCTGGATAAGCTTGATCAGGGCCGCAATCAGCGAGAACAACAGCATTACGCATTCCCTATGTCAGCAAGCAACTCACGCTCCTAGCCGACCCTCTCCCGAAGCCACAAGGGGCCCCTCGCCGAACGGCTGACGGCGACAGACAAACTTGTGTGTGTTGCATACAAATTTGTCCAGAGCCTCACGCGTGGAATTGCCGATTTTCAGGGCTTCAGCGTCGTGCTTTCGATGTGCCAGCGCAATTGTTCCGGCGAGGCGCCATCGACGTCATCGACCCGGCGCAACACAACCTCGCCGGTGATGGCCCGCGATCCATCGGTGATCGTGACCGGCGCAGTGTAGTAGAGCGAGCCTGCAGCGCCCTCGCTTTCGCCCTTGCCAAAAGTTACTTTGGGATAATGCATCCCGGCCCATCGCGCTGCGAACTCCGTTTCGGAAAGGTCGCTTCGCGCGCCGTGATCGCCCCAGAAGGCGCGGGCCATTGTCCAGTCGCGCGCCTCGATCGCATCTCCCCATGCACGCAGGACCACATCGGGATCGCGCGAGCTTGGAGGGCGCGCCGGTGAAGGTTGTGGCGGCGCAGCGGGCGTTGCTGGCGCCGGCAATGGTGTTGGCTCCGCAGCGGGCTCCGTGGGTGAAGGCGTTGGCGAGGGAGCCGGGGTGGTGCAGCCGGCAAGGGCGAGCAGTGCGAAAGCGCAGGCAAGGCGTTGGATCATGCCAGTCCAATGCCCCAGCGCCGCGCCGGTTCCCTGCGCAGCGGCAAGGCCGGCGATGAGCCTCACGCGCGGATCAGCGTACCCGCACCGCGAGCGGTGAAGATCTCGATCAGCATGGCATGCGGCACGCGTCCGTCGAGCACGACCGCCGCCTCGCACCCGGCCTCGACCGCGTGGACGCAGGTTTCGAGCTTGGGGATCATGCCGCCGCTGATCGTGCCGTCTTCGGCAAGGCGGGTAATGTCCGCCGGGGTGAGATCGGTGAGCAGGTGGCGCTGCTTGTCGAGCACGCCGGGCACGTCGGTCAGCAGGAACAGCCGCGCCGCGCCGAGCGCTGCGGCAATCGCGCCCGCCATGGTGTCCGCGTTGATGTTGTAGGTCTCGCCGTCCTCGCCCACGCCGATGGGGGCGATCACCGGGATCATGTTGGCGGCCGTGATCGTATCGATCACCGAAGTGTCGATCCGCGCCGGTTCGCCAACGAAGCCGAGGTCGACCACGATTGCCTCGCCGCTCTCGGTATCGTTGATCGCCTTGGGGGCCTTCTTCGCCTCGACCTTGCGGGCGAGCACCATGCCGCCGTCCTTGCCGGAAATGCCGATGGCCTTGCCCCCGGCGCGCGCGATCCAGCTGACGAGTTCCTTGTTGATCGCGCCGGCAAGGACCATTTCGGCCACTTCGGCGGTCTGCTTGTCAGTCACGCGCAGGCCATCGACAAAGCGCGATTCGATCCCAAGCGCCTTCAGCATCCGCCCGATCTGCGGGCCGCCGCCGTGGACGACCACCGGATTGATGCCGACGGCTTTGAGCAGCACGATATCCTCGGCAAAATCCTGCGCGAGATCGGGATCGCCCATCGCATGGCCGCCGTACTTCACCACGAAGGTCTTGCCCGCATATCGCTGCAGGTAAGGCAGTGCCTCGGTCAGCGTTTCGGCCTTGGCGAGCATGGCCTGGTGGTGGGCTGCGTCGTCGGCGGCGGGATCGTGTGCGGTGCTCATGATGCGCCGCGCTTTGGACCAAGCGGCCTCAAGGTGCAATATTAGCGCGTAGTGTCGAGCCTGCGCCCAAGTTTGACGAAGACCCAGATCAGCGGCGGGACCATGATCGTCGAGAGCAGGAGCTTGGAGGCGATCTGGCCGGTCATGATCTCGCCGATCGGCAACGGCATGCCCGCGGCATCCTTCACCCCGGCGAACGAGATCGTGATGAAGATCAGCGTATCGACCATCTGGCTCAGCAGGCTCGCGATCCACGCGCGCAGGATCAGCAGCCGCCCGCGCCCGCCGGCGAGGCGCGAGAAGACATAGACGTTGAGCGTCTGCGAGGTGCCGTAGGAAATGAGGCCCGCAAACTGCATCCGCGCGCCCTGGCCGAGGAGGCGGGCATAGGCTTCCTGATCGCCCCAGAACGGCGCTGGCGGCACCACGTTGATCACGAAAGTCAGCAGCAGCATCGAGACGATCAGCGGCACGAAACCGAAGCGCACCAGCCGGTTGGCGACATCCTGCCCATAGAGTTCGGCCACTGCGCTGGCCATTACGACGAGCAGCAGGAATGCGAAAATCCCGCTCTCGACCGCCAGATCGCCGAGCAGCGGCCAGTGGCCAAGCGCCGCGATCTTGGTGCCGAGCACTCCCGCGAGCACGACAAGGCCGCCATAGAGCAGCGAAAAGGCAAACAGCGCTGTCGGAATTCCCGCCGGAGAGGGCGATGCGTCGTGGAGGTTATCTTGCATCGGTAACGGGTAGCGGGATTTTGACCCTGCGCCAAATCCCGTTTAAGCCATCCCGAACAGGGTTGTTCAAGGGAGCGGCGTGCCCGCGATGCGCGTTTTGATGAGCCTCGCCGGGATGGCGCTGATTTTTGCCATAGCAGTCCTGCTTTCCTCCAACGCCCGGGCAATCCGGCTGCGCGTGGTCGTCCCGGCTTTTGCGCTTCAGGCGGGATTTGCCGCGCTGGTGCTCTATTTTCCGCCGGGCAATGCCGCGTTGCAAGGCGCCGCGGCGGGGGTCGAAGGGCTGCTCGGCTATGCCAAGGCCGGCGTCGCCTTCCTGTTCGGCCCGCTTGCCGATCCTGCCATCGGCGGGCGCAGCTTTGCCATCGCCGCACTGCCGACCATCGTGTTCTTCGCCGCGCTGATCTCGATCCTCTACTACCTCGGCATCATGCAGCTGGTGATCCGCTGGATCGGTGGGGGGCTTGAAATAGTGACCGGGATCAGCCGGGTCGAGGCGCTCTGCGCGGCCAGCAACATCTTCGTCGGCCAGAGCGAATCGCCGCTCGTCATCCGGCCCTATCTTGCCTCGCTCGCGCCCGCGCAGATCTTCACGGTGATGAGTGTGGGCATGGCCGGTGTCGCAGGGACGATCCTTGCCGCCTATGCCGCGATGGGCATCCGGGTGGACTACCTCGTCGCCGCCGCGTTCATGTCGGCGCCGGGCGGGGTGCTGATGGCCAAGCTGATCATGCCCGACACGCCGCCGCAACCGGACGCGCCTGCCGATGCCGATCTCCCGAACCCGCATATTGCTGTCGCGGCGCCCGATGAGGAGCGCCCCGCCAATCTCATCATGGCCGCCAGCCAGGGCGCGCAGACCGGCGTGAAGCTGGCCGTTGCGGTCGGCGCGATGGTCCTCGCCTTCGTGGCGCTGGTCGCGATGGCCAACGGCCTCCTCGGCACGCTCGGCGCGCACATCGGCTATCCGGGCCTGTCGTTTCAGCAGATCCTCGGTGCGATTTTCGCCCCCGTGTTCCTTCTCCTCGGCGCGCCGGATTGGGCCGAGGCAGCGCAGGCGGGCGGCCTGTTCGGCACCAAGATCGTGCTCAACGAATTCGTCGCCTTCATCGATCTCGGCGCAGCGAAGGACCTGTCCGCCCACACCGTCGCCATCGTGACGTTCGCCTTGTGCGGCTTTGCCAATTTCAGCTCGATCGCGATCCAGATGGCGGTTTCCGGCAGCCTTGCCCCGAATCAGCGTCCGGTGATCGCGCGGCTGGGGATGAAAGCGCTGGCGGCAGGCGCGCTCAGCAACCTGATGAGCGCGGCGCTGGCGGGGATGTTCCTCAGCGTATGACGCAGGTGTTTCCGTTCCATCTGCGCGATGCTGATGAAGCGGCCGCAGAAGCGCCCTATACCTTCTTCATCCCATCGCGGGAGGAACGCGTCGCCGTTGCGCCCGACGACTTGGTCAAGATCGGCTTCGAGTACGAGTGGGATACGGAGGAATACGGCGGCGAACGCATGTGGGTTCGTGTAACCGAAAAGACGGGACTGCAGTTTTCAGGAACACTCGAAAATGAGCCGTTCGAAACGGGTCTTGAGCACGGGTTGGTTGTCACCTTTGGTGTCGAGCACATTCTCGACATCTTATGGTCTGATCCGAACGCGCATCCACCGACCTCGGAACATGCCGAATACTGGGATCGCTGCCTCGTCGATGCCTGTGTCATCGACAACGGAGTGCCGGTTGAATTCATTTACCGGGAAGAGCCCGACCTAGCAGGCGAAGTGGATAATTATCCCGACAGTGGCTGGCGAATTCGAGGTCGCGATGGCGATCCACGCGCCGAGCCTTTTGATGATCGCAAGGTCAAGTATCTGGCTCTTGGTGCAGTGCTCAACCGTGACGACAGCTTTCTCCATTTGCTCGACCAACCAATCGGTTCGGCCTTCATGCGAAACTTTGAAACGGGCCATTACGAGCCGTCTGATTGAGCCTTGGCGTGCAGACGCATGGCGAACACTTCGCGAACGATCAACGGCAGCCCAAGCAGCACGAACGGCGCGGCCATGAAGCCCCAGTAGCCGTTGTCGGGCCGCCCGAACACGGTGAGCGCGGCGAGGAAGCCCGCAGCGCCGATGGCCGCAATCCGCTCCATCTCGCGGCCCCAGCGCAGCATCGCGGCGAGTGAGGCGGCGACGAGGGCGAGGACAAGCGGGCCGGGCAGGCCGGTGAGCACGAGATTGCGGCGCAGTGCGTCGATCACCAGCGGCAGTCCGCCAAAGCGCACCCAGCCGGGGGAAGTAAGGTCTCCGGGGCGGACTTGCGCGGCGACGAAGTGGGCATGGATCAGCCAGAGCCCCCCTGCCAGCGCGATTGCGCCCAGCGCCATGGCGGCCCGCTTCCAGTCCCGCTGCCACAGACCGTGGAGAACAATCGCGGCGAGCCATGCCAGCGACGTTTCGCGTACCAGCACGGCGAGGAAGGCGAGGCCGATCATCAGCCATGGCCGCCGGTAGGCTGCCAGCGACAGCATGATGAGCAGCACGCTCCACTGCTCGTGGAGATAGACGTTGTCGGGAAAGAACGCGCCGAACAGCCCAGCCACCGCCAGCGCAACCAGACTGAGCGCTTCTGCGGGGGGGCGGTCCGACAGGCTCTGCCGCAGCGCAATGAGCGCGCCGAACAGCAATGCGATCAAGGCGGCAGTGCGCGTGGCAGTGCTGGGAAAGAGCGCCAGCCAATAGGTCATCGTCGGCGGGCGGACAGCGAGTGCGGGCTGCACCGGGTAGGAGCGCTCCCGCTGCGCGGCCATCGTTGCCGGATAGAAGTTCTCCCCGCCGCGCACGCGCTCGACCACGCTGCGGTACAGTTCCTGATCGAGCTGGACAGGCTTGGCCGGCGCCTTTGCGGCCAGCGGCACCGCGAGACAGGCCAGCAAGGCCAGAAGGAGAGCGCGCCACATCCTCACAGCTCCCGCTTCAGATCATAAAGCAGATCGAGCGCGGCGCGTGGGCTGAGCGAATCGATGTCGATGGCGGAAAGCTTCTCGCGCAGGGCATCGACCTTTTCCTCCGCTGCCTCGATCGCTGCAGCGAACAGCGGCAGATCGTCCAGCCCCGCCGCCAGCCCGCCGGTCGCGGCGCGGCCCTTCTCCAGCCGGTCGAGCACGGATTTCGCGCGCTTGACCACTGGCGCGGGCACCCCGGCGAGGCGCGCGACGGCAAGGCCGTAGCTCTTGTCCGCCGGGCCTTCCGCCAGCTCGTGCAGCAACACCAGATCGCCCTTCCATTCCCGCGCGCGGACATGGTGGAGTGACAGCGCCTCGCAGCTTTCGGCGAGCCGCGCGAGTTCGTGGTAATGCGTCGCGAAGAGGCAGCGCGAGCGGTTAACTTCGTGCACGGCCTCCGCCACCGCCCAGGCCAGTGCGAGGCCGTCGTAAGTGGAGGTGCCGCGCCCCACTTCATCGAGGATGACGAAGCTGCGCTCGCCCGCCTGCGCAAGGATTGCCGCCGTCTCGACCATCTCGACCATGAAGGTCGACCGCCCGCGCGCAAGATTGTCCGCCGCGCCGACGCGGCTGAACAGGCGGTCGACGATCCCGATGTCCGCCGCCTCCGCCGGCACGAAACCGCCCGCCTGCGCGAGGATCACGATCAGCGCGTTCTGGCGCAGGAAGGTGGATTTGCCGCCCATGTTCGGCCCGCCGATCAGCCAGAGTCTTGAGCTGTGCGAGGCGGCACCAGCCCGCTCCCCCGCCCGGCCACCCAACGGAATTGTACGCTGTGGGTGGCCGGGCGGGGGAGCGGGCTGGTGTCGCCCCTCAACCGGGCGGTTGAGAAAACAGTCATTGGCGACGAAGCGTTCGCCGCGCGCCGCCAGCGCCGCTTCAACCACGGGATGCCGACCGCCGCGAATGGTGAGCGCGGTGTCGTCGGAAAGGTGCGGAAGGCACCAGCCGCCTTCCGCCGCGCGCTCGGCCTGTCCTGCTGCAACATCGATCCGTGCAAGGGCCGCCGCCGTCATGGCGATCGCCTCGCGCGCGGCGATGGCCCGCGCGGTGAGGTCTTCGAAATGCGCTTCCTCGGCTGCCAGCGCATGGCCGCCCGCCTCGGCGATGCGGCTCGCTTCCTCGTGCAGCGCGAGCGCGTTGAAGCGCACCGCGCCGGCCATGGTCTGGCGGTGGGTGAAGCCGCTGTCCGGCGCCATCAGCCGATCGGCATGGCGGGCAGGGACTTCGATGAAATAGCCAAGCACGCCGTTGTGCCGGATCTTGAGCGAGGGCGTGCCCGTTTCCTCGCGGTAACGTGCTTCGAGCGCGGCAACGGCGCGGCGTGAATTGCCCGCAGAATCGCGCAGAGCATCGAGCGCGGCGTCATAGCCCGCGGCAATGAACCCGCCGCTGGCCCGCTCGGTCGGTGGGGCGGGGACGAGCGCGCAGCTGAAGAGATCGATCAGCGCGCCGTGGCCGCCGAGCGCCGGGATCAGGCTGTCTGCCAGCGCGGGCCGGTCCGGGCGCGCGATGAGGAGCGCCTGCACCCGCCGGGCTTCGCCAAGCCCGTCGCGCAGCTGGCCAAGATC
>CAZQEH010000054.1:0-23551 GCA_964592205.1 uncultured Novosphingobium sp.
CCGCACTCCGCTAATTTACGCCGCGAGTTGCGCCAAATGTTCTGACGACGGACAAGTGTCTGAGCGCCTGCGCTGGTCATCCAGGCGAAGCAATCCGGAACGCGAGATTTTAGCCAAGGATTTGCTTTATCAATTGCAGTGATAATTATGGCCGTCCAGAAAAGGGTGAAGCAGAATGCGAGCCTTTCATTCACACCCGACACAGACCAAGCCAGCCCATCCTTTCCAACATATGCCGTCTTATGAAGACGCCCTTCAAATTCGTCTTCGAGCATATCAATGTGGTGTTCCCAGTTCTCTTGCCAGAATTTTGACCCTTTGGCGGAGAGTACACCTGCCACCGATGTGACGAGGCCCAGTGCGGATAAGGCCACTGGAATCACCAAAGGAATTTCCAGCTCCTTCGCGTGCCATGTGAGCCCAATTGCAGTGAAGACGGCTGCCTGGAGGACCCAGAAGTAGCTTGCCCTCTTCCAATAAAGTTCAATCTCAAACTTCCGGATTTCATGGGCCCTTCTCAGAGCGTCGTGACGTTGTTCACGGTTGAGGTCATGCTCGGCAATCTCCGCGCTGTCTGCATCTTGGGCGACCAACTTTTGGGGCGTCAGCTCTGTCGTCTGGCAGTATATTTTGTAAGGATCTATCACGCCTCGACCTCTTCGGTCTCGGCCAGCTCGTCAGCAACCGCCTCAATCTCCTCCAGCGCGGCGCGCAGGTGACCAAGGATGGCGGCGGCGATGTCATCGGGCTCGGTCAAGCCTTCCTCGACTTCTTCCTCGTCCTCGCGGAGCCAGGAAATGTCGAGGTTATCATTGCGCTTCGCGATGTCTTCGCGTGTGAAGACGCGGAACCGCCCGGCTTCGCCTTCGTCCTTGCGCTTGGCGGTGCCGAGCGGGTCAGTTCCATAGGCTTTGACGAACGGCGCGAAATCGTCTGCCGTCAGCGTGCGGGTCTTGCCGAAGTTCGGCATTTGCGCCCGCAGGTCATAGAACCAGACCTGCTTGGTCGCGCCGATGCGCTCTTCGGACTTCTTGGTAAGGAACATGACGTTGGTTTTCACGCCCTGAGCATAGAAAATGCCGGTGGGCAGGCGAAGGATGGTGTGCAGATCGCACAGGTCCATCAGCCAATTGCGCAGATCGCGGCCCATGTTGTCTTCGAATAGCACGTTGTCGGGGATCACGATGGCCGCGCGTCCGCCGACTTTCAGGCTGCGGACTACATGTTCAACAAACGGCAGCGGGCCTTTGGCGGCCCCGGCGGTGATAACGAAGTCACTCCGCGTGACGCGTTCCGGAAACTTATTGAACGGCGGATTGGTGAGGATCAGGTCCGCCTTATCCAACTTCTCGGCATCCGATGTAAGGGCGTCGATGCAGTCGATGGGCTGGTCGATGCCGTGCAGCAGTAGGTTCATTGTATTGAGCCGGTGGGTGCCGGTGATCAGCTCAGCGCCCTGGAAGGCGTTGTGGCGCTGGAAGTGCGCCATTTCCGGGCTCAGCTTCATCAGATCATCGGTGTCGCGCAAGATCGCGCGGTGTGCCGAGATCAGGAAGCCGCCGGTTCCCGCTGCCGGGTCCTGGATAGTCTCCCCAGCCTTCGGATGGACCAATTCGATGATAGTATCGATCAGTGGACGCGGTGTGAAATACTGTCCTGCCTTCGATTTGCGTTCCGAGGTCGTCCTTTCGAGCAGGCCTTCATAGAGATCCCCGAGGCCATCTTCTTCAGCTGCATACCAGTCGACATTGTCGATAGTAGTTATGAGCGAGGAAAGCGCGGTCGCCTTGGTCAGCGATGTTTTGGCATCGGTGAACACCTGTTTCACCAGCGGGAAATTGATGTCAGCCCGCGTGCCAAGTTCGAGCAGCAACGCGCGATACCGAACGAGCCGCGCTTCGCCTTCCAGCTTCTTAAGCGCACCCCAGCGGCAATCGGCGGGAAGGCGCTCTTCCAGCTTCTTGCCGTCGCGCGAAACCTCTTCGAGCATCTTGAGCAGCAGAAGGTAGGTCAGCTCCGTGACGTACTCGTAGTAGCTGACGCCGCCGCCTTGGAGGCTCTTGCTGGCGTTCCACAGCTTCTGAACGGTCTCGCGCGCCCTCGGTCCGTTCATTATCCTGCCTCTTTCCAAATGCTCTCATTGAGGTCGCGTACGACCTGTTCCAGCTCGCCATTAAACACCCGGTCGATACGTGGCCAGCCACCAAGCGAGGCAAATGGCTCGGCATCGAACGCAGCCCGATCCACCACGATTTCAAGCTCAAGCTGCCGCCCGATCCGTTCGATCCACTTGCGCTGCACGTCCGTCCACTCACGCTTGCGCAAGATCGCCTCAACGGCGAGACGCACGCGGTCCGCGTAGGGTACGAGCGGGTCGCCAATCGCGGCCTGCCGGATGTAGCCCACAATCGACGCCGCAATATCCTGATTGGTGGCATCGACCCAGGCGCGCTTGATCTTGCTGTCGGTGAAACCCTCTGCGTCGAGCGCGAGCCTGAGCTGACGCAATTCCTCGCGGGTCAGTTCTTGTGGACGCTGCACCACGATCCGCAGCGCGGCAATCCGGTTGACATTGTCACGCACGAACTGGGCAAACTTGTCGAGGAAGTCTTCCGGCTTGTCAGCGGAGCCATAGCCGCGCGTCACGCTAGTTACCTCATCGGGATGTTCCGATATCGGAAGCATGCGAGGGGTGCCGTCCTCGTTCGTCCAGTCGAGGATCGGGCCCAGATTGGGCCGATCGGCAGCCCAGATTGCCAAGTCAATCGGATCGCCTTTGACGAAGCGATTAAGGCTGGCTTCGGGCGTTTCGCCAGCTTCAATCTCAAACTTGGCCCGCGCCTCAGGCGCCAGCTTCTTGAGCCGGCGGCGCAGGCGGACAATGATTTGCTCGCGGACACGGTTCTTATGCTCGGCGTCGCCGCGTCCCTGCATCTCGTCGAACAACTGGGTCAGCGTGAACTTGGGATCAGCCGCGACCGGCTTCATGTCCGTCATGTTCTGGAGGTGCGCGTAGAGGTCGACCGCGTCGAAAATGCGGAAGCCTTCCTTGCCGATCTCCGGGCAGAGGCGCGTCGCGCGCCCCAGCATTTGCTCATAGAGGATGCGACTGTTCACCCGGCGCATGAACACGAGGTTGGTGATCTTGGGGATGTCGACACCTGTGGTGAGCAAATCGACCGTGACCGCAACCTTTGGAAGGGGATCATTGCGGAACGCGAGGATGAGATTTTCGATTTTGTCGACATCGCCGGTCAATCGCTGGACCGTTTCATCCTTCATCGGGCCGTAAGCATCGCGGAATGCGTCGCGCAGCTCCTTTACCAGGATGTCGGCATGCGCCTTTGAGACAGCGAAGATCAGGGTTTTGTCAGGGTCCGCAGGGTCGATATACTTGACCAGCTCCCGCGCAATCGCGTGGTTGAATGGGACCGTCACCACGCTCTTGTTGAATTGCTCGACCTCGAAGCTGATTTCATCCGGGAGGGTAACAGTTTCCACCTGCCCTGTTCCCGGATTCACAAAATCAACAGCTTCTTCGCGGACGAACTGGATACCACCCTCGGAGAGCTTCGTGGAAATCCGGATCGGCGGCTCATGATCATTGAGGAAGCCGTCGACGACAGCTTCGCGGTAGGAATAGGTGAAGATGGGTTTGCCGAAAATGTCAGTGGTATGGAGAGCGGGAGTGGCCGTCAGCCCGATTTTGACCGCATCGAAATGCTCCAGAACGCGCCGATATTTCGACACATAGTCAGACTGGTCCCGGAAGCTGAGATCGCTGTCCGACATTTCCCGGTCCAACAGGTAACCCCGATGGCATTCGTCGACCACCACCAGATCATATTGATCGATCGGCGGCGCATCCTGGGCGCTCTCGGAATAGAGCACCCGGCGCACAAGACCCTGAATTGTGCAGATATGGACGCGGGTGTCTTCATCCGGGGTAACATCGGCGAGGCCCTTTAAGCCGAAGATGTCGGCGAACGCCTTCCCGCTGACCACCTTGGTGGAAGTAAACTCGTCCTTCGTCTGACGCCCCAGCGCGCTCCGGTCGACAACAAAGCAGACCCGCCGAAAGCGTTTCGCTGAAATCAGGCGATAGAGCATTGCGATGGCAAGTTTCGTCTTGCCGGTGCCCGTTGCCATCGCGACGAGCATAGCTTTGCGGCCTTCGGCCAAGCCCCCCTCAACGGCCTCAATGGCATCGCGCTGATAATGACGCAGCGGGAACCCGAAATCGAAAGGCTGGCTGGCTAACTCATGGGTCGCGGCTTTTACATCGACAGCCAGACGCTCAATGAGCCCTTGTGGTGACGGCCATCCGGCCAACACTTCCGCCGGGTTGTTCGGGTCTCGCAAATCCCGCCGCCAAATGCCCGACAGAGCCTCGACCTGTTTGAGATAAGGCCTACCGTTCGTCGAGAATGCAAACGGAGCCTTGAACTCATCCCACGGACCGCCCTCGGCAAACTCCGATTCCTGCATGTGAATGTCTGACGCGTAGCGCTCAGCCTGGCGCAGCACAGCCATGACATTCTTGTTTCGGCGCTTGGCCTCAATCGTACCGACAAGAGTCTTCCCGCAAAACAGGGCGTAGTCTGCAGGACCAGTCATCGTCGGCCATTCGGCAATGGCCCGGTTGTATCCCTTCACGGGTCTGGTGCCATTCGAGTATCGAAGCGTGGGGGTATCGGCCTCCCAACCAGCATCACGAAGCTGCTGATCTATCAGCGCGCGAGTGCCCGCCTCGTCGAGGCTAATCTGATCAGCAGCGTCGCGCGCAAGTTCAACAACAATTTCAGCGGCTGGCGCATCATCGCTGCGCGCAGAAGCGAGTGCTGCCTTGAGCTGCGCCGATAGCTGCAAGCGTTCGCGCTCCGCATCTTCAGCCAAGGTCTCCCAGACCGCTCGCTCCTCTCGCTCGCTAGCGGCGGTTTGCTCGGCAGAATTGCGCTGGGCGGCAGCTGTCTCGGCTTCCGCCCTCAGCCGTTCAGCTTCTGTCTGCGTCGCGGCAAGTTCCGCCCTCAGGCGGTTCAGCTCTTCGATGAGCGGTGCGTTGGCATCGCTTGGCGCGGTTGGCGGCACGAACGGCCCAAGCTTCTCGGCAGGGCGATGGAAGGTCCGAAAGTACCAAATTGAAAGCTGCCGAGCCAGCTTGAGCGAGTTTAGCGCCCCAGCATGGTCGTCATCCCCGCCATGCGCTGCCTCGTTCCCTGCAATGCGGAGTGAGTGGAACAGGTCCCCAACTTCACGCGGAAGACTGCACTCGAACTTCAATCGCCGTAGCAGGTCGGCAAGATTATCTGAGGGGGAGACTTCCAACCCGAAACGCGAGCCAGTCAGCTGTGCGATGAGTTCTGAGAGCTGTCTCAGCTTGATAAGGCAGGTGTTGGGATCTTCGGTGAAGTAACGCTCAGCCAAGGCCCCAAGGCGATAAGCCTGGGGCTCAAGCTTTTGTAGAAACGCGAAATTCGAATTTCCCCCGATCATGTCTCCAACTTATCGCCACACCGCGCATTAGACCACAGCTTTCCGCAGAAGACCGCAGTCCGGACAGTAGTGACTTCATGCAGTTCTGGCCGCTGCCCCACGGGCAACCTGCTCTATCCGCTGGCGCAGACCGGGCCTGTAGTCTCGGCCCATCCGGGTGACGATCAGGAGCGGTTGGAAGCGGTGCGGGAAGTTCTGGCGGACGCTCTCGGTCCCGCGCTGCGTGCTCCTGAGGGTTCGGCGTTTTTGTACTAATCCGCCGGCTCTCTTGCCTCTCTCATTGCTGGACGCCCGCTGGCCCACAGTCCCGCGCGCTGGGCGTCCGGCGGCTTCGCGCCGTTGCAAGGGTGCCGATGTTTGTCGGATCGCTGGGCGATCCGGGCGGGAACGCCAAGGGCTTTGCCCTCGCGTTCCCCAAACCCCAATCGACACCCCCGTGTGGCGGGCTTTGCCCGCTGGCCCGCGCCAGGGCATCGATTCCGGTTTCCCCTCCCCCTCCCATCCTCGCCGGAAGGCAGAGCCGCATGCCGCGTGTCGGATGCGGCTTTGCCGGATGGAGTTTGGACCATGGGTGACCTGATCTTGAATTACCGCGCATGCGGGGCCGAGTGCCGGGAGGACTGGCTGCGCATGCTGGCGCATGACAACGGCTTGCCGCTGGTGGCGGTGCAGCAGCTGGCGGACGAGCTTGGCGAGCGCGAGGATTTCGGCGAGCTGGTGCGGCTGTGCGAGTGTGGCGGGAGCATCGTGTCATGAGCGGCGCAGTTCTGTCCCGCGCGAAGCGGATTGCGCGGCTCAATGATCTGGCGCGACGCGCCATGGGCATTGCCAGTGTTGTTGTCGCGACCAAGGGTATTCGGGCCTTGCCCGAGGCCGACCAGTCGCGGCTGCGTGAACTGGTCGAGACATTCGATGCCTTCACGCCCGACAATGATCCTTATGGCGAGCGTGATTTCGGGGCAATCTATCAGGGTGTGGATGGGGTCTGGTCGATTTCGCGCCCTGTTGATGTTGCCGAGACTATTTTCTGGAAGATCGATGCCTATGACCGCGAATTGCGGTTCGGCAGCGAAGACCCCGCCGATCCCGCCGTGACCCGGCGGGTGCTGACTATCATGTTTGCGAGCGAGTATTGATATGGCTGGCTTGTCCCACACGGTGGAACCGTCGCGCCTCGCTTTCGGTGCGTGGTGCCACGCCACCGAAAAGCAAACTGGCGAAGGCGATATTCGGGCCAGCTACAGCGCCGACCGCATCGGCATGTGCCAGCCCGTCCGCAAGCCATTCCGATATGGCGGAGAACTTTGGGTCTGCATTGGGACCAGCGCTTCCGGAGCCGAAGCCTACCGGCTCGTCCACCCTTCCGTTTTTGGCGGCATGGCGCGCAGCTATCATGATCGGTGCCGCGATGGCGATCGCGCGCGCGGTGATCACGCGGGCTTTTATGACGGCATCATCGTGCGTCACGCCGGACGGGAACTTGTGATGGCCGGTCCGCCCGCCACCTTCGTGGCGGGCGAAGAGGCTCAGCTGTCCCTGTTCTGATGCGAACAGTGGACGGGGGCTGCTGGCCAAGGCCCGCCGCCTGACGCGTCAGGCGGCGCGGTGATCCACAAAGCAGTGTTCAATATGCCAGTCGAGAAAGGCAGGCTCCGGATCGAACCTTGCCGCCGGACGCAAGGTGGCTTTCTCGAATGGTTGGAAATAGTCGCGGGTCTCGCGGCTGCGGCTTTCGCGCAGCTGCCGCGAGACATGGATGCGGCGTGTGCGGTCCACTGTGATGAGTCCGCGATCGAACGCCCGGTCGAGCGTTGCCGACAGCAGCAAGCCATTCGCGGGATTGTGGCGGTTCTGGCTGTCCTTGCCCCAGGGCTTGATATGGCTGGCTGTCAGCAGGCTGGGATCGGCAATGCCAGTGATGCAGCAAGTCTCTTCGTAATTGGCCATTACCGCGCGGCGGAAGAAGTCCTGGCCGACCCGCTGGTTTACTATCGCTTGCGTCGCGGACTCACCCTGCCACGGCTCGAATTTGAACTCGCTGCGCTTGTCGTGGAGGCGTTGGCTGGCTGGCGGAATTGATTGCGCGGCGACGATCTGGCGGTCGACCTGGCTGGACCACAGCTCTTCAGCCCGCGCCACGAGGCCCGACCAGTCCTGCCCGAACTCGGCATAGGTCGCGCGGTCGAGCTTTGATGCGCCGTCCAGCCCCTTGCGTCCGCTCTCGGTGATCTTGGGATCGAGGCTGGCGAAGTTGCACAGCTTCATCGCGACCGAGCTGCTCGACCGGTCAATGGCAGCGGCTAGCGTCTGGATCTCTGGATTACCTGAATGCAGTTTCCCGAATGGCAGCTGGAAATAGAGGTAGAGCGCGAGCACTGTCTCCTCCTCGCTCCAGCGTTTCCGCGCGGTGCCTTCCATTGCCATGACAAGGGTTTGGGGCAGAGCGCGGCGCGGTGCAAGCAGGGGATCGAGGGATTGGCCTGTGTGTCCTTCGGTCTGGCCGCTTCGTTTTGAGCACCTTCACTGGCCGCACGCGGGCGAGGGTCAATGTCCGGCCCGCGCCGGTTCCGTTCCGTCACCCGTGTAGGACATGACCCCGCGCCCTTCGCCGCGCGACCTTTCTGTCCGGTGCAACGAGCCACCAACACGAAAGGAACCTTCCATGGCCCGCACTTCCCAAGCATCCGCACCCGCCACCGCGCCAGAGCCCAAGGCTCCGGATTTCATCGCCTGGCATGTCAGCAATCGCGGCGACAAAGCCTTCTGGACCAAGGTCGGTGCTGGCTGGTTCCACCGCGACCGCAAGGGCCTGTCGCTTCAGCTGGAGGTCGTGCCGATCAATGGCCGGATCGTCTTGCGCACGCCGCTCGACGATGAGGCCAGGGATGTGCAGCCGGGCGCTTAGCGCCCGGCCCTGTTTTCCTAGGCAATCTCTAGTTGGATCGACGATATGATAGACGCCTCTCAACGCCTGTCATGCGGCAGCGCCAGTTGCATAGGTCCAAGCTGACACCAAACATCTGAGCGATCTGAGCAGCGCTTCTGCCAGCCGCTCGATGATGCAGCAACGCTGCTTCCGGAAGCAGCAAAGCTGCTCCAAGCCAGTCCGCCTCACTTTCCTGGTCGTCGGAATAGTCCGAGAGTAAAACCAGTCCGCTGACCGATGCTACCGCGCTGGCAGGCGCGTGATCGAGGATTATGTGGGCAAGCTCATGCATCAGAGTAGCGCATCGTCGCGCCTGGCTATGCACTGGATTTAAAACAATAAGTTTTGTATTTTTTTCAGCGAGTGTCATCCCAGACCAGGCGTCCGGATCATTGACCAAAAGTTGATTGGCATGCTCTGCAGCCAGATTTAGTTGATCTGCTCCGAGGACCAATACCCCCAGATGGGCCGCCATCGTCCAGGGATCGAGCATATCGATTTTCGACAACCCAAGCTCAGCACGGGCTGAAGCAGCGATCCGCTCCGATTCGGCCTTAAAGCCCCGACGCATCTATGGCTGCTGGAGGGTCTTGAGATGGGCGTCGAGAGCATCCTGAGCTGCCAATATGAGAGCCCCGAGAGATGTTGCGGTGTCCGTGGAGACCGTCTTCTTCTTCCGAAAATGAACGACTGCGGGACGTTCATCAGACCTGCTCGCATCGACCCCCAAAAATTGGGCTGGGTCAACACCAAGCCATCGGCATATCTTGGCAAAAGTGGCGAGGTCCGGAACATTCCCATTTTCGACGCGGGATAAGGTGGCTGGACTGACATTTGCTTCGAGCGCCGCAGCTCGAATCCCTCTTCCTTCGCGCTTTCGGCTAATCAATCGCCCCAACTCTTCAATGGGAAGGTGAGGCTGATCCTCGATAGGAAGCGCCATATGTTCTCCAAACGCGACAGGGTTGACTCAGCCGCCATCGCCGCACATAGTGTCTCACAGGTAAGACAAGTCGTCTCTCTACTGAAACTGTCTTACGCGTAGGACGGGGAATCATGTCCAGCTGGCTATGTCAAGCCTGTCTGGCCGATTCCAAGACGAAAGGTACGAAGATGGCAGGTAAGAATCAGTACGTGGTCCGCAGAGGCGATGGTTGGGGTGTTCGCGGTGAAGGCAACAGTCGCCTTACTGGATCATTCGACACGCAACGGGAGGCCATCCAGCGCGGACGAGAGATCGCCCGCAATCAAGGCTCAGAGCTTCGGATTCAAGGAAGCGATGCGAGGTTCCGCGAAGCGTGGTCTTACGGGAACGACCCTTTCCCACCTGAGGGATGATCGAAGTGGGCCGCACCTCCCAGGTGCGGCCCTTTTGATGGAGAATTCAATGCAGATCGATGGAGCTTTGGTGCGAGAGCAAGGTGTCACCTTCGCTGTCGTCGCGGTAAAGAAGCACGTAGTCGACGACCGCTCGCAAGCCTTGTCGGCAGCAAAGGGCTTTGCCCGGGTGTTTCACAATGTTCCCATCGTGCTGATGGGACAAGACAACACAGGCTGCCCTACTTTCTTTGGCCGTCAGGACATTGTGAGATTTCTCTCAAACGTTTCAATTCATCGCCTCCCGTGGAAACGGTACACGGTGTAAAGGAAGTGAAAATGTTTAAGCCACGAAAGATACATCCCCCACGTCCACCAAAACCAATTGATCGTATGCAGAATATGAAGACCATCCGTCCCCTGGGCAAAACAAAATGGGTGCGGGCGCATTGGCGCTACGACTACGAACGCCGACAGTGGGAATGGGTATTGGGGCATTGGGCAAAATGAAAACGTAAGTTAGCTGCCCCTCAAAGTATCCAGATAATTGCTCCACCACTGCGCCATCTTGACCCGCTCATCCCAGTATTGGCCCCGGTTGTAGGTTCCGCGAATAGCGTTGCTGTCACCATGTGCCAGCGCGCGTTCGATTGCATCAGGGTGCCAAAGCCCACTTTCGTTGAGCATGGTCGATCCCGTCGAGCGGAACCCATGCGCGGTCATTTCGTCCTTGCTGTAGCCCATGCGCCGGAACGATGCGTTGATTGTGTTCTCACTCATTGGGCGCAGCCGGGTGTGGAAGGCTGGGAAGATGTAGCCTTGGCCCCCGGTAACCGCCTTCAGCTCTTTGAGCAGTTCGAGCACCTGGCGCGATAAGGGTACGGCGTGTGTGCGGCGCGCCTTCATTTTACCTGCTGGGATCGTCCAGATCGCCTTCTCGAAGTCGATCTCCTGCCACTCGCCATGCCGCATCTCACCCGGTCGGACGAAAATGTGTGGGGCGACCTTCAGCGCAAGTTTGGTGATGGGGTAGCATTCGAACGCGTCGATGGCGCGCAGCAGCTCGCCCAGCTTTTCCGGTTCGAGGATTGCTGCATAGTGCCGCGCCTGCGGCGTCAGCAGTGCCCCTTTGAGGATGGCGGTCGGGTCGGTGGTGCAGCGGCCAGTGGCCGCGCCATAGCGGAACACCCGGCTTGCGAAGGAGCGGCACTTCTTTGCTGTCTCGCGGTTGCCGCGCGCCTCAAGCTTCTTGAGCGGGGCGAGCATCATTTGCGGATCGACATCTGAAATCGGCATGTGTCCGATCGCTGGTTTGAGCAGATCGAGGAACCAGCGGGCCTTGAGCAGGGTGGCCTCGGCGCGCCCTTCGCCGACCATTTTGGTATCGATGTACTCGCGGGCGACCGACTCGAAGGTGTTGGCTGCGCTGATTTTGGCAGTCGCCTTGTTCTTCTTTCGCGTCAAAGCAGGGTCTTCGCCCTTGGCAATACGCAGCCTGAGTTCGTCGCGCTCGAGGCGTGCCGCCTGAAGACTAACTTCGGGCCAGGCACCAAGAGCGATCCTTTTTTCTTTGCCGCCTACATAATACTTCAGCCGCCAGAGTTTCGAGCCGTTGGGGAAAACTTCAAGGTAGAGGCCGCGCTCATCGGCGCGCTTGTAGGCGGTATCACCGGGCGAAAAAGCTTGGATTTGCAAGGCTGTCAGTGACATTTGGGGGCATGACCTTTCGCCAGAAAGGGGCATGAGGGGGCATATGCCCCGCTCCATGCCCCTGATTGTGGGGGCACGGCCTGAAACAGCGTGAAACACGCGGCATCAAAATCCTCCAGAAAATGGCAGATTTCTGCGGTTTTTTCAAGGATTTTGATGCCACTCCCGCAGGAGTTTTGGTGCCCAGAAGAGGACTCGAACCTCCACGCCCTTGCGAGCGCCAGCACCTGAAGCTGGTGCGTCTACCAATTCCGCCATCTGGGCACGGTAGCGGGAAACATGAACGTCTTCCGCCGGGTAGGAGCGCGCCGATAGGGCACGGTCTGCCCCCTTGTCAACCGCGGTCTCTGCATTTGCACCGATGAGGCGGCGTAGACCATTGAACGGGGGGGCGCGGGTGTGGCATGGGCCGATCGATCTTGGGGCGCACGAACTGAAAATGGAACTGGACGCATGAGCAAGGACATGGTGCGCGATCTCGAAGGGCAGCTTGTCGCCCTGGTGGGCGGCAGTGGCTTCATCGGCACGCATGTGGCGCAAGCGCTGCTGGCGCGCGGCGCGCGGCTTCGCGTGTGCAGCCGCCATCCCGAACGCGGGTACCGGCTGAAAACGCTGGGCGGGTTGGGCAAGGTGCAACTCGTCGCGGTCGACGTGACCAAGCCGCATACGCTCGACGTGGCGTTGACGGGCTGCGATGCGGTGGTGAACCTCGTCGGCGCGTTCACCGGCAAGCTTGATGCGGTGCAGGGTTCGGGCGCTGGCCAACTCGCCGCCATCGCCCGCGCCAAGGGGGGCAAGGCCTTCGTGCACATGTCCGCCATCGGCGCCGATGCAGGTTCCACCGTAGCCTATGTCAGCACCAAGGCGGCGGGCGAGGCAGCGGTGCTCGCGGCGTTTCCCGAAGCCATCGTGCTGCGGCCGTCGGTCGTGTTCGGCGAGGATGACACCTTCATCAATCTTTTCGCGGGGCTGATTGCCAGCGCGCCGGTGATGCCGGTGTTTGCGGCCGATTCGCGCTTCCAGCCCGTGTTCGTGGACGACGTGGCCGATGCCGTGGCCAATGCGCTCGCTGCGCCGGCGGACTTTGCGGGCAAGACGTTCGAACTGGGCGGGCCGG
The DNA here is from genome assembly GCA_964592205.1 of uncultured Novosphingobium sp. Classification (GTDB taxonomy): domain Bacteria; phylum Pseudomonadota; class Alphaproteobacteria; order Sphingomonadales; family Sphingomonadaceae; genus Novosphingobium. The sequence goes on from CAZQEH010000054.1 coordinate 12,564, forward strand.
AAGTGATCACCATCGGCGATCTCAACCGCCGCATCGCCAAGGCGGCGGGGCGCAAGACGCGGTTCATCGAACTGCCCGACGGCGTCTCGGCTGCGTTCGCCGCGCTGACCGGCTGGCTGCCCGGCGCGCCGATGAGCCGCGACCAGTGGACCCTGCTGCGCCAGGGCAATGTGGCAAGCGGGACGCTGCCGGGCCTTGCCGAGCTTGGCGTGCAGGCGCGGCCGCTGGGGCTGTTCGTCGACCGCTGGATGACCCGCTTTCGAAAGCATGGCCGATTCGGCGTGCGTACCAAGGCAGCCTGAGGCTGGCGCCAGAGCCCGTCAGGATACCGTGCAGGTTGACACAGTTGACACGGCCCTGAGGAATACTTGCATTCGATCAGTTGTGTGCTTTTGATCGAGTGGATCGATCAAGGGGTTGCGGACGCACGTCTGCGGCTGCGGGCATGGCGGTCTGGTTCCGGTGAAAGGGACAGGGCCGACAAAAATTGCAGACTTGCGCGCTGCAGGAAAGCGCGGCCGATCTGCGATGGGGCCATCCCGGAGCGAAATCCCCCTATGCCCGCTGGCTGAATGTGGCAGCTTCGCTTCAGGAAAGGCTGAAGATTCAGCGATGTTTTCGGGAGGCAGCGGTGCGGCGGATCTGGCGTGGGGCTGCGGGCGTGGTGATCATGGCGCTGTGCGGTCTGGCGCAGCCGGCTGCTGCCAAATGCGAGATCGGCATGGTGGCCCGCCTGCCAGTGACGATGGAAGGACCGCGCGTGACGGTCCCGGTCGAGGTCAACGGCAAGGCGACGAGCTTCTGGCTCGACAGCGGGGCGTTCTACAGCATCATGTCGAAAGCGCGGGCGGCCGAGCTTGACCTCAAGACGACCAGCATGCCGCCCGGCTTCTACATCAGCGGCATCGGCGGCAACGCGACCGCCGAGGTGACGACGATCAAATCGTTCAAGATCGTGGGGCAGGAGCTCAAGAACCTGCAATTCCTCGTCGGGGGCAGCGATGCGGGCAATGCCTTGATCGGCCAGAACATCCTTTCGGTCTTCGATACCGAATACGACCTCGCCAATGGCCACGTGAACCTGGTCCGGACCAAGGACTGCCACGACGTGAACCTAGCCTATTGGGCGGCGGACAAGCCTGTTGCGATGGCGGAACTCTTCGCGCTCGATAGCGAACTCGAACGCCATCTCCGCGTGAAAGCCGACATCAACGGAAAACCGGTCACGCTGCTGCTCGATACCGGCGCCACGGCGAGTTACCTCAATCGTTCCGCCGCCGAACGGATCGGCATCGATCTTGCTGCACCCGGCGTGGTGCAGTCCGAATCGACATCGGGCTTCGGCAAGAACTATCGCCGCACCTGGATCGTGACGTTGAAGTCCTTCGGCGTCGGCGGTGAGGAAATCCGCAATTCTCCGATCCGGGTGATCGACGACAAGGGCGACAGCCCCAATTACGACGTGCTGGTGGGCGTGGACTTTTTCCTCGCGCATCGGCTGTTCGTCTCGCCAGCGACGCGGCATCTGTTCATGACGTACAACGGCGGGCCGATCTTCTCGATGACCACTGATGGCGAGATCGGCGCGCGCAAGACGCGGACCGAGGGCGACTGGGCTGTCAGCAACACTGATACGCCCAAGGACGCGGCAGGCTTTGCCCAGCGCGCCAGCGCCAATGCCACGCGGGGGGACTGGAAGGCGGCGCGCGCGGACTATGACGAAGCGATCAAGCTTGAACCCGGCAAATCGGAGTACTGGCAGCGCAGGGCAGACGCCCGGTGGCGTTCAGGCGATGATGCCGGTGCCCGCGCGGATTTCGACAAGGCGATCGCGCTGGCCCCGAATAATGCCGATCTGCTGATCCAGCGCGGCTTCCAGCGGGTGCGTGATGGCGACGAGAAAGGCGCACTGGCCGATGCCGAAGCGGCGCTGGCCGGCTACCACGAGGGTTCGCTCGAACGGCTCGCCGTGGTGGCGCTGTTCGATCGGCTCCACCGGGCGGATCGGGTGGTGGCGCTGATCGATCCGATCATTGCCCTCCACAAGAGCGACAACGAACTGGGCAATCTGCTCAACACGCGATGCTACAGCAGGGCGCTGGCCAACATCGATCTCCCCAAGGCGCTGGCTGATTGCAACGGCGCGATCAAGCGCAATGGCGAACTGGCCGCCTTCATTGACAGCCGGGCCATGGTGAAAGTGCGGATGGGCGATCTGGCCGGGGCGCTTGCGGACTATGACGCGGCACTCGCGAAGGCACCAAAGCAGGCCGCATCGCTTTATATGCGCGGTTGGACGCGGCGCGCGAATGCCAAGGGCGACGCGGCGCAGCTGAAGCTGGCTGACGCGGATTTCGCGGCAGCCAAGGCGATCGACGAGGATATTGCGGACCAGCTCGCGCCCTACGGGTTCGCGCCATAAGGGCACGGTATTGCCCCTTCAGGCCCGACTCGCGACGTGCCACCTCGCCATCTGCACTTCGTGAAAATGGGGAGGACCTGGTTTCAGGCGTTGACGTCGGCGTAGTGCGACGGCGGCTGGATCACGTCCATGCGTTCGGTGAGGAGCGGGCGGAAGCTGGGGCGGCTCTTGAACACCGAGTACCAGCTGGCGGCCTGTTCATGGAGCGACCAATCGATCCCGCCGAGGTAATCGGCCACCGAAATCTGCGCGGCAGCGGTGAGATCGGCAAGGCTCATGGTGGAGCCGGCGAGCCAGGGCCGGTTATCGATGAGGTAGTCGATGTAATAAAGGTGATCGTTGGCAAGGCGCATCGCTTCGCGCAGCACGCGGCTATCGGGCGACTGGCGGTACACGAGGCGCTTCTTCATGCGTTCTTCCAGCAGGGGCTGGGTGACGGCGGCGAAGAAATTTTCATCGAACATCGCTACGAGGCGGCGGATCTCGGCGCGGCCGGTGGCGGTGCCGTTGATCATCGGCGACTTGTCGACCGTCTCCTCGAAATATTCGCAGATGGCGCGGCTATCGACGAGGGTGATCTGTTTTTCCGGGTTGTGCAGCACCGGGGTGCGGCCGGCGGGATTGAGGCTCTGGAATCCCTCGCGCTGTTCCCACGGGTTTTCGCGGATGAGTTCGTAGGCCACGCCCTTTTCGGCGAGGAGCAGGCGCACCTTGCGGCTGAACGGGCACAGCGGGAATTGATAGATCTGCCACATGGTTGGTTTCCATGTACGAGGGGGCGGGGCGAAGTCCAGTGCGGGCAGGTGCGCAGGCGTGGAATTTTCGGAGGATTGTTCGCGGTTTCCAGTGCGGGTTCCACTGCGGGTTCCACTGAGGGCGCCTGCCTGCTAGGGGCGCGCCATGCTGACAATTCAGGGCCTCACCGTGCGACTGGGCGGGCGCACCATTCTTGACCGCGCCAGTGCGACGATCCAGCCGGGCTCCAAGGTGGGGCTGATCGGCCGCAATGGTGCGGGCAAATCGACGCTGATGAAGGCGATCATCGGCGAGATCGAGCCCGACGAGGGCGGGATCGAGATGCCCAAGCGCATGCGGCTGGGCTATATCGCGCAGTCTGCCCCGGCGGGTGCGGCAACGCCGTTCGAGACGGTGCTCGCTGCCGATACCGAGCGCGCGGCGCTGATGGCGGAAGCCGAGACCTGTGAGGATCCGGACCGGCTGGGGGCACTTTATGACCGGCTGATCGCGATCGATGCCTATACGGCGGACGCGCGGGCGGCGCGCATCCTGATCGGGCTGGGCTTCGACGAGGCGATGCAGGCGATGCCGCTCGACAGCTTCTCGGGCGGGTGGAAGATGCGCGTGGCGCTGGCCTCGCTGCTGTTTTCCGCGCCCGATCTGCTGCTGCTCGACGAGCCTTCGAACCACCTCGATCTCGAAGCGACGCTGTGGCTGGAGAGTTTCCTGCAGAGCTATCCCGGCACGATGGTGATCATCAGCCACGAGCGCGATCTGCTCAATAATGTGGTCGATACGATCCTGCACCTGCAGGGCGGCAAGATCGCGCTGTATGCGGGCGGGTATGACGCGTTCGAGCGGCAGCGGGCCGAGCGGGCGGCGCAGATCGCCGCCGCCAAGGCTGCGCAGGATGCGCAGCGCAAGAAGCTGGCGGACTATGTGGCGCGCAATTCGGCCCGGGCCTCGACCGCCAAGCAGGCACAGTCGCGCGCCAAGATGCTCGCGAAGATGCAGCCGGTGACCGCGATGATGGAAGACCCGACGCTCAGCTTCGGCTTCCCCGATCCTGACGAACTGCGCCCGCCGCTGATCACGCTCGATCTGGCAGCAACGGGTTACAGCGCGGAGAAGCCGATCCTGCGGCGGCTGAACTTGCGCATCGATCCCGATGACCGCATCGCGATGCTGGGCCGCAACGGCAACGGCAAGACCACGTTGGCGCGGCTGCTGGCGGGGCAGCTGGCGGCGAGCGAGGGCGGGATGACGGCTTCGGGCAAGCTGAAGATCGGCTACTTCACGCAGTATCAGGTGGAGGAATTGCCCGCGGATTCGACGCCACTGGAGCTGATGACGCGGACGATGACGGGCAAGACCCCGGCAGCGGTGCGCGCGCAATTGGGACGGTTCGGCTTTTCCGGGCCCCGCGCGGAATCGCAGACGGCGACGCTCTCTGGCGGTGAGCGCGCGCGGCTGGCGCTGGCGCTGGTGACGCGCGATGCGCCGCATCTGCTCATCCTCGACGAGCCGACCAACCATCTCGATGTCGATGCGCGCGAGGCTCTGGTGCAGGCGCTGAATGATTATGCGGGCGCGGTGATCCTGATCAGCCACGACCGGCACATGGTGGAACTGACCGCGGATCGGTTGGTGCTGGTCGATGGCGGAACTGCGAAGGACTATCCGGGGAGCATCGAGGACTACATCGATTTCGTGCTGGGGCGGAACCAGCCGAAGGGTGATGCGGGCAAGGGCGGTTCGGGCGGCGCGAAGCCGAAAGGCGGGGCGAAGAACCGCGAGGCGATGAAGTCGCTGCAGAAAGCCGTGAGCGAGGCCGAAAGCACGGTCGGCAAGGCCGAGGCGCGGCTCGCGGCGATCGATGCGGCGCTGGCGGGGAGCGGCAAGGCGGCGGCGGATCTTGCCGGGCTCAATATGGCCGAACTCGGGCGCAAGCGGCGCGAGGTGGCGGATCAGCTTGCGGCGGCGGAGGCGCGCTGGATCGAAGCGGGTGAGGCGCTGGAAGCCTTCATGAACTGACGGCAGCCGTCTGCAAAGCGAGCTTGGCCTCGATCCCGTCCCACAGGCGCTGGAGGCGGGCGTTGACTTCGCTGGAGGCGGCGAACGTGCCGATGGGCGCGCGGCGGACGGCGGTCTGCTCGATGGCGCTGCTCATCGGGATGACCGGCCAGCCGGCGGCGAAGCCGGAGAGCACATCGCGGTGGAGCTTGCGCCGCGCATCGTACATCGACAGCACCGGCAGGATCGGCGGATGGCGCGGGTGGTTGGCGAGTATCTCGGCCTGGATCATCGGCAGCGCACGCGCCGAGAGCGGCGAAGGCGGCAGTGGCACGATGAGTAGATCGGCTGCGGCGAAGACCTGTTCGCTGACCTCGTTCAGCACCGGCGGGCAATCGACGATGATGCGCGCGTAGTCAGCCGAGAGCAGGGCGGCGGTGCGGACCATGCGCTTGCGCTTGCCGATGCGGGCGAGCGTAGCCGGCAGGTTGCGCATGCTTTCATCCGCCCGGAGCACGGCAAGGCCGGCATAACGGCTGGGTACGATGAGATCGGCGGGGCTCGCGTCCTTGCGGAACACCGAGGCGGCGCTGCTCTCGCTGCTATCGGCAAGGCCGAGGAGCCAGCCCGCGCCCCCTTGCGGATCGAGATCCCAGAGCAGGGTGGAGTGGCCCGACTTCATCGCCGAGCGCCAGGCCATGTCGACCGCGAGGGTGGTTTTCCCGACGCCGCCTTTCACGCTGTAGACTGCGATGACCGCCATTGTTCCCGCCATTGAAGTGGTGAGCCGGCATTGTGATCATCCGGGCGGGAATCGCAATCGCGCTCGTTGCGGGGGCGAGGCCTTGCGGGACGGTGGCGGCGCCCTGCTCAGCGCAGCAGGCGCATCCTTTCGCGGAGGATATCGAGGCCGATGCGTTCGACTTCGGTTTCGAGGCAATCGGCGTGAAGCAGCCGGGCGAGGCTGCGCTGCTTCTGCGCGATCAGGTCGATGGCCTGCAGGCTGTCCATGTGCCGCATGGCCACGTCCATATCGCCGCAAAGCGAAGCGCCGAGCGCTTCGACTTCCTGCGACAGTTCCTCGAGCACCAGCGCGATCTGGCGGTGCGAGGCGGTGTTGGCGGGGACCATCGGCGCGGATTCCTTGAGCAGCGGCGCGAACAGGTGGAGGACAGCCGGATCAGGCGGCAGCGGCGAGGCTTGCAGCGTCGCTGAGCGCGAAGAGGTTGAGCACCATCACCATCTTGTCCTCGATCGCAGCAAGGCCTTCGAGGAAAGGCACAACGCTATCGTTGCCGACGCCCGGGGGCGGGGCTTGCAGGGTCTGATCGGGCACGGTGACGATGTCGCTCACCGAATCGACGATCCAGCCGCTCACCTGCTGGCCCAGTTGGGTGACGATGATCGCGTGGCGCGGGGTCGGTTCGGTCGCGCGCCAGCCGAGGCGGGCGGCGAGATCGAGCACCGGCAGCACGGTGCCGCGCAAGTTGACGACGCCCGCGACATAATGCGGCACGCGCGGCAAGCGGGTCGTCGGGGTCCAGGCGCGGATTTCGCGGATTGACATGATGTCGAGCCCGAAGACCTGGCCCTCGACCTCGAAAGTGATGAGTTCGCGGATCATCGTTAGCGTTCCTTGCGGTCTTTGAGGTTCAGTGGGCGACGCGGCGGACCGCTGCGACGAGCTTTGCTGCATCGAACGGCTTGACGATCCAGCCGGTGGCCCCGGCTTCGCGGGCACGGGCCTTCTTCTCGTCGGAGCTTTCGGTGGTGAGCACGAGGATCGGCCGGTCGCGGTGGCGGGTGCCCTCACGCAGGCGCTCGATCAGGCCGAAGCCATCGAGGCGCGGCATGTTGATATCGGTGATGACGACATCGACCTCGTTGAGCGCAAGCCAATCGAGCGCGGCAAGGCCATCTTCGGCCTGCGCCACTTCGAAGCCTTGCGCCTTGAGAGCGTGGTTCAGGAGGGCCCGCATGCTCGGGCTGTCGTCTACAGTCAGAATTCGAGTGGCTTGGGTCATGCTGGGGCTCGCTTGTTGAAATCAGAAGAGTTCGACATCGCCGGATGCGCGATCCGGACGAGTGGTGGGATTGACCGGCGGAGCGAGGCGATCCTCGACCGTGCGGCAACGGATATGGCCAGAGGCCGGGCGGAAATCGACACGGCGCGCATTGGTGCCGCCAAGATCCTCGCGCATGACCATGATGCCTTCGCGCTGGAGGAAGGCCTGTGCAAATTCGGCATTGGCGGTCCCGATGCGCATCATGTTGCGATTGACGTTGGCCCCGCCATAAAGGTGGGCCCTGAGCCGCGATTTGCGCGCGCCCATGCCAAGCATCTGGTTGACGAGCAATTCCATCAGATAGACGCCGTAGTGCTCGTCGACCGCGGCCGTGCCGGCAAGACCGGCGGGCGGCTCGGCCAGCAGGAAGTGGTTCATCCCGCCAACCCGCACTTCAGGATCATAGAGGCACGAGGCCACGCAGCTGCCGAGCACGGTGGAGAATTCGATGTGCGCTTCACAGCTGACCAGCGCCTGACCCTGCATCACGGTCACGCGTTCGATCGGGCGTTCAAGGGTTTCGGGAATGCGGCGTTCGAACATCGGATCAGGCGGCCTTGCTGAAGGCGTGGCGGGCGATCGTGCCGATCGGTGCGACGACACCGGCGGCGCCAAGTGCAATGGCCGCGCGCGGCATGCCGAAGACGGTCGAGGTCGCTTCATCCTGCGCAATGGTGCGCGCACCGGCCTGGGCAAGAGCAAGCATGCCTTGCGCGCCATCGGTGCCCATGCCGGTGAGCAGGATACCGACCGCGCCGCCACCGACGATTTCGGCAACCGAATGGAACAGCACGTCGACGCTGGGGAGGTGCCCCGAGACTGGTTCGCCGTGGCGCAGGCGCTGGTGAAGAATACCGCTGCGGCCACCGACCGTAAGGTGGCGATCATCGCCCGGCGCGATGTAGACGTGACCATCGCGCAGCGGCAGATCAGGTTCGGCAATCACGATCCGGGGCGGGCACGAATGATCGAGCGTGCGCGCGACCGCAGGCGCGAAGCGGGCCGAGATGTGCTGGACGACAAGCGTGGGCGGGCAATCGGCGGGAAATCCGCCGAGCAGCACCTGCAAGGCTTCCACCCCGCCGGTCGAGGAACCGATGGCGATCAAGCGGGGCCGCTCGATGAGCGTTGGGCTGCGCGGCGCAGTGGAGGTGCGCGGCGGTGCCGGAGGCGGCGGGGGAGCGGGCCGGGTGACGAAGCGCACTTTGGCGGCATCGCGGATCAGATCGGCCAGCTTGCCCTTGTCATCGAACGCGGAGCTGCCAGCGCCTTCGTGCTTGGCGTAGCAGCTCACCGCGCCGATGGCGAGCGCGCGGGCCGTGGTTTCGGCTCCTTCGTGGGTCGAGCCGGAAACGACGATGACGGGCGTGGGGCGCAGCGCCATGATCCTTTCGAGGAAATCGAGTCCGTTCATGCCCGGCATCTCGACATCGAGCGTGACCACATCGGGATCGAGTTCGCGGATCATCTGGCGGCCTTCCGCCGCATTGGCCGCAGCGCCGACGACGACGATATCCTCCTCGCGTTCGAACCGGGCCTGCAGAATGGCGCGCATCGTCGGCGAATCCTCGACGATCACGACCCGGATAGGCTTGCTCACTCGGCTCATGCCGCGCTCCGACGATAGATGGTGGGGCCCGCCGTGGCGAGCAGTTGGAGCGCGGGGCCCGTGACGCGTTCGCTGTGGCCGACATAGAGCCAGCCGCCGGGCGCAAGCGCCTCGGCAAAGCGCGCGACGAGGCGCTCCTTGGTGGGATTATCGAAGTAGATCATCACGTTGCGGCAGAAGATCACTTCGAACTTGCCCTGCATCGGCCAGGGGCCAAGCAGATTGAGCGTGCGGAAGCGGGCGAGCGCGCGGACGGTGGGGGCGATCTCGGTTTCCTCGCCCGCAGGCACTGTCCAGGCGCGCGAGAGCGGCTCGGGCACGGCTTTCAATTCCTCGGTGCGGTAGCGCGCGGCTTCGGCCTTGCGCAGCGCATGGGCGGCAATATCGCTGGCAAGCAGGCGCACGTCGGCGCGCGCGATGCGTTCGCCGAGGGCGCGATCTGGTCCCAGCAGGGTCATCAGCAGCGACCAGGTTTCCTCGCCGCTCGAGCTGCCAGCCGACCACAGCCGTACCTTGCCACCGCGTGCAAGGTTTTCAACGAGGCCGGGGCGCACCACGCTCGCGAAATGGTCGAAGTGATGCGCCTCGCGGTGGAAGAAGGTGTGGTTGGTGGTGAGCGCCATGATCGCGCGGTTACGCTCTGCCGCGTCTTCGCGGATGCGCAGGATATAGGCGCCGAACGTGGCGCAGGCAGAATCGCGCACCAGCGGGGCGAGGCGCGAATAGACGAGCATCGCCTTGCCTTCGGCCAGCACGATCCCCGCCTCGCGGTGCGCGATTTCGCTCACCGCGGCGAAATCGGCCGCGCTGTAGACGCCGGGGCTGATCCCGGGCAGCGTTTCGGGAAGGGCGAGCAGGGCGCTCATGCCGCTTCGGCGATCACGGGGCTGGGGCTCTGGCCCGAAAGGCTGCGCGCGACGAGGCTGTCGACATCGACAATGAGCGCGACCATGCCATCGCCGAGGATCGTGGCGCCCGAGACGCCTTCGACCGAGCGGTAATGCGTATCGAGGCTCTTGATCACGACCTGGCGCTGATCGCAGATCGCATCGACGAGGAGCGCCGCGCGGCCTGCGCCTTCGGTTTCAACCACGATGAGCACGCCTTCATGCGCCTGCTCGATCGCGCCCTGCGCTCCGACGGCGGCATGGAGCGGCAGCACCGGGATGAACTTGCCGCGCACGTTGATCATCGCGCGGTGCGCGCCGAGGCCCTGCACTTCGGTCTGCGTGGGGCGCAGGCTCTCGACGACGTTGGCGAGCGGCACGACCAGTGTCTGATCGCCGACGTTGACGACCATGCCATCCGAAATGGCCAGCGTGAGTGGCAGCGTGAGCGTGAAGGTGGTGCCGCTGCCGGGCTCGCTATCGATGGTGATGCGCCCGCCGAGTTCCTTCACGTTCTGGCGGACCACATCCATGCCCACGCCGCGGCCCGAGACATTGGTGACCGTGGCCGCGGTGGAGAAGCCGGGGGCGAAGATCAGGTGGTCTATCTCTTCTTTTGAAAGCTGGGCATCGGGGGCAATGAGGCCCTTCTCTATCGCCTTGGCAAACACGCGCTCGCGGTTGATGCCCGCGCCATCGTCCGCGATGCGGATGAGGATGCGGCCCGAGCGGTGCTCGGCCGAGAGGGTAAGCGTGCCTTCAGCAGGCTTGCCGGCGGCGATGCGCGCCTCGGCGCTTTCGATGCCGTGATCGACTGCGTTGCGGATGAGGTGGGTGAGCGGCTCGCCCAGGCGTTCGATCACGGTCTTGTCGAGTTCGGTGCTTTCGCCCGAGACTTCGAGGCGGACGTGCTTGCCGGTGGTGGTGGTGAGTTCGCGCAGGATGCGCGGCACGCGGCTGAAGACTGAGCCGATCGGCTGGGCGCGGATCGACATCGCCGATTCCTGAATATCGCGGGTGAGCCCTTCGAGGATGGTGAGCTCCTCCTTCACCGCGAGGCCATCGCCCGCAAGGCGCTGCGCCATCATTGCCTGCGCAATGACGAGTTCGCCGACTGCGTCGATCAGCTTGTCGAGCTTGCCGAGCTCGATGCGGATCGACTGGCCGAGCGAAGGGGGGGCGGGCGGGGCTGGTGCCGGGGAAGGCGCGGTGCCGGTCTGCGCGACGGCAGCTGCGGGCGCGGGCGCGGCGGG
>CAZQEH010000055.1:0-22699 GCA_964592205.1 uncultured Novosphingobium sp.
GCAAGGCGGGCGTGGCCATCGATTCGGTCGAGGACATGAAGATCCTGTTCGACGGGATTCCGCTCGATCAGATGTCCGTTTCGATGACCATGAACGGCGCGGTGATCCCGATCATGGCCTTCTTCATCGTTGCGGGCGAGGAGCAGGGCGTGAGCCGTGCGCAGCTCGACGGGACCATCCAGAACGACATCCTCAAGGAGTTCATGGTCCGCAACACCTACATCTACCCGCCTGAGCCATCGATGCGGATCATCTCGGACATCTTCGGCTATACGAGCCGCGAGATGCCGAAGTTCAACTCCATCTCGATTTCCGGCTACCACATGCAGGAAGCCGGGGCGACGCAGGTGCAGGAGCTGGCGTTCACCATCGCCGATGGCATGGAATACGTGAAGTATGGCGTGGCCAGCGGGCTCGATATCGACAAGTTCGCGGGCCGCCTGAGCTTCTTCTTCGCCATCGGCATGAACTTCTTCATGGAAGTGGCCAAGCTGCGCGCCGCGCGCGTGCTGTGGCACCGCGTGATGACGAAGCTGGGCGCGCAGGACGAACGCTCCAAGATGCTGCGCACGCACTGCCAGACCTCGGGCGTCTCGCTGCAGGAGCAGGACCCCTACAACAACGTGATCCGCACCACGATCGAGGCGATGGCCGCGATGCTGGGCGGCACGCAGTCGCTCCACACCAATGCGCTGGATGAGGCCATCGCGCTGCCGACCGACTTCTCCGCGCGCATTGCCCGCAACACGCAGATCGTGCTGCAGGAAGAGACGGGGATGACCAAGGTCGTCGATCCGCTCGGCGGGTCCTACTACGTCGAGGCGTTGACGCAGGAACTGGTCGACAAGGCGTGGGAGATCATCGAGCGCGTCGAGGCTGAAGGCGGCATGGCCAAGGCCGTGGCGGCGGGCTGGCCCAAGGCGATGATCGAGGAAGCGGCGGCTGGCCGTCAGGCGCGGGTGGACAAGGGCGAGGACGTCATCGTCGGCGTCAACAAGTACCGCCTCGCCAACGAAGACCAGCTCGATACGCTCGAAGTCGACAACATGGCGGTGCGGGAAGGCCAGATCGCGCGGCTGAAGTGGGTGCGCGAGAACCGCGACGAAACGAAGTGCCGCGCGGCGCTCAATGCCCTGACCGAAGGCGCGAAGACCGGCGGCAATCTGCTCGAACTGGCCGTTGAAGCCGCACGGCACCGCGCGACACTGGGCGAGATTTCGGATGCGATGGAAATCGTGTTCGGCCGCCACGGCACGTTCCCCACGCCGGTGAAGGGCGTCTACAGCGCCTATTACGCGGGGGATTCGCGCTATCAACAGGTGCTCGATGGCGTCGAAGCCGTGACGCGCCGTCTGGGCCGGGCGCCGCGTATGCTTGTCTCCAAGATGGGCCAGGACGGGCACGACCGGGGCGCCAACGTGATCGCCTCGGCGTTCGGCGACATGGGCTTCGACGTGACCAGCAGCCCGCTGTTCCAGACGCCCGAGGAAGCCGCGAAGCTGGCGCTGGAAGCCAATGTCGATGCGGTCGGCGCGTCGTCGCTGGCAGCGGGCCACAAGACGCTGATCCCCGAACTGATCCGCCACCTGCGCGAAGCAGGCCGCGCGGATATCAAGGTCGTCGCGGGCGGGGTGATCCCGCCGCAGGACTACGACTTCCTGCGCGAGGCCGGGGTGCAGGGCATCTATGGCCCGGGCACCAACGTCGTCGAAGCAGCGGCGGACATGCTCCGCCTGCTCGGTCACAACATGCCGCCTGCGGGCGAAGAACTGCAGGCGGCGGAGTAATTCCTATGTTCAAGAAAATCCTCATCGCCAACCGTGGCGAGATTGCCTGCCGGGTCATCAAGACCGCGCGGCGGATGGGTATCCAGACCGTGGCGGTCTATTCGGACGCCGATGCGCGGGCGCCGTTCGTGAAGATGGCGGACGAGGCGGTGCATATCGGGCCTTCGCCTGCCGCGCAGAGCTACCTGATCGCGGACAAGATCATCGCGGCGTGCGAGGCGACCGGCGCAGAAGCGGTGCATCCGGGCTATGGGTTCCTGTCCGAGCGCACCTCGTTTGCCGAGGCGCTGGCGGCCAAGGGCATCGCGTTTATCGGGCCGCCTGTCGGTGCGATTGCCGCGATGGGCGACAAGATCGAATCGAAGAAGCTGGCCAAGGCTGCGGGCGTCAACGTCGTCCCTGGCTTCGTGGGCGAGATCGAGGATACCGAGCACGCGGTGCGTATATCGGACGAGATCGGCTATCCAGTGATGATGAAGGCCTCGGCCGGCGGCGGCGGCAAGGGCATGCGCCTTGCGTACAACGAGAAGGACGTGCGCGAAGGCTTCGAGGCGGTGAAGCGCGAGGGGCTGAATTCGTTCGGCGATGACCGCGTGTTCATCGAGAAGTTCATCCTCAACCCGCGCCACATCGAGATCCAGATCCTCGGCGACCAGCACGGCAACATCCTCTACCTCAACGAGCGCGAATGCTCGATCCAGCGGCGGCACCAGAAGGTGGTGGAGGAAGCGCCCTCGCCGTTCGTGACACCGAAGATGCGCAAGGCGATGGGTGAGCAGTGCGTCGCGCTGAGCCGCGCGGTGGGCTACTATTCGGCGGGCACGGTGGAGCTGATCGTTTCGGGCGCGGGCCCAACGGGCGAGAGCTTCTACTTCCTCGAAATGAACACCCGCCTGCAGGTGGAGCACCCGGTGACCGAAGCGATCACCGGCATCGACCTTGTCGAGCAGATGATCCGTGTGGCGGCCGGTGAGAAGCTGGCTTTCACGCAGGACGACATCGGCATCGACGGCTGGGCCATCGAGAACCGCGTCTATGCCGAGGACCCCTATCGCGGGTTCCTGCCCTCGACCGGGCGGCTGGTGCGCTATGATCCGCCAGTGGAAGGCTGGACCGACGACGGCGAGGCCAATGGCCGGCGGGGCGTGGGCGGCGTGCGCGTGGACGACGGCGTCTACGAAGGCGGCGAAGTCTCGATGTTCTACGACCCGATGATCGCCAAGCTGGTGACCTGGGGCGAAACGCGCGACGAAGCGGCGGACCGGCAGATCGAGGCGCTCGATGCGTTCGAAATTGAGGGACTGGGCCACAACATCGATTTCGTCTCGGCGATCATGCAGCACCCGCGCTTCCGTTCGGGCGAGCTGACCACCGGGTTCATTGCCGAGGAATATCCGGACGGCTTCCTCGGCGCGGCGACCTCTGACGAGACCAAGCGTTCGCTGGCGGCGCTGGCGGGCTTCCTCGCCACCGCGCGCTCGGATCGGGCGAGGCAGGTGGGCGGACAGCTCGGCGATACGCTCGATCCGCCGTCCGAATGGGCGGTGCGCATCGGCGAGAGCGATTTTGCCGTCTCGGTCGATGAGGAAGCGATCACCGTCGATGGCGAAGAGATCGATCTGGCGCTGGAATACACGCCGGGCGACCGCGTGGTGATGGCCGAAGTCGGCGGCAAGCCGCTGACGGTGAAGGTGGCGACGCGGCCTGCAGGCTTCAAGCTGACCACGCGCGGGGCCAGCCATGACGTGCGCGTGCTGCCTGCGCGAATCGCCGGGCTGACCAAGCACATGATCGCCAAGGTCGCGCCAGACATGTCGAAGTACCTCGTCTGCCCGATGCCGGGTCTGCTCGTGGCGCTGCATGTCGGCGTGGGCGATTCCGTGGAAGCGGGTCAGCCGCTCGCGGTGGTCGAAGCGATGAAGATGGAAAACATCCTGCGCGCCGAGAAATCAGGCAAGGTGAAGGCGGTGAACGCGGCGCAGGGCGAAAGCCTTGCGGTGGATGCGATCATCCTTGAAATGGAGTAGAAGCGCCGCTGATGCCCGTGCCGAATTTCCTGCATGGGCAAGTGGGTGAGGTTGACGTTTACGTAAGCGCCAATTATGCGCGCGCCAACGATTTGAGAAAGGCCTGACACGATGAAAGCCCTGGTCTGCGTGAAGCGGGTGATCGACTACAACGTGAAGCCGCGCGTGAAGGCGGATGGCACGGGGGTTGACCTTGCCAACGTCAAGATGAGCATGAACCCGTTCGACGAAATCGCGGTCGAGGAAGCCATTCGCCTCAAGGAAAAGGGCGTGGTCACCGAGATCGTGGCGGTTTCGGTCGGGCCGGCGAAGGCGCAGGAAACGCTGCGCACCGCGCTCGCCATGGGTGCGGACCGTGCGATCCTCGTCGTCAGCGAAGACGAAGTCGAGCCGCTCGCCGTTGCCAAGATCGTCAAGGCGATCGCGGACGAAGAGCAGCCGGGCCTCATCATCACCGGCAAGCAGGCGATCGATGACGACGCCAACCAGGTCGGCCAGATGGTCGCCGCGCTGCTCGGCCGTCCGCAGGGCACCTTTGCCAACGAGATCGCGGTCGAGGGTGACAGCGTGGTCGTGAAGCGCGAGATCGACGGCGGTCTGGAAACGGTGAAGCTGGCGCTGCCCGCCATCGTCACCACCGACCTGCGCCTCAACGAGCCGCGCTATGCCTCGCTGCCCAATATCATGAAGGCGAAGTCGAAGCCGCTCGCGACCAAGGCGCCGGCTGACTACGGCGTCGACATCTCGGCGCGCCTCAAGACCCTCAAGGTCACCGAACCGCCGGTGCGCAGCGCGGGCATCAAGGTGCCCGACGTCGACGCGCTGGTCGCCAAGCTCAAGGAAATGGGAGTAGCCTGATGTCCAAGACACTCGTTTGGGTCGAGCACGACAACGCGTCGGTCAAGGACGCTACCCTTGCCGTCGTGACCGCTGCTGCGCAGATGGGCGAAGTGACCGCACTGGTCGCGGGCTCGGGCTGCGACGCCGCTGCCGCTGCCGCCGCGCAGATCGCGGGCGTCACCAAGGTGCTCAAGGCTGATGACGCGGCCTATGCCAACGCGCTCGCCGAAAACGTCGCGCCGCTCGTCGCCGGCCTGATGGCGGACTACGATGCGTTTGTCGCGCCTGCCACGACCACCGGCAAGAACATCGCGCCGCGCGTTGCCGCGCTGCTCGATGTGATGCAGGTTTCGGACATCCTTTCGGTCGAAGGGCCCAAGACCTTCACCCGTCCGATCTACGCCGGCAACGCGATCGCTACGGTCGAATCGACCGATGCCAAGATCGTCGTCACCGTGCGCGGCACCGCGTTTGCCAAGGCGGAAGCCACGGGCGGTTCGGCTGCGGTGGAAGCTGTTGCTGCTGCTGGCGACGCGGGTACGTCGAGCTTCATCGGTTCGGAAATCGCCAAGAGCGAGCGTCCGGAACTGACCTCGGCCAAGATCATCGTTTCGGGTGGTCGTGCGCTCAAGGATGCGGAAACCTTCCAGAGCGTGATAATTCCGCTGGCGGACAAGCTCGGCGCAGGCGTCGGCGCTTCGCGCGCTGCGGTGGACGCGGGCTATGTGCCCAACGACTACCAGGTCGGCCAGACCGGCAAGATCGTCGCGCCGGAAGTCTACATCGCGGTCGGCATCTCGGGCGCGATCCAGCACCTTGCGGGCATGAAGGATTCCAAGACCATCATCGCCATCAACAAGGACGAAGACGCCCCGATCTTCCAGGTCGCGGACATCGGCCTCGTCGGCGATCTGTTCACGCTGGTGCCGGAGCTTACGGCCAAGCTGTGAGCTTTGCTTTTCGCAGACTACGGAAAGGCCCTGCTCCGGCGGGGCCTTTTTGTTTCTGCCTCCGGCGGGCACTTCCTAAAGTTCCAGCGTCAGGCACTGGTTGAAATCATCCACCACATAGTCCGCGAAGCCGGTGCAGTTCTCGAAGCCGTACTTGCGGTAGAGCGCGACGGCGGGGGCGAAGGCTTCGGTTCGGCCGGTTTCAAGGCTGACGCGGGTGTAGCCGCGCGCACGGGCGACGGCGAGGAGGTGCTGGAGCATCGCTTCGCCGACGCCCTTCCCGCGCCATTCCGGGGCGGCGCGCATGGATTTGAGTTCGCCGTGGCTCTCGTCGAGGTGCTTGATTGCGCCGATGGCGACGAGCGTGCCCTCTACGCGGGCGGCGAAGAAGGTGACTCCGGGCTGGCGCAGCTTTTCGAGGGGGAGGGCGTGGACTTTGCAGGCGGGGCTTTCGGCGTGCATGCCGGAAAGGTGCAGCGCGATGAGGGCGCGGACGTCCTCGCCGGAAAGATCGTCCTCGGTGATGGTCAGTCCGCCCGTCATGCCGCGTGCCCCTGCTGGTCTTGCCGCCGCCATGTGCTAACGCTTGGGACATGACCGAGACAAGCATAAGCACGGGCCGCTGGGCCATCGCCATCCATGGCGGGGCCGGAGCGATGACGCCCGAGACGATGGATGCCGCTGCCGTCCAAGCGCATGAGGCGGCGCTGGGGGTGGCGCTCGATGCAGGACGCGCGGTGCTGGATGCGGGCGGCTCGGCGCTCGATGCCGTCTGCGCGGCGGTGAAGGAGCTGGAGGACGATCCGCACTTCAATGCCGGGCGCGGCGCGGTGTTTACCTATCACGGCACCAACGAGCTTGATGCGGCGGTGATGGACGGGGCGACGCGCGGGGCGGGCGCGGTCTGCGGAGTGACCCACACGCGCAATCCGGTGAACCTCGCGCGCGCGGTGATGGACAGCAGCCCGCATGTGTTCCTGAGCGGCGCCGGAGCGGAAGAGTTCGCGCGCGAACAGGGTGTGGAGATGGTCGATCCCGACTGGTTCGCCACCGAGGAGCGCTGGCGGCAGTTGCAGGAACTGAAGGCTAAGAAGCTCGGCTGGTTCGATGCGGGGCTGAAGTATGGCACCGTCGGCGCGGTGGCGGTGGATGCGAGCGGCCATGTCGCGGCGGCAACCTCCACCGGCGGACTGACCGGCAAGCGGTGGGGCCGGATCGGCGATTCGCCCCTGATCGGCGCGGGGACTTATGCCGACGGCCGCGCGGCGGCGATCAGCTGCACCGGTTCGGGCGAGCAGTTCATGCGGGTGGGCGCGGCGCACGAGATCTGCGCGCGCATCCGGCTGGGCGGCGAAGGCGCGCAGGCCGCGACCGAGGCCGTGCTGGCCGAAATCGGCGCGATGGAGGGCGTGGGCGGGATCATCTACGCCACGCCTGCGGGCGAGACCGGGTTTGCTTTCACCACGCCGGGGATGTTCCGCGGCCAGGCGGACAGCGAAGGTGTTCGCCAGATAGGAATATTCCGATGATTGACTATCCTGCCTGAGGGGCGCAGCCTCCGCCCGCCCGACGTTGAGACACAATGGTTCGCCCGACCTTCAGGCAGTAACCCGGCGCACACCCTGATGCGCCGTCTCAGGAGAATAGTGCATGAAATCTCTTCGATTTGCCGCGATGGCCGCGGTGGCGCTCGCTTGCGCGGCGCCGGTTGCCGTCAGCGCGCAGCAAGTCCCGGTCGTTCCGGGCGATTACGTGACGGTTTCGATGATCAGTGTCGATGATGGCCATGATCTCGAATACATCAACCATCTCGCCGGCCTGTGGCGCAAGGGGCAGGATTTCGCCGTGAAACAAGGCTGGATCACCGGCTACGAGATCCTCAGCAACGAGTTCAGGCGGCCGGGCGAGCCGGACTACTACCTCATCACCCGTTTCGCGAAGTTTGCCGATCCGGCCGAGGAGCAGAAGCGCGAGGATGCCTACACCGCCTATATGGCGACGACCAACGCGCAGCTGGAAGCCGCATCGGCGGATCGTGCGAAGTATCGCCACCAGATGGGTTCGCAGCTTCTGCGCAGCTGGAAATGGCGCAACTGACGGTCTGCTTGATCTTTCCGCGCCGTGGGACCGTCCGGCGCGGAAGTTATCAGACAGCGTGCTTGTCGGCCTTGCGGCGACCGAGGCGCAGGCCCTGTTCCAGCCGGGCGCGGAGCTGGAGATAGTAGGATTCGAGGAATACGCGTTCGGCGCGGTAGGGGTAGGGGCGGCCGATCTTGCGGCTGATTGCCTCGGCGACATCATCCAGCGCCGGACCTTTGCCCTCGCGCAGGACCCGCTCGAGCGTCTGGAGTTCGAATTCGCCGTAAACCGCCAGTTCCTGCTCCGTGAACGTGTAGGCCTGATCCGCCGCAGCCGCGGGCGCGCTGACGGACAGTGCCTCCCCCAGCTTGCGGCGCGGAGTTTCGACCACCCACGTGCCCGCGATCACATCGCCGCAGCGCAGGGCATCGCGGTTGAAGAACGGAAACAACACGAAGATCGCGAACCAGACCGCGCCGGCCCAGCCTGCCAGGTCCGTGTCGCTACCCGCAGCGAACGCGCCGCCGATGAACACGATCGGCATGAACAGCTCGATGTCACGCACGATGTTGCGTGCAATCACGGCCTCGGTGGTCAGCCGCTCGGTGCCCCGTGCGGCGACGCGGATGCCGGTGATGCGCTTGCCCGGGGTCGCGCCACGGGGGCCAAGCTCGAAGAACAGGAACCACGCGTTGCGAAAAAGGAACATCGCGATGATCCACACGATGGCAAGGGCCTGCAGCGCGCGGGCCTTGGGGACATCGGCTTCGATGTCCGCCATCTTGATGCCAAGCCCGCCGGCGATCCAGATCAGCGTGAGAGTTGTGGCGATCATGGCCGCGCCGATCATCGCCAGATCGAGAAGCAGCGCCGCCGCGCGGGCGCCGCGCGCAGCAAGAACAAAAGGCAGCGCCACGCCTTCGGGGGTAATCACGGTCCGGTTGCGGGTGCGCGGTTCGCGGCGGGTCATCAGCGGCCGTTTCCGGTGCCGCGCCAGACGAAGAAGTAGCCGGTCCAGAACACCAGCATGAACGAGCCGATGATCAGTCGTCCGGCGGTGTTGTCGATCAGCTGGCGCGCAAAGCCTTCGAGCAGCCCCGCCACGATCAGCATGAGCACCACGCCGACCATGACCTGCGCGGCGCGGCGCCCAGCGGCTGCAGCAGCATCGAGCACCGCAGCCTCTCCGGGGAAGGCCATCGCGCGTCCGATGTGGAGGCCGGCCGCTCCGGCCAGCAGGATTGCGTAGAGCTCGGTCGTGCCATGGATCGAAAGCCAGCCGACCAGCTCAAGCGTCAGGCCCTGGCCATGATAGAGCCAGAGCAGCGCGCCGAGCATGGTGGTGTTCTGGATCAGCAGCAGTGCGGAAGGAAGGCCAAAGGCAAAGCCCAGCGCGAAGGCGAGGATCGAGACCTGGGCATTGTTGGAAAACAGCGCGGCGGCAAAGACCGCAAGGCCACGCTGATCTTGCTGGCCGAACAATGTGTGCAGGAGCACAGCGCGGCTGGCACCGGGCACGCGGGCATCGGTCATGTTGCCGGGGATGAGCGCGTAGTACCAATCGGGATCGCTGGCGACGAGCAGCCAGCCGACCACCGTGCCGCAAACCATCAGCGCCAGTGCAATCAGGATTTCCGCACCGATCGCGCGAACGCTCGCTCCCCAGCCGCCGCCGAAGAAACGCAGGAGCCAGTCGCCAAGCCCGGCGCGGGGGCCATAGACGATGAACCACGCGCGGCGGGTGAGCACTTCAAGCCAGGCCAGCGTTTCCGCATCGAGCGAGGTTTCTCGTGCGACGGCAAGGCTGGAGACGGCGGTGCGATAGAGCGCAGGCAGCGCAAGAAGGTCTTCGTCGGAAACGCTCCGCAGCCGACCGCGTTCGATCCGGGTAACAATGGCCTCAAGCCGCTTCCATTCGCCTTCGCGTTCGAGCCGGAAGCGGTCCGAACGCAGCGCCGCGCCTTCGGCAGCGGCGATCTCGGCGTTGGCGGCGGGGCTGAACCAGCCGCCGAGCCGGCCCAGCAGGGTGGGTGCGGAATCGCTCATCCGAGGCTCCCCGCGCGCTTGACCGCAAGGTAGGCATCGAGCAGCCGGTTGCCGATGTGCTGGTGCGGTGCTTCGACCACGAGAATGCCCGCGCGGCGCAGGCGCTGAAGCACGAGCGTGCGCTGGCGCTGCAAGGTGGTGGCGGTAACCGCCATGGCGGCATCCTGCTCGGTGCGCACCGGCGCGCTGACGAAATCGGCCAGTTCGGCATCGGCCATGACGACGAAAATCACGCGGTGGCGCTCGACCAGACGGCGCATCGATTCAATCATCATTTCTGCGCTGGTCGGATCGGTGAATTCAGAGAAGACGACAACCAGCGAGCGCCGCCGCAGCCGCGCTGCGAGCGTGGAGAGCGCAAGCGTGAAGTTGGGCTGCTCGGTGCTGTAATCCAGCGCGGCGGCGGCTTCCTGCAAGCGAGCGAAATCGCGCGGGGCCGTGACGAAGGGGCTCAGCACCTGCGGCCGCTGGGCAAAGCCGTAGAGCGCGACGCGGTCCTGCGCGCCAAGCGCAATCCATGCGGTGGTGAGCGCAGCGGTGACAGCGCGGTCGATGCGCGGGAGGCTGGCGATGGGTTCACACATCGTCTGCCCGCAATCGAACGCGAAGACGATCTGGTTGTTGCGCTCGGTTTCGTATTCCTTGGCGAAGAGCCGGGCGTGGCGGGCGGAGGACTTCCAGTCGATCCGGCGGCGGTCCATGCCGGGCTCGTATTCGGCGAGCGCCTCGAACTCGGTGCCTTCCCCCCGGATGCGGCGCGCAACCATGCCGAACTGGGCATCGCGCAGAAACAGTTGCAGCGCGGGGCTGCGTACCGGCGCGATATTGGGGCGGACGCGGATCGTGGCATCAAGATCGCGCCGCACTTGCCGGCTGCCGAGGCCGAGCGGGCCTTCCCAGCGCAGCCATACCGTACGCACCGGGCCGAGCCCGCGCCGGGTGGGCGTTGTCCCGATCTCGGCGCTCCACGCGCCGTTGTCTCGCACAAGCGGGGCAACCCGCTGCCCGCCGGGGGCCAGCCGCGGATCGAGCGCCAGCGCTGCCATGGGCGCGGCGCGGGGCGCATCGATGCGAAAATCGGCGAGCACGGTGAGGCGCAGCGGTTCGCCCACCTCGCCATCTTCGGGAACGATGACGCGTAAATCTGCCAGCGCAGGAGCCAGCAGGGCATCGAGCAGAACCATCATCAGAAGCGCGCCCCCAAGCGCAGGCGCGGCAATCCACGCGCGCGGTGCGGCCGCGGCGAGCACCACCGCCAACGGCGCGGCAAGCGCGAGCAGCACCGCCGTCCGTGCCGAGGGGTAGAACACCGGGAAGGGCCAGTGCAGGCGCATGATTTATCGCGGCGCCTCGGTGTGCTGGATGAGATCTGCAACGATGGTTTCCGCTGCGCGGCCTTCGATCTCGGCGGCGGGGCTCAGCAGCATGCGGTGGCGCAGCACGGCGATGGCGAGCGCCTTCACATCGTCGGGGATCACATAGTCGCGCCCATCCAGCGCCGCGCGGGCGCGGGCGGCGCCTGCCAGCACCACCGCTGCGCGCGGGCTGGCCCCGGCTGCAAGATCGGCGCTCTCGCGCGTCGCGCGGACGAGGCGGACGATGTAATCGACCACCGTTTCGGACATCGTGACGGTGGTGACGGCAGTGACGGCGTCGGCAATCGTATCGCCTGCGGTGACGGCGCTGACGCCCAGCGCGGCCAGGCTCGGCGCGCCGCGCCCGGCACCGTAGCGCGTGACGATCTGGGCTTCCTCCTCCGCGCTGGGGTAATCGACGAGGAGCTTGAACAGGAAGCGATCGAGCTGCGCTTCGGGGAGTGGATAGACGCCCTGGCTCTCGATCGGGTTTTGCGTGGCGACGACCATGAAGCGGTCCGACAGCGCGTAAGTCTCGCCATCCAGGGTGACACGGCGCTCCTGCATGGCTTCGAGCAGCGCAGCCTGCGTCTTGGGCGGGGTGCGGTTGATTTCGTCACCCAGCAGCAGTTCGTGAAAGATCGGTCCGCGCGTCAGGGTGAACTGGCTGGTCTGGAAGTTGAACAGGTTGGAGCCGAGAATATCGCCCGGCATGAGGTCCGGCGTGAACTGGATGCGCCCGAAATCAAGCCCCAGCGAGGTGGCGAAGCTTTGCGCGAGCAGCGTCTTGGCGGTGCCTGGAGGGCCTTCGAGCAGAACATGGCCGCCAGCCAGCAGCGCGATCAGCAAGTGATCGACGACGCTGTCCTGGCCGACGATGGCCTTGGCCACTTCGGCGCGGATCAGGCCGGCCATGGCGCGGACTTCTTCAAGAGTCATTCGGTGAGGTCCCTTTCAAGGCGTTGCAGGGCAGCCGCGCGCTGCGCCACTTCGGTGCTGCGACGGGCTGCACGCAGGCGTGCGGCAAGTTCGGAGTAGCGTGGCCCAGTCCGGTCAAGGCCAGTCCGGTCAAGGCCAGTCCGGTTTAGCCGGGCCTGCAGGCGGTCGATTGCGGCTTCGGTTTCCTCCGGCGGGCGGCCGCGCGGCAGGCCGAGCGCAAGGACCAGCCGTTCGCGTGAGGCATCGGCATAGGGCGTGGCGATCAGCCGCAGCCGCCGGGCGCGGCGGATCAGCCCGGCCGTGTTGCGCACCAGCACGGTCTTGCCGAGCGGAACCTCGCGCCCGGCTGCGCGCGCGGGACCGAAGCGGTTGAAGCTGCGCCAGCCAGCTGCGAACAGCGCCATGAAGAAGCATAGTGTGGCGGCGAGGAACGGCGGCTCGAAGGCAAGCGTGAGTAGATTGCGGCTCGCGCCAAGGCCATTGAGTGTCAGATCGAACGTGACAATCTGCGGTTTGTCGCCCGCTGCCGCATAGAGGAGGCGGCGGGCCATCAGGCCGGTCTGCTTGTCGGCAAGGCCCCAGTTGTCGAGCAAGTCTGGCTCGAACACCAGCACGACGGGAAAGCTTGAGGTGAAGCTGTCGCTGGCGTCCGCTCCATCGGGATCGCTACCTTGATGGCGCTCCATGCCGATCCACCGCTCGATCACCGCATTGCTGCCATCGCCGGTGAGAAGGCCCGCCAGAATGCCGCCGCCGGGCGTTTCAATCAGCGATTCAAGACCGGGCCCCGTGCCGATCAGCACAGTGCGATCATCAGGCAGCCGGCCATGAAACGCCGACAGGGCCCCGGTGCCCTCCCAGCCGCGTGCCGGGCCCTTGATGAAGCTCACCGCCAGATCATCGTGATAGCCGTTCCATTCGGGCGGCGCGGTGCCGTCGAGCTGGGTCCAGCCGCGTTTGCTCGCCGGGCTGGCGATATCAGGGAAGGCGCGCCACTTGGGCGTGACGATGACCGTCGGGCCGATCGTGCGCCGCGCTTCCACGATTTCGGCAATGTCGCTGCCCTTGGCCTCTGCCGGGGGGGTCAGCACGAGGAGGCCGGGCTGCTTGAGCTCGTCCTTACTCCGCGCGCGCCGGACGGTAACGCCATCCGCCTCGATCATCGCGGCGAGCCCGGCATAGCCATTGAGCCCGCGCCCTGCGGCATGGCCGCCGCCATTGTTGGTCGCACCGCCGCCGGTGCCGAGCCAGTAGAGCGCGGCAATGAAGGCCAGCGCGCCGATCAGCACGATGCCGAGCGATGTGCCTCTGCTGAAGGGTTGCGAGGAGGCCGCTGCGCTCACCTGGCCGACTCGAGGTTTTGCAGCGCGAAAGCGGCATAGGCGGCGCGGGCGCGCTGCCAATCATCGTCGGCGAGCGCGCGCAGCGCATAGAGACTGCGTTCAACCTCGCACGCGATCTGGGTAAAGGCCTGCCGCGCGGCAGCGGGCAAGCCGGGAATCGAGCCGATCTCTCGCGCGGTGCTCGAGGGCGAAAGCCAATCGGGGCGAGCGGCGGCGATATGATGCACGCTGCGCCGGAGCAGGAGATGGACCGCCTCGTCGAAGCGGCCCGCGGCTGCGAGGGCATCGGCATCTTCGAGCAACGCGAGCGCGGCGGCCCGGTCGATCGTCGGCGTGTCCGTGCTGGGCACAGCCAGCGCCAAGGTAAGCCGCCAGCGCTGGAACAGCGTCCACAGGATCCACAGCGCGCCCACCACGGCAAGGGCAATCAGTACGATCTCGATCGCGCTCCATCCGGTGCCAAGCAAGCGACCAAGGGGCTCGAACAGCTTCGCAAGGAAGCGCATAGTCGCCACCAGCCAGGGTGGCGGCTCGCTTTGCGGAACCGTGTTGGGCGGGACGGGGGCGTATTGGATTTCGCGCATGGCGCGCGCCGCTTCCCAGGCGCGTTCGCCTGCATTGGCGCTATCCGGTCCCGGTCCTCCTGCCACGAGGCAATTGGTCGCATGGCCTGCCCGCAAGGAGCAAGCGTTTATCGCGCCGGATCGGCCGGGGTGTTCAGCCGCGTGCCCGTTCGAGCGGATATGTGCCAAGAATCCGCAGGTCCTTGGCGAAGAAGGTCAGCTCCTCAAACGCGCGGTCCACTGCCGGTTCGTCCGGGGCACCAACGATATCGGCGAAGAATGCGGTGGCGGCAAAGCTGGCACCGCGCTGGTAGCTTTCCAGCTTGGTCATGTTGACACCATTGGTCGCAAAGCCGCCGAGCGCCTTGTAGAGCGCGGCGGGAATGTTGCGCACTTCAAAGATGAAGGTGGTGATTGCGGGCCCGGTGATCGTGGAGAAGTCGAGCGGCTCGCGCGCCAGCATGACGAAGCGCGTCATGTTGTCGTGCGCGTCCTCGATGTTTTCCTCGACAAGCGTGAGGCCATAAAGCTCAGCCGCGATGCGCGGCGCGATGGCAGCGGCGGCAGGATCGCCGAGTTCGGCGACATAGGCGGCAGCACCCGCCGTATCGGCGTAGGACATCGGCACAATGCCGCGCGTGCGCAGGTAGTGGCGCGATTGGCCGAGCGCCTGCGGGTGGCTCCACGCGCTGGTGAAGGGGCCGGTGCCGATGCCCATCAGGCAGGCGTGGATCGGCATGAAGTGCTCGCCAACGATCGACAAGCCACTCTCGGGCAAGAGAAAGTGGATATCGGCGACACGGCCGTGCTGCGAATTTTCGATCGGGATGATCGCCTGTCCGGCGCGGCCGTCCTTCACGGCTTCCAGCGCATCCTCGAACGAGAAGCACGGCAGTGGCAGGCAATGCGGCAACGCTTCAAGCGCGGCGCGGTGCGAATTGGCGCCCGGAGCGCCCTGAAACGCGACTGCGCGCGCCGGATCGGCGGCGGCGGCCTCGGTCATTTCGGCAACGAGGCGGGCGGCAGGAACGGGGTAGCTGGCCATGGACCGAGGCGCTTAAGCCCCGGGGAAGGACCGGGCAAGGCGCTTTTGCAGCAGGCAACGGCATGCGCCCATGCGATTCTTGTCCTTCAACCTATTGCAATCACTCTTGCGCGGGGGCGGGGGCGTGACTAGAGCGGCGGCGCAATTTGGCGCATGTCACGCGGGCAGCGCAACTCCATATGGGGCTCGGAATGGACGATCGTTTCAATACCATTGCCGGTTGGACCTTGTTCGGCGGCATCGTTGCGCTGGGGCTTGCGAGCCTTTCGGGCCATTACTTCCTGGCGGACAAGGAAAACCGTCCGGCCAAGATGGGCTATGTGATCGACGGCGTCGAAGCCGAGGGCGGCGCTGCCGCTGCGGTTGAACCGATCGGCATGCGCATGGCCAAGGCCGAGTTGAGCAAGGGCGAAGCGATCTTCGCCAAGTGCAAGGCCTGCCACACTGTCACGCAAGGCGGCCCGAACGGCATCGGCCCAAATCTGTGGGGCGTTGTGGGTGAAGGCCAGGCACAGGGCCGTGGCGGCTATGCCTTCTCCGATGCACTCAAGGCCAAGGGCGGCAAGTGGGATTTCGCCAGCCTCGATGAATGGCTGACTTCGCCCGCCAAGTACGCGACCGGCACCAAAATGTCGTTTGCCGGCATCAGTGATCCGATGCAGCGTGCCGACGTGATCCTCTATCTCAATGCGCAGGGCAGCAACCTGCCACTTCCCGCTGCTGAAGCGGCTGCGGCGGCTCCGGCCGCCGATGCGTCCGCCCCGGCGGCGGATGCCAACGCGGCTCCGGCGGCGAGCGAAGCCGCCAAGTAAGCGCAGCGATCGAAAAGAAAAGGCCCCTGTCTCCGTGGAGGCAGGGGCCTTTTTCGTTTCAGTGTCAGTCGACCATTTGCTGGACGATCTGGCGAAGTTCCTGCCTGCTCAGCACCGGCGAGGTGCGCCGTGGCGGCGCGTTGTCGCGCGCGATTCTGGAAACCCGCGTGCGGGGCAGAAAGCTGTGGCTGATCGTGTAGGCGTACGTCGTGTTCAAAATCGGTATCATGAAAATCCCTGGCGCGCGCGGCGCGCCGATGTGTTGAGAGTATACGGGGCATCGGCGCGGCAGGCATGCCAGCACGCTCGATCGACCCCTGGTGATCTGGTGGGGCGCTAGAGCGAAATCCGTTCCGATTTCATCGGACGGATCGCTCCAGATCCTTGGTTTACCGCGTTTTCCGAGTCACCAGATGATTCCATCTGGTTCGAAAACGCTCTAGCGGCGCTTCTTGAACGCGCCCCCACCGCCGCCCGCGACCTTTTCGCGGAAGACGATGCGACCTTTGGTGAGGTCGTAGGGCGTCATTTCCACCTTCACGCGGTCTCCCACGATCGAGCGTATCCGGAACTTGCGCATCTTGCCGGCGGTATAGGCGATGATGCGGTGTTCGTTTTCCAGCATCACGCCAAAGCGGCCATCGGGCAGGATCTCGTCGATCTGGCCGTCGAGCGTCATCACGTCTTCCTTCGCCATGTTCAGCTGCCCTTGCAATGGACAGTAGCGGCGGCGGGTCGTGAGCGATATTCTGTGGGCATCATGGCCCCTTTCACATGGACAGGGTACGCGGCTGCAAACAGTGCAACCGGTGCTGGTGGCGTGAGAGGGGAAAATTCGGCCCGGACAGAAATCCGGTTCATGAAAATCCGTCGCAGGCGACGATAGCCTCGCCGATATGGGTGGTCCGATCCGGAAAGTCAATGTCGCTCTGGCGGCGGTGCCGTTACAGGCTTGCTATCTTGTATGATCCCTGCCCGCCCGGAACGAGAACATAGGGCGGCTTGAGCTTGGCCCGCAGGTTCGAGGCGAGCACCTTGAGATAGTTGTACGAGAGATCGTCCTGGCCATGGCTGAGCTCGGTCCTGAGCTTGAAGTGCGAGACCGGTTCGCCGAGCCGGTTCGCCAGCAACGTCAGCAAATGCCGTTCGCGCTTGCCGAGCATGTGCAGGTGAGCGATGCGATCGAGCGAGCTTGCCAGTTCCTGTTCGGCGCGGGCCTGATGCGCTGCTGCCTGATAGCGGGCAAGGATGACTGCGCAGCGTGTGGCTGCTTCCTCGGGCGCCATCCGGGCGCTGTCGAGCACATCGTCGAAGCCGGCGTTGAGCGCCTTGGCGCGCTTGCCGGCAAGGCTGCCGTGCATGAGCGCGATCTTGACCTTGCGCGCAAGGATTGGCCGGTTGACGCGCAGGAAACGCGCCGCGCGGACAGGATCGTTACCGCCGATCACCAGTGCGTCGTAGTCCTGCTCCGCAATCGACAGAAACCGCGTTTCCAGATCGACGAAAGTGTACTGCTCCAATCCCGGCAAGGCGCTTTGGAGCCAATGGTCGCGGGCATCGCGGTGGAGGTCATTCATTGACAGGTAACGGACTTGGCCGGTGCTCGCTTGCATGAAAAGCCGATCATCGGAAATGGAGGCGGTGGTGGGCAACAGGGCCTCCATCTGCATGAGTACGGCGGCTGGAGACCCCTTAAGGGCACCCGGCGATTCCCCTATCGAACTATAGGAAAGCATATCTGTCCATAGTGGGCGGTTAATTGGTTGTGGCTTTGCAAAGTGCCTGCATCGGCGGCGCCACGCCGCAAACACATACGCCTCCGCATGTGTCTAAAATAGGCGTTACAAGGTAGCATTCGCAGAGGCTGATTCGGTTAATATCCTGATGCGGATCGGCGCAAGGAAATGGCGGGCGTTGGCCGCGAGGTGGCTGGTAAGGTAAAAAAACCGGCCTTCTGACTCTAAAGGATGGCGGATGGAAATATAACAAAGTGAATAGGGAAAAACATAACTATAATTATGAGTATTCACTGCTTTGCAGATGCTGCCAGTTCATGCCGCACGCGGACGGCCAATCCGTTGTCATCAATGATCAGCTCATTGAAGCCCGCCGGTGTCGCGCGCAGGCGCTGGGAGAGTGTCCCGGCGCCGATCATGCGCACGGGCCCGTTTGCGGTGGGGTGCACGATGTCGAACGCATCATGCACATGGCCCGACAGCACGGCGAGCACGCCGCGCTTGGCGAGCGATGCTAGCGCGCGCGAGCCGCCGCGGGTCAGCGCCTTGCCGCGCGTGCCGGTCTCGATCAACGGATGATGGCAGGCGACGAGCGCGCGGGTGCCCGGCGCAAGCACATCGAGCGCCGCGAGGCAGGCAGCAAGGCTCCGCTCGCTGACACAGCCTTTTGACCAGTTCAGCCGCATCTGCGCGCGCGCCGTGGTCTTGAGCGGGACGATGGCGAGGCCCGGCAGGACAATGCCATGGCCGACTGCCACCTGCAGCGCGCGGAAGCGGCGATAGGGGTCGAAGAACCGTTCGGCGAGATTGAAATAAGGGAGATCATGGTTCCCTACCTCGACCGTGACCGGCACGCCCAGTCCGCGAATCCATGCGGCCGCGGCGGCAAATTCGCGGTGCCGGGCCCGCATGGTAAGATCCCCGGTCAGGGCGACCGCATCGGGTCGTTCGCGCGCGACGCACTGCGCGACCCACGCGAGCGCCGCAGTATCCTCCAGTCCGAAGTGCACGTCGCTGATGTGGAACAGGCGGATCATGGCGCCAGCCCTAAACCTTGCCGGACAGGATTAGCCAAGCCGAAATCACATTGAGCAGGCTGTAGGTGAGATAGGCGAGCGCGCCCCACGCGATTCCTTCGGAGGCCAGCCACAGTCCGCCGAGCAGCATCAGGAATTCCGCGGCAAGCCAGAAGCGGCTGCTGAGCGCGCGATAGTACCCTGGCAGGCGGTCCAGCAGGGGATGGCCGCTGTCCATGACTGCCCGGTGCAGCGCGAAGTTTCCGACGCCGAGCAGGAAGATGATCAGAATCGCCATGCCGGCCAACGATAGGAGTGCGCCGCCGCTCTGTCACGTCGGCGAACGGCGGACTTGTCGCTCGTGGAGCAGAATAGGCCGTTGGTCGGGCGCGGTGGCGGTTTGTCGGCACGGTGGTCGGCCCGGTCGACCGTGAAGTGCGGCGCGCGCCCGATTCGCCTAGCAAAATGAGCATGCGGCGGTGGCAAGGCCCCGGAACGGACCAGCCAGCCCAACCACCGCTTCCCGCCAGGCCGTCCAAGGCGACCCGGCGTCCAACGCAACCAAGTTATTGCAACCCAAGCTAAGGAACTTGCCATGTTCAAGACTGCTTTGATCGCAACTGGCCTTGCTGGCCTGGTGTTTGCCGCCCAGCCCGCTTTCGCCCAGTCCGCTTTCGCCCAGCCCGCCGCCTCGGCTGATGCCAATCCCGACGTGCGCGTCCAGCACCGGATGGTGAAATATACCGATCTGGATCTCACGACCGCTGCAGGCCAGTTGACCTTCGATGCCCGCCTGCGCCACGCCGCCTCGGCCGTCTGCGAAGCCAACTATGGCCCGCATCCGCTGTCCGAAATGATGGAAGCGCGCCGCTGCTATCGCAATGCGGTCCAGTCCGCACAGCGCGAGATGGCCGACCGCGGCGTGCGCTTCAGCACCATCAAGGTCGCCGCGCGCTGAACGATACGAGATCAAGACCGATTTCAAGAGACGTGTGATGCAGACGGCATCCAGTCCCAGCCGCTGCCGCCGTTGAGGGTCGCCGCCAGACCGACAATCCTGCCCCCGGGACCGGTCAGGTGGCGGCCCGCTTTTTGTCCAGATCAGTTTGCTGCGCGCAACTGCGCAGCCGCTTCCTTCCTGCTGGCCTCCACGTCGGACCATTCGCGCCACATCAGGTCCGCACCTTCGAGCACGCGATCATCGTGCGCGCGGATGGTGATGGGCAGGATCGGCATCCCGTCGCGGCAATCGCACAGGACGGGGTTGGACGGCACGTTCATTTCCCACTTTTCGCCCCACTGGCGCAGCGCCAGCATCGCCGGGAGCAGGTCCATGCCCTTGGGGGTCAGGCGGTATTCGATGCGGCGGCGATCATCAGCGCAATGTTCGCGCTTCAAGATGCCCGCATCGACCAGGCGAGACAGCCGGTTGGAAAGAATATTCCGCGCGATCCCGAGCGCATCGAGAAACTCCTCGAAGTGGCACACGCCATTGAAGGCGGCCCTGAGGATCATGAACGACCATCGTTCGCCCATCGCCTCCAGCGCACAGGGGAGGCCACAGACGACAAGGTCGGCGAGGGATTCGCGAAGTTTTCCCATGACGCTTTGTGACATACCTCATTCGTGAGAGCAATATAAGTTTCTAGTTGCAACTCGAAACCTAATGAAGTAGGTAGCGATTCGCAACGGAAATCGCATCCTCTCCACCTGGCGGTTTGGGCCAGCCCTGCACCAAGCGGGGCAAGTATCGGCCCGGACCGCCAACCCCGCAGTTTCCGGGCAGGCCGCCACCAGTGGCGGGGGTTCTAAACAGACTCTGACAAGATCAAGGGGAACTATCATGAGTGCCATCCGCAACAGCGCTGTTCGCCAGCTGCTTCCGGCCGTACTCGCGCTCGTCGGCACCGCTGCCACCTTTGCGGTGACCGCGAACCCGGCCCGCGCGGCCGACGGCAACTCCTACTATTCGGTCACGCTCGCGGCGCCGGTGGCCAAGCCCGCCAAGCTCCTGCTGGGTGAAGTGCTGTGGAGCTGCGCCGGCGACATTTGCTCGGCAGGACAGGACACCGCCCGCCCGGTCGTCGTGTGCACCAAGCTGGCCGCCAGGGTCGGCACTATCAACCGCTTCGTCACCCCCAAGGGCGCACTGGCGGTTGAAGACATGGCCCGCTGCAATACGCCCAAGGCCTGAACCACCCGAATTCCACGTCTCTTCAGCGCGCGTCTTCCACCCACACCCTGAAGCGCGCCCCTGACACGGCTGCGGCACAATCTCCCTGGATCGTCCGCAGCCGTTTTTTTGTGTCCGGTTCGATAGTTGCTGACGGTCGGCAACCCAATCCCTATGCTGCGGGCGATGCTGCGTTTCCTTTCCGCCGCCGCGCTGATCCTCGCGCTCCTGACCGCGCCGCTGGCGGCTGCACCGCCTCCATCCGCCGCGCCCGACGCTGCGCTGAAGGCCGATCTCCATTGCGCTGCCGCTTTCGCGATCGCCGCGTCCGAGCAGGCGCGCGGCAGTGCCGCCGCGTTGGCGCTGCCGCCCATGGCGGTGCGCGGCAAGCGCTTCTTCACCGATGTGGGCGCACGCGCTGTCGAACAGGGCGGGATGACGCAGGAAGTGGTGCGCGATCTGCTGGTCGCCGAAGTCACCGCGATGCAGAGCCGCGCCGCTGCGGACCCTGACCGTGAACTCGTGGCTGAAACAAAGCCCTGTCTTGCCCGGCTCGACGTCGCGGTGCCACCGCTCCAGACCCCCGATCTCGCGCAATGCGCCGCGATCCTGACGCTCGCGTGGAAAGAGGAGCGAGCAAAGGGGCCGGACGGAACTGCGGTGCGTGATCTCCAGACCCTTGCGCAAGTGCTCTCCACCCGCGCACGCACCGCTTTCATCGCCGGCGGCAAAAGCGGAGATGATGCAGATGCGGCGGTAGAGGCCGCGCGCGATGCCATGCGCGCCGAGGCAGCGAACCGCTCGGGCGGGGTGGACAACTACGATATCGCGCATTGCTACGACCTCGCCGCGCCAGATGCAAAATCGCACTACTAAAACGCGGAGGCTGCGGTAGGTTGAGACTGCTGAGTAACGTTGGTGCAGGAATTGGGGGAACTGGGCGTGGAAGCTGTGCTGATCCTGATCGTGGGGCTGGCGGTGGTCTATCTGGCGACCGGCATCCGGGTGGTCCGCCAGGGCCATGTCTATACCATCGAGCGGCTGGGGCGCTTCGCGCTCGCGGCGCAGCCGGGCCTCCATTTCATCGTGCCGTTCATCGACCGGGTCGGGCACAAGGTGAACATGATGGAGCAGGTGCTGGACATCCCCGGGCAGGAGATCATCACGCGCGACAACGCGATGGTCGGCGTCGATGCGATCGTGTTCTTCCAGGTGCTCGATGCGGGCAAGGCGGCTTACGAGGTTTCGAATCTCTATCTCGCGATCATGCAGCTCACCACCACGAACCTGCGCACGGTGATGGGTTCGATGGACCTCGACGAGACGCTGTCGAAGCGCGATGAGATCAATGCCCGGCTGCTCAACGTGGTCGATCACGCGACCTCGCCGTGGGGCCTCAAGATCACGCGGGTCGAGATCAAGGACATCCGCCCGCCGGCTGACATTTCCAACGCCATGGCACGCCAGATGAAGGCCGAACGTGAGAAGCGTGCGCAGATCCTCGAAGCGGAAGGTTCGCGCGCGTCGGAAATCCTCAAGGCCGAAGGTCAGAAGCAGGCGCAGATTCTCGAAGCCGAGGGCCGCAAGGAAGCGGCATTCCGCGATGCCGAAGCACGCGAACGTTCGGCCGAGGCTGAAGCACGGGCGACAGCGGTGGTTTCGGAAGCGATTGCTTCATCCGGAACGCAGGCGCTCAACTACTTTGTCGCGCAGAAATATGTCGAGGCGGTGAAGGAATTCGCCACCTCGCCCAATGCCAAGACGATCCTGTTCCCGATCGAGGCGACGCAGCTTGTTGGTGCCCTCGGCGGGATCGGCGATCTGATCAACGATGCGGTGGGCGCAAGGCCGGGCGGACCGCCCGCGCGACCGCCCGCGTCGCCGCCCGTGACCGTGTCGGTCTCCCGGGCGATCACGCTCACCGCCTCGCCCTGGCGCGCCAGCTCCCGGGCCACCTGCCACGCCACGTTCTCGACACCCCCGGTGCC
>CAZQEH010000056.1:0-22579 GCA_964592205.1 uncultured Novosphingobium sp.
GTTGCAGGCCTTCGCCATCGCGACCACGCGCGTCCGCACCGCGCCATCCGGCAATTCGGACTGGGTGTTGAACAGCGGCACGATGAACACCGGCGTGATGAGCATGAGAAACGTGATCGCGATGCCGACAACGCCGGTCCCGATCAGCCACCAGCGCTTCGGATACTTGCGAATCACCGCGTAGATCACCAGCAGCAGCACGCTGCCCAGCACGGCGCCGAGGACGAGGCCAATCGCCTGATCGCCCAGCCATGCCCCCACCGACTGGTTCATCAGCCCGTACTGCCGTTCGCGCAGATACCCGGTGTAGAACGTCCACGGCAGGCTCAGCAGGGAATCGGCGGCGATATACACGAGCGCACAGGCCAGCACGCCCAGCCACGGCCGCCAGCCGCGCCGGTGCATCCCATCGCGCACCTTGGGCAGCAGCCGCACGCGCAGCAGGAACCAGCAGAGGGCGAGCGAAATCAGCGTACCCCACAGCGAGAGCCATTCGCCCCCTTCGAAATAGGCATCGGACCGGGCCTTCGCCGGAGCGCTCAGCGTCGCCAGCCACAGCTGCGTTGCATGGTCGACATCGAACGCCGCGGCATGGGCGAGGCCCGGCGCTGCCGCGATGAGCCCCAAGGCAGCAAATGCAATCCATCTTGTCAGCGGCATCGTGTGCGACCCGTCCCCTTGCCCATTCCGGCAATGCCATGGGTGCGGCCCGGTCGCCGCCTCGTCAAGCGCTCTTGCCGGGAACTTTTGAAGCCCCGCCGATTTTGCGCTTTCCCGCAGGCACAGGCTCCCTACATTGGGGCCATGAACGATCTTTCCCACGCTCCCGCCGTCCCCGCTCCCGTGATCCAACGCGCGGATTACCGCCCGCCCGCATGGCTGGTGCCGGACCTCACGCTCGATTTCGCGCTCTCGCTCACCGCGACGCGGGTGCGCGCCGATCTCGTGGTTGAACGCGGTGGCACGGCGCGCAGCCCCCTGCGGCTTGATGGCGATGGCATTGCGGCAAAGACGGTGCTGGTCGACGGCGCCGTGCACAACGATTGGCGCATGGACGGCAGCAGCCTCGTGATCGATCTTCCCGGTGATCGCCACACGGTGACGATCGAGACCGAGATCGATCCCGCCGCCAACACCCAGCTTTCTGGCCTCTATGCCTCGAACGGGATGCTCTGCACCCAGTGCGAGGCCGAGGGCTTTCGCCGTATCACCTTCTTCCCCGACCGGCCGGATGTGCTGAGCCGCTACACCGTGCGCATGGCGGGCGACAAGGCGGCCTTCCCGGTGCTGCTTTCCAATGGCAACCCGGTCGCCAGCGGTGAGAATGCCGACGGCACCCACTGGGCCGAATGGCACGATCCCTGGCCCAAGCCGTCCTACCTCTTCGCGCTCGTCGCGGGCGATCTTGTCGCCGCGCGCGATAGGTTCACCACCCGTTCGGGCCGCAAGGTGGATCTCGCCATCTACGTCCGCGCCGGGGATGAGACGCGCACCGGCCATGCGATGAAAGCGCTCATCGATTCGATGCGCTGGGACGAGCAGGTCTACGGCCGCGAATACGACCTCGACTTGTTCAACATCGTCGCCGTCGCCGATTTCAACGCAGGCGCGATGGAGAACAAGGGCCTTAACGTCTTCAACACGCGCTACATTCTGGCCGACCCGGAGACGGCAACCGACGGGGACTACGACGCGATCGAAGGCGTCGTCGCGCACGAATACTTCCACAACTGGTCCGGCAACCGCGTCACCTGCCGTGACTGGTTCCAGCTCAGCCTCAAGGAAGGCTTCACCGTGCTGCGCGACCAGCAGTTCAGCGCGGACATGGGTTCGGCCCCGGTCAAGCGGATCGAGGATGTGCGCATCTTGCGCGCGGCGCAGTTCCCCGAGGATTCCGGCCCCCTCGCGCATCCGATCCGGCCCGATGCCTATCAGGAAATCAGCAACTTCTACACCGCGACCGTCTACAACAAGGGCGCCGAGGTGATCCGCATGATGACGGTCATGGCCGGCCCGGAGCGGTTCAGGGCAGGCACCGATCTCTATTTTGACCG
Source organism: uncultured Novosphingobium sp. (assembly GCA_964592205.1). GTDB lineage: Bacteria > Pseudomonadota > Alphaproteobacteria > Sphingomonadales > Sphingomonadaceae > Novosphingobium. Next base: position 2,055 of record CAZQEH010000056.1, read on the forward strand.
GCATGACGGCGAAGCGGCCACTTGCGAGGATTTCGTCAAGGCGATCGAGGACGGTGCGGGGCTCGACCTCAAGCAGTTCCGCCGCTGGTACGAACAGGCCGGCACCCCGCGCGTTACGGCCGCGCTCACCCACGCGGGCGATACGGCCACGCTCACGCTCAGCCAGACCGTGCCGGCCACGCCAGGCCAGCCGAACAAGCAGCCCATGGTCATCCCGCTGCGCACCGCGCTGTTCGATCGCGCGACCGGAAAGCACCATGGCGAACACGTGCTTGTCCTGACGGAAGCCGAGCAGACCTTCACCTTCTCAGGCTTCGTCGCGCCGCCGGTCCTTTCGATCAACCGGGGCTTCTCGGCGCCCGTCGCCATCGACATGGCCCTGTCCACCGCCGATCTGGTCTTCCTCGCCGCGAACGATGATGATCCCTTCGCGCGCTATGAGGCGATGCAGCAGCTCATGGTCCGCCACCTCGTCGCCGCCGTATCGGGCGACCTGACCGAGGTCACGCGCGGCGAAGGCCTCGCCGCGATCCGCGATGTCTACGCGGCGGTTCTGGCGGATACTGCACTCGACGACCTCATGCGGGGCGAGCTGCTGATCCTGCCCGGTGAAGGCTATATCGCCGAGCAGCTGGCGCAGGCGGACCCTTCGCGCATCCACGCCGAGCGCGAGGCGCTGAAGCGCTGGCTCGGCAGCGAGCTCGCGCCGCAGTGGCACACACTCCACGATCGCTGCACCGCGGTGCCCTACAGCCTCGAGGCCGCCGCACGCGGTGCGCGCAAGCTGAAGACGCAGGCACTCGTCTACCTCGCGGCGAGCGATCCCGTGGAAGCCGCGCGCCGCGCCAAGGCGCAGTATGACGCGGCGGACAACATGACCGACCGGCAAGGCGCGCTGATGGTGCTCGCCGGGATCGGCGCTGCGGAGTGCGATGCTGCCCGCCGGGCCGCGCTGGCAGATTTCCATGATCGCTTTGCCGGCAATGCGCTGGTGATCGACAAGTGGTTCTCGATCCAGGCTGGCGCGCTTCACCCTGAAACGCTGGCGCATGTCACCGCGCTGGCGGGCCATCCGGACTTCACCCTGACCAATCCCAACCGCGTGCGCGCGCTCTACATGGCCTTTGCCGCCAATCCGCCGGCGTTCCATGCGGTGAGCGCCGCGGGCTACCGCATGATCGCTGACCTCATTCTCAAGCTCGATCCGATCAACGGCAATGTCGCCGCGCGCTTCGTGCCGCCGCTCGGCCGCTGGCGCCGGATCGAACCGCTGCGCGCCGCGCTCATGCGCGCGGAGCTGGAACGCATCGCCGCGGCGCCGGGCCTCTCGCGGGATGTGAGCGAGCAGGTCAGCAAAAGCCTGAGCGGCTGATGGAGATGCCCGAAGTCCTTACCCATCCGGCGCTGGCCGGCACCGCACACGGCTTCCTTGGCCGCCGCGGCGGGGTGAGCACGGGCCTCCATGCCGGGCTCAACGTGAGCTACAGCGAGGACGATCCCGCCCACACTTCCGAAAACCGCCGCCGTGCAGGTGATGCCGTGCTGCAGGGCGCGCGCCTCCTGACGTGCTACCAGATCCATTCACCCGGCGTCGTCACCGTCACCGCACCGTGGGAGGATGCGGACCGCCCGAAGGCAGACGCTCTCGTCACCAACCAGCCCGGCCTGCTCCTCGGCGTACTCACCGCCGATTGCGCGCCAGTGCTGTTCCATGATCCGCACGCAGGCATAATCGGTGCCGCCCATGCCGGGTGGAAAGGCGCCATCGGTGGCGTGACCGACCGCGCGGTCGAGGCCATGGAAGCACTCGGCGCGGACCGCGCGCGCATTGCCGCCGTGGTCGGACCCTGCATCGCGCAGACAAGCTACGAAGTGGACGCGGGGTTCGAGGAGCGCTTCACCGGCGAGGAAGCTAAAAATGCCCGCTTCTTCAAGGCCGGCCGCGCCGGGCATGCGTGGTTCGATCTCGAAGGCTACGTCGCGGCCCGGCTAGCGGGCTTCGGCGTCGGCACTGTCGGCATGCTAGGCGAGGACACCTACTCGCAAGCCGAGCGCTTCTATTCGTTCCGCCGCTCGACCCATGCGGGGGAGGTGGGCTACGGTCGGCAGATCTCGCTGATCGGGCTCGCCTAGAGAACTCCCAGCGCCCGCAGATCCGCTTCCAGCGCTTCCGCTCCGCGCGTGAAGTGATGCACCTGCCAGCCCAGCGCCGCAGCGCTGGCGATGTTCGCCGCGTTGTCGTCGATGAACAGCATCCGCTCCGGCGCATGGCCAAATCGCTGCGCAGCAAGCTGGAAGATCGCTGGATCGGGCTTGGCGAGCCGTTCGATGCCGCTCACCACCACATCGCCCATGTGATCGAGCACGGGGAAGGTCGGGCGGAACATCGCCCAGGTATCTGCGCCGAAATTGGTGATCGCGAATTGCGGCACGCCTCGTGCGGCGAGTGCTTCAACCAACCCCGGCGTGCCTTCGATCGGCCCGGGGATCGTCTCAAGCCAGCGCGGCGCATAGGCTTCTATCAGCGCGCGGTGCTCGGGATATTCAGCCACTTTCTCGGCGATCAGGTCTGCCAGCGGCTCACCCCCGTCGTGCCGGAAGTGCCACGGCACGGTGACCGCATGCGCGAGGAACCAGTCGAGCTCGGCCTGGTCGTCGATCAGCTTTTCATAGAGGTAGCGGATCGACCATTGCACCAGCACGTGGCCGATATCCCAGACGACAGCATCGACCTTGGCGCGCACGCGGCCGGTTCCTTCCGCACATGCAAAAAGCCCCCGCGAGTGGCGGAGGCTGTCTGCCGGTTCAACACCGTTCGATCACCAGGCCCCGCGCAAGCAGGGCGCCTGAAATCAGCGGGTGATTACCCTTGGCGCGCCTTGAAGCGCTTCTGGGTCTTGTTGATGACGTAGGTGCGGCCGCGGCGACGGATCACGCGGTTGTCCCGGTGGCGATCCTTGAGCGACTTCAGGCTGTTGCGAATCTTCATGGCGAATCCTTATGCCCGAGCCGACCGGGCCGAAATTGGAACGCGGCGGTTATGCGCGCCCCGAGCGAAAGTCAATCAGGTACTCAGGCTTCGCCGCGGATCTCGGTCAATTTGCGCTCCCATGCCAGCGCATGCTGCACGATCACGTCGAGATCGGCATACTTGGGCACCCACGGCAGGGTCGACTTGATCCGCCGATTGTCCGAAATCAGCGAATCGGGATCGCCGGCGCGGCGGCCTTCGAGCTTGCGCTCGATCTTGCGGTTGGTGACCCTGTCCACCGCATCGAGCACCTGAAGCACCGAGAAGCCCTGACCATAACCGCAGTTCATCGTCAGCGAACGCTCCGGCGCCTCGATCAGCGCTTCAAGTGCCAGCACATGCGCGGCGGCCAGGTCCGATACGTGGATGTAGTCACGCACGCCGGTGCCATCGGGCGTGTCAAAGTCCGTGCCGAACACGCCGACATGGCTGCGCTTGCCCAGCGCCGCTTCCACCGCAACCTTGATGAGGTGCGTCGCCCCCGCGGTCGATTGGCCCGTGCGCGCCTCCGGATCCGCGCCCGCCACGTTGAAGTAGCGCAGCGCGCAGTAGTTCAGCGGATGCGCCCGCGCGGTGTCCGCCAGCATCGTCTCGGTCATCAGCTTCGACATGCCGTAGGGATTGATCGGCGCCTTGGGGCTGTCCTCCGTCACCGGTGAAACTTCCGGGATCCCGTACGTCGCCGCCGTCGATGAGAAGATGAAGTGCTTTACCCCGGCCTCCACGGCCGCCGCGATCAGCGCCCGGCTCTTGGCCGTGTTGTTGTGATAGTATTTGAGCGGGTTCTCGACCGATTCCGGCACGATGATCGACCCGGCAAAGTGCATGACAGCGCCGATCTTCTGCTCGGCAAAGATCCGCGCGAGCAGCGCGCCATCCTCGATATCGCCTTCATAGAGCAGCACGCCATCGGGGATCGCAAAGCGGAAGCCCGTGGTCAGATTGTCGATCACCACAACCGGCCAGCCCGCATCCTTCAGCGCCAGCACCGCGTGGCTGCCGATATACCCGGCGCCGCCGGTTACGAGAACGGGAACCTGGCCCATGCGAATCACTCTCCTCTGGTAATGCTGCACTGCACTAGCAGCCTCCTCCTGCGTTGGAATCGACAAACGAACCGTTCATGCGCAAGACAGGCCATCGGACGTATTTTCCATGGACGTCCGTCCCGAAAGGCTCCCGCATGAAGTTTACCACGCCTCTCCTCGCCGCGCTCCTCGTCTGCGGCGCTGCGCCGGTGCTTGCGCAAGGGATGCCGGGTGAGGGACGGTGGGGCGGCGGCTGGCATGATGAAGACCGCACGGACCCCGATCCGCGCTATCCGTCCTCACGCCAGAGCGTGCAGCCTTCGAAGAAAATCGACGTCACCGCATACCGCTCCGCCGATGCCGAGGCCCTGCTCGGCAAGGGCCGCATCGTGATCAGCCGCTTGCCCCCAGCAACGGACGGCGATGCGGGCGACAACGACGATGGCAAGCTTCCGGTCTACGAAGCCGCGGTAATCGACGAACTCGCGCGGCGCGGCTATGATACCGCCACGGCGATGGACCCGGGGCAAGTCGCCGAAATCGGAGTGAGCCACAGCGTGGCTGTCCCCGAAGAAGCCCCGCGCAAGAAAGTCAGCGGCGCCATGAGCACCACCATCAGCAATCGCGGCAGCGGCTTTGGCCTTGCCCTTGCGGTCGATCTGACCAAGCCTGCCAAGGCCATCGTCGCCACCCGGCTCGATCTGCGCATCCGCGACAAGGCCACCGGGCGCGTATTGTGGGAGGGCCATGCCGAAGGCGAAGCGCGTGAGGAAGATGGCGGGATCAACAACAGCCAGATGGCTGCCCGCCTCGCTACGGCCCTGCTCAAGAAGTTCCCCGATGGCCAGGTCGTCCAGCCGCTCGCGGTGATGACACCGTGAAGGCGCGGCCACTCCTCGCCGCACTCGCGCTCGTTGCGGTGCCCGCACTTGCTGCGCCGGTCGAAGTCACGCGCTTCCACACGCCCGAAAGCGTGTCCTCGCTGGGCCGCGGCGCCGTGGCCGTCGTCGCTGCGCCCGGGATGGATGCGAGCAGCCTCGAAACACGCGCCTGGCTTCAGGCGGTCGAGGCCGAGCTTGCCGCGATCAGGTTCGGCACGGCCACACCCGGCGCTGCCGATGCGCTCGCCGAAGTGCGCGTCGGACGCGAAGTACAGCGCACCGAACGCCAGCGCGGCCCCGTCTCGGTCGGCGTCGGCGGCGCGACCGGCGGGTGGAACAGCGGCGTCGGGCTCGGCCTTGGCTTCAATCTCGGCGGCGGGCCGAAGGCGCGGGTCTACACCCGGCTTGTCGTCACCATCCGCAACCGCGCCACCGGGCTTTCGCTGTGGGAAGGCCGCGCGGAAAACGTCGAGAACGAGAAGGCCAGGGTCGCCGCCGTCGATCAGGCCGCGCCGCGTCTGGCGCATGCGTTGTTCTCGGGCTTCCCCGGGACGTCGGGGGCGACTATCACGGTCAAATGACCACTCTACCGATCACCATCGACGCAGGCTTTGACAGCGGCAACATCGAAGTCCTGAGCATTGACGGCGCCAGCGCCCGGCTCGCCATCCGGCGCGATAACGCGTCCGATTTCTTCCAGTGGTTCCACTTTCGCGTTAGCGGCTGCGCGGGCCGTTCGCTGGAACTCAGGATCACCGGACTCGCCTCCGCTGCCTACCCCGATGGCTGGGTGGGCTACCGCGCCTGCGTTTCGGAAGACCGCGACACCTGGGTCCGCGCCGAGACCCGCTATGAGGCAGCGGTCGATGGCGGGACGATGACGATCCGCTACACGCCGGAATCTGCCACTTGCTGGTTCGCCTATTTCGCGCCCTATTCGATGGAGCGGCACCACGACCTCGTCGCCGAGTTCGCCGCGAATGACGGCGTTACCCACCGCGTGCTCGGCACCAGCCTCGATGGCCAGCCGATCGATTGCCTCGGCGTGGGCGATGGCGAGAAGCAGATCTGGCTGATCGCGCGCCAGCACCCCGGCGAATCGATGGCCGAATGGTGGATGGAAGGCGCGCTCGACATGCTGACCGATCACGCCGATCCGCACGCCCGCGCGCTGCGCAAGCGCTGCCGTTTTCATATCGTACCGAATTGCAATCCCGATGGCTCGCGCCGCGGGCACTTGCGCACCAATGCCGTGGGCGTGAACCTCAACCGCGAATGGCACGAACCAAGCGCCGAGCGCTCGCCCGAAGTCCTCGCGATCCGGAATGCGATGGACGAAACCGGCGTTCACTTCGCGATGGATGTTCACGGTGATGAGGCGATCCCTGCGGTGTTCTTCGCCGGTTTCGAAGGCATTCCCGGCTGGACCGAGGCGCAGGGCGAGGGCTATCGCCGCTACCGCGCGATCCTCGAGCGGCGCACGCCCGATTTCCAGACGAAGCGCGGTTATCCCGTGGCGCGGCCCGGCAAGGCCAACCTTTCGATGGCAACCAACCAGATCGCCGAGCGTTTCGGCGCGGTTTCGATGACGCTCGAGATGCCGTTCAAGGACAACGACGACTTGCCCGATCCGGTGCAGGGGTGGAGCCCCGAGCGCAGCCAGTTGCTCGCGCGCGAGTGCCTCGCCTCCCTGCTCGAATGGCTCGGCTGATTGCCGCAGGCCTGTTTACGGATTGTTAGGCAATCGGGCGCATGATCGCGTCATGGCCCGCGCTATTGCCCTTGTAGCTGCTGCTCCCGCCGCTTCTCTGGCGGAAGTGCTACGCTCGGCCATCGTGATCGGTTCGGCGCTTGCGCTGATGCTCGCCGGCCGCGCTTTCCCGCTGCTCTGACAGCGATTCACCCCTCCCAAGTGTGACCTTGACCGGTGGCCCGCGTGGCTGCCGGTTTTTGCTTGTCCGCCCTGCAATTATCGCGAAGGATTCTCAATATCATCCTTGCATGCGCGAATGACCCGCAATAGGGCGGTTTTTGAGAATGCCTCTCAAGAAGGAAGTACTCGTGAAAGCCATCACTGCCCTGCTCCTCGCTTCCAGCGCTCTCCTGCCCATCACTGCGCAGGCGGAAGCGGTGCCGATGGCAGCAGATGGCGGCGATTCGACCGAGAGTGCCGATCGCCGCCCTATCGTGGTGACGGGCCAGCTGGAAAGCTACCGCAGCGATAGCGCCGCCGGCCTCAAGGCGCCCACGCCACTGCTCGACGTGCCGCAGTCGGTCACCGTGCTCACCCGCGAGCAGCTCGACGATCAGGGCGTCACCCAGCTCGGCGATGCGCTGCGCTATGTGCCCGGTGTCGTCCTCGCGCAGGGCGAAGGCAACCGTGACCAGATCGTGCTGCGCGGGCAGAACACCACCGCCGACTTCTTCGTCAATGGCCTGCGCGACGACACGCAGTACTACCGCTCGCTCTACAATATCGACCATGTTGAAGTGCTGCGCGGCGCCAATGCGCTGCTCTTCGGGCGTGGCGGCGGCGGCGGGGTGATCAACCGCGTGCGCAAGGCCCCATCGTTTTCCGGCCAGCGCCTTGGTGCCAGCGCCGCCGTCGGCACCTTCGGCGATTTCGCGCTCACTGCCGATCTCAACGCCCCGCTGTCGCAGGCGATCGGCGCGCGGCTCAACGGCACGTATGAGGAATTCGACAACCACCGGCAGGACTTCCACGGCCGCTTCATCGGCGTGAACCCCACGCTGGCCTACGCGCCGAGCAGCGACACGCGGATCGATCTTTCCTACAACTACGACGACGACAGCCGCACCGCCGATCGCGGCGTACCTTCGCTCAATGGCAAGCCGCTCGAAGGCTATCGCGACACGTTCTTCGGCCGCAAGGATACCAATGTCGCCACGGTAAAAGCGCACATCGTCGAGGCGCGGCTCACCCAGCAGCTGACCCAGAACCTCACGCTCACCGTCGCCGGCCAGTACAGCCATACCGACAAGTATTACGCCAACATCTTCGCCGGGGCGGCGGTCAATCCTGCCACCAACACCGTCTCGCTCAGTGCCTATAACAGCACGGTCCGGCGCGAGAGCTGGATCGGGCAGGCGAACCTCACCTGGCAGGGCAAGACCGGCGGCATCGGCCACACCGTGATTGCCGGGATCGAAGGCAGCGATCAGGCCACCGACGCCGCACGTCAGGAAGGCATTTTCCCGGGCAACAAGGCCTCGGCCACGGTCTCGCTGGCGGAGCGCCTCGACATTCCCGCCATCACCTTCAGCGCGCCCAGCCGCTCGACCCATGCCAAGGTGACCACGTTCTCGGCCTATGTGCAGGACCAGATCGAACTTGCGCCATTCCTCCAGATCGTCGGCGGCGTGCGCTATGACAGCTTCAAGATCCGCGCCGACAACCTGCTCAACAGCACCAGCGCCGGGCGCACCGACTACAAGTGGTCGCCGCGCGCCGGTGTGATCGTGAAGCCCCGCGCGAACGTCTCGCTCTACGGCAGCTATACGAAGAGCTTCCTCCCCCAGTCGGGCGACCAGTTCAGCGCGCTGGATGCAACGCAGGCCACGCTCGCCCCGGAAGAATTCCGCAACCTCGAAGTGGGCGCCAAGTGGGACGTGACCCACGCACTCGCGCTGACTGCCGCCGCGTACCGGCTCGACCGCGAGAACTCGCGCTTCAACGATCCCGTCACCGGCCTGCCGCAGCTTTCGGGCAAGACCCGCACCCGGGGCATCGAGCTTTCCGCCACCGGCCGGATCCTGCCGCAGTGGCAAGTCAGCCTTGGCTATGCGCTGCAGGACGGCAAGCTGCGCTCCTCGACGACCGCCGCCCCCGTCGGCCGCACGCTGGCGCTCCTGCCCAAAAGCCAGATCTCGCTGTGGACCCGTTACGATGTCACGAAGAAGCTCGGCCTCGGCCTCGGCGTGACGCACCAGTCTTCGGCCTTTACCACCGTGAGCAACACCGTGACCCTGCCCGCGTGGACCCGGGTTGATACCGCGGTGTTCTACAAGCTTTCCAACGCGGTCTCGGTCCAGATCAACGTGAACAACCTGCTGAACGAGCAGTATTTCCCCACTGCGCACACGGATAACAACATCTCCACCGCCCAGCCCCGCAGCGCGCGGCTTTCGGTCCGGATGGGGTTCTAGAGGCGGCTCTCTACAATCCGGGCGTCGTCGCGGTCGCCGGAACCGGCAGCGGCACGCCCGGCTCCACGCCGCGCGCGATGCGCCCGGCGCGCTGGATCGTGCGCACCAGCCGCGGATAGACCCCGCAGCGGCAGATGTTGGTAATCGCGGCCTTGATGTCGGCTTCAGTCGGATCGGTATTGTGCGCGAGCAGCGCGGCCGCCGCCATGACCAGACCCGGCGTGCAGAAGCCGCACTGAATCGCCTGCTCGGCCACGAACGCCTGCTGCACCGGGTGATTGCGATCGGCGGAGAGGCCCTCGATCGTGGTGATAGTCCGCCCCTCCGCCTCGCCGAGCGAGAGCGTGCAACTCGGCATGGCCTGGCCGTCGACGATGACCATGCAGGCTCCGCACTCACCGGTGCCACAGCCATATTTGCTGCCGGTCAGGTTGGCAGCATCGCGCAGCGCCCAGAGCAGCGGCGTATCGCTCTCCAGCTTGATCTCGATCGGCTGGTTGTTGACGGTGAGGATGGCCATGACGGCAACCGACTAGCGCGCCGTCCGCCCGGCTGGCAAGCCGATCAATCCCGCCAGGAGCGGTCGATCTGGTCGATCCGCCGGGTCCAGGCGTTGAAATCGCCCACGCCCGGCCCGCCGCCCGGGGGGGTCGCCATGTTGAGATCGCGCTGGTGAACGTTGATCACGTCCTGCGAGATCAGGATCGGCGGCCGGCCCATCGAAAGCGTTGCCATCTGGATCTCGCACGCCCGCTGCAGCGCCCACATCTGCACGAACATCGCCTGCAGGTTCTTGGCCATGACCACCGGACCATGGCTCTTCAGCATGAGGATGTTCTTGTCAGCGAGGTTCGCCAGCAGCCGCTCCCCCTCTTCGGCGCGGACGGTGATGCCCTCGAAATCATGATAGGCGAGCCGGCCCATGAAGTTGCAGGCATAGAAGTTGATCGGCATCAGCCCTTCCTCGAGGCTGCACACCGCCATCGAAGCCGTCGTGTGAACGTGACAGATAGCGTGGGCCCAATCGAGGTGGCGATGGAAATAGCCGTGCTGGGTAAAACCCGCGAGGTTCACCGGGTGCGGATTGTCATCGAGCTTGTTGCCATCGATATCGATCTTGACGAGGTTGCTGGCGCAGACTTCGGAATAGAGCAGCCCGAACGGATTGATGAGGAAGGCGCCTTCCTCATCCGGCACGCGCAGCGAGATGTGGTTGTAGACCGATTCGGACCAGCCCATCAGATCGAAGATGCGGTAGCAGGCCGCCAGTTCCTGCCGCGCATGCCATTCGGCGTCGCTGCAATTGATGTTGGGGCGGATCTGGGTGGCCATCGCGTTCTCTCCCGCTATCATTCTCGCTGATGTGCAATCTCTATCGCATGACCAGCAGCGCGCAAGCCATCGCGCAGCTATTCCGGGCCGATGCCGCGGGGCGCAACCTCCCGGCGCTCACCGAGATCTACCCAGACAGCGAAGCGCCTGTCGTCGTCAGTGATGGCGCCGAGCGCAGCCTTGCCATGATGCGCTGGGGCTGGCCCCCGTTTGGCGAGATCAAGCGCCCGATCACCAATGTGCGCAACCTCGCCTCGCCGATGTGGCGTGCGGCGCTGACCGATCCGGTCCACCGCTGTCTCGTCCCCGTAACCGCGTTTTCCGAATGGTCGGCGAGTGCCGATCCGCAGACCGGCCGCAAGCGCAAACACTGGTTCGATTTGCCGCAAGACCCGCTCTTCGCCTTCGCCGGCCTGTGGCGGCCAACCGCGCAAGGGCCGCGCTTTGCCTTCCTCACGTGCGCAGCAAACAGCGTGGTCGGGCGCGTCCATCCCAAGGCCATGCCCGTCATCCTGCGTCCCGGCGAAGCCTTCGACCACTGGTTGAACGCCGATGGCGCGGGCGCGGCGGCGATGCAGGAACCGCTGACGGATGATCTGATGCGCGAGATGGCGGAAGAAGCCCCGCTGCCACCGCAGGGCAGCCTGTTCTGATCGCGCGCCCTCAGCTTTCACCGAACAGGGTGCGCTGCGCATTATCCAGTTCGTGGAGATGGCGCCCCCGTACATGGCGCTCGGTAACGACGCCAGCTATGACGCCCGCTTCATCGACCACCGCAAGTTCGTCCGCACTGAGCCGATCGAACAGCGCGATGATCGCGTGGGCGTTGTCGTCCGCCCACCAGCAGCGCCTTGCTCGCCGAGCCAAGCAGCGCGCAGGCCAGCCCCAGCCCTGCGTAGAGCAGGTGGTCGGCAGGCGCGATCCGCTCGCCATGCAGCGCCAGCCCGAAGAGCGCAGGTGCTGCCGGCTGCGGATGATCCGCGGCCGCGCCCAGGCCGTCAAGGCATCAAGCACAGGTGCGCTCCTTGATCGCATGGGCGGGCCGACTCGAGACGGGAAATCAAGCACATGGCCATGGCGTGTCTGGTTCGCGGTGGTCCTTTGCGATGCCGCGCGCAACCTGGTTGCCGGCTGGACATTGCGCGTTCGTCTCACCACACTCGTCCCGGAACCCATGGTGAGGGAAAGGGGCGATATGGCAGTGCGTTCGAAGATCACTCTCGCAGGATTGGCCGCCGTGGCCGTGGCAACCAGCCAGCCGGCGGCAGCATCCGAAAACGCGGACCGGGCCAAGGTTGCCGCCGCGATCCGCGCCGACCACGATGCTGCTGTCGAGCGCCTGCGCGCCTGGATCAAGCTGCCCACGATCGCCAACATGGGTCTCAATCACAAGGAGGGCGCCGAATACATGCGCCAGCTCGCGCTCGATGCCGGCTTCCAGATGGCCAAGGTCATCCCGACCGACGGCGTTCCGGGCGTCTTCGCGACGCTCGATGCCGGGGCCAAGACCACGCTCGCCATTTACTTCATGTACGATGTGAAGCACTTCGATCCGAAGGAATGGTCGTCCCCGCCGCTCGAAGGCCGCATGGTCGATCGACCGGGTGAGGGAAAGGTCCTGGTCGGCCGCGGCGCGGTCAACCAGAAGGGGCCGGAAACTGCCTTCCTCACCGCCCTGCGTGCCTTCAAGGCATCGGGCGTGAAGCTGCCGGTCAATCTCGTGCTGGTCGCGGAAGGCGAGGAAGAGATCGCCTCCCCGCACTTCTCGCAGGTCGTGACGAATCCTGAAGTCCTCCCCGCGATGAGCAAGGCGGTGGGCGTGATCATTCCCAGCGCCGGCCAGTCGGTCGATGGACAAGTGACGCTCGAACTTGGCGCGAAGGGCGCGGTCGAACTGCAGCTGATTTCCAGCGGCGAGAAGTGGGGCAAGGGCCCGACCAAAGACATCCATTCCAGCCTGATGGCCAATGTCGACAGCCCGGCGTGGCATCTCATCAAGGCGCTGAACACGCTCGTCGCGGATGACGGTCACACCCCCGCCATCGACGGCTGGTTCGAGAACGTGAAGCCGCTCACCGAACGCCAGAAGCAGCTGATCGCCGCCGACGTCGCGGCCGGCAACGAGGCCGACGATAAAAAGAGCCTCGGCATCAAGCAGTGGTATGCCGGGGAGGACTATCTTACGGCCTCTTACCGCCTCGCCTCGCAGCCGACCATCAACATCCAGGGGCTGGTCAGCGGCTATATGGGGCCGGGCGGCAAGACCATCCTGCCTGGCCGGGCGGAAGCCAAGATCGACCTGCGGCTCGTGCCCGACATGACCAGGGACGAGGCCGTCGCCAAGCTCAAGGCCCACCTCGCCAAGCGCGGCTTCGGCGATATCGAAGTCAACGTCAGCGGAGGCTACGGACCCACGCAGACCGACGAGAGCAGCGCGCTGATCAAGGCCGAGCAAGCGGCGCTTGCCGGGGCAAAGATCCCGCAGACCATGTCGGCGCGCTCAGCCGGCAGCTGGCCGGGCGTGATCTTCACCGGTCCGCCGCTGCACCTGCCGGCAGGCTCGTTCGGCGCGGGGCGCGGCGGCGGTGCGCATGCGCCCGACGAGTGGTTCCTGATCGACAGCAGCAACCCCAGGGAACTCGGCTTCGATCAGCAGGCCACCCTCTTCGCGGCCTTCCTCTATGAAGTCGCGCGGAGCGGAACCGGAAAGCACTGAACGTGCGCCGGGTCCACGATTGACAGGATAGCGCCATCACCGAAGAGCTTGATCCATCGCTAGGCAGGACGGAGCGGCGTTTTCTGCGCCGGATCTTCAATGGCCGCACCGTGCCCGTTTGTTCTGATGGCCGGTCTTTCCTGACCTACAAGGAAGCAAGCCGGTACCTGTTGTCGCTGGAACCCGAGGCGCGGGAGCGGGCCTATCTGCAGATGAAAAGCGCCGCCACCGAAAACGCCGGCAGCCAGTAGTAGCCTACGATCCGCCCGGCGCGGCGGCGAGCTGATCTGCGGCCGTGGTCGCTTCAGCGCTAAGCTCGCGCAAGGCCTTCGCGGTATCCGCCAGCAGGCCGTCACTGATCGGTCGTTCGCCATTGATGAACCGCCGGATCGCGCGCTCGTCGATCCTGAGGCGGCGTGCAAAGGCCGTGGTGCCGCCAAACAGCTGGACACAATAGGCGAAGTGATCCTGTCGATTCTGCATGGGGCTCTCATAGATCGTCCTGCTGCCGAGGCAATGCAGCCCCGGCATCGCCGCGCCTACTGATAGCGCAAGGTATTCTCGAACCCGTCCCCCGCCTTGGTCATCTTCGCAAGCTTCCTGAGCATGGCCCTGACATGGCGTTCGAACCGCCGATCGTCGTAGATCCCGGTGGCTGGATAGTCCTCCTTGCCGAGCAGGTCCTTGAGCCGGTTGGCCAAGGCGGCCCGGTCATCCGTGTTTGCCGCGATCCGCAACGCCCGGCAGACCCACTCCTCCGCCGCTGCCTTGTCGTAATCGTCCTGCGCGGAATAGCCCCGCTTGTCCGCAACCACCTGGTCGAGCCGTGCGGCTTCCAGCCGGCATTCCAGCCACTTGCGGACTTGCGCGCCGTCCCAGGGCTTTGCTGCGGCGCTCACCCTAGTTTCCGTCCGCATCGACCATGAACACCACTGCCTTGCCGCGCGATTCAGGCTCCCAACCGGCCTCGAGTGCCGAGCGGATACCGCGCATCACGATCGCATCGCTGATCTGCAGCCGCCCGCGCGGGAGGCCCTTCATCAAGCGCTTCGGCGGGGGAAACTCAAGCAGGGCTTCGCGCTGCGTATATTTGCGCAGCAGGCTGATCGTCATGCCCTTCCAGCCATGATTCTCGCTCCACTGCGGCTCGCCCCGCAGTTCCCATTCGTAGGGTAGCCCATCGACATCGACGGTACCGGATTGCTTGTGGATCTGGGTCATGCCGAAACGCTTAGCAGGTCTGGCCGGTCTCCACCGCCACATTATCAATGAGACGCGCCTTGCCCATGTGCGCGGCAACCAGCAGCCGTGCCGGGCGGCCATCCCAGCTCGCCACCGTTTCGAGTGTCACGGCATCGCGCAGATCCGCATAGTCGATGCTGCGAAACCCTGCATCCAGCACGGCGGCCTTCAGCCGAGCCAGCGCCGATGCCGCCGACTCTCCAGCCACGATCTTCGCCGCAGCCTCGCGCATCGCGCGGTTCATCGCCGGGGCTGCCGCACGTTCGGCTGCCGTCAGGTACTTGTTGCGGCTGCTCATCGCGAGGCCATCCGCCTCGCGCACTGTGGGCACGCCGATGATGCGCTCGGCCTGCGGATGCGTGATATCGAGATCGCGCGCCATGCGGCGGATGATCGCGAGCTGCTGCCAATCCTTCTCGCCGAACAGCGCAACATCGGGCTGCACCTGATTGAACAGCTTGAGTACGACCGTCGCCACGCCGTCGAAATGCCCCCGGCGCGCCGCGCCGCACAGCACTGCATCGAGCCCGCCCACTTGCACGCTGGTCGCATAACCCGGCGGATAAACCGCCTCCACGGTGGGAGCCCACAGCACATCGACGCCCTCCGCCGCGAGCAGCGCAGCATCGGCCTCGAGCTGGCGGGGATAGGTCGCGAGATCCTCGTTTGGCCCGAACTGGCGCGGATTGACAAAGATCGAAACGACAACATGCGTGGCAAGCCGCTTCGCTTCGCGCACCAGCGTCAGGTGGCCTTCATGCAGCGCGCCCATCGTGGGCACGAGGGCCAGCTGGGGGCGGCCTGCGGCATCAGCGGAATTGTCCCCCGATTTCAGCGCGGCAAGCGCGGTCCGCAACGGTTCCAGAGCAGTCAGGATTTGCACGCGCCACGGCTCTCCAGTAATCCCCGAAACGGGGCTGACAGTCCCCAGAAGGGAATGGCCCTCTAGCCCCGAGCCCTGCCCGGCGGCAAGGGGGCCCGCCACTCACAGAAAGGATGATCGCGTGTCCGCCGCCCCTTATCGAATCGTCTTCGCCAACGAAAAGGGCGGCACCGGCAAGTCCACCACGGCGGTCCATGTCGCAATCGCGCTGGCCTATCAGGGTGCGCGGGTTGCGGCGATCGATCTCGATGCCCGCCAGCGCACGATGCACCGCTACTTCGAGAACCGCGCAGAAACCATGCGCCGCCGCGGCATTGCCCTGCCAACGGCGACTTTCGCAGTCTATGACGGCACCAGCACCGAGGAACTCGATGCCATGGCCGCCGAACTGGGCGCGAGCCACGATTTCATCGTGTTTGACACCCCGGGCCGCGATGATCTGCTCGCCCGCCATGTCGCGACGCAGGCCGATACGCTTGTCACCCCGCTCAACGACAGCTTCGTCGATTTCGATCTCATCGGGCAGGTCGATGCCGAGACGTTCAAGGTCCGCCGCCTCTCGTTCTACGCCGAACTGATCTGGGAAGCCCGCAAGAAGCGCGCGATGGCAACCATTACCGACGCGCGCAAGGAGATGGACTGGGTCGTCGTGCGCAACCGCACCGGCTATACCGAAGCGCGCAACCAGAAGCGCATCGATCAGGCGCTGATCGAGCTTTCCAAGCGCGTCGGCTTCCGCATCGCCAGCGGCCTTTCCGAACGCGTGATCTACCGCGAACTGTTCCCCAGCGGCCTCACCTTGCTCGACAAGGGCCATCTCGGAGAGCTGGGCACCAGCCACCTCGTCGCGCGGCAGGAACTGCGCACGCTGGTCGCGGGCCTTGCGCTCAAGATCCCGGAACGCAGCCAACTTGCGATGGAAGCGGTGCTTTGAAGTTCCTGTTCCTCGCCGCACTTGCCTGCCTCGCGGTCAAGATGCTGGCGGGCCGCTGGCCGTGGGAACTGTGGGGGCCCAATGCGAAGGAAGCGGCGGAGAAGCGCGCGCGCAACTTGCTCGGTCTGCGGGCCGATGCTGGCTATGACGAAATCATCGATGCGCACCGCCGCCTGCTGGTGAAAGTCCACCCCGATCGTGGCGGCACCGCCGATGCGGTGCACGAAGCCAATGCCGCGCGCGATCTGCTGCTCGCGCGCATTTCCGGGCGCGGACCCGATGCGCGGAGATGAACAGTCCATTTTCACGCTGTTGAGCGCCTCACCTCGATGAGCCACCAATTCCACCCCAGCCTGCTGCGCGAATACGACATGCGCGGCACGGTCGGCAAAACGCTCGGGGTCGATGATGCTTATGCCCTTGGCCGCAGCTTCGCCACACGGGTGCTGCGTGATGGACGGCGCACAGTGGCCGTCGGCTATGACGGCCGCCTCAGTTCACCGGTGCTGGAAGACTCGCTTGTCGCCGGGCTCTGCGCCAGCGGCGCCGATGTCTGCCGGATCGGCCTCGGCCCTACGCCGATGCTGTACTACGCAGCTGCCTCACTTCCAGAGGTGCAGGATGGCATTCACGTAACTGGCAGCCACAATCCCGCCGATCAGAATGGCTTCAAGATGGTATTTCGCGGGGGTCCGTTCTTCGGTCCAGATATACTCGATCTCGGCCGCCTCGCCGCCGGGGGTGACTGGGAGGGGGGCGGTAGCGCGCAAGGCAGTGGGACGGCCAAACCCGTCAGCATCATGGATGCCTATGTCGAAAGGTTGCTCGCCGGGCTGAAGGGCATCGCGCCAGACGCCATGGAGCGCCTCGCGATCGGCTGGGATGCCGGCAACGGCGCCGCCGGCCCGGTGATCGAGCGTCTGTGCGCCCGCATTCCTTGCCGCCATGTCCTGCTGCACACCCATGTTGATGGAACGTTTCCCAACCATCATCCCGATCCTTCCATGGATGCCAATATCGTCGATTTGCGCGAAGCCGTCGCGCAGGAAAGCCTCGATTTCGGATTTGCCTTTGATGGAGACGGGGATCGGCTCGGGGTGGTGGACGGCAGTGGCCGTACGCTGGCGGGTGACGAGCTCCTCATGCTCTTTGCCGAAGATGTGCTGAAACGGCATGTTGGGGCGACAGTTGTCGCGGATATCAAGGCCAGCAACGCCTTGTTCGAGCAGGTCCGGTCGCTCGGCGGCACCCCGTTGATGTGGAAATCCGGGCACAGCCAAATCAAATCCAGAATGAAGGAGACGGGCGCACTACTGGGCGGCGAGGTGACCGGCCACGTGTTCCTTGCGGATGATTACTACGGGTTCGACGATGCGCTCTACGCCGCCGTCAGGCTCATCGCGGCAACCATCCGCCTCGGCCGGACAGTGACCGAACTGCACGATGCGATGCCCGTCCTGATCAACACGCCCGAACTGCGCTTCCCGGTGGATGAAGCGCGCAAGTTCGCAGTAATTGACGAAGTCCGCGCCCGGCTCACTGCGGATCGCGCAGATATCGTCACCATCGACGGCGTGCGGGTCATGACGCCCCAGGGCTGGTGGCTGCTGCGCGCTTCCAACACCGAGGCGATGCTCACCGCACGCGCAGAAAGCACGAGCGAGGAAGGCCTTGCCGACCTGATCGCTGCCCTCGACGCACAATTGGCGGCTTCCGGCATTCGGCGCTAAAGTCGGGCGGGTGACCGGCGGCGCTATCCCATCCGAAATCGAGACCTGGTTCACCGGGCGCGGCTGGTGCATACGGCAGCATCAGGCCGAGATGCTCGGCGCTGACGATGCGGGCCGCCATGCCCTCCTCGTTGCCGATACCGGGGCGGGCAAGACGCTCGCGGGCTTCCTCCCGACGCTGGCCGCCTTCACGCCATCACGGCTTGGCGATGCGCCGCCGCCCGAGGGGCTGCACACGCTCTATGTCTCGCCGCTAAAAGCGCTCGCGCACGATGTTCAGCGCAATCTGCTGACCCCGATCACCGAGATGGACCTCCCCATCACTGTCGAGACGCGGAGCGGCGATACTCCGTCCGATCGCAAGGCCCGCCAGCGCGCCCGCCCGCCCCATGTGCTGCTCACCACGCCCGAATCGCTTTCGCTCCTCCTCAGCTATCCCGAAAGTGCGCAGCTGTTCAGCACGCTGCGGCGCGTGGTGATTGACGAGGTCCATGCCTTCGCCACGTCCAAGCGCGGCGATCTGCTCGCCCTTGCGCTCACGCGGCTTCAGGCCCTCGCGCCCGGGCTGCGGCGCGCCGCGCTTTCCGCCACACTGGCCGATCCGGAGAGCTTTCGCGCCTGGCTCGCGCCGTGGGGCGATCTGGATAGTACGGTTCTGGTCGAAGGCGAGGTCGGAGCGCCTGCGGAGGTCGAGATCATGCTGCCCGGCGATGGGCAGCGCGTGCCATGGGGCGGGCACGCTGCCGCATGGGCCTTGCCGCAGCTCTACGAAGCGATCCGTCGCAACCGCACGACGCTGGTCTTCACCAACACGCGCTTCCTTGCCGAATACATCTTCCAGCTGTTGTGGGATGCCAACGAGGACAAGCTCCCTATCGCCATTCATCACGGTTCGCTTTCCAAGGAAGCGCGGCGCAAGGTTGAAGGGGCCATGGCGCGCGGCGAACTGCGTGCGCTGGTTTGCACCGCCAGCCTCGATCTCGGCGTCGATTGGGGCGATATCGATATGGTCGTGCAGATGGGCGCGCCCAAAGGCTCCTCCCGCCTGCTGCAGCGCATCGGGCGCGCCAACCACCGGCTCGATCAGCCAAGCCGCGCCATGCTCGTTCCCGGCAACCGCTTCGAATTCCTTGAAGCCATGGCCGCGCGCGACGCCGTGGACGAGGGACAGCGTGACGGCGAGGACTTCCGGCCCGGCGGGCTCGATGTGCTGGCACAGCATGTGATGGCGATCGCCAGCGCGGGCCCGTTCGGCGAAGCGGAGCTGTTCGCCGAAATCCGCTCCTCGATGGCCTATGCGTGGCTCGATCACGCGATCTGGGAGCGCGTGCTGCAATTCGTCGCGACGGGCGGCTATGCACTGCGCGCCTATGACCGGTTCCAGCGCATCGTGCGGCTCAAGGATGGTACCTGGCGGCTCACGCACCCCCAACAGGCGGCGCGGCACCGGCTCAATGCGGGAGTCATCGTCGATTCCGAGATGCTTGAGGTTCGCTTCCGCAACGGGCGTTCGCTGGGGAAAGTAGAGGAAAGTTTCGGAGCGGGCCTGAAGGCGGGAGACACGTTCCGGTTTGCCGGGATGGACCTCGAAGTCGAGTGCGTGCGTGATCTTGAACTGATCGTGCGCGGTGCCAGGTCCGCCGGGCGGATCCCCAGCTACAACGGCGCGCGCATGCCGCTCACCACGCATCTTTCCACCCGCGTCCAGGCCATGCTGGCCGATCGCGCCGGCTGGGCCCGCTTTCCGGATGACGTGCGCGAATGGCTCGAAGTGCAGGATTGGCTGAGCCGCCTGCCCGCGCCCGGCGAACTACTGGTCGAAAGCTTCCCGCACGGGGGCCGTGCCTATACCGTCTACTACACGTTCGAGGGGTGGAACGCGAACCAGTCGCTCGGCATGCTGATCACCCGGCGCATGGAAGACGCAGGCCTCTCACCGATGGGCTTCGTCGCCAACGATTATGCGCTCGGCGTCTGGGGCCTGCGCCCGGTCAAGGATCCGGCGCCGCTGCTCTCGCCGGATATCCTGACCCACGAATTCGTCGAATGGGTACAGAACTCCTATCTTCTGCGTCGTGCCTTTCGCGAAGTGGCGGTAATCTCCGGCCTCGTCGAACGCCAGCAGCCAGGTGCGCGCAAGAGTGGTCGGCAGGTGACGTTCTCGACGGACCTCATCTACGATGTGCTCCGCAAGCATGAGCCTGAGCATCTCTTGCTCGAAGCCGCATGGGCCGAAGCCCGCACGCGGATGACCGATGTCGGCCGGCTTGGCGGCCTGCTGGACCGCGCGGCAGCCGAACTGGTCCATGTCGAGCTTGACCGCGTGACCCCGCTGGCCGTGCCGCTCATGGTGATGATCGGGCGGGAATCGGTGGCCGCGGGTGCAGCGGATGAGGAGCTGCTGCTGGAAGCTGAGAGCCTCGCTTCGGCGGCGATGCGGTCTGAGTGAAGGAGAATTCTCGCGCAGAGATTGCAGGGAGGGTGCTTTGCGCCACAGGCAAAGTTTTTTCCGGGACCATGGTGAGACTAGAGCGTGATCATCTTAGTTTGAAGCATATCCGCTGTTCCTGAGGTAGTTTGC
>CAZQEH010000057.1:0-22145 GCA_964592205.1 uncultured Novosphingobium sp.
CCTGCGGCGGCGGCGGCTCCGGCAAAGGCCGCTTCGGGGGGGGCCGCGGCGGAGCCCCCTGCCCCGGCGGTCCAGCACGATCTGGACGGCGTGAGTGACCTGCGCGGCGCAGTCGATGCGCATGAGCGGACGATCCTGGAGCATCACCTGGGCCGCAACCGCTATAACCAGCGGCAGACGGCCAAGGCGCTAGGGCTCACCTATGACCAGCTGCGGCATTGCCTGAAAAAGCATGGGCTGCTGGAGCGCGGCGAAGTCGCCTGAGCCATGCCGTTCACCCGCCTGACCTTGCGCGATTTTCGCAACCATGCCGCGACGCGGCTGGAGGGCATGGCGCGGTTCAATGTGCTGATCGGGGAGAACGGCGCTGGGAAAACCAATGTGCTGGAAGCGATCAGCCTGCTTTCGCCGGGGCGCGGCCTGAGGCGGGCGCATCCGGCGGAAATGGCGGGGCGCGCCGGGGACGGCAGCTTTGCCGTGGCGGCGGAGCTGGACGGCGGCGAAGTGGCGCTGGCGACGGCCACGGCGCCGGGTGCGCCCGGGCGGCGGACGGTGCGGATCAACGGCGCGGAAGGCCCGGCGGCGCGGCTGGGCGAATGGCTTTCGATCACCTGGCTCACCCCGGCGATGGACCGCCTGTTTGCCGAAGGCGCGGGCGCGCGGCGGCGGTTTCTGGACCGGCTGGTGCTAGCGGTGGAGCCGGGGCACGCACGCACCGCGAGCCGCTATGAGACGGCGCTCAGGGAGCGGAACCGGCTGCTCGAAGCGCCGGGCGAGCCCGATCCGCTGTGGCTCGACGGGATCGAGGCAGGGCTTGCCGAAGCAGGCGCGGAGTTGGCGCGGGCGCGGGCCGGGTTGATCGAAGGGCTGGTAGGCGCGCTGGACGCGCTGCCCGAAGCACCGTTTGCGCGGCCTGCGCTTGCCTATGCGCCGGGCGGGCCGGTGGAAGCCGAAGCGCTGCGCGCTACCTTGCGTGAAAGCCGGCGGCGCGACCGCGCGGCGGGGCGAACGCTGGTGGGGCCGCACCGCGATGATCTGGGCGTGATGCTCGCGGCGAAGGCGGCCCCGGCGGCGGACTGTTCGACCGGCGAGCAGAAGGCGATGCTGATCTCGATCGTGCTGGCCCATGCGGCGCTGACGGCGGGGGCGCGGCCGCAAGTACTTTTATTGGACGAGATCGCGGCGCATCTCGATCCAGTGCGGCGCGCGGCGCTCTATGAGCGGCTGGGCGAGGCGGGCGCGCAAGTGTGGATGACCGGGACGGAGCTGGCGCCGTTCGAGCCGCTGGGCGCGGATGCGGCGGTGTGGCGCGTGGCCGATGGGGCAGTGGTGCGGGACTAGGGTTTCGCCTCAATTCTCCCTCCCCCGGCCCCTCCCGCACGCGCGAGGGGCGCAGCTAGCGCGTCATCGCACCCTTGAGCGCCTTGGCGACATCGTCCTTCGTCGCGGCGACGATCCGGTTCACGCCCTCGGCGGTGGGGTGGATGTGATCATCGAGCAGCAGCTTGTCGTTGCCGATCACAGCTTGCAGGAAGAAGGGCACGAGCGGGGCTTTGTGCTTGGCCGCGAGCGCGGGGTAGATCGGGTTGAAGGCGCTGACGTAGTCCTTCCCCATGTTGGGCGCAGCGAGCATGCCGGTGAGCATGGTGGGGATGTGGCGCTTGTCGAGTTCCGTCAGGATGGCGTCGAGATTGGCGCGGGTTTCGGCAGCCGGCAGGCCGCGCAGCATGTCATTCCCGCCAAGGCCGACGAGAACGAGGGTGGGCTTGCGCTTCTGATTATCGAGCGTGAAGGCGAGCCGTTCGCGCGCGGCGGCGGTGGTATCGCCAGAGACGCCGGCGTTGACAACGCGGGCCTTTATGCCGCCCGCATTCAAGGCGGCTTCAAGGCGCGGCGGATAGCCTTCGCCCGGGGCGAGGCGGTAACCGGCGTAGAGGCTGTCTCCGAAGGCGAGGATGACCGGCGCATCGGCAGGGATCGCGGGCGCGGCGCTGGTCTGAAGCGCTTCGGGCGCGGAGGCCGGTTTCGAGCAGGCAGCGAGAGCGGCGAGAAGCAGCAGGGTGAGGCGACGCATCGGGAGTCCTCAAGGGCTAGGTTGCAGGGTGCAACCCATTCGTGGCAATAGCGCGAAGTGACAAGTTCCGCCACCGGTTCGCCCTTCCCTGCCCCCGTAATCGACGCGCGTGATCTGACGCTGAGCCTTGGACAAGGCGAGGCGCGGGTGAATGTGCTGCGCGGCGTAAGCCTTGCGGTTTCGGCCGGGGAGACGGTCGCGCTGCTGGGGCCTTCGGGTTCGGGCAAGAGTTCGCTGCTGGCGGTGCTGGCGGGGCTGGAACGCGCGGATGGCGGCAGCCTCAGCGTGGGGGGCCAGGACTTCATGCGGCTTTCCGAGGATGCGCTGGCCGCCGCGCGGCGGGGGCGGATCGGGGTGGTTTTGCAAGCCTTCCACTTGCTGCCGACGATGACTGCGCTGGAGAATGTCGCGACGCCGATGGAGCTGGCGGGCGTGCGCGATGCCGCGCCTGCGGCCAGGGCAGCGCTGGATGCAGTCGGCCTGGCGCACCGCATGGGGCACTATCCGGCCCAGCTTTCGGGCGGCGAGCAGCAGCGCGTGGCGATTGGCCGCGCGCTGGCGCCGCGCCCGGTGCTGGTGTTTGCCGATGAGCCGACCGGGAACCTTGACCACGCCAATGGCGAAGCAGTGGCCGAGCTGCTGTTTGCACAAGTGGCAGAGGCGGGGGCGACCTTGCTGCTGGTGACGCATGACGAAGCGCTTGCGGCGCGCTGCGGCCGGATCGTGCGACTGGAGGATGGGCGGATCATCGCGGACAGCGCGGCGTGAGCCGGTGGGCCTTGGCGTGGCGGCTCGCGCGGCGGGGGCTGGACTGGCGGTTTCGTGGGCTGCGACTGCTGATCGTTTGCCTTGTGCTGGGGACGGCGGCGCTTTCTGCGATTGGAATGCTGACGGGCGGGATCGGGCGCGAACTGGCGGCGCGCGGGCAATCGATGCTGGGCGGCGATCTGGAGCTGACTCTGGCGGGTCGCGAAGCGGCGGCGGATGAGCTTGCGGAGATGCGCAGGCTGGGCGCGGTCTCGCAAGGCGTGCGATTGCAGGCGATGGCCCGGCGCGCAGAGAGCACGGACGATGCGGTGCCGGTGGAACTGAAGGCGGTCGATGCGCGCTGGCCGCTTTATGGTGCGTTCACCGTGGACGGCGGACGCCGCGCGGCTGCGCCACGGGGGATGACCGCGTGGATCGATCCCGGCGTGGGCGACCGGCTGGGGGTGAAAGCGGGCGACCGGCTGAAGATCGGGCAGGCCGAACTGGTAATCGGCGGCGTGATCGCGGGTGAGCCGGACCGCCTGAGCGAAGGCTTTGCGCTGGGGCCGACGGTGATCGTGAGCGAGGACGCGCTGGCCGCTTCGGGGTTGGTGCAGGTCGGCTCCATGGCGCGGTGGAAGTACCGGTTGCGCCTGCCGCAGCAAGCCGATCCGGCGGCGCTGGCAGATAGCTTGAAGGCGCGGTTTGCCAACAGCGGATTTCAGGTGCGCACGCGCGACAAGGCCTCGCCGGGGCTCGACCGCTTTGTCGAGCGGATGGGGCAGTTTCTGGTGCTGGTGGCGCTGGCGGCGCTAGGGATCGCAGGGATCGGGATTGCGGGCGGCGTATCGTCGTACCTCGAGGCGCGGCGGGCGAGCATTGCGACGCTCAAGATCCTCGGCGCAGGTTCGGGCGATGTGGTGCGGATCTATCTGCTGCAGATCGCGGCGGCGGCGGGGGCGGCGATTGCGCTGGGGCTGCTGCTGGGCGTGGGAATCACGCCGCTGCTGGCGCGGGCGCTGGAGGGGCTGCTGCCGGTCCCGCCGGGGTTTACCGTGGATCCGGACGCGCTGGCCATTGCGGGGGCTTATGGCCTGCTGATCGCGCTGACGTTTGCCGCGCCGCCGCTGCTCGATGCGCGACGGGTCCCGGCGATGGCCTTGCTGCGGGCGCGGGTGGCGCCGGCGGGGCGGGGATGGCGCCAATTCCTTTTCAAACTACCGCTCTGGGTGCTACCGGTCGGTGTGGGGCTGAGCGGAATTGCGGCGCTGGCGGTGCTGACATCGCCGCAGCCCTGGTTGGCGGCAGGGTTTCTGGGCGGGGCAGCGGCGGTGTTTGCACTGCTCGCGCTGATCGGGCGGGGCCTTGCGTGGCTGGCGGCGCGGCTGCCACGGCCGAGACGCCCCCTGGCCCGGATGGCGCTGGGCAATCTGCATCGGCCCGGGGCGCAGACGTCTGCGCTGGTGGTGGCGCTGGGCTTTGCTCTGGCGGCCTTCGTGCTGCTTGCGGCGGTACAGACCTCCATCGACGCGAACATCGCCAAGCGCGTGCCCG
Organism: uncultured Novosphingobium sp.; assembly: GCA_964592205.1. Taxonomy (GTDB): domain Bacteria; phylum Pseudomonadota; class Alphaproteobacteria; order Sphingomonadales; family Sphingomonadaceae; genus Novosphingobium. The sequence goes on from CAZQEH010000057.1 coordinate 4,376, forward strand.
AACGGGCGCCGGATTACTTCGTGCTCGATGTGCCGAAGGGCGCCGGGACCGAGACGTTCAAGGCGCTGGTGGCGAGGTCGGCGCCGCGCGCGGCGGTGCGGATGGTGCCCTCGCTGCGCGGGACGGTGATCGCCTTTGGGCCCGAGGCGGCGATGACCGATGTGGCGAGGCTGAAGGCGATTCCGGAGGATTCGTGGCTGCTGCGCGGGGACCGGGGGCTGACCTATGCGGCGGAGATTCCATCCGGCAACGTGCTGACCGCCGGGCGCTGGTGGCCGAAGGGCTATACCGGCGAGCCGCTGGTTTCGGTTGATGAGGATCAGGCCAAGGCCATCGGGCTGAAAGTGGGGGACAAGCTGCGGATCAGCCTGCTTGGCACCGAGCGTGAGGCGCGGGTGGCTTCGCTGCGAAGGATCGACTGGTCCTCGTTCGGGTTCAACTATGCGCTGGTGTTCAGCCCGAATGCGCTGGAAGACGCGCCGCATACTTATGCCGCGACGATCACTTTAGCAGCGCCCGAAAAGCGCCCATCGGTGCGGCGCGCGATCCTTGCGGGGCTGGTGAGGGCATTGCCGGAAAGCTCGGTGATCGAAGTGGGGCCGGTGCTGGGGCAGGCGCGGAACCTGCTCGGGCAAGTCGGCACCGCGATCTTTGCCGCCGCCAGCGTGGCGGTGCTGGCAGGGCTGGCCGTGCTGGCAGGCGCAATCGCGGCGGCGCGGGCGGCGCGGCAGTATGATAGCGTGATCCTGCGCGTGCTGGGGGCGAGCCGGCGGCAGTTGCTGGCCTTGCTGGCGGCGGAATATGCGCTGCTGTGCACGGTACTTGCGGCAGTTGCGCTGGCGCTGGGCGGCGGGACGGCGTGGCTGGTGGTGGTGAAGCTGTTCGAGTTCGACTGGGCGCCGGACTGGGGCCGCGTGCTGGGCGTACTGGGCGGCGGCGTGGCGCTGGTGATGGTGCTGGCGGTGGCGGGCTCGCTCTCGGTGCTGCGGACACGACCGGCGGAGGCGCTGCGGGCGCTTTAGGCGGCGAGTTGGCTGCCATAGCCGAAGCCGGTTGGCGTGCGGGTCAGTTCATTGGTGCCGAACAGAATGTTGAGTGCCACGAAGACCAGCAGGTAGAACAGCACGAACATCCAGTATTCCTGGCGGCGCGAGCGGCCAGAGAACTCGGCGTAGCGCCGGTATGGCAGGAGCATCCAGTTCATTGCGGCAGGCTTTCGACTGTGGCCAATGCCCCACCTTGAGCCATGAAACGACGCGCACGGCAAGCTTCACCCGCAACTTGCCCCGCAGCCACCCTTGCCGCAGCGCACAATTGCGAGTAAGCGCGCGCCGAAGCCCCGGCCCAACCGCCGGGCACGGCGCGCTGCCTGCGGTCTGCGCCGCACTCGAGATTTTTATCGAAAGCCTTCTCATGTCCAATGCCCAGCGCAATATCGCGATCATCGCGCACGTCGACCATGGCAAAACCACGCTGGTGGACCAGCTGTTCCGCCAGTCCGGCACGTTCCGCGACAACCAGCGCGTGGAAGAGCGCGCGATGGATTCGAACGACCTCGAAAAGGAGCGCGGGATCACCATTCTCGCCAAGTGCACCTCGGTCGAGTGGAACGGCACGCATATCAACATCGTCGACACCCCCGGCCACGCCGACTTCGGCGGCGAGGTGGAGCGCATCCTGAGCATGGTGGACGGCGTGATCCTGCTGGTGGACAGCAGCGAAGGCGCGATGCCGCAGACCAAGTTCGTGACCGGCAAGGCGCTCGCGCTCGGCCTCAAGCCCATCGTCGTCGTCAACAAGATCGACCGCCCGGATGGCCGCGCGCAGGAAGTGCTCGACGAGGTCTTCGACCTCTTCGTCAGCCTTGACGCCAATGACGAGCAGCTGGAATTCCCGGTGCTCTACGCGTCGGGCCGCAACGGCTATGCGAGTGAGGACCAGGACGCGCGCGAAGGCACGCTGAACCCGCTGTTCCAGAAGATCGTCGACCACGTGCCCCCGCCGGCTGCCGATGTGGACGGGCAGTTCAAGTTCCTCGTGACACTGCTTGACCGCGACAACTTCCTGGGCCGCATCCTGACCGGCAAGGTGCAGAGCGGCACGATCAAGGTGAACTCGCCGATCCACGCGCTCGACCGCGATGGCAAGATCGTCGAGACGGGCCGCGCTTCCAAGCTGATGGCGTTCCGCGGCCTTGAGCGCGTGCCGGTGGACGAAGCGCGCGCGGGCGACATCATCTCGATCGCCGGGCTCACCACCGCGACGGTGGCAAACACCATCGCCGATCCCAGCGTGACCGAGCCGCTCTATGCGCAGCCGATCGATCCGCCGACGCTTTCGATGCGCTTTGCGGTGAACGACTCGCCGATGGCGGGGCGCGAGGGCAGCAAGGTGACCAGCCGCATGATCCGCGACCGGCTGGAGCGCGAAGCCGAATCGAACGTGGCGATCCGCGTGACCGAAAGCGCCGACAAGGACAGCTTCGAGGTTGCGGGCCGCGGCGAATTGCAGCTTGGCGTGCTGATCGAGACGATGCGCCGCGAGGGCTTCGAGCTTGGCATCAGCCGCCCGCGCGTGCTGTTCGGCGAGGATGAGAACGGCGGCCGTACCGAGCCTTACGAGACGGTCGTGATCGACGTGGACGACGAGTTCGCCGGCACGGTCGTGGAAAAGATGGCGACCCGCAAGGGCGAGATGACCGACATGCGCCCCTCGGGCGGCGGCAAGACGCGCATCACCTTCTCGGCGCCCTCGCGCGGCCTCATCGGCTATCATGGCGAGTTCCTTTCGGACACGCGCGGCACCGGCATCATGAACCGCCTGTTCGAGAAGTATGGCCCCTACAAGGGCCGCATCGAGGGCCGGAAGAACGGCGTCCTCATCTCCAACGGTGCAGGCGAGGCTGTCGCCTACGCGCTCGGGCCGCTGGAAGAGCGCGGCATCCTGTTCGTCGGCGTGGGCACGCCGCTCTATGAAGGCATGATCATTGGCGAGAACGCCAAGCCCGACGATCTTGAAGTCAACCCGATGAAGTCCAAGCAGCTGACGAACTTCCGTTCGACCGGCAAGGACGACGCCATTCGCCTGACCCCGCCGAAGATCATGACGCTGGAACAGGCCATCGCCTATATCGACGACGATGAAATGGTCGAAGTGACGCCGAAGTCGATCCGGCTGAGGAAGGCGCTGCTTGATCCGCACGAGCGCAAGAAGGCCGGGCGGAAGAAGGAAGCGGCTTGAGCTTGTTGAGGCTCGCTTGAGACATGAAGGGCGGTCCGGCGAGGGTCGCCCTTTTTGTTTTGGCGCCTCGTCACCCGCGAGGAGCGACGCGGTTTCATGCGCTGAGGATAGACAACCACATGCGCCCTGCAATGACGAAAGGGTGTGGGGCGGTTTCTGGTTGTGCGGCATGGACCTCGCCGTGTGGGGGTGACATAGCCTGCGCCATATCAAACCGGAGAGCAGGACCCATGCCGATTTCGCTGTATGATGCCGTTGTGCCTTCCAACCTGCAGATTCTGGGCGCCGTCGATGGCCTGCTGACCAAGGCCGAGGCGTTTTGTGCCGAGACCGGCCGCGCTGAGGGCGATCTGATCGACGCCCGCCTCGCGCCCGACATGCTGCCGCTGGGCTATCAGGTGAAAAGCTGCGCCGCGCATTCGGTCGGTGCGATTGCCGGTGTCAGGGCGGGCCATTTTTCGCCGGATCTTTCGCCCTGGCCGACTGATTTTGCAGGGCTCCATGCGGCGTTGCAGGGCGCCATCGCCGAGCTTTCGGGATTGGACCGCGCGGAGTTCGACGCATTGGGCGAGAACGACACGCTGTTTGCGTTCGGCGAGCGGAAGCTGCCCTTCACCGGCGCGAACTTCCTGCTCTCGTTCTCGCAGCCCAACTTCTATTTCCACGCGACGACTGCCTACGCAATCCTGCGCGCGCAGGGCGTGAAGATCGGCAAGGGCGATTTCATGGGCATGCCGCGCATCAAGCGCTGAGCGAGCGGGCGTTCGGCCCGGGCGTTCAGCGCCGCGCTGCCCCTCAGGCCTCGTTTACCGATAGCCCGGCGGTGCGGCTGGCCAGCAGCGTCGGCCCTTCGAGCAGCGGGGCGAAGGTGTTGGGCCAGCGGGCGGTGACGAGGCGGTCCTTGGCGATCCACGCGAGGGAAACGCTATCAGACTGGTTGCCGCCGAGGATGCAGTAGGCGCCTGCGTCCTCACCCACATAGAAACCGACATGGCCAAGGCCGCTCTGCAGCGACTTGCGCCAGAACACCATGACCGCGCCGCGCGTGGGGGTGATGCTGTGACCGAAGCTGCCCCAAGCGCGGGCGCCGAGCGGGTTGGCGGGCAGCGGCTCATCCGGCAGGGTGGAGGCGATGCAGTGCCCGACGAACAGGCCGCACCAGGGGATATCGTCCGAGGTGTAGATGCGCTGGCCAATATCCCCTGCCCACTGGAGGATCGTGGGATTGTCCACCGCGCCCGGCCCTTCCTTGAGCCCGAGGAGGTGACGCGCTTCGCCGAGCCACACCAGCGGGGGCCGCGAAGGCGCGGGCGCCGCGGACAGCGCGGCAAGCGCGGCCACGGTTTGCGGCCCGGCAATGCCATCGACGGCAAGCCCCTTGTCCTGCTGGAACGCACGCACCGCAGCGGCGGTCTGCCGGCCCCATACGCCATCGATCGGCCCGGGCCGATATCCGGCCTTGGCCAGCGCGGTCTGGATATCGCGAATCGTCATGACAGCCCCTCCTAATTCAGAATTGTGCGGCATAGATTGCCACGTATTTGCCCTTATCCGGAATGCCTGTCTTTCAAGGATTGTTCGAATTAGGTGGTATCGACAACGTAAGGATTTCAAGGACTTTTGTTTACCGTCGCACATGGCGGAAAGCCGTGCGGCGCACATGAATGTTCAGAAAAATAGTCGTAAATCTGAACAATTCCTGCACACTCCATCCCGCATGCGTTCAGCCAGCGAAGCTTAGACAGACCTTCGACGGCGACGAATCGCAGCGGAATGTTCCGGCCAGCTTTTCCCTCGCCTCAGGAGACGGACCATGTTGAGGTTTGCAAAGAAGGCCACGCTCGCCACTGTACTTGCCGCCACCGCGCTTGCCAGCGCGACGCCGGCGATGGCGGATCCGTATTACGGCGGCGGGTACGGCGGCGGGCGCCACCACCGCGGCGGGGACAGCACCGGCGCGGCCATCGCTGGCGGGATCATCGGACTGGCGCTTGGCGCGATCATCGTTTCGGCGGCAAACAACAACCACAACCGCGACCACTACGACCGCCGCTATCAGGGCCAGTATCGCGGCCAGGTTCAGGGCCAATATCGCGGCCAGCCGACCTGGCAGGGTGCCTATGGCGGCGATCCCTATGACCAGCGCTATCAGGGCGGGCAGCCGGGCTATAGCCGCGATGGCTATCCGCAAGGGTCGGACGGCTATTACGACCGGCGCGGCTACCGCGATCCGGAGACCGAGCAGGACGACTACCGGGGCAACTGACCGCAGGTTCGGGGCGGCGCGCCGCATCGGGCGCGCCGCTTCAGAAACGGTTCAGGGCGGGGACGCTTGTTTTTCAACCATGGATGCAGGCCGCGATCCGGCCTGTGCAGGAGAAGAGCCATGAAGCTTTGGAAACCAGGACTTGTCGCGGCCGCGCTTGCAGCGGGCAGCATGGCGATGGCCGTGCCGGCCGAAGCGCACGGCCACCGCGGCGATGGGACCGCCGCGGCAATCGGCGCAGGTGTGCTTGGCCTTGCCGTGGGCGCCGCGATCGCATCGGATCGCAATTCGGACGTCTACGTGCGCTATGACAACCGGCCGAGGTATTACGGCGGATACTATCCCGCCTACCCGGTCTACCGCGCCTATCCGGCATGGCGGGGCTATGACCCGCGCTACGAGGAATGGCGGCGCTGGCGCGAGCACGAGCGCTGGCGCGAACACGAACGCTGGGAGCATCGCGGAGGCTGGCGCGGCTGGTAAATTCCAACTGCCTCCGGGGTCCGGCCACTCCCTTGCCCCTGCGATAACCCTGCCCGCACCGGTCACTTGCGCGCGCCCGCGCCCGCAGGTGACCGGTGCGACTTTCTTAACACGGTAAAAGCCACTATGGCCGCGCGGATGGACCCCGCCGCCAAGACAGCCAACGCAGAGCCCGCTCTGGATACCACCCCCGCCGCGGAGGCCCCGCTCAAGGGTTTGCGCGTGGCGCTGCTGAGCGGCAATTACAACTACGTCCGCGATGGCGCGAACCAGGCGCTGAACCGGCTGGTGGGCTATCTCCAGCGGCAGGGCGCGCAAGTCCACGTCTATGCGCCCAAGGTGAGGAGGCCCGCATTCCCCTCGATGGGCAAGCTGGTGGGGCTGCCTTCCCTGCCGCTGCCGGGGCGCGCGGAGTATCGCATTCCGCTGACGCTGAGCGGCAAGGCGCGCGCGGATCTCAAGGCATTTCAGCCCAATGTCGTCCACGTTTCCTCGCCCGATCCCGCGGCGCACCGCGCGGTGAGCTGGGCGCGCGGGCGGGGCCTGCCGGTGCTGGCAAGCGTCCACACCCGCTTCGATACTTACCCGCGCTACTACAACATGGCTTGGCTGGAGCCGATCCTGACCGCGCTGCTGCGCCGGTTCTATCGCCGCTGTGACGCGCTGGTGGCGCCTTCGGAATCGATGGCGCAAGTGCTGCGCGAAGAGCGGATGAATTATGACATCTCGCTGTGGTCGCGCGGGGTGGACCGGACGATCTTCAACCCAGGTCGGCGCGATCTGGAATGGCGGCGCAGCCTTGGCATTGCCGATGGCGAGGTAGTGATCGGCTTCCTTGGCCGACTGGTGATGGAAAAGGGGCTCGACGTGTTTTCGGACGCGATCGACGAACTGGAGCGCAGGGGCATGCGCGAAGGCATGCGGCATCGGGTGATGGTGGTGGGCGAAGGTCCGGCGCGCGCATGGTTCGAGGCGCGGCTGCCGGGCGCGGTCTTCACCGGGTTTCAGGGCGGCAGGGATCTGGGCCGCGCGGTGGCGGCAATGGATGTGCTGTTCAATCCCTCGGTCACCGAAACCTTCGGCAACGTGACGCTGGAAGCGATGGCCTGCGGCGTACCGGTGGTGGCGGCGGCGGCGACGGGGAGCCAGAGCCTCGTTTCCGATGGCGTTTCGGGCCGCCTGATCGCGCCCGGCGCGCTGCACCAGTTTGCGCAGGCCCTGCGCGCCTATGTCGAGGATGCGGACCTGCGCGCGCGCCACGGCGCTGCGGGCGAAAAGCGCAGCCTCGATTTCAGCTGGGACGCGATCAACCAGGCGGTGGCGGACACGTATCTGCGGCTGATCCGGCAGAAGAATGCGCTCAACCGGCGCTGAGCATTCCGCACCCGAACCCGTTCAGAACACGAAAGGAGCCGTCCGAACCGGAGTAGGAGAAATTCCACTTCGTTTCGTAGAACTGCTCGTACGTCTCCGGGGCGTTATAGCCGGGGATTGGTCGACGCTCATGTCGAAGGTGGTGGTTCCTACCATCGTCAGCCCTCCTTGGCCCAACAGGGCTTGAACGTATGAGGGTGTCATGGATGGGGACGTCAGGCGAATATCCGATACGAATCCAATCGGTATTTGCGGCAGGGAGAGCCGGGGCAGCGCCGTAGCGATCAGGTGAGCACGCATTTCGCGGCCATGCTGCGCGCGTAGATCAGGAAAAAGACGAGCGCGGACCAGATCGTGAGCACGAGTCCCACCGGCGCGGGCTGCGGCGGGTGGAACCAGAATGCCTGCACAAGCTGGCTGACGGCAAGACCGATCAGCGAGAGCGCAAAGGCAGGAACGGCGTAGCGCGAGCGGGCGAGAAGCAGCAGCGAGCCCACGAGCGAGCCCCAGACCCCGAGCGCCCAGAATGCAGTGAGCCATGCGGGCAGCGCAGCCATGTAGGCAGCGCTTTCCGCGGTCATGCCGTTGGCGGCGAAATAGCTGGCGGGAGAAAACTTCGACATCAGATAATCGTAGCAGCCGAACAGGTTCCACGGCAGGCTGAGCACCGCGATGATCCAGAAGGACGCGGGGGTCTTTGGTCTTGCGTTCAGGGGCATGGTTGCCTTCTCCCTCTCCGGCGCAAGTCTACGCCGGAGAGGGCAGGCTGGCAATCAGGCGGCTGCGTCCCCCGCCCACGATGCGCCGCGCGCATCGTGGGGGAAGATGACAGTGCCCTTGGCCGCATCGAAGGTGACAGCGAGGTTGTGTTCCCAGTGCTTGCAGACCTGCTGGAGATACTTGCTGGCGTGCACCGTGGGGACTTTGGCGGTTGCGCTGCTCATTGCGGGGCCCCCAGGCGTTCGATCCGCCTCGCGGCATCATCAAGGATGTCGGCGATCTGGTGAGCCGTTGCTTCATCCATCCCGCGACCGACCTTTTGGCGCAGCGCGAGCATGAGATTGGCGACGGCGCGGCGCAAGGGCGGGCTGCCACTGCGGCCTTCCGCTTCGGAGCGAGCCTTGCCGAAATCGCCGAGGCGCTGGACGACGGCCTGGGCTTCCTCGAGCCGGGGAGCGAGTTCGGCGCGGCCGGCCTCGGTCATGGTGAAGGCCTTGCGGGCGCCCTCCCCCGGCACTTCGGCGATCATGCCTTCATCGACCAGCAGCGAGAGCGTGGGGTAGACCACGCCCGGGCTGGGCGCATAGGCGCCGGCAGCGAGCTCCTCGATCGCCTTGATGAGTTCGTAGCCGTGGCGGTCTTGCTCATCGAGGAGGAGAAGGAGAAGGAGGCGCAGTTCGCCGGAAGCGAACATGCGGCCACCGCGCCCGCCGTGGCGGCCGCGACCGCGCGGGCCCGGGCCCGGGCCTTCATCGTCCCAATCCTCGCCGCCGAAGCCGAAGCCGCCGCCCCAACCGCCGCCGAAACCGCCCCGATGCCCCCGGCCTCCGCCGAAGCCGCGGGCCATCATCTTCATGGCGAAATGGTGCCCGAGGCCGTGTTTGTGGCCATGTCCATGGCCGTGTCTATCGAATCGCATTGCATATCCTTGATGCTTCATGATAGATCTAAGATATATCTTATCACGCTCTTGACAAGAGGCGGGTGCCGAATTTTCCAATTTGCGCGGCGGGATGACGGATGGGTGTGGGGGTGACGGTGACGGCCTCAGTTGGTATCCCGCACCCGGATGCCCGATCTCTTCGCCCCTGCCCCTGCCGAAACCCCGCGCGAGTCTGCGGGACACGACGCGCCGCTGGCCGAGCGGCTGCGTCCCGCCAATCTGGGCGAGGTCGTCGGGCAGGATCACCTGACCGGGCCTGACGGCGCGATCGGGCGGATGGTGGCGGCGGGCAAGCTTTCCTCGATCATCCTGTGGGGCCCGCCGGGCACGGGCAAGACGACCATCGCACGGCTGCTCGCCGATGCGGTGGGGCTGCGCTATGTGGCGATCAGTGCGGTGTTTTCAGGCGTCGCGGACCTCAAGAAGGCCTTCGCCGAGGCCGAAGCCATGGCACAGATTGGCCGCAAGACGCTGCTGTTCGTGGACGAAATCCACCGCTTCAACCGCGCGCAGCAGGACGGGTTTCTGCCCTTTGTGGAGAAGGGCACCGTCACGCTGGTGGGCGCGACGACCGAAAACCCGAGCTTTGCGCTGAACGCGGCGCTGCTGAGCCGGGCGCAAGTGCTGATCCTGCACCGGCTGGATGCCGAGGCGCTGGGATCGCTGCTGGTGCGGGCGGAGGAACTGACGGGCCTTCGCCTCCCCCTCACCCCGCCGGCGCGCGAGGCGCTGATTGCATCAGCCGATGGCGACGGGCGGTTTTTGCTGGGACAGGTCGAGACCCTGTTCGATGTGTCCCTGCCTGCGCCCCTGGGGCCGGAGGAACTTGCAAAATTCCTGATGCGGCGCGTGGCGGTCTACGACAAGGACCGCGACGGGCACTACAATCTGATTTCGGCGCTCCACAAGGCCTTGCGCGGATCGGACCCGCAGGCCGCGCTCTACTACATGGCGCGGATGCTGACGGCGGGCGAGGAGCCGCTCTACGTGCTGCGGCGATTGGTGCGCTTTGCCAGCGAGGATATTGGTTTGGCTGATCCGCAGGCGCTGGTGCAGTGCCTTGCGGCGAAGGATGCCTATCAGTTTCTCGGCTCACCGGAGGGGGAACTCGCCATCGTGCAGGCGTGCCTCTATCTGGCGACCGCGCCCAAATCGAACGCGGCCTATGCGGCGCAGAAGGCGGCTTTTGCCAGCGCACGGGAGACGGGATCGCTGCCGCCACCACCGCATATCCTCAACGCCCCGACCAAGCTGATGAAGGATATCGGCTATGGCGAAGGCTATGCCTATGACCATGAGGCGGAGGACGGGTTTTCGGGCGCGGACTATTGGCCTGAGGGGATGCCGCCCCGCGAGTTTTACAAGCCGGTGGAGCGCGGGTTCGAGCGCGAGATTTTGAAGCGGCTGGACTGGTGGGACAAGAAGCGGCGCGAGCGGCGGGAGGAATGAGGTGTGCCACTAGCAGAATTCGACACAGCCGCTGCCATAATTGAGAAGGCCGATCTCGGCATACGGCAGAAGCAATATGACGTTGACTTGATGGATAGTTGGGGGGTTTTCGCTGTCGGTCCCGCTGGCAGTTGGCGGCTTGCCTTTGGCGGACGCGACAACTCGTTTGTTACCAAGCGTGAAGTCTCACCGGGACAGTCGGACAAAACGCGCGTGGCCACTGGTCGCAGGGGCCTCATCAATGCAGTAGGGCGAGTTTGTTCAGAAGCGCGGCGTTGATGGCGCGCCGCTTCAAGCACTTCGCGGCGATAGACTGGTCCGGTGCGGCGGGGGAGCGGCACCGGGGGATTGCCTTGGCGATCTGCACGCAGGATGGCGCGGCACCGGAGCTGGTGAGGCCAGGGCATCGCTGGTCGCGCGGGGACGTGCTGGAGTGGCTGGTGGACGGCCTCCCCGCCGATACGCTGGTGGGCATGGACCTTGGCATCAGCCTCGCCTTTGCGGACAAGGGGGCGTTCTTTCCGGGCTGGGCCGAGAGTCCGGCGGACGCCAAGGGCTTGTGGGCGCTGATTGATGCAGTTTGCGAGGATGAGCCGCACTTGTCGGTGGGCGCGTTCGTCGATCATCCCGAGGCTTCGGCGCATTTCCGGCGGCATGGCGGGCGCGAAGGCGCGATGTTTGGACGCGGGCGCGGGCGGCTGCGGGTGACCGAGCGGGCGCAGCAGGCCATGGGATGCTCGCCGTACTCCAACTTCAATCTGGTTGGTGCGGCGCAAGTGGGCAAATCGAGCCTGACGGGCATGCGCGTGCTGCACCGATTGCAGGGCCGCCTGCCGGTCTGGCCGATTGATCCGCTGCCCGAGGCTGGTTCGGCGATCTGCGAGATTTACACGACGATTGCGGCAATGGCGGCGGGGCGCAGCGCGAGCCGCTCCAAGATAAGGAACGCGGGCGAGCTCGATGCGGCGCTGGCGCAGCTGGGGAGCGCACCGTCCGGGCTGGAGGGCGCGGCGGATGACCATGCGAGCGACGCACTGGTGACCGCCGCGTGGCTCCGCAAGGTGGCGCACGATGCGGCGCTGTGGACGCCTGCGGGGCTGACGCGGGTGATCGCGCAAACCGAAGGCTGGACCTTTGGCGCAGTGTGACGCTATGGGAGCGCGGGCGCCGGCTTAGCTCAGTTGGTAGAGCACCTGATTTGTAATCAGGGGGCCACGGGTTCGAATCCTGTAGCCGGCACCATATTTTCAAGGCCTTAGGAGTGTGTATAGCTCCGTGGAAAGTAGCTGCCGTGGGCCACGCAATCAATTCGGAGCGTGGTAGCGCGCGCTCCCTCGCACCGCTAGTGGATTGATTCCAACGTTTGGTGCCCGCGCCTGACGGCGGCGCTGATTTCATCGGGATCGGCTCGCCACACGAAGGGTCGCGGCTGTTGATTATGCACTTTGATGAAGCGGTTGATGGCAGGCGGCAGGTCAACGACGGAGTGGAATACGCCGCTTTTCAGGCGGCGCCGGGTCAGCTTGGCGAAGAAGCTCTCGACGGCATTGAGAAAGCGGATGAACTCCTGATGCCGGTGCCGCTGCATGTTGCGCCCGATCACCGATCCATCCAGCACACCGAACGCGGCGAACAGCGTCGCAGCGCAATTGCGCTGGTAATCGTGCGTCATAGTCGCGCCACGCCCGCACTCAAGCGGCAGCCCCGGTTGCGTGCGATCGAGAGCCTGGATCTGGCTTTCATCGACCGACAGCACAATCGCGTGAGCGGGCGGCGCAACATACAGCCCCACGACATCGTGGAGCTTTTCGGCAAAAGCCGTGTCGTTGGACAGCTTGGAACTGTGCCATCGGTGCGGCGCCAGACCATGATCATGCCAGATTTTGACAACCAATGACGCCGCAATACCCACCGCCGTGGCCATCGCGCGCACCGTCCAACGCGTGGCCTCCTGCGTCGGCGGTGACCCACGCGCCGCGATCATCGCTTCAAGCCGATTCGTATCGGCCGCCGCAACCTCAATTTCGCTACCCGTTCGCATGTCGCATCGAGGCATGATCGCCCGAACCTGGGAATCCTCCAGGCGGACTCGCCCGTTTCGATCAATCCACTAGGTCATAGCGATGCAGGTTAACGAATAGCCTGCCGACGGAGATGACCACCCTTGGAGGCTGCGCCCCTCCATAGAGCTATGGCGTTGACATAGCGCGTGCTTCTCATCAGGGAATCTAAAGCGGTAGGGAGAGAACGATCCTGCCGTAGGTAGTGCGACTTTCCATGCGCTCATGAGCGATCACGGCATCGCCGAGGGGGAGTACATCGATCGCGATATCGCTAAGACCTGCGCTGGCAGCCCTTAGTGCAGCATCGAGGCCTGCTCGAATAGCGTGAGGGTGGCTTGGCAGAAATGCGCCGGCATTGAAGCCTGAAATAGTGGTGCTCCCCAGCCAGAGATCGTTGGTCTTCACCGAGTGTGTCCAATCGCCACTGGCGTTGCCTGCCGCGATCAGGCGACTACCCGGTTTCATCAAGGCAAAGCTGGCGTTGCGTACCGCGCCGCCCACGGGATCGATAATCACATCGAACTTTTCGCCGTCGAGCGCCCCCGGGATATTAGCGGAATCGACAATCTTGTCATAGGGCAGCTTGATATTCGCGGCTGCCTCCAGTTTGCTCGACCGAACCGTGCCGACCACGCGAGACGCGCCGAGCTGCTTGGCAATACCCGGGAATGCAGCAGCAAATCCCCCAAGCGCGCCATGCACCAATACGCTTTCACCTTCGGTGAGGTGAGCGACCATGGTCAAGGCGACATGTGCCATTGCCGCGTTGGGGATGATGGAGACGGCGAGTGCCGGGTCGATCCCGGAAGCCTCGATCGACAAGACGCCATGCACGGGCGCAATATACACTGAAGCGTACCCGCCGGTCCCAGCTCCGGCCGACATCGACACTACTCTCTCGCCGATAGCCAGGCCGGTCACGCCTGCGCCAAGCGCGCGCACGGTCCCGGCCACTTCAAGGCCGGGGATGAAGGGGGGCTGGGCCATGCCAGGTACATCTTTGAACTGCCCTTGCCGGAAAAGAACGTCGATTAACCCGACCGCCGCATGCGTGACGTCGATTGCGATCTCACCCGGCCCTGGCGTCGGATCTAGCAGGTCGACAATCGAGAGGACACTCGGATCGCCAAATCGACTTGCTTGTACAGCCTTCACGTCACTTCTCCTATAGTGCTTGAGTAGACACTCATTTATATGTTAAAAGATCAGTTCAGAGCATTCCACAATGCCTCGAAACCCGCTTCTCGAACGGCGCGGGCGGATCCTTCGTCACGGATCATGAAATCAATAGAGATTCCTGCCATCGTTTCGACAAGCGCCCCGACGTAACCCAGAGGTGCTTGTCGCAATGCACCTCCGGCGCGGGCCGAGCTTACGACTTCAACGGCGGGAGCAGCCACGGCCCCAGCCGCTCTGCGGCTCGCCTCGGTGATCTGGTCGGACACGCCGAGTTGGGCGAGTGCCCGACGTTTTGCGGGGTGGGCAACACCCCAGTCCGTCCAGCTCACCCACAGATGGTGCAACCGTGAGCGGATATCGCCCGTAGCTGGCATCGTATCAAGGATCGCTTTGGCAAGGTCAGTCTTCAGCTCGACATACAGGCCATTCAGCAGATCGGTCTTCGTTTCAAAGTAGGTGAACACCGATCCATGCGGCACCTGTGCCCGCTTGGCGATCTCTGCGGTCGCCGCACCAAGGCCGCTCTCGGCTACCAACTCCATCGCCGCCATTAATATCGCATGGCGCTTCTCTTCACTTCTTGGCCGGGCCATCGGTCACCATCCTTCGCCAAATAAATGACCGTTTGCTCACGCATTGTCAAGCGAGGAGCGGGACGTGCTGATCGCGCCGCTACCCGGCTTTGATGAGGTCGGAGGCGGCACGTCCGGACCAGTCAATGTCTTGCGCAATGCCCCGCAGGCGATGTTCGAGTCGGGGGGCAACGAAGTTGAGAAACGTTCGCAGCTTCCGTCGATGAAAACGAGGCGCTCGGGTTCGAGATCGATCTGGCCGTCGAACCAGTGCTGGCGTTGCCTCAGGACGTCGGGACGATCCTGCTCGATCGCGCGCCTGGCCTTTTTTTGCGCGTGATTCCGTGACGCACGAAGAAGCGATGTCCCGTGCCGCTCCCGACCGGGGCACCGCGCTCGATCAGCGAGGCCTGAACCTCGACCAGGGTCATGTCTCCCTGCGCGGCGATCAGCTCCCGGATGGAGCCGCCGTGCGCTTCGATCTTGCCCGAATGCCGATCACCGCCACGCGGCCTGGCCACAGCCTGACTATGCTTCAAGGCACGTTGTCGCCAGCGGATCGCGCTCGACACGCTGACACCGAAACGGGCTGCCGCCGCATGACAACTCAAGCCGCCGTCAATCGCGGCAACTACCCTGCCCCGAAGATCCTGTGAAAGCGCTCGTACCATTCATGCCGACCTGGAAATCTGAATCACAACGCCGCCGCAACGGGAATCCCCACCCAGTCAGTCGTGTGGAAACCGCTTTCATCTACGCCGCGACCTGCACCAAATGCTCTGACGACGGACAGATGTGCACCTCTAAGATCGCGGTCCACTCCAGCCTTTTGTCCGGACGGCTTCTGTGTGTTCGCCAATCCGGGCAGGGAATTCCTTTTCACGCTGCGGCCGCGAACCTGCGAAGATGACGGGCTGCGCAAGCTCCAGATAGCCCCCTTCGGTGGGATGCTCCCTGCGATTAAAGAAACCCGTCGCCTGCAAATGAGAATCCTCCAGTACTTGTGGAATATCATGGATCGGGAAAGCCGGAATTTGCACGGCGTGGCACCTTTCGACAATCTCTGCCGTTCTGAATCCAGATGTTAGGCGGCGCAATTCCCGATACAACTCCGATTGCTTCTTGAGTCGTTTCTTCGTGCTATCGAAGTCCTCGCGTTGAATAAGTTCAGGTTCTCCCAAAATTTCGAAGATCTTGCCCCAAGAAGCGTCCGTATAGGCAACGATACTGACAAATCCATCTGCAGTGGGAAAGGGCTGTCGGTCAGGATCGAGTTGGCGAGGGTAGCCCTCTGGTCCATTAGGAGGGTCGAACGTTAGGCCTCCGAGATGCTCGAGCATCATGAAGTGCGTGAAAGCCTCGAACATTGGAACTTCAACCAACTGCCCCTGCCCGGTTCTGGTTCGTTCGAGGAGCGCTGCGAGCGTGCCGTAGGCAGCATGGAGACCGGCCACCTTGTCGGCAATCAGCGACGGAATATACCGCGGAGCCGGATTGCCATCAACGCGACTCAGCAAACAGGCTGTGCCGGTCGCTGCCTGAATCAAATCATCGTAAGCCTGTAGATCTGCATAGGGGCCGTCCTGCCCGAAGCCGACGCAGTGAACGTAAACGACGGCTGGGTTGGCCTGGTGGACACTTGCAAAATCCAGGCCCACCCGTTCGAGCGCTTTTGCCCTGACGTTGACGATGAAAGCATCAGCATCACGCAACAGGCCGAGGATTGTCTCGCGATCCACCGGATCCTTGATGTCCAGTGCTACCGATTTCTTGCCGTTGTTGATGCTCATCCACGCTGGCGCCATCCCCGGCGTCGTGGCAGGTCGCGCCGACCATCGAAAGGCATCACCTGTGACCGGGGCCTCGATCTTGATCACCTCAGCCCCCATATCCGCCAGGATCTGGGTGCAGTACGGACCGAAAACCACTGTCGTCAGATCGAGCACCTTGAAGCCCGTCAGCGGACCTTGCTTTGTCATTCGTAACAATCCTCGTGGATGGCTTTCCAATCACTTTGCGCAAGATGCCGCTCCACACGCCGGCGCCAGTGTGGCTGAGCTGTTACTTAGTCAAATGGTGAAGGCGGCCTTCTTACGCCGAACCAAGGTCTGAGCCTGGGTGTATTCGAGCAGACCTTCAAGTCCGCCTTCCACACCGATGCCGGACTGCTTCATCCCACCAAACGCAGCCAGCGGCGACAGATGCTGGGTTTCGTTTACCCAAACTGTGCCCGATTGGATGCGCTGCGCAAGCTCGAACGCCTTTTCCTCATCCTTTGCCCAAACCGATCCTGCAAGGCCGTACTCGCTTGCGTTTGTCTTTGCCAAGACATCATCGAAATCATCGAAGCAGATCAGCGGAAGAACCGGCCCGAACTGCTCTTCCTGAACGATCCGGCTATCTTCGGGAGGGTTGTCCAAAATTGTCAGCGGAATGAAGTAGCCTGGCGCGTCGGACGTTTCCCCGCCCAACAGGAACCTGTAGCCCTTGTCTTTGGCATCCTGGATCAATCCGAGCACGCGCTCGTACTGCGGCTTGTTGTTGATTGGCCCGATCTGTGTGCCTTGATCTGCACCGTCACCGACTTTTACCGTCTTCGCATAGGCGACAATCGCATCGCGCAGCGGTTCGTAGATGTCCTTGTGAATGTACATTCGCTTTGTTGCGATGCATATCTGGCCGTTGTTGGTAAAAGCAGCCCAGAAAAGTTGCTCCGCGATTGTTTCAACATTGACGTCAGGGAAGACGATTGCTGCGTCGTTCCCGCCCAGTTCCAACGTCACACGCTTGAGCGTGGGGGCAGCCGAAGCCATTACCCGTCGCCCGGTCGCAGTTGACCCCGTAAAGCTGATCTTGTCGAAACCTTGGTGATTGGTCATCCATGGACCAAGCGCATCGCCGCCTGAAATGACGTTCAGCACCCCGGCGGGAAGGATTTCAGATGCGAGCTCGGCGAATTTCAAAGTGCAGAGCGGCGTGAACGGCGATGGCTTCAGCACCATTGTGTTACCCGCCAACAGTGCGGGTGCGACTTTGAACATGGCAAGGATCATCGGAAAGTTCCACGGCGCGATTGCGCCGACCACACCAAGCGGAAGGTGCCTTGTAACTGAGAGCCGCTCGTCCGAATCCTCATTAACTGTCTCAGGCAGATCGAGTGCCGTGAAGGCCTTGAGCCAGAAGCCAGCGCCCATGATCTCGGCTTGAGCCTCCGCGTGCGGCTTGCCTTGCTCCTTGGTCAGCAGGCGCATGAAGCCATCCACGTTGGCGAATATTGCATCGCCCAGCGCATTGAGAGCCTCCTTGCGCTTCGCGATCGGCGCCGCCGACCATCCGGCGAATGCCAGTCTGGCTGCTGAAACGGCAGCATCCAGATCCCGAGGAGACGCATCCGGCACTCGGCCAATGACCACTTCGGACGCAGGGTTCACGACATCAAGGAATTGATCACCGTCGACGAGACGGCCCCCGATCAGCATTC
>CAZQEH010000058.1:0-21787 GCA_964592205.1 uncultured Novosphingobium sp.
TGCACTGCGCGGCGAGAACCCGAGCAAGGCCGCGAGGCGGGCCAGCAGTGAGGCTGGCGGCGGAGGGACAGCCGGTTGCGGTGCAAAGCGCGGCGCGTGCTGCGCTTCGCCCGCAAGCGTGATCAGGCTTTCCAGCTGGCGATGGATCTCGTCACCATCGAGCGCGGCGGACCGTTCTGTCAGCACGCCAAGCGCGGCAAGCGTCGCGCGGATATGCGCGCGGTCAGCCGCGGCATCTTCATGGAGCGCGGTGAGCTGGGCGAGCATGGCCGACTGGTTGTGCGCCAGTTCGGCCACCGCATCGGCCACGGGGCGCATGATCTGGCGCGGATCGGATAGCCCGGCGACGAGATCGCCAAGCGTACCCACTGCGCCAGTGAGCCCGGCAATTTCAGCCTGACTGGCCTCCGCACCGTGCGCGAGGTTGATGATCGCACCGCGCAGTTCGGCAAGTTCGGCCGCACCCGCCTCGATCGCGCGGCGCACCGAGCCGAAATCGCGCGAAGGGCTGGCGGCGGCTTCGTTCGCGCCGGATTCGAGCTGGGCGAGGTTTGACAGCCAGTGCTCGAATTCATTCCGCAGGGTCTTCATCGCGCTGGTCATGCAGCGTTCGAGCGCGCCGAGCACCATCGAGGTCATCAGGCCGAACAGCGACGAGCTGAAGCCGACCGACATGCCGTTGAGGGGGGCCTTCATGCCCTCGATCATCTTGCCGAAGCTGTCCGGGCCGCCGTTCAGGTCCATTGCGCCGATCAGGTCGGACACCGAATGCACGGTCTTCATCAGGCCCATGAAGGCGCCGAGCAGGCCGAGGAAGACCATCAGTCCGGAGAAGTAGAGAATGGTCGACTTGCGGTCGTTGATGCGCTGGTCGACATCGTGGAGCAGGGTCTGCACCGTGTCGGCGCTGATTTCGAGATTGTCCTGTTTGCCAAGCTCCTCGGCGATCAGGCGGTAGCCCTGCCCGAGCAGTTCGGGTTCGTGGAATACCACGGCGGGCTGCGCATAGGGATCGCGCGGGCGCTTGGCGCGCTCGCCATAATCGACCTGCAGCGCGCGGAGCGCGACGACTTCGTTGCGCAGCGAAAGCACGTTGCGAAAGGCGATCCCTGCCGCCACTCCGAAGATCGCGAAGATCGACAGGTTGAGCGCCATCTTGGCCTTGATGCCGTCGATCACGAAATCGTGCGCATATATGCCAAGCCCCACAAGGACCGCCATGATGACGATCATCTTGATGAGTTCGGCGCGAAGCTTCCTTTCCATTGCAGTCGATCCGTTAGCGGTCCTGGGAACGGGGCGAGGGGCGGCGATCACGGCTTGATCACCACGCGCACCATGTGCCCATCGGGAGAAGCCGCGTCGGTGACGCGGATCTGCGTGGTAACATCGGTCGGCGCGAGCCCGGCGCGCAGGAGGAGATTGCGCGTCATCGCAGCGCGGTAGAACGCGATACGCTGCGCCTCGGACACCGAGCGCGTCTGCGGCGCGAAGGACCAGATCTCGTACTTCGTGCCGGGGCGTGCCTTGCCCTTGATGAAACTGATCACGCGGGCGGAATTGGCATCGTCATAAGTCGCGGCATTGGGCGCGAAGCCGATCTTGAGCAGGGTATCGGCGGTCTTGACCTCGACGCCCTTGGCATCGTCCGGCTGCTCTTCAGCCTTGATCTGGAGCTTCAGCGTATCGGGGGTTTCGCGCGTGCGGATCGAGAGGCGTTCGGCCCCGTCGATCACTGTGGGTGAACGCAACACCGCGCCAAGTTCCGAAACCGACGTGCCGGCTGCGGCATCGCGGGGCGAGAGCACGGGGGCGGCACCGGGAGCACAGGCGATCGGCTTGCCGTCCTTGCCCGTCCGGTGCTGCTGCTTCTGCGCTTCCTGGACCATCTGCTGCTTGAAATTGGCGATCACCCGCTGCGAAAGCTGCATGACCGCCGCGCTCATGATCACGAGCAGAAAGGTCACCACCATGATCACGGTGGTAAGCACGTCAACGAATGCCGGCCAGTGATTGACTTCGCCGTCGGCGGATGCGCCTGCCACGTGTTGCTCCTTCCGGTCGCAGCGCGGACTTGCGCGGAACCGTTCTTAACCTGTCATAAGCCATACCGCTTAAGCGGTCTGGCCGGGGGCGCTCAGGCAGCTTCCCTAGAGGGCCGTTTACCATTGGCCTGCGCCTGCTGGCCCGCGAGCTGGGCGAGCACTTCCGCCTTGGGTCGATCGGCAACGATGCGCCCTTCCTCGAGCCAGATCACCCGGTCGACGATTTCGAGCAGGGCAAGGCGGTGCGTCGCGACGATCAGCGTCTTGCCGCGGGCCGCCTCGGCCAGTCCGGCGATGACTGCCTGTTCGCTGGCCACGTCGAGCGCGGCCGTGGGCTCATCGAGCAGGAGCACCCGGGGATCGCGCACCAGCGCACGGGCCAGCAGGAGCGACTGGCGCTGGCCGCCCGACAAGGCTGCTCCGCGCGGACCGACCTGCCGCATGTAGCCCTCGGCCGTGCGCGCGACGAAACTGTCGAGCCCCGAGCAGCGGATCGCCCGTTCGACCACCGCGGCTTCGGGTTCGGGCATGCCGAGCAGGATGTTGTGCCACACGGTGCCTTCGAAGATCATCGCATCCTGCGCGCTGTAGATCACATTCTGGCGCAAGTGGGGGATGGCAAACCGGTCAATCGCATGGCCATCGAGCGTGATGAGCCCGGCTTCGACGGGCACGAGGCCGGCAAGGAGTTGCAGCAGGGTCGATTTGCCCGAGCCCGATTTGCCGATCAGCGCGACGCGCTCGCCTTCGCGGATCGTGAAGGTCAGGCCCGACAGGCTGGGCGCTCCGCTGCCGGAGAAGGTGTGCGAGAGGCCCGCAACCGCGAGCGCACCGCGCACGGGCGCAAGGCTGACGGCGGGATCGGAAACATCGCGCTCGGCTTCGGTCTGGAGCAGGCCGGCGAGCGCCTGGAACTGCGCAAGGCTCTGGTAAGCGCGGGCGAACATGCCAACGGTCGCGGCGACTGGCACCATTGCGCGGCCCGTAAGCATGACCACGCCAATCAGCGCACCAGTGGTCATCAGCCCCGCCTTGATCTGCAGGACGCCGATCACGACCACCATCACCGTGACCAGCTGGACGAGCAGGCCGGAGAAGGACGCAGGCAGCTCTGACCAGTGCCGCACTTGCTTGTTGCCGATGGCGAGATGATCAGAGATGAGATCCCAGCGGCCTTCGAACAGGCCCTCGGCATGGTTGGCCTTGATCGTGGTCCAGCCGCTGGTGAGCTCGGCGGTGAGATCGCTGCGCGCCTGGATGAGTTTCGAGGCGCGGCGGCTGGCAAGCTTCAGCGCAAAATTGCAGACCATGCCCACGATGATCAGGCCAATCGCACCAAGGATCGGCCCGAGCACGGTGAACCCGCCGATGGCCGCGATCAGCGCAAAGAGCAGCACCACGAACGGCAGATCGACACAGACGGTGGCAATGGCATGGGGCACGAGCAGCGAGAGTTGCTCCAGATCGCGCAGCCCCGTCAGCATCGCGCCGAAGCCCATGCCTTGCGTTGGCGCGCGGGCGCGCAGCACGGTGACGACTGCGCGGTGCTGCACGGCTTGCCCCACGCGGGTGGCAACGGCCTCCACGAAGCGCGCCTTGATCTTCTTGAGCAGCAATTCGAACACCAGCACGAGCGTCACGCCGATCGACAACGCCCATAGGCTCTCGATCGCAAGATTGGGGACCACCCGGTCGTAGATCGCACGCATGTAGAGCGGGATGGCGAGCGCGCAGAAATTGAGCAGCACGCTTGCCAGCAGCATCTGGCCCAGCGGTCGCCGTTCCGCGAGATAGGCACCGAGCAGCCAGGCCCGGGGATTGCGGCGGATGAGATCGCGCTCGTGCGCATCGCTCGCACCGTTCACCGGATCGACCGGGCCGCTGTGCAGCGCCTCCCCTGCGAGAAGCGGACGCAGGGCTGCGAAAGGCACGACCTGCTCCCCACTGGCATCCCGCACCACGATCTGGCCAGCACCGGGAGCGCCAGTGATCAGGACCGCGCCGCCAGCTGTGAGAGGCAGGACAAGCGGGAGGTCCGCCGCAGCGGGCGCGCGGTGCCCGATTCTGCGCCAGTATGCTTCGAGCCCGATGCGCGCGAGCGCCAGCGGGGCGAGCTTGGCGGCCAGGCCTTCCTGTCCCATCGGCAGCGCCGCGCCCAGCGCCGCGCTTTCGTGTTCGATCCCCCGCGCAGCCGCGAGCGCCTCCAGTGCGGTGAGCATCGGCATCGGGGTGATGACGGGCTGGCCTTCCGCGCAGAGCCCCGAGGCTGGCGCAGTGCGGCGGAAAATCCGGCCAAGCCAGCCAGCAGAGCGGGCATCGGGCCGGGCGGAAGGCGGTCTGGTCATGGCGATTTCCCTGCTTTCCAGCGGGGAGTGCCAGCTTATGGAAAATGCGGGGTAAAGCCGAGGCTAGGGGAATGCGCGTAAGGGGCGTGCAAGCCGAAACAAGGATAATGAATGGTAAATCCGTAGCAACACTTTTGGTCTTACGGGGTCTTGCCATGCGCTTCTCGCGCCTACGCCAATCGCTCATCGTCTCGCTTGGCGGGGCCAGCCTGTTCGATGATCTGCACCCCGGCGAGGCCGAGGCCGTGCTCGGCGGCAAGCTCGCCCTCGCCAGCCAGCCGATCGGCGCGGCGCTACCGTGGAGTGCGCGGATCGGAATCGGCGCGCCCTCGCGCCTGCTCAAGGCGCTGGCGATCACGTTCGGGCTTGCCGTGATGTGGATGGCACTGTTCACCGTGGACAAGGTGACGCGCGGCGCGGGCCGCGTGCTGCCCTCCACGCAGAACCAGCTGGTGCAGCACCTTGAAGGCGGGATCGTAAAGGAAATCCTCGTCTCGGAAGGCCAGCGCGTGCGCAAGGGCCAGGTGCTGATGCGGATCAGCAATGCCTCGACCGGCGCTGCCATCGAAAGCGCGCGCACCGATCTGGTTGCCAAACGGATCGTGCTCGCCCGGCTCGATGCCGAGATTTCCGGCGCGGGCACTTTCGTGCCGCCGCCCGAGCTGGCCGCGCAGGCGCCCGACATCGCCGCGAGCGAGGCCGGCCTGTTCGCCTCGCGCCGGGCGCAGCGGATGAGCCAGGTGGGCGTGATCAACGAGCAGGCGCGCGCGAAGTCCGCCGAAGTCGGCTCGCTCCAGGCGCGGCTCGGCAACTTGCGGAGCGAGGAGCGGCTGGCGATGGACCAGCTCTCCAAGCTCGAACGCGCCTATGCCGAAGATGCGGTTTCGGAGCGCGATGTGCTCGACAAGCGCGCGGCACTGCTTTCGCTGCGCACGCGCATTGCCGACGTGGCCAACCAGATCCCGCAATCGTCCGCGGGGCTGGGCGAATCCGCCGCGCGGCGCGGCGAGATCTGGGCGAGCGACATGGAGCAGATCCGCGCGCAGGCCGCGCAATTGCGGCTGGAGCTCGCCAAGGCCGACGAACAGTTCGGCGCCGTGCAGGACCGCGTCGCGCGTGAGGAAATCCGCGCCCCTGTCGATGGTGTGATCAACCGGCTCAACGTGCGCTCGGCGGGCGGAGTGATCCGCGGCGGCGAGCCGGTGGCGGAAATCGTGCCGACGGCGAGCCAGGTGATCATCGAGGCGCGGATCGCGCCCAAGGATCGCAGCAATATCTGGCCGGGCCTGCCCGCGCGGATCAAGATTTCGGCCTATGATTCCACGGTCTACGGCTCGCTCGGGGCCAAGGTGGTCGACGTTTCCCCCGATGCGATCCAGGATCCGCGCGGCGGGCTTTACTACCGCGTGCGCCTTGATGCCGGGCGCGCCAGTTTCGGTGCGGGGATGCCGGTGATTCCGGGCATGACCGGCGAAGTGGCGATCCAGTCAGGCCGCCAGACGATCCTCAACTACGTGCTCGGCCCGCTCATCCGTATCTCGCAGGAAGCCCTGCGGGAGTGATGAAAATCCTAGCAAAAACGTCTGTGGCCGGACCGCACCGACAATAGCAAAAATGTCACACAATGTACGGTTTCGCACATGCGGCATGCCAAATCCCCCCCAAACCAGTTTACACTTTCATTCGAGAGAATATCCACGGCACGCTTCAACCTAAGGCAGTCCGGGGGCACTCATGTCCGGCTGCTCAATTCAGGGGGTACCCTATCGTGCGAAACCTTTCCAATCTCGCCCTGCGCGGCGCGCTGCTCGCTTCGGCGGCCGCCTTCGCAGGCGTTGCCGCTCCGCAGGCCGCATTTGCGCAGGACACGGCTGCCGCGCCAGCCGATGATGCTTCTGTCACGCAGAGCATCGTCGTCATCGGTACCCGCCGTACCGACCGCACTGTCACCAGCTCGGCCTCGCCGATCGACGTGATCGGCTCCAAGGAAATTGCGACCCAGGCATCCGCCAACCTGCTCGACGTCGTGCGCAATGTCGTGCCGTCGTTCAGCGTGCAGTCGAACTCGATCTCGGACGCTTCGACTTTCGTTCACTCGCCCTCGCTGCGCGGCCTCTCGGCCGACGAAACGCTGGTCATGATCAACGGCAAGCGCCTCAACCGTTCGGCTCTGGTGCAGGTCTATTCGGGTGGTGACACCGGCCTCAGCTATGGCGCGCAGGGCGCCGACATCGGTTCGATCCCCGCAATCGCCCTCAAGAACCTGCAGGTCCTGCGCGATGGCGCGACCGCGCAGTACGGTTCGGACGCGATCGCCGGCGTGATGAACTACGTCATCCGCGACAACAAGGAAGGCCTCGAAGTGCAGGGCCGCTACGGCCAGTACTACCAGAACGGCGACGGCAAGAGCTATCAGATCTCTGCCAATGCCGGCCTCAAGCTGAGCGACCGCGCGTTTGTCAACATCTCGGGCGAATACAACGACGATGGCCGCACCAGCCGCGGCAAGACGCGCCCGACCGCGCTGGCGTTCGCGACGCAGAACCCTGGCGATGTCGGCCAGCTGCCGTTCTATCCGCTGCCCGCGCAGGTCTGGGGCAATTCGCCCACCCGCGGCTGGAAGATCCTCGTGAACTCGGAACTTGAACTGTCCGATACCGCGAAATTCTATTTCGTAGGCAACACTGCGCACAGCAGGGCCGAACAGAGCTTCAACTACCGCGCCTCGACCGCGGCGGTGCTCGACAAGACCGGCTCGATCCTGAAGTCGCCTGCCAGCTACAACCCGCTTGCGGGAGATCAGGTGCAGTGCGGCCGTAACTTCCTCAACTACAACCCGACCCCGGGCCCGGACGCACTGGGTTGCGACACCACGCAGGATCCCTACTTCCACAATCTCTACCCGGCCGGCTTCACCCCGGTCTTCGTGGGCGTTGTGAACGAACTGTGGGGCACTGCCGGCATCAAGGGCAACTTCGGCAAGCTCGACTACGATGTCTCCGCCTCGAGCAGCAAGAATACCCTCGACCTGTCGATGTACAACTCGCTGAACACCGCCTTCACGCCGACCCCGGGCTTCGCGACCGCGCCGTATAACGTCGCGACGCAGACCAGCTTCAACTTCGGCCGCCAGGCGCAGAAGGAAACCGACTTCAACCTCGACCTGACCTACCCGCTCGAGGTTGGTTTTGCCCGACCGATCACGCTTTCGAGCGGTTTCGAATATCGTAACGAGACCTACCAGCTCACCGCGTCGGACTTCCAGGGCTATGCCCAGGGCGGCGCATCGGGCTACGGCGGCGTCAGCCCGGCACAGGCCGGCAAGTGGAGCCAGAAGAACATCGCCATCTACGGCGGCGCGGAAACCGACATCACCAGCAACTGGACGGTCGGCATCGCCGGACGCTACGAGCACTACAACACGTTCGGTTCGGCAACGGTGGGCAAGATCAACACCCGCTACGAGTTCATCCCCGGCTTCGCGATCCGCGGCACCGTGGGCACGGGCTTCCACGCACCTTCGCCGGGCCAGCAGAACAACTCGACGCTGACGACGAACTTCAACCAGGGTGTTTCGATCCAGACCGGCACCTTCCCGGTCGGCAGCGCGATCTCGCAGGTATTCGGCGCCAAGCCGCTCACACCTGAGAAGTCGACCAACTTCGGCGTCGGCCTCACCGCCCAGCCGATGGCGGGTCTGTCGCTGACGGTGGACTACTACAACATCAAGGTGCGCAACCGCATCTTCATCTCGCAGCCGTTCCCGATCGTCGATGCCACGCACCCGGATGGCTCGATCACCGCGGCGGACATTGCCCAGCACCCCGTGCTTTCGGCAGTGGGCGTGGGCGGCCAGGTGAGCTACTTCACCAACGGCCTCACCACCCGCACGCAGGGTGTCGACGTTGTCGCCACCTACTTCACCAAGCTCTATGCTGGTGATCTTAACGTGTCGCTGGCCTATAACCACAACAACAACAAGGTGCTGTCGGCCAACGCGAACGTGATCAGCGCGGCGCAGATCGGCAATATCCGCAACCTCGCGCCGCACGATGTCGGCCACCTCACGGTGGGCTATTCGCAGGGCAAGTTCGCGGTGACCGCACGTGGCAACTACTACGGCTCGTGGATCAACGCGACCGACTACGGCTTCGGCCAGGTGTTCGGTGCGAAGGCGACTGCGGATCTCGACGTGACCTACAACATGTCGAAGGACCTGGCGCTGAGCGTGGGTGCGAACAATCTGTTCAACACCTTCCCCGACAAGCTGACCAACGCGTCGCTGACGATCTACCCGGTCACCGGCGGTTCGGGTGACGGCCAGGTCTATGCCCGTAACGGCGGACCTTTCGGCTTCAACGGCGGCTTCTGGTACGCCAAGGTCCGCATCAAGTACTAAGCTCTGGCCTGGTCCAGACGGGCCGGCCGAATGCATCGGGGCGGGGAAGTTTCGGCTTCTCCGCCCTTTGCGTTTGGCCGGCCCCTTTTCTTTTGATCGGCACGCAGGCAGAGGTGCGCTCGAGAGGATACTGACCATGGCCCTGCGCAAGACTGCAATTGCCGCCCTAGCGGCGCTTTCCCTGACCGCGACCACCAGCGCGAACGCTGCATCGCAAGTGCCGGTGGGCGCCGAGCACGGCATGGTTGTTTCCGCGCACCGGCTGGCGAGCGATGCCGGGGTCGAGGTGATGAAGGACGGCGGCAACGCGGTCGATGCAGCCATCGCGGTGGCCTATGCGCTGGCCGTCACGTTCCCCGAAGCGGGCAATATCGGCGGCGGCGGCTTCATGACCGTGCGCTTCGCCGATGGCCGCGAGAGTTTCATCGACTTCCGCGAGACCGCGCCGGGCGCCGCCACGCCGACAATGTATCTCGACAAGGCGGGCAAAGTGATCCCGCTGCTTTCGACACGCGGCCACAAGGCCGTCGGCGTGCCCGGCACAGTCGCCGGGCTTGAACTTGCCCGCGAGAAATTCGGCACGCTGCCGCGCGCGCGCCTCATGGCCCCCGCCATCAGCCTTGCCCGCGATGGCTTCGTGATGGATCAGGGCGATGCCACGTTCCTCGCCGAAGGGGCGGAGGATTTCGCGAAGGATCCGGCGAGCGCGGCGATCTTCCTCGATGGCGGCAAGCCTTTCGAAAAAGGCCACAAGTTCGTGCAGGCAGACCTTGGCCGCGTGCTCCAGCTGATCGCCGACAAGGGCGCGGACGTGTTCTACAAGGGCGAGATCGCCGAGAAGATCGCCGCCTCGAGCAAGGCCCATGGCGGCATCCTCACCAAGGCGGACTTTGCCGCCTATCGCGCCATCGAGCGCGCCCCGCTCGAATGCGACTACCGCGGCTATCACATCATCTCCGCCCCGCCGCCGAGCTCGGGCGGCGTGGTGGTGTGCGAGACGCTGAACATCCTCTCCGCCTATCCGATGGGCGAGCTTGGCTGGCATTCGGCGCAGAACATCCACTACCTCACCGAAGCGCTGCGCCGCTCGTTCCACGATCGCAACGTGAACCTTGGCGATCCGGGCTTCGTGAAGGCGGACGTCGCGAAGCTGATCTCGCCAGACTATGCAGCAAGCCTCCGCGCCGGGATCAGCGCGGACAAGGCGACACCCTCGGTTTCGCTCGGCGTGCCGGGTGCAGGCCACGAGGGCGCGAGCACCACGCATTTCTCGATCGTCGATGCCGCGGGCAACGCCGTCTCGCTCACCTACACGCTGAACGACTGGTTCGGCGCGCGGGTAACGGCGGACGGCACCGGCATCCTGCTCAACGACGAGATGGACGATTTCTCCGCCAAGCCCGGCGCGCCCAACATGTACGGCCTTGTCGAAGGCACCAACAATGCCATCGCGCCGGGCAAGCGGCCGCTATCCTCGATGGCGCCGACCATCGTCACCAAGGACGGCAAGCTTGCCATGGTCGTCGGCACACCCGGCGGCAGCCATATCCCGACCGGCGTGCTGCAGGTCATGCTCAATGTAATCGACCACGGCATGACCGTGACCGAGGCCACCGATGCCGCGCGCATCCACGCGCAGTGGCTGCCTGACGTGATCTTCATGGAGCCCAATGCGCTGAGCGCCGAGACGCGCGCTGCGCTGGAAGCCAAGGGGCACAAGCTGGAGGCGATGGACTACTGGAACCAAGTCGCGGCGATCCTCGTCGGTGGGCCCGCGCTGGGCAAGTCGCCCGTTGGTCGTGACCGGCTCTATGGCGCGATTGATCCGCGCCTGCCGGTAGGCACCGTCGCCGGATACTGATCGGGATACGAGGCCCGTGCCGTTCACTCACGCCCTCGCCACGGAGGAAGACCTGCCCGCCTTGCGCGCACTGATGACCCGCGCGATCGAGGAATTGCAGCAGGGCTTCCTCAGCCCCGAGCAAGTCACGGCGAGCCACCAGATCATGGGGCTCGATACCCAGCTGGTGAAGGACCGCACCTACTTCATGATCCTCGATCAGGGCGCGCTCGTCGGCTGCGGAGGATGGAGCTTTCGGGCGACGCTGTTCGGCGGCGATGACAGCATCGTCGCACGCGAACCACTGCCGCTCGATCCCGCCGGGGATGCCGCCAAGATCCGCGCAATGTACGTCGATCCCGCCCATGCCCGGCGCGGTATCGGCAAAGAGATCATGGCGCTGTGCGAAAATGCCGCGCGCGCGGCCGGGTTCGGGCGGGCCGAGCTCATGGCAACGCTGGCCGGGCTACCGCTCTATAAGGCCTGCGGCTACACGGAGATCGAAGCGGTGGAGGCCGTTTCGCGCGAAGGCGTGAAAGTGCCGATCATCCGCATGGGCAAATCTCTCTGACGCCCGCAGGGGCCGGGCGCGTCAGTGCTGCGACGAATCGTCGACTTCGGCCTTGAACCGCGCCGCGGATCGGGCGAAGAGCCTTGGCCATGGGCAGCTCCGGCCATCAGGTTGCCCGCAGGCACCTGCGCCAACTTGCTGCAACTCGATGGATCGGAACAACCGCATGGCGCAGATCACCGTTGCCGACCTCATGGCCGAAAGCGGGGTCGCCTTCGGCACCAGCGGCGCGCGGGGCACTGTCGCCGCGATGACCGACCGGGTCTGCTATGGCTACACGCGCGGCTTCCTGTCCTACCTTGCAGAGCTCGGCGAGTTTCGCTCCGGCGGGCGAGTCGCCCTTGCCGGAGACCTTCGCCCCAGCACGCCGCGCATCCTTGCCGCCTGCGCGCGGGCGGTGCGCGATTCGGGCGGCATTCCGGTCTTCTGCGGCTATGTACCGACCCCGGCGCTCGCGCTCTTCGGCTTCGCCGAGGCTATCCCGAGCCTGATGGTGACGGGCAGCCACATCCCGGCAGACCGCAACGGGATCAAGTTCTATCGGCCGATCGGCGAAGTGCTCAAGACGGATGAAGCGGGCATGTCCGGCCAGCTCGTCGATCTGCCCGATGCCAGCTTCACCCCGGACGGGGCGCTGGCCGAGACGGAGGAACTGCCCGCGATCACCGATGTCGAGACGGCCTATGTGCAGCGCTACGTCGATCATTTCGGCGCGGGCGCGCTCAGCGGCAAGCGCATCGGGGTTTATCAGCATTCCGCGGTGGGCCGTGACATCCTGGCCCGTATCCTGCGCGAGCTTGGCGCTGAGATCGAACTGCTCGGGCGCTCCGAAACCTTCATCCCGGTCGATACGGAAGCCATCCGCGACGAAGACGTGATACTCGCGCGGGACTGGGCAAGCGGGGGCACGCTCGATGCCATCGTATCGACCGATGGCGATTCGGATCGCCCCCTGCTGGCGGACGAGACCGGCACTTGGATGCGCGGCGATGTGCTGGGGATTCTATCCGCAGCCCGTATCGGCGCGGTGGCCGTCGTCACCCCGGTGAGCAGCAATACCGCGCTCGAACTTTCAGGCCTGTTCCCGCGCTGCCGGCGCACCCGGATCGGTTCGCCCTATGTGATCGCCGCGATGACCGGGGAACTGGGTACAGCGGGCGATGTGGTGTGCGGTTACGAAGCCAACGGGGGCTTCCTGCTCGGCTCGGACATCACGGGCGCAAGTGGCAAGACGACCACAGCGCTACCCACCCGCGATGCGGTGCTGCCGATCCTGCTCGTGCTCACTGCACAGGCCAGCAGCGTTTCCGCGCAGCTCGCCAGCCTGCCGCAGCGCGTCACTTTCAGCGACCGGATCAAGGCGTTTCCGCTGGAACTCGGCGAGCGCTTGTTCGGCATGCTGCAGGCCGGTTCGGCTGACGAGCAACTGGCCTTGCAGACGAAACTGTTCGGGCCCCATGCCGGCGCGGCCAGCGTGATTGACGCCACCGACGGGATCCGGACCACCTTCAGCAGCGGCGAGATCATCCACTTGCGCCGATCAGGCAACGCACCGGAACTGCGCTGCTACACCGAAGCCGACAGCGAAGAGCGCGCGGCCACGCTGAACCGGCAAGCGCTGGACAGCGTGAAAGCGGCGCTCGGCCTGCCGCAGGACGAAGCCTGAGCGCAGCGGCGCGCGCAAAGCGCTGCAATTTGGCTCAACAAAGAAAGCTGGCGCACCCGACAGGATTCGAACCTGTGGCCTCTGCCTTCGGAGGGCAGGGATAGCCAAAAATCCGGGACAGAGCGGGACGGTCAAACGCCTATATTTCCTAGTGTTTGTATCTCCCCTTGTCCCGTTTCGTCCTATCCTGTATTCCGTACGCATTCGGTACGGAATGAGAAGGGCGGCAAGCAATGGCACTGGACCTCAGCAACGTTGGTAGGCGGGATGAGCTGAAGGCGCAGCGGGAGCCGCACTGGCAGAGGCTTCGCCCCGGTTGCTTCCTTGGCTATCGCCCTTCGAAGCGTGGCGGGCTTGGGACGTGGATTGCACGGGCCTATGACGAGGACGCAGGCAAGTATCGCCTGAAGGCCCTTGGCGACTTTGGCACACTGCCCGGCAATGGAAGGTATGCCGCCGCCAAGCGCGAAGCAGAGAAACTGGCCGAACTGGTGGAAGCGGGCGGTGAGGTTCGCACCAAGATCGAAACCGTGAAGGACGCCTGCGCGGACTATGCCAAGAGCCGTCCTGAGGCAGAGAAGCGCTTCAAGCGCTATGTCTATTCTGACCCCATTGCCAAGGTGAAGCTAGACAAGCTGCGCCGCCGCCACCTGAAAGAATGGCGGGAGCGCGTGGTTGCGCAGCCTGCTCTCGTGAGCCGCAGCAAGAACGGAGAGCGCAAGCATCGTAATCGCGCTGCCTCTACCGTCAATCGCGATATGGCAGTGCTTCGCGCCGCGTTGACGAAGGTGCTTTCACCGGGCGCGCCGAATAGCGAGGCAGCATGGCAGGAAGCTCTGAAGGCAACCCCCAATGCTGACGGGCGGCGCACCCTCTATCTTGACCGCAAGGAACGGCGGTTGCTGATCGAGAACATCAGCGCAGAGGCCGCGCCATTCGTCCGAGGGCTTTGCTTGCTGCCATTGCGGCCGGGCGCTCTTGCGGCTCTTGTGGCGGGTGACTTCGACAGGCGCACGGCCGAATTGACGGTTGGCAAAGATAAGACCGGCAAACCGCGCCGAATCCGCCTGCCCAATGAGGCGGCGGCGCTGCTTTCAGCGCAGGCGGCGAACAAGCTGCCCGGCGCGCCGCTGTTCATGCGGGCGAACGGCAAGGCATGGGACAAGAATAGTTGGAAACTGCCAGTTGCCGCCGCAGTCGAAGCTGCCGGACTTCCCGCCGATGCAACTGCCTACACGCTGCGCCATAGCACGATTACCGATCTCGTTAGCGCCGGGCTCCCACTGCTCACAATCGCGCAAATTTCTGGCACCAGCGCAGAAATGATCGAACGCCATTATGGGCACCTTGCGAGTGATGCAGCATTGAAGGCGCTTGGAGCACTTGCGCTTTGACCAGTGTCGCACGGTGCCCCGCTGCACTCAGGTATCTGTAGCTGCCCGCAATGGCGATGGCTTAGCCGGGGACGTGCGAAAGCGACATCAACGCAACGTTCTTGCCTACGCGATATCGAAAGGTCTCAAACATCATAAAACCCCCAACGCTCGGAAGCCGGCCACGATGCCCGCCGATGGAACCTAGAAGCCCCCCAGAAATGGCGTCATTGGGTCCCGGAACGGCTTGGGCAAATTCACTTGCCATCCAGCCGAGTAATCTCGGCCAGATGTTTCCATTCGGGAGTTGTCACGCCCCACCAGGAGTCTCGGCTGGCAAGCAGACTGCGAAATGCTTCGAAGCGCGCAGCGCAGCGGAGTTGGTGACACGATGGCAACGTTTTGCTGAACTGCCTAAGTCAGGACAAACAACATGGATGACCACAAGGCTGAGGATGGAGCCCGCAATGGCCAGTGACAACGATCTGGACGACTTCTTCCGCGCTTCCTCCCAGCCCGCTTTCGAAAGCACCACCGCCAAGCAACATGCGGATAGGAGTACGCAGTCAATTGTCTGGATGGGGCGATACTGGGACTTCAGCTTCGGGCTGGGAGGCTTAACTGCAGGCATAACCTTTCTTGCTGCATGGGGCTATTGCGTTGCGACAAGCGGGTTCCTCTTGGGCTTCGGCCTCGGTTGGCTCCCAGCCGCAATCCTTGCGGTCATTGTCTTTTTTATAGCCACCTTCCTGTGGCCGGTCTTCGCGATTGTCTTGATCATCCTAGTGGTCTGGTGATCAGCAGCTTAAACCGATAGCCAAGGCAAGCGCATCAACCTGCGTGATCGCTTACTACCAGATCGCGAAAAGTAGCAACGATCGGGGGGCATTATGGGAGAAGCAAGACAGAAGCGAGAGGCAGTGCTCAATGGTCCATGCCCTTGCGGGGCAAACCAG
Organism: uncultured Novosphingobium sp.; assembly: GCA_964592205.1. Taxonomy (GTDB): domain Bacteria; phylum Pseudomonadota; class Alphaproteobacteria; order Sphingomonadales; family Sphingomonadaceae; genus Novosphingobium. Next base: position 15,196 of record CAZQEH010000058.1, read on the forward strand.
ATCGCGCGCGATTGCTGCTTCGATGGCCGTAACTGGCATCGGCGACCTGCATCACTCGGCCTTCAAGACCTGCCTCCAGCTGGTGTTGTGGAGAGGTGCTATATGCGCGAGCTCGGATCGTGCGTTGCGCCAATCTCCGGCGAGCACCTGATCTCGCAGTCTGTCATGCATGTGCTTCAAGACGACGGCGAGTTCTCGATCGCTGGCGTTCCATGGCTGTCACAAGGGGAGGAGCGAGTTCTCGGCGCGAATGCGCTGCGTGCGAACTGCCTATGCATAAGACATAACAGCGCGTTGAGCCCAATCGACAATGCCGCGAAGCATCTATTCCGATCTCTCAAAACCTATCTTGAAGGGGATGCCGGCGAGCCCCAGCATTCACTTGTGTCCGGCCATGATTTGGAACGATGGATCCTGAAAACGGCCAAGGCGCTGGCAGTTTCCGGGAACTTGGCGAGAGGAGAGGAACGGCTATCAGGGGCTTTCGCCCAAGACCGTGCACTCATTGCTATGCTCGATGATCCAAACGCTTGGCCGAAAGGCGCCGGACTCTACTGTATGATGAATGAGGGCGATCTCATGCTCAACCATTCACGTTTCCAGCTGGTGCCTTGGATCGAGACGGGAGAGGGCAAGGATGACATCGTTGCCCTTAGCGTAAGCATCCTCGGAGTTATCTTCGTGCTTCTACTCGAGCCCTTCGACCCAGAGCGATTTCCGACGCTGGCAGCGGCAAGATATCGTCCAAGTCGGATCGAAATCCAGTACCCGCGGTCAATCAGCCGGATAACAATCAGCTGGGAGGATGAGCACCCACACGCCCCTCTAACTATTCAACATTTACAGGATGTACCACTAGGTGAAGGGCCCGTTCGGGGCCGGTAGGCGCGAAGTTCAGCATATCCGCGATAGAGAGCGATAAAGCGCATCTATAGATAGGCGATGTCAGTCGGGCCAAAATCTTTTGGCATCCAGCCGGCAACTGTTAAGAACCCTCCTGATTGTGACCAGTCGGCCGACCGCGGAATCATCCGAATTGCTTGTGCCATCAATTGACCGAACTCCCCCGAGCAGAAGCCGCCAACTGATCGTCCAGCCGCCGAATGGCGATCTCAAGCTCTTCCGCAGTCATGTCATGGAGCGGCTTACTGGAACCGATATCGCCGCCCTTCCTCTCGAACATGCCTGCCACCTCAAAAGCTGTCCGCGCCGCGCTCACGCGCGCACTAGACGAAGCTTGTTTGTCCTCCATGATTTCGCGGATCGTCCTCAGCGCAACGTTCGCGAGGTCGCAGGTGACAAGTCGTTCGCGCTCCTCACGCACCGCAGTCTGAACATGGGGCAACCGAGTAAGCCGATAGGCCTCTTGCTTGGGCTCAGCATAGCCCGCAGCCCGCGCTGCCTCAGTTGGAGTGCAGCCGATCGTTACTAGGTGATGGACGAATTCGGTCTGGCGATCGGTCAAAGCAGGCATTTTGTCGCTCCCTTGCACGGTAATATAATACCGCACCAATCGAGCTAAGGGAAGCATCACTTCTCCCATGGCTGGTTAGGCTGGCCGATTTCCCAACTATTACTCGGAATGCTGGATTTTCCGTCGTAATTATAAAATTTTCTGCAGTAATCTTTATCAAAATTTTGTGCACTACTGGTAAAAGTCACTACCTTTGCCACACGATTTAAAACAAGAATCTGATGCCCGCAGGAACTTAGATCATCGCTATCGAGCGTGATAGTTTTATCGTTCCATGAAGATATCTTCATATATTCGATGTGAATATCACCTAATTGCTCAGGCCCGATCTCTTCAACACTTGCAACCTGACAACTCTCCTGTCCTGCAAAGCAGTGAATTTTCCAAGTATTCACCCGGTAACCCACGCCTTCACCTTTTAAGGTCCCCGTGACTGATATGAATTGCCCCGAATCCTGAAATTCATAGCTTGGCAGCGCCCAGGGCTCATACTGCTCCTGTGAAGATAAACTATTCTTTTGTGAAGCGCTGCAAGCCGCCAAAAGGGCCGCTCCAAGCGTCGGAAGTAGTGCTATGGCTCTCATGTTGGAACTATGGCTTCACCCCGAACGCCCGTCCAGAAGCATTCAACAGTGAGCCAATCAACAGCTTGGGTTTGTGGCACCCCTCATCTATTGACGGTCAGAAGCGATTTGTTGGCTTGCGCTGTTACCACCACCACCTGCCACCCCCTAAAGGGGGTGGCGCAGGTGGAGCAGTGGCGCAGCGTCTGGGCGCTCCACTTGCGCCACTCTGCTACACTTGCGGTGGCGCAGGCAGCGCAGGCCGCATCTATGCAATTCACTCACCCCAGTCCGAAACACCCGGGCTGAAGTCGAGCACGCCATCATTGGCTGGCTCAATCTCCTTTGGAACGACCGTGCCTACAACGAGAAACTTCTTCGGCTTGCGGGCATTGTCCAACCTCTCTTCGATTTTGAAGTAGCCCTTTTCGATCCAACCCTCGATCAAAATGGCGACACGTCTGCGCCAAGCCTTTTTGTCAGTGACGTCTAGGCCGAGATGCTCCGCGATCATTCGTCCCGCCCAATCGTGCGCCTGCGCATTTGCGCGGAAGTTGCCCTCCGCAATCTTAGCTTGGATTTCGCGAATGACTTGGGGCGAGGTATCGGCAGCCACACTCGGTGGCATCCATCGCGTAGCCACACCCACGCTGTCTCCATTTCCAAGCTCGACTGATTCCATTTTGCACCAAATCCCGCTGCTAGCGGCGCTGCGGTTGTGTTTGTCATCCGTGACGCGGAAGTAGAGCCGTAGGTCACTTCCCGATATGCCGTATGGTGCCCCTTGGCTGTCCATCATTCTGTTCAATGTGAGCACAATGCGGGCGGCATTTGCGAATGCAGACGCGCCTCGCGACGAATTGACTGTTACGCCCTCGCCTTTTTGGGGTTTGGCAGTATGGTGCACAATCAGCCAGGCCATGCCGGTTGACCTTGCTGCTTTGGCCAGCCGCTTCACAATGGGGTCGATTTTAGAGTTGCTGTTTTCGTCAACCTGATGCGCCCCAACCCAAGGATCGATCATAACAACATCGATCCCAAGCCGCTCGACTTCCGCCTCTATCGCTGCGATCACGCCCTCGTCGAGTTCGACGCTCTTTTGGCCTTCTCTCGCTAGGCAGAGTGTGGAGCCATCAGGGCCGCTATTGCAGAACAACCGGCCAGCTACCTCAGTTGGATCGACATCGTGGCAAAGCATGGCGGCATGAAATTGGCGATCCAGTTCGTCACCGTCATCTTCAAGGTTCCAATACCAAACCCGCTTCGGGCCCCCGATGATCCTCTTGCCAAAGAGGTCACGACCACTGGCCAGTGCAACCGCTAGCGCAATTGAAAATGAGGATTTTCCTACACCTCCGGGCGCCAGAACACCCGTCAATGTGTTGCGAAGCAACCAACCGTCCATGATCCACGGCCTGCGAGGGATTGCCTTGGGATCTCGCGGGCAGAACGGCTTTGCTGCAATTACCTCGCCTGCAACCGCATAACCGTCCAACGGCCTGTCCAATGCCTCAACGGTCCGAAGCACATTGCGGATTGGGTTGGGCTGCGCTGCGTAGTGAGCATGCACTGCATTGGCTGGGTTGGCCAAAACGCCGACGATCTGTTTGTCACTGAACCCCCGAGTGCGCATTAGCCGTGCGCAGGACAAACCGTCCTTTGATCGGTCCATCCCACTCGGGTGTTCGATGGCATGCCGCAATGTGTCGAGCCCGCCCAATCCTAGATCATCCGCAGTCAGGAGCGATACGCCGGCAGGTAGCGCGTGCGCATGTGGCGTCACAATGGCGGCGGCGGGAGTAGGCGCTGCTGGAGCATTACGCGCAGACAGAAGGGCGAGGTACTCTAGACTGATCTGACTTTGCGGCTCAGTCGCCACCAACTCAGCGGGCACAGGCACTCGGCCAGCCGCCCGCTTCTTAGCGTTTGGCCAGTTCGTGGTACCGGGCAGGCGCAGTATGCGATCCACATTCCAACACGCCGGGTCCCCAGCGAACTTGGATATGAGCGCGCAATTGGCTTGCTCAATCTCCTCCATACGCAGTGATTGGTCCTCAAGCTTCCAAAGGGCCTGAATGCCGTTGCCGCTATCGATGATGACGGATGGGGGAGTGTCGGCTCCACTGAGGCGTTCGATCACCTCCGGCTTGTTCAGTTGCGCGCCGTCTTTCGGTGGATCAATGTCCACGTGAAGGTAGCGCGCTGAAAGCACTTCCGACTTGCTGGCTTTCTTCGGAAGGTGAGCCTCCACCGAGTTCACGGCGAAGTAGATATTTTGTTGGGCCTTATTCCGCTCGGAAGCCCAGACTGTGGCTCCGGAGCTGTCAGCCCCAAACCACTTGGAATGCAACCGGCCGTCATCTCCGATTGCCGTCAGGTGGATGGCAGGTGACAGCCAGTCCCTACAGAACGCCTCGACGCTATCGGATGGTTGGGGGGTATTGCTCATGGCTGCGGCTCCCCAACAACAGTTAGAGAGCCATCAGAGTTTACAACCACGATTGTACCGCCGAGCTTGGCGGCCACGCTCCCGAGGAATGTATCTCGCGCTCGTTGATAAGCCGGGTACAGCTTGCGCAGCTTCTTACCGCAGGGAACATCGGGTTTCCATTTCGTCTGGAAAATCCCGTCACAATAGCTGAAGTCGGCAGTAAACTTGCGATCGAGCCTAACGCTTTCTTGGCGAATAGCTTCGACTTGCCGGGGCGCTCCGGTGCTGATATTATCGGACATAGGAATACCTTTCGGCCCACGCTGCCTGCGTGGGCTTTTCTTTTTGACGTGATGCTGATTTTAAGACCGAACGCCGAAAGTTGGGGCAATCGGGAGCGATGCAAGCCACTGTTCTTGGCTGGCGCGTGGGATCAGCGTTTTGCAACCCGTTTTGAGGGCCGTGATCCGCCCAGCCTTGATCTCATTATAGAGCCGGGTGCGACTGATACCCAGGTTTGCCGCCGTCTGCGGAATGCCGTCGGCCAAAATGCCGTCGGCGAAGACTTTGATTGATGCTGTCATTGCTTGCCTCATCGATCTGACGTCCCGGCGAATGCAGTGGGACGCACGAATCGATCAGGCAGAAGGGATGGGACAAAAAGCCTCTGGCAAAACGCAATGGATTTGCACCATCGCAAGCTCTGGCGCTTCTGACTCTAATCCTATTGAATAACCTTGCTTACTTTGATCGGAGCCGCTTGAAATTAAACAGTCCATTCTCTCATCACGTCGCCAACTGGCAAGGTCGCGCCTCTTTTTCGACTGATGCCTCAATGCCTCCCTTAGTCTGTTAATCAGCCTTTCGCGCTCCCGGTTCGTCAAAGCTCTGGGCCGGGGAATAATCTTCGCTCTGACGGAATTTAGGCTTGAGTTGATCGCATTTCGATGACTCAAGCCTAACGATTGGCGTATCGCAACTTGTAACCCGAACGACGATAGCGAACGCCCAATTTCAGAATGCCAGTTATGTGGTTTGAGCCCGCGCGAGCGTGGCGCTCGACGGCCATTCTTGGCCGCGTTCTCAATGCCAACTTCGATTTTTAGAGCAGCTCGAATAAGGTCTGATACCGAAACTCCTGCGCTCATCGCCAATTCTTCTGCGATGGCTCGAACAAGTTCGGCGTCAGATACACCCTTTGGCTGGGTAAACTCAGCCCTTTGGTGCGAACCATCACCATCGATCGGGCTAGCAACAAGTACATCGGCCGTGCTCAATGTTTCGGTGTCAGTATTTTGCATATGGACGCCCCAATGCATGAGAGCCTCTGGATCAGCGGCTACAGATGCCACCGTGTCTGGTGGTATACTGTGGGACAGCAGCAACTTATATACGGAATTTTTGTTGAAACGACTGGAAGTGCATTTCAAGTCGTCGTTTGGGTACCCACAGGGGGGTGAGGCGGGCCGCCACTCAATCACCGCTGGACTAGTAGGTGTCAAAAGTAAGGCCGAGGCGCAGGCATGGCTGGTGGCATGCGACGGCCAAACCGATCAACGCGCGCCGAAAACCGGGTGAGGTTTACCCCGTGTTTTCCGTACCCATTCCGTACGAGACGGATGAGCCTTCGCTAAGTCGTTGAAAAATGGCGCACCCGACAGGATTCGAACCTGTGGCCTCTGCCTTCGGAGGGCAGCGCTCTATCCAGCTGAGCTACGGGTGCGTGGGGGAACCGCCTAGCAGCGCAGTGCGCGGCATTCCAGCGGATTATGTCGCTTAGCGATTTGGTAGCGGGCTCCGGGCTATTCTCTCCGGCATGGCCTCTCGTCCACCCTCTTTCCATGCGAATCGCGCCAACGGCCGCCTGAGCGCGAGCCAGATGGCGATGAAGTGGACTGCCGTGCACGAAGCCGCGGCGGCAATCGGGGAGATGGCCGGGATCGCACCCGAATATCGCGCGCCCGAAATCCGCAATTTCCCGGCGATCATGCGCGATACGGGGGGCTGGCGGCTGCGTCTGGCCGAACAGGGCGTAGACGATCTGGCCGCCATTCTCGAACCCGGGCTTGCCGCCTTGCTGGCGCTGCACGGCAGCGGCGCGCCCGCGGGGGCGGCGGCGCTGGC
>CAZQEH010000059.1:0-21577 GCA_964592205.1 uncultured Novosphingobium sp.
TTAATCCGGTGCTACCGCCCGATGAATGGCCCCTTTTATTACCGGTGTTCTCACGTCCAGAAGATCATCGGCGACGTCATCAACGACAAGCTGCGCTTCGGCTGCAATGTCATGACAGTGCTCGGGCTTGTCTATCAGGACGAGGACGCGGTCGCCTCGCGCGCCGGGCTCAAGGTTATGCGCACTACCAGCCTCGCCGACAGCCGCTCCGCGCGGTTCCTGCCACAACTCTCTGAACAGCGCGACGAATGGCAATACGTGCAAGGACAGATCCGCCAGGGCCGCAAGCTCGCGCAGGTCTATTACGGCGTCGGCGCGCTCTCGCCTCTCGGCAAGGGCGACATCAACGAGCGCATGGTGAAGTCGGTCTACAAGGCCTGCGGATGGGATCTCATCGACGAGCGCTACCTCCAGGTGATGGGGCTCCTCGCGGCGATGCCGCTGTCGCTGCCCAATGGTCTCTCGGCCGACCTCAAGCGCATGAAACGCTTCAAGACCATGCTTACGACGACCGCGGCATCGATCGCCCCACTCCAGGGCGAGCATACCGGCGGCCACATCCCGCATGTCCTGCTCATCGGCAGGCGCGGGCAACCGTTCTTCTGGTCGCCGTTCCAGAATGCCGCCGGCAACCATAACGTCGCGGTCTTCGGCAAGTCGGGTTCCGGCAAGTCGGTCTTCCTGCAGGACGTCTGCGCGGCAATGTCGGGGGCCGGGACCAAGGTCATCGTGATCGATGACGGACGCTCGTTCGAGCACATGGCCAAGGCCTTTGGCGGCGCCTTCGTTGAGTTCAAACTGTCTTCGGGCTTCTCGCTCAATCCCTTCGATATGATCGACGGCGAAGCGCTGTCGAGCGACGAGGATGGCGAAGACTACGAGGTCGAGTGCCTCGCGATGCTGAAATCGATCGTCGGCCAGATGGCGCGCCAGCAGGACCGGCTGTCCGACACCGAGCGCGGCCTCATCGATTCCGCGGTGAGCAAGGTCTGGCGCGAGAAGCAGCGCTCCGGGACGATCGACGATGTCGCGGCTGCGCTCCGCGCACTGCCTTCGCCCTATGCCGGGGACCTCGCCGACGCCATGTCGCCGTTCCTTACCGGCGGCACCTATGGCCGGTTCTTCGAAGGCGCCTGCTCGATCGATCTGTCCGCCGGGCTCACCGTGTTCGAGCTCTCCGATCTATCCTCGAAACCGGAACTTCGCTCGGTCGCGCTCACCGCACTCATGTTCCTGACGCTGAGGGTCATGCGCGATCTCGACCGTTCTGTGCCCAAGCTCACGATGATCGATGAAGCCTGGCAGCTGCTCGGCGGCGGGCAGATGGGGCAGGCGATCGAAACCTACGCCCGGACCTGCCGCAAGTATGGCGGCTCGCTGATCACCGCTACCCAGTCTCTCAATGACTTCTACAAGTCGGAAGGCTCGCTCGCTGCGCTTGAGAACTCGGACTGGTCGATCGTCCTCCAGCAGAAGGAGGAGACGATCAACGATCTTGCCAAGCATCAGCGCTTCGAGATGGACCACTATACCGAAAGCCTGCTGCGCTCACTAAAACGCAACGGCACCGAATATTCCGACGTCCTGATCAAAGGCCCGGAGACACTCGCGGTCGGACGACTGGTGCTCGATCCCTATTCGGCAACGCTCTATTCCTCGAGTCCGAGGGTCTTCTCGGAGATCGAGGAAAAGGTCCGCGCCGGCCTGCCGCTCCCCGATGCGATCGAGCGGGTCGCCTTCCCGGACTTCGTGCCGCCTGAGCCCGGAGCTCCCGATTTCATGGACGGTGAACTGGCGGAGGCGGCCGAATGATCACGCCTCACGCCTCTGCCCGCCAGTCCTGGCACCTTGCCGATGCCTGCTACCACGGCCTGCGCCTCGCAGGATGGCTCGCGGTCACGCTGGGCTGCGTCGCCGCGCTATGGCTGCTTTTCTTCGCCGCGCTGGGAAATTTCAGCTTTGGCGGGACCGTACTCCAGATCGAGAACTTCGCCTCGCGCTATGTCGCCGCGAGCGCCGAGCGCCAAGACCACTTCTCTCGCTTCTTCTGGCTGACCAGCGCCGGACTTTTCGTCGCAGTCGGCTTCTTTCGCCGCCACTCGCTCACGCAGCCGGGCGGTGCGGTCACCTCACATTCCAGGGAGATCACCCATGGCTAGAAGCCCCCGAACGCCCTCAAGTCATGCAGGCAGCACGACCGCTGGCCCCCTGTTCGAGGCCGAAGTGAGTCAAGGTCGGCCCGCGCCCCGGTCCCGTATCGGTCTGATCCCCGTTGCGCTGGTCGGCGCGCTGGTTGCCGCAGGGCTGTGGGGCGCCTGGGTCACCAAGAGCGTGCTGGGGACAGGGGACACACCTACCATCGCCAAGGTCCAGCTCTCCGGCATCGTCGGCGAATATGTTCAGGCCCAGGCCCGCTCGGCGGCGACGCCCGAGCAGGTCACTACCGAGACCCGCGCATTCATGGGCGAGGTCCAGAAGAACCTCGAGCGCCGCGGCGCGGCGGGCCAGATCGTGCTGGTGGGCGAGGCGGTGCTCGCCGGCAATGTCCCCGACATCACCGCCGAGGTCCGCCGTGAAGTCTATACGAAGATCAAGATGCCGCAGCCGGCGAATGCTTCTGCCGGTGACGTCATGGGCGCCATGCGTGCGGCGATGAACGGGCAGGGGACCCCTCAGGGAGCCGCCCCGGCCCCGATGCAGGGCGCCGCCTATGGAGGACAGGCCAGTGCTGCCGTCAACTGAGCCGCTCACTCCCCGATCCCCGCACGCCCGGCGCTGGCTGGTGATCGGCGCGCTTGCCGCGACGCTGGCGGCCAGCTCCTCGCTGGCGAGCTGGCGCGACGACCATGCGATCCTCATCAACACCACGCAGTCGCTCCCCAATTGGGCGTTCTGGATCGACAAGCACCGCCGCCCGGTGCGCGGGGACTTCGTGGTCTTCGCCCCGCCGCAGACTCCGCTCATCACCGCGCATTTCGGCTCGGTCTCGCCGCCCTTTGCGAAGCGCGTCTACGGCATGCCGGGTGACATGGTCACCCGCGAGAACGGCGTGGTGCGGATCAACGGCGCCGAGGTCGCACGGCTGAAGCCCGTGAGTTCGCGCGGCGAGAGGCTTGCCCCCGGACCGACCGGGCGGATCCCTGAGCACTGCTACTATGTCGGGACTGAGCACAAGGACGGGCTTGATAGCCGTTACGCCGATATCGGCTTCGTCTGTTTGGCACGCATCATCGGCACTGGGGACTCGGTGCTGTGAGCCGGTTGGCTCTTCTGTCCGCCACGGGCGGTGCCGCACTGCTGATAGGCTGGCCGCTGATCTCGGCGGTGAGGGCCGCCGACTATGGCCAGATGGGCCAGACTTTCCCGATCATCGAGGCTGATCTGCTCACGACGATCGAGACCAGGCTCAGGACGCTGGAGGCAAGCGGCGGGATCGAGCGGCTGCAGCGCGAGATGCAGGAACAGGCCGTAGCGAGCGTGCGGCGACCCAAGCGGGTCGATGGCATGACCCCGGCGACCACCAAGCGCGAGTGGCTGTTCGATCCCTCGATCGTCACCGAGGACGATATCGTCGACGCCAAGGGCAATCTGATCGCCGCGCGCGGCACCCGGGTCAATCCGCTCGATATGGTCCAGCTGCGCCAGGCGCTGGTCTTCGTCGACGGCGACAATGCGGCCGAGCTGCAATGGGCCCTGCGGACCTGGAGCGACACGGCGGCCAAGATCGTGTTCGTCGCGGGATCGCCCTTCGACGCGATGAAGCCGTGGCAGCGCCGCTTCTACTTCGACCAGGGCGGCACGCTCACCGCGAAGTTCGGCATCCGCCACACCCCCGCCGTGGTGAGCGCAGCTGGCTCCAGCCTCAAGATCAGCGAAGTGCCGTTGCCGCGCCAACCGGCGACGCCAAGCGGAGGCAAGAGCTCATGACCCACCCGCTCATCACCTTCCTCAAGACCCCGATGGCCGCGCCCGAAACGCGAACCCTGCGGCGCATGCGCAGGCTCTGGATGGCGCTGTGCTGGTCGCTCGCGCTTGCCGTGCTCCTGCTCCCGCTGCTGAAGGTTTTGCTGGGGCCCTGGGCTGCATTTCCCGCCCTGCTGCTGACGGCTGCGGTGGTGCTCCACGGGTTCATCTATTTCCGCGCCAAGGCGCGCGCCGACGATGCCTTTGGGCTGGAGGTGCGGCCATGATGCGTGTTCCCGCGAGATTCATGGCGCTGCTCGGGGCGCTCGCGCTCGCCGTTGCCGGAACCAGCCCCGCGCGGGCCGACACGGTCACCTGCCACGGCAAGTTCATCAACCCGATCACCGATGTGTGCTGGTCGTGTCTGTTTCCGCTCTCGATCGGCGGGCTATCGATCTGGAAGGGCTCGCGCCCCGATCCCAAGAACCCCTCGTTTCCCCTGTGCGCCTGCGGCTCGCCGATCCCGCGTATCGGCATTTCGGTGGGCTTCTGGGAGCCGGTGCGCCTCGTCGATGTCACCAACAAGTCGTGGTGTTTTCCCAACCTTGGCGGAATCCGGCTCAACCCCGGTTTCGACATCGGCGAGGGCCATGTCCAGGGGCGCAGCCAGATCGGCGGCAAGACGCAGAATTCGTCGCAGTGGCAGTCGCACTACTACGTCTATCCGCTGCTCTACTGGATGGAGATCCTGACCGATTTCCTCTGTTTCGAGCAGACTACCTTCGACGTCGCCTATGTGACCGAGATCGACCCGCTGTGGCAGGATTCCGCGCTGACCTCGATCATCAATCCCGAGGTGGCGCTCTTCGCCAACGGAATCGCCACCGCGGCCTGCGCCGCGGACTGCGTTGCTGCCACCGCGAAGCTGCCGATCGACCAGATGTTCTGGTGCGCGGGCTGCAACGGCGGGATGTACCCGCTGAACGGTCACGTCTCGGCCCACGTCACCCCGATCCAGGCCTCGCGGCTCGTCGCCGAACGCATGCTCTACAAGATGCACCGCGAGGCGCTTGCCTGGGGCACGATGGGGTCGAAGGCGCTGTGCCGCAAGTACCTGATGCCGGTGATGAGGAAGCAGCAATACCGGCTGCAGATGACCAATCCAATCTCGATGGTGAAGGGGCGCTACGCCTGCGCGCCGGTCGGTGCGGCCACCATCATTCCCCAGACCGGCAAGGGCTACCCCGTCAAGGGCGAGGACTTTGGCTACCTCGTCTGGCGCAAGCGCAACTGCTGCATGCTGTGAGGACATCCATGACTTTCGCGCGGCTCCCGCACAAATCCCGCCTCCTCGGGCTTGCTGGCTTCTTCGCCCTGACCGCCGTCTCGGCCGCTCTCGCCCAGACCATCGCCCAAGATGTCGGGGGCCTCGACCTGAAAGCCGTGAAGGCGCGCGGAACCGAAGCGACGGCCGATGCGCAGACGCTGGTCGATGCGGTCGCCGGCAGGGGCGAGGCGCACCGCGGCGAGGCCGAGCAGCTGCGCGAGGAGGGCCTCGCCGCCGTCGGCCGCATCAATCCGGCCGATCTTCCCAAGGGTCCGGGCGGCGCGGTCGACTTCGACGAACTGCTGAGCGGCGCGGCCGCCAATACCAGGACGCCGATGGGCGAGGGGCCGATGTTCATCGTCTTCGCCAGCCTGTCGATGCCCGAGGCATCGCTCACCCGACTGATTGCCGACACGACGAAGGCCGGCGGAGTCGTCGTGTTCCGCGGCTTTCCGGGCGGGAGCACCAAGGCCTTTGCCGAAGGGCTGAAGCGGGTGGTGACCAATGAGGGCGAGGAAGCCCATATCGCGATCGACCCGCGCCTGTTCCGCGCCTTCAAGGTTACGGCCGGCCCGACATTCGTTGCCGTTGGCCGCGAATACGAGCTCTGCGACGGGCTCGACTGCACCAGCGCGACCCCCGATCACGACCGCATCACCGGAAACGTCACGGTCGAATACGCCCTCGAAACCTTCGCCGGCGGGAGCGGACCCGGGGCAGGCGTTGCGCGCGTAGCGCTCGCCCAACTGACCAAGGGCCAATGAGATGGGTGGGCGGGGCTTGCGCAATCGTCGGCAAACTGCGGCATTTCTTGCCGTCTCCCTCCTCGCCATCGCGCTGCTCGCGCCAACCGGTATACACGCGCAGGTCTATATCCCGCCGCCCGACGACCTCATCGAGCCGCAGCCCGCACTGCCGCCCGCAACCGACCCCGGCGTTCCCCCTCCAGCACCCCCACCGCCTTCCGCGCCGGCCACCATGACCTGGGACGAGGCGAAGGCGCAGGCGCGGGAGCTCGGATCGACGGTTCGCGGCGCCAACCAGGGGATCACCGATGCCCCGGGCGCTGCCGGGCAGATTCCGGGCTATCAGGCGAACTATCCCGGGCTCACCCAGTATTACGACAATCCCGGCAACATGTATGCCGATGGAGCCGCTGCTGGTTACAGCAGCGATGCCTACCGCACCGCCAATTCGAGCGAGAGGCCGACCGTCGATGTGAAGCGCAGCGACCTTTCGCGCGCCAACACGGTCACCGAGGATCCCAACGCCTATCTGCAAGGCATGAGCGCTGACGGCTCGACCGGCAACTGCGTGCCGCTACCCCCGGGCTCCGGCACATCCAACATGGCCGAGTGGACCTGCAACGTCGGTTCGACGGTGGTCGAACAGCCCAAGACCTGCACCCGCAGCCTCTCGGTCTCGGCATGGAACGAGACCCTCTACCAGTACCTCTGCGTCACGAGCCCAAGCTTTGCCGGCTGCGCCTCGCTCGAAGGGAGTAGCCTGTGCCGGAAGACCGGGACTTACCCGGTGCCGCAGTACAATCTCACCGTCGACTATTACGACTGCGACGGCTCCGTCACCGATCCCAACGTCTATCTCATGGGCACGGTGCCCAAGCCGCCGCCGGCCAATGCCTTCCAGGTTGTCAGCAATGTCTACCGCTGCAACAACGAAGGCCTGACCGCCGCGCTGACCTTCGATCCGGTGACCGGCTTCCCGCTGCAATATGTGACCGGGCTACAGCAATGCGGCTCGCTCGCGTCTGAGCCCAGTTGCACCCGGAGCAGCCCAAGCGCCGCAGGCCTGACCAACCGGCAACTGTGCAAGACCTGGGACTTCATCGGCGATCCCTTCGGTGGCGGAGGCTACCTCACCTGCGCCGAGCCGGCCGCCCCCGAAGAGGTCTATGCCTGCAGTTCCAATGTCGCCGGGATCGTGCCCGAAAGCTCGGTCTCGAAGTGGTTCACCGAAACCTGGACCGACAATGCCTGTTCGGTCGATCTCGGCACCTGCACGCTCGCCAGCGAGACCTGCACCGCGCCGGGTGAAACCCGGCTGATCGACGGCGTGCCGGTGACGCGGCCCTGCTGGGAAGCTACGAAGACCTACCAGTGCCAAACCGTGGTCGGCGGGGGCAACGACTGCGGCAAGCTTGAAGCGACGCCGGGCTGCACTTTCGACCACGAGACGTGCCTCGACGATCCGCCCAGCAGCGACGGCTCGTGCCAGGTTGCCGAGCGGGTCTACAAGTGCCCAATCCCAGGGAGCGCTCCGCAGCCCGCGCAGTATATCTGCGGCGGCGACGTCTACTGCGTCAATGGCGACTGCGAGCCGATCGTGCGCGAAGCCTCTGACGAGTTCAAGGATGCGGTCGTGGCGCTGAACGCGCTCGGCCAGGCCAACGCCGAATTCGACGAGAGCACGCTCACCCTGTTCAAGGGTACCGCCGAGAGCTGCGCGCACAAGGTCTTCGGGCTCGCCAATTGCTGTTCGGGCAAGGGCGTGCCGCTCTTGACCCCGCTGCTGTGCAGTCCGTCCGAAGTCCTGCTCGACCAGAAGGACGATGCCGGCCTGTGCCACAAGATCGGCACCTACTGTTCGTCGAGTTTTCTTGGCATCTGCCTCACCAAGCGCGACGTCTATTGCTGCTTTCAGTCGAAGATCAGCCGGATCCTCCAGGAGCAGGGGCGGCCGCAGATCGGCAAGACCTGGGGCACGCCGAAGAAGCCGATTTGCGACGGGTTCACCATCTTCGAGTTCCAGCAGCTCGACCTCTCGGTGATGGATTTCCGGGAGATCTACGCGGAGTTCGTCGACGCGGCGAAGCTCCCCGACGAGGCCGCCACGCTCATCGAGATCCAGGCAAAGATCGAGGCCTACTATGCCGCCCACAAGCCGTAACGGCGGGGGCACCTCGCCCCCTTCAGCACCTGGCGCCACGGTCATCCCGCTCAGCGCCGTCGGCGCGCTTGCCGACATAAGCATGGTCGAGTTCTTCCTCGGCATGGCGCTTTCTCGCCGCGCACCGCAAAGCGCGGGCGAACCGGCGGCCGAAGTCTCGGCCTGGTTCGACCGGCCGGTGCGCGCCCGCGCGCTGAAGGCGCCGCTCGATGCCATGCTCGGCCGGGGCTGGGTCGCGCCGGATGCCGAGACCTACACACTGAGCGAGGCAGGCACCGCCGCGCTCACCCCATTCACCCACGCGCTGGTGCGAATGCTCGACGGCGGCCGCCGCCTGCTCGACCTCGCTGTCTTCATGTCACTGATCAAGGAATTCGAGAGGAGCGGATCATGAACCCCCGCCATATGTACAAGCGCCGCATTGCCGCCCTGTGCCTCGGCATCAGCCTGACGCTGTCCGGCATTGCCCCGCTTCACGCTGCCAATGAGGACGGCGTCGAGGTCAAGCAGTCCGAGGACGCGCTCTACTGCAAGGAGCGCAAGCTCGGGACCTGGTTCTACTGCGAGAAGCCGAGGGAGGAGCCGCGCAAGGCCGCCACGGCTACGCAGCCACCGGCGCGCGAGCGCCTCGCCGCAATCGGCACCCAACTCGAGGAGCTGAAGGCGCGCGCGATCCTTGAGCCGAGCCCGGAAAACGTCACTGCCTATGTGCGCTTCCAGCGCGAGCAACTCGACCGCTCCTCGATGTTCGCCGATGTGTGGCAACGTGCGCTGTGGCAGGATCCCGGGCTCGACTACACACTCCAGCGCCCGGTCTCGACGCTCGGCAAGCGCGCGTGGATCGACCAGCGCAAGTCCGACCGCGACCGGGTCATGGGCCAGCTCTCGCAGCGCTATGGGGTGTTCTACTTCTTCTCCTCGAGTTGCGGCGCCTGCGACATCTTCTCGCCGATCCTCAAAGCGGTCAGCGACAAGTTCGGGCTCACCATCCTCGCAGTTTCGATGGACGGCGGCCCGTCGGCGACCTTCCCCGGCTACATGGTTGATAGCGGGCAGTACGAGAAGCTTGGGATGGGCACCGAGCGGCAGGTCCCGGCGCTGGTGCTCTTTGATTCCGTCACCAAGCAGCCAATGCCGATCGGCTACGGCATCCTCAGCCAGGACGAGATCATGGACCGCGTGTTCCAATTGACCCAGGTCCAGCCCGGGAGCGACTACTGATGCGCGCGCGGCTCAACCAGGTCTCGCGCCGCGCGCTCGGCACCGTGCTCGGCGCGGCGGTCCTGCTGGCGTCGCCAACACCGGCCGTGGCCGGCGTCGAGGGCGAGATGCAGAGCTTCATGTCGGACATGGGCACCCAGGCCAATGTCACCGGCCCCAGCGCCTACCAGGGCCAGTCGGCAGGCTACTATTCGATGGGTTCGGTCTGGTCGCGCTTCCCACAGAAGAACATCCAACCCTTCAATATCCAGCTGCCCCATGCGCGCGCTGGCTGCGGCGGCATCGACCTCTTTGCCGGCTCGTTCTCGTTCATCAATACCGCCGAACTCGTCGCCATGCTCAAGGCCACGGCCAACAATGCCTTGGGCTTCGCCTTCAAGCTCGCGATCGACACGATCTCGCCCGAAATCGGCAAGGTCATGGATGAGCTAGCCCAGAAGGTTCAGCAGATGAACCAGATGAACATCTCGTCCTGCGAGACCGCGCAGGCGCTGGTCGGCGGGCTCTGGCCCAAGACCGACACGGCGTCCTCGGTGATCTGCGAGGCGATTGCCAACAGCCAGGGCGCGGTCGCCGACTGGGCCCGCGCGCGCCAGCAATGCAACAACGGCGGCCAGCGTGAGGCGCTTAAAGCTGCCAATTCCGACCCCGACATGAAGGAACAGGCCGGGATGCCGAACAACTACACCTGGGAAGCGCTCGGCAAGAAGTACGGCGGCTTTGACACCCAGTTCCGCGAGTTCCTGATGACGCTCGTCGGCACGGTGATCTACGATCCGCAAGGCTCGGGCGGCAAACCGCGGGTGCAGTTCATCGGCCCCGCCGATCCGGCGCTGATCAGCGCCATGCTCGATGGCACCTCGGCTACCCCGCACAAGTACTGGAGCTGCGGGGGCGACACCACCAAATGCATGGCGCCCACTGAGACCGACATGGTGATCGGCCCCAACGCGGCGATCAAGGCGCGGGTCCGCACCCTGATCGAAAGCATGGCGCTGAAGGTGCGCGATCCCGGCGCTTCGCTGACCCCGGCCGAGGTCCAGTTGCTCGGCATGGCGAGCGTGCCGGTCTACAAGATCATCACGGTAAGCGCCGCGGCCGAGTTCGGCATTTCCGCGCAGGAGATCAACGACCTTTCGGAAATTGTCGCGGTCGATCTCGTCACCACCATGACCATGCGCTTTATCGACATGGCGGTGAACGCACGCTCGGACTTCAACGGGGCGGACGCGGATTCCTTACGCGAATGGCGCGAGGGGCTTTACGAAACCCGGCGCAACTTTCTCGGGATCGCCGCGCGCACCTCGCAGCGTTTTGACCAGACCTTCGCGCTGATCCAGCGCACGCAGATGCTGGAGAAGACCCTGCGCACGCAGCTCTCCCCGCAGATGTCGGCGGCGCTGCGCTTCTCGCGCACCCTCAATCAACAGGTCCAGTAGGCCGCGACGAAGGAAGGCACGCCTCATGCTCGAGGTCTTCACGGTCGGGGGCGGCGATTACCTCGTCAACACCTTCAACGCGATCGCCGCCTGGACCGGATCGGGCGGGTTCAAGGCGCTCATCCGCGTGTGCATGGTGATGGGGCTGATCTACGCGCTGCTCGTCACCGCCATGGATCTCGATTGGCGTGCCTGGTTCCGTTGGTTCATCCAGTCGACGCTCATCTATCTCGTGCTGATGGTCCCGACCGTGACCGTGAAGGTCACCGACCGCGTCAATCCGGGGCTGGCCCCCGCGACGGTCGACAACGTGCCGATCGGGCTTGCCGCGATGGCCTCGTTCACCAGCCAGGTCAGCGACTACCTGACCCGCACTGCCGAGACGGTCTTCGTCATGCCCGCCGCGCTCAATTACTCGACCGGCGGCTTCGTCTACGGCGCGCGGATGTGGGACAAGGTCCGCGGCTTCGAGATCCGCGATCCCGTCTTCAAGGCGAACGTCGACGGCTATCTCAAGCAGTGCGCCTATTACGATATCCTGCTCGGCACGAAGAGCCTCAAGCTGTTAAGCGAAGCGCCCGATCTCTGGGCCGAGCTCGGGGTCAATGCCGCGACCAACCGGGGGATGAAGTACCTGACCGATACCGGCGTGGGCACCGTTGATATCGAGGGCAAGACCTGCGCTGAGGCCTGGACGCTGATCAACAACCAGTGGGATGCGCAAATCAATGCCTACGCGCTGCCCTTTGCCCACACCATGTATCCCAAGCTCACCCAGGCCGCCGCCGGAGCCAAGCTCGCCGCCGATGTACCGGTGGTCTCGCAGCTCCTGACCGGCACGGCGATGACCCGGAACCAGTTCTTCAAGCAGAAGAGCATGGTCGACGCCTTCGAGGCCGCGCAGCTCGATTTTGGTAATGCTGACGCGGATTCCTTCGCGCTGCAGCGCGCGGATACTCAGACCCGTAACGCGATGACGACCGCGGCTGAGCAGGGGCTAATCTGGATACCGGTGCTTGGCGTCGTGCTGACCGTGGTGTTCTACGCGCTGTTCCCGATCGTCTTTCCGTTGCTGCTCTTCCCGCGCACCGGGATCGCGACGCTCAAGGGCTACTTCTCCGGGTTCTTCTACCTCTCGGCCTGGGGACCGATCTACGTCCTCATTCACTCGTTCATCATGGACCGGCTCGCGAGCCAGACCAACGCGCTTGCCGCCGGCAGCGTGAACCTCGCCAACTGGGCGGGGATCGATGCGGTCAATCAGGATGTCGCCACCATGGCGGGGTTCCTGATGATGTCGGTTCCGGTGCTGGCGCTGATGGTGATGCGCGGCACCATGTCGGTCGCGAACAACCTCGGCTCGATGCTCGCGCCGGTCCAGGCGGGTTCGGATGCCGCCGCGCTGGAGCGGACCACGGGCAACTATGCCTATGGCGACGTCAGCTTCGGCAACCTGAATGCCGATAATCGGCAGATGTCGCAGTGGAACACGGCGCCGAACCTGCTCGCGGGCAGCGCGCATTCGGGCTTCCGCGAAGCCGATGGCCGCATGTTCAACGAATATGGCTCGGGCCATACGGTGATCGACACCAATGCCGCGATTTCGCAGCTGCCGTTCAAGCCGACCATGACGCGGGGTTACGCCTCGGACCTACGCTCGCAGGGCCAGTGGTACATGAACGAGGCCGACAAGATCGAAAACGGCACCTCGACCAGCTGGACCAGTTCGAAGGGCCGGTTTGGCAGCGCGGTCACCGCGACCAACGACGTATCGGGCTCGCGCCGCGAAAACGGCTCGCGGGCCTCGGACACGCACAACGTCGGGGGCAACCTGGTGGTCGAGGGCGCCTCGGGCAGTTCTAGCCGCGAGGTCACCAACAACGATCTGATCCTGCGCGAGGGCAATTCACGCAGTTCTGGGGACTTCGCGAGCAGGACGTTCGGCTCGTCCGCCAGTCTGACGGGATCCGGCACGCTGGGAACGCCGGGCAAGGGTGTCGCAGGAAGTGGCGCATCGGCTACGCTTCAAGGCTCGATATTCGGCAGGAAAGAGTGGGGTGACGATGCTCGTGCAGGGTCAGAACGCTCAGCCACCAATCAGACCACGCGCGGCACCGATAAGTCGGACGAGACCAGCAATCGCGTCGTGGTCAGCGGCTCGAGCGGCGATATCGAGTCTTCGGGCACCTACAATCAAAGCTCGGATTACACCGACCATTCCCGCTCGCGGACGAGTACCGATGGCTCTGACTGGCGCGTGGCCGAAGCCGAAGAACGGCGCGCAGCTGCCGCACGCTACCGCGAGATCGGCAGCCGAATGATGTCGGAGGCCAGTTTCGCCGAAACGCACGGCTTCCAGGTCTCAAGCGACATGTCGAACCTCATCCAGGATCGCTACGAGGCGCTGCAGCGTGAGCATCCCGAATGGCATTTGCCGGACCTGTCCAATCCGCGTCTCGACTACCGCGACGTTTCGCGCCGCGATCAGGCCATTTCCTATCTCATGGATGACCTGATGGGCGATCTTCGCGCCCACCGCATCAACGAACTCAGTGACGTCACCGGGATCGCAGGGTCGGGAATACTGGGGTCGAACGACGACCTCGGGATGCCAGGCACCCTGCGTCTGCCGTCGGGGACGGTTGCGTCTGCGCTTGTGCCGTCGCCGCAGGAAGGAGGAACCCTCATGGCCGTTCCCCATGGGCCTGTCGATGGGGCAGCCCTCGCCAAGGACCTTGGCATCATGGTCAAGCCTGGCGCGCGGCTCGGCCATATGGATGGCGCGCTGGTTCCGGCGATGGGCGTTGTGGCTGAAGAAGCTCGGTCCCTTGGCCTGCCCACGCCAGTGGTGACCTCGGGCAATGACAGCACCCAGCACAAGGCCGGGTCGGCCCATTACGACGATCGCGCTCTCGATTTTCGCGGCAACAACATCACGAACGAGCAGGGCGAGCAATGGGCGGCCAAGGTCCAAGGGCGCTTAGGAAGCGCTTATGCCGTCGACTTCGAGCGGTTCCCGGACGATCCCGCCAGGGATCACCTCCACGTTGCCAAACGTCGAAGCTAGAAGCTCACCCGAAAATGTTGGACTGCCAAATGAAAATGGCCACGAACAAGGCCATCATGACAGCGAGTACCAGTCGCAAATGCGGGATACCTCCCGCATCACCTTCACTGTACCGGGGAAATTGAATACCAGTGACCGGATCGCAGTCCGCGCCGCGACACGAGATCGGCATTCCATCCAGTCCGTAGCGATCATGGTCCATCGAGGGTCTCCTCGCCCTGACCATGATTACCCCGAACGGACTGTTTTTTCAATCATGTGCCAGGAACAATTGGAGCCCCCCGCGAAACCCTCGCACCCCCTCACGCTCTCGCAGCGCCAAAGCGCTGAAGACCGGGGAACGGATACCTCAGCCGCTTCAAAGCTAAAGGCTCAGGTTGGATCTTTGGGCAAATGCTGCCGGTAGCGGTTAGCCGTCGCGACAAGCCCTGCGTCGAGCTGAGGAATTTGCCACTTGCGGGTGGTGAGTACATTGGCGAGCGCGTCGATGTTCATCAGATAGGTGAAGACCTTGTTGGTGATCTCAATCATCAATTCGCGCATTTCGGCATCGGAAATGCGGGAAAGATTCGTCCAGGGAATCTCTCCGTAAGGGGACACGACCTTGACGTCGGTATAGTCACCAGATTCACTCGCAGGGAAAATGCCGGAATGAAGGTTTTCCAGTTCTGTGTTTCTCACGCAGAGCTGGACGAGCGAGAGAGCGACCTGGCGCCATTCTTCTTCACCGAGGGTTTGCATGGTTTCGGACTCCGCAGGGCACACCCAGCACGGCGGTTGGTCACCCGCCGCCCTCGATGCCGAATGACATTGAAGTGAGCAGGCTATCCGCCCCAGAAGGATAGCTCTCGATCCGCGCTTCCCCGGCCCGCCGGATCTGCGCCGCGGCTTCCTCGAGATGGAACGCCGCCGCATCGCGGGCGCGCAGCGTATCGCCCGCCTTCATGTAGTCGATGAGCCTCTCGTGCTCAGCGAGCGAACTGCGCGCCTCGTCGAGCTCGAAGTAGTTTGCGCCGGCGATCCACACAGCGGGTGGAATCGCCTTGGCATAGCTCGCCCAGGCCGTCTGATTGCCGCCAAGGCGGACCAGTTCGAGGTGGAACTGGTAGTCGAGGTAAGCGCCCCCGAGCAGGTTCGCAGGCTCATCGGCATCAAGGCCGCGCAGTGCCGCGTGGATCGCGGCGAGGTTTGTGAAGTCGGTTGTATTGGCACGCAATGCGGCCTCGGCAGCCGCCATCGCATGGATTGCGCCAGCAAGCGCCAGGTGTTCGACGATGCGATCGATGGTCCAGTCGATGATCGTGTAGCGGCCGTGGTCCCGGGCGAGGAGACCAAGCTCGAGAAGTTCATCAGCAAGTGAGAGTGCCCCGGCCTCCGGTAGATCATCGAGTCCGGGTATCTGGCTTGCATGGTCGAATCTACGCCGTTTGCGGGGCTCGCGCAGCACGGCAAAGACGCGCGGTGCAGGGCAAGTAATCCCTCCAAGCGGCCTTGGCTTTGACCTTGTCACCTTTTGTCCGCCCTCCGACATCGCATCCTTCGGATAGTCCGAACCATCCTGATTGGAAAATTCTAAAGGGTTTGTGCTATGTAGCCAACATGCAACGGGGCGGGACTGCTTTCCCCTTGGGGACGATCGATTGGCGAAGGCGCAATCTCTTGTCGAAAGGATTTTCCTCGAACTGAGGTTCGGGGTGCTTGCTGCCCACTACCTGCCTGGCCAGATTATCAGCAAGGACCAGGTCTGCGAAGTATACGACTGCCGTCCCGTCATGGCCGCCGACGCGCTCGGCGCGCTTGTCGCGGAAGGTTACCTGTCCCGGCACGGACGCGGTGAATTCACGGTACGGACCTGGACCAGGGCCGAAATCACAGACCTGTATGACATGCGCGCCTCGCTCGAGGCGATCGCAGCGGCCCGCGCCGCCGAACGCGCGAGCGAGGCGCAGATTTCCTGGCTCCAAAGCCTGGTGGGCAATGCGGGGGATGTATCTGCGACCGATCCCGACGATCTCGAGCGCGTCACGCTTTCTAATCTCGCGTTTCATCTTGAGGTCAGGAAAATGGCGAGGATACCGCGGCTTGCGGAGATGATCTGCCTCGTCCTGCCCAATGCGCTCCACCGGCTGATCGTCTGGTCACAGCATGGCGAAGACGGCGAACATTCGGCGCGCACTCACCGCAAGATTGCCGCGGCCATTGCCGAACGCTCCTCATCGATGGCCCGGCTGCTGATGCGCGAGGACGTCTATTCCTCGCGAGAAGCGGTTCTCGCCGCGATCGACGGTCTCGTGGCACGCGACGCGGCGCCGGTCGCCAAGATCCGCCGCATGGACCAGACGATCGCGATCAATGGCCGCACTTTCGGGCAGGGAACGCGCGAGCCCGCAGCCGATGGCCGGACGATCGCGTTTGGTGCGCCACTGTCCTAGCCGCGCCTAGCTTGCCGGTGGATCAACCGCCTTGAACATGAAGCCAGACGTTCCGGACAGTCCCGTGCTGTCACAGACCAGCTGCTCGACGACGCTCGCCATGACCGTTGCCGCCTGTTCCAGACCGGCGGCTTCAAGCGTGTCGAGCAAGTCCCTGGCATCGCTGATGATGATTTCCAGCGCATTCCGGCTGATCGGAAGCCGCTCAATCGCCATGGTCGTGCCCCGAAATCCCCTGTTCACACAAGTCTTTGTTGAGACGGGACTTTCTGTCAACGTTTCAACACGTCAATTGCCAGAATAATGTGTCGGAAATGGTGGGACCTGCGTAGTTGCCCATAGTTCAATGAGACAGACAGTTCGAAATACAGGCCGCTGGCCCAATCGAACATCGTCCATTTCGTCGCAGCATGGAAGTTATGTTTCACCTTCCAGATAGTCGACCTCGATCCGGTCGATCTCGACGATGCGTCCACGCACTTTGACTCGCCCCGCAAGGCCATCGGGCACTTGCCCGTCGGTAAATCCGAGCCGCCAACGCACACCGTCACCGTCACGCAGAATCGGGCCGCGAGGACCATGCTCGATGGTGCCGACGATCGTGTTGGTTGAAAGGCGGCGATTTTGGTTCATTACTTGTAGCTTAATCATCCATTTTGGTGAAATTGTTGATCCGCACCCCGATCGGAAACCGCGCGCTCCTAGCGTGGAATCACGAAAACCCCCAATAGCAAGGAAAGCATCCACGTCCCGCCATTTTTCAGACTGTATGCTGTCCTCGGATTTCGATGTCACCGCTGCAACCGGCGGAGTCTATGGTCCCGTTGGTGGTAACTCCACAAGTAGACGGGGCAGAGCAGTAGGATGAGGACAGAGAACCAGCGAACTATCTCTGGCGTCCCGTTCTGGAAACGGGGCGGCGTTGCCACGACCAGGCCGTGCAGGAAGGTCTGAACCGGATCGCTCAGGCCGGCGGCGCCCACCAAAGCAGCGAAAAGCATGTAGAAGAAACCGTCGCCTCGTCGGATGCGTTCGGGATCGACCGGAAAGTCGCGCAGCATGACCGGCAGCGTCATTGCAAGGCTGAACCCGAGGAAACCCCCTCCGCAGCACAGCAGCAATGCCCCCGCTACGCCAAGCTGCGCCGCCACTTGATAGACAATGGTCGTGTTGAGGCCGAGCGCCGCCACGTAGGCGCTACAAAGCACTGACAGAACGATACCTGAGACTAGCGGTGGCTCTTGCGTTGAAGGCTCACACTTGCGGTCAATCCGAACCTGCCTGTCCTGGCTCTTTCGACGGACCGGCGGCGTTGTCGCGACTGCTGGCGCAGCAATACGCGTTTGAGGCACCGGTCCAGGCTTGCTCTCGAACCCTGCCCGTGCAGCCCGTTCGGGGAAAGCCCGGCAGGCGTACCACCGCAGGCGCCGCAGCGCCTTCATCTCGATGCGCCGCACCGCTTCCTTGCCGATATTGAGATCCTCGCCAATCTCGCAAAGGGTGTGCTCGCCAAGCCCGCCAAGACCAAAACGCATGCGGATGACGCGTTCTTCGCGGGGCGACAGCCGTGGCAGCACTGCATGCAGAAACTGGCGATCGATCAAACGGTCGATTTCTTGCGCTGTTGGGGGACCGGGCATGTCATCGCTGAGGCTGGCAAGATCATCCTGGTCGCAGATGTCCATGGGTCGGGGCATGGTGGGTGCTCCTGCCAAAAGGCCAAGTTCGGCGCGGCCCGGTGGGAGGTGACCCGGACCGCGCCGTTTCCGATCAGGCGTAGTGCGGCCGTTCGACGCATTCGATGCAGTCGACCTTACGCTCTTCGCTGACGGAATGGTGGTGGCCCGTGGCGTCCTTCTCCGGGCAGTCCGAGCAGAGGCCGTTGGCCTCCTGCTGGAAGCGAGTGGCTGCGTCCTTCAACTTCTGTTTGCGCGCCTCGAGTGCTTCGCGCAGCCGGGCGAGGGTCGCCCTGGTCTGTTCAGGGCTGGTCTGTTCGGAGGGGCCCCGGCGATCGAGCAGGCTCTGGATCAACGTTGACGCCGCCGCCCTGGGAGCGGGCTCGGCGGCGAGGGCAGGGGTGGCGGCCGCCGCAAGCATCGGGGCGAGCAGATAGGCATATCGTTTCATGGCTAGTCTCCTTGTTCAGAAAAAGCCGGTCCCGCGGCCATATGAGAGGTCGCCGCGTGACGAATCCCCGAGCGCCGACCGGCGCACGCTCAGGGTGACGCCCCGCCTTCCGCGGGCGCGGAAGTGGAGATCCTGGGGATCGATGTTGTTGCGTTCCGCCCATTCCTGGGCATCGCGCTCGCTCGGAAAGTCGCCGACTTCCTCGTGTTCATAGGCCATGGTCGCTCTCCATCGGTTCGCAGTCGGGCGGTTCGGGATCGGCATCGGGCTTTGGATCCGGCGCAGCCGGCGCGAGGAACGCGACCGCCGCTGCGGCAAGGGCGACGGCGACCATTGCCAGGATGACCAGGCCGCGCGCCGCAGGCTCGGGCAGGACAAAGGCAAGCACGGCCAGCCAGACGAGCGTGGAGTGCGCGCGGTCGAACACCTGGGTGGCCGCGGCGGGGGCGAGGACGGGGAAGCGCCTCACAGGTCGAGCCCCAGCGACTTTTCCGGACGCAGTTGGCGCACCGGGGGTTCTGGGACTTTCCCAAGCACCGCATCGAGTTTGGCCTTGAGCTCGGGGCTCATCCTGAGTTCGGGCAACTGCCGCGCGTCGATCGGATTGTGATGGCGTGGTTCGACCTCAAGCTTGCCGGTCACCTCGAGCGCAGAAGTCTTGTTCCCGGGCGTGCGGTCGAGCTGCTGCTTCAGCCCCTCGAGATTGTTGGTGACGACCATCATATCGTCGGTCGCGCGGGTGTTGAGCACGTTCTGCGTGCGCTGGGTCGCGAGATTGCGCTGCGATGAGGAGATGACCTCGATCGCCTCCGGCTTGGTCATACCCTGCGCCATGTGGGCATTGAGCGCGTAGCCGAGGTCGAGCCGGCGCAGCATCGGGTCACCGGTCGCAAGCACCAGTTGCCGCTTGTCGGCAAGCTCGACCCGCACGCCTTCGGGCCGGGCCTCCAGCACCGTCGCGTAGGTCGACTTGGCAAGATCCCGTCCCTGGTCCTTGTCCCGCCAGAACACGGTCTCGCCGTCATGGATCTTGAGCTCTCTCTGCTCGTAGAGCCCGATCCGGTCGAAGCGGTGATCGGGGTCGATGCGGTCCGGGTCGATGACCTTGCGCCGCCCGCCAGCTTCGAGCACGACCTTGCCATCCTTGCGGATCTCGCGGACCGCGTACTCCCCGCGCTTCAGCCCCAGTTCGCGCACGTCCATCCGCGCGTCGAGCACCTGGCCCACCCGGTAGGTCGAGGCGAAGCGAAGCTCCTCGCGCGTGGTGTTGGCGCTCTGCAGGGTGGTGAGGGTGAGGCCTGGCCCGGTAAGCGTGCCTTCCTTGAGCAGCCCCGCCTGGACCCGCGCGTTGATCTCGGCGCGGTCATCGCGCCCGGCCGTGAAGATGGCGGTCGCCTCGCGCTTGTCGGGGCTGAGCGACAACCACAGCTCGGCTGCGCGGGCGACATGATCGGGCCCCGCCTCGATCACCCGGCCGTGGGCGGCAAGAAGGTCGAGCGCGAGGCTGGCATGGCCTTCGTTCGAGAGCCCGGCGACGGCCAGCAGCAGGGGCGAGTTCTTCTGGCGGATGTTCTCGTCCATCCGCACGGTTGCCTGCCCGGCGGCCTGGCTGACGGCGAACATCTTGCCCTGTTCGATCGCCGACAATTGCTGGCGGTCGCCCATGAACGGCGCTTTGGCGAGATCGAGCTGCTCGGCGAGCGCGGTCAACCGCAGCATGTCGCGCGAGGAGACCATCGAGCTTTCGTCGGTGATGATGACGGTATTGGCGAGCGCCGCCTTGGCGGCCTCGAAGCGCTCGCCCGATCCCGCGGCTGCAGCCCCGCCATAGGTGCTGAGAAACTTGGCGATCGTGTAGGCCTCGATCCCTGCCTCGCGCATCTGCTCGGCCGACATGCCCTGGCCGCCCCCGCCGCGCAGGTCCGCGACCATCTTGTTCTGGAAGGCAAGGCCGACGAGCTTGACGCCTTCATCGCCAAGCACCTTGCCCACCGCGCCGAGCAGAGTCGATTTGCCCGCACCCGCGACGCCCTGGACATTGAGAAAGCGATCGGTGCCGGAGAGGATCGCGACGCCGGCAGCGAGCTGCCCCTCGTTGAGCTGCCAGGTATCGACCCCGGCGCGGGCCTGCCCAAGTTCGCGCGCCGCGTCCTGCAGCCGCGCCATGGCCTGCTCGGGCGGCATGAACGCGCGGCCCTTTCCGCTGCCGGCATCGATGCGGTCCAGAATCTGCTGCTCCATGGCGAGCGCCGCCGGCGTCGTGACCAGATCGAAGTGCCCGTCGAGCCGCTCCGACTTGCCAGGGATCAGATGGCCCTCGCGAATGAGTTCGCCGATCCGCAGTGCGATCGCGCCGCCTTCAAGACCCTTGATCTGGAAACCCAGCGCCGCGCTAAGGATCGCCTGCGGCGAGAAAGCCGCCTCGCGCTCGGACAAGTGCCGGATGGCGGATGCTGTCGCGTGCTGGGCCTTGATCGTGTCTGCGGGCAAGAATAGGGCGGCCGCGCCGCTCACTGCCAGCGGGCTCGGCGTGCGCAGCGCCGCGCCGATCCGGGTCGACACTTCACCGAGCGCAGCGGTCGCGGTTTCGCGGAAGGTAGGACGTGCCTGCAAGGCGGCACGCTCACGTGCCTCAGCAACAAATGATTTCCCGTCAAAGCCGAGTTCCTGCGCCCGCTGCTGCCAACTTCCGGTCAGCGCACCGCGGTCATCGACAGCGAGCTTGGGGTCGCGGGTGTAGAGCGTGATCTGCTTCTTGGTTTCGAGCCGCGTCGCACCCGTTTCCGCGATCTTGGCCTCGATCTCGGTGGTGCGGGTCGAGAACGCCTTGATCACCTCGCTTGGCACGCCCTTGATCTCGAACGAGCCATGTTTGCCAGCGGCCTCGGTTTCGTAGCCGAGCTTCTGCAACTGGGCGCGGAAGGCGGCATGGTAGAACTGGCCGATCGTCGTGTTGTTCTTCCAGATCTCGCCGTTCCACAGCGCCTTCCATGTCCCCTTCGGATCGCGCGTCAGGTTGGCGACGACGGCGTGGATATGGCCCTGCGGATCGAGCGCACGGCTCGTGTCATGGGCGAAGAGCGCATAGACGAGATTGCCGGTGAGAACACCGGTAATAAAAGGGGCCATTCATCGGGCGGTAGCACCGGATTAA
>CAZQEH010000060.1:0-21256 GCA_964592205.1 uncultured Novosphingobium sp.
AGTTCTCGATGGAAATTATCTCCAATCCCGGGTCAACTCTCAGTGGAAATCAACACTTCGGGCCGTCCGCGCAAAAGCTGATGCGATTGTGGGGGTCGCAATTTCATCTGGTTGGCAGCCCAACCCATTAATTCGGCGGTCTGACATCAAATGCAGTGACTACGTTCTCGCAGTAGGCGTTGCGGTCGCATTACCGAGGGCACCATAACTGCCGCCCACAACTCCAGCGCCTCCCGCCGATACCTCAAGCCCCCCAAGTCCACCCTACGTCCCCCGCCGGCCCACCTAGCGGCCTCGTAAGGATCGGCAGGGACCGAAGCGGGGTCCACGCCCCGCAGCCACCCTGCAGCCGCGAAAGCAGCATCCCGTTTGGCACGACGGCTGAAGTACTCGGGTCCCGTCCCCGCCCTGCGGTGTCTGGCGAGGGTCTCAGGTGACATCCCGAGAAAGGCTGCCGCCTCGGCTTCGGTAAGCTCGGTCGGCTGGGTGTCGCTAGGCTCTGCTGGGGACGGCATTACGGCCCGTAGTTCATCCGCTGCGCTATCCGGCAGCGGGTCTTCCGACCCCAAATAAAATTTGGGGCCGCTCCAGTCTCTCGGCACGGGTTCTCCTAGATTGGTTTTGGTTTCGGCAGGGGCACGCCGGGGTAGTCGATAAGGGCGACGATCTCCGCCAGCCGGGAGAGCGGCAGGTCTGCCCCGTAGACGCTGAAGGTGATGCCCTGCTTCTCATGGCCCACCAACGTGGCGACCTCGTTCTGCGGGATGCCGTGGCGCTCCAGTTGCCCCACCACGTTCTTGCGGAACGAGTGGAACACCTTGCGACGGTCGGTGAACCCAAGGGCGGTCTTGAAGGCGGTAAACTGTTTCCCCGCGTCCCCGCCGGGCTTCTTGCCGGGTCCCTCACCAGTGAACCGGGGCCACACGCGGCCTTCGGCAGGCTTGCCCTTGGCGCGGGAGACCAGCCACGAGAGCCGAGGATGCAGCGGCACATTGCGCTGTCCCGCGATGGTCTTCGCGTCCTGCACGTCGATGAATGCGACCCCGTCCACACTCCCGATCTGGTCGAACCGGAGCGAGGCAATCTCGTTCAGCCGCATGCCAGTGAACATGGCGACCAGCATGACCTCCGTCAGGTCCTCCCGCTTCGGAGGCTTGGCAAACAGCCTCGCCAGCTCCTCCGGCTCCCACGCCACATACCCCGCCTTGTTCCGACCGTTGGTCAGCTTGCGGCGGTGGCCTTGGAACGGGTTCCTACCGTCGCAATGCTCCCGTTCCTCCGCCCACTTCCACAGCGCAGAGAGGGTTGCCATGTGCCGGTTGACGGTCGCGTCTGAAAGCCCGGCGCTCCGCCCGCCGTACTCCTTGATGAGTTGTGGCCACGGCATTGCAGGGGCGTCCTTCTTGGCTTTGCCGGTCCGCGCCCAGCTTGGGTCAAGTTGTCGGAGAGCGTCGGCAAATGCTGCGGCATCCCCTCGGCCAACCTGCCGAATAGGACGGTCCCCGAAATACGCCGCAAACAGGTCGAACGTCGCGACTTTCTGTTGCTCGGTGTTTGTCACTTTTCGTCCAGGGGCAATGCGCCACATCTTGAGGTGTTCCTCCGCGACCTCCCGGAACGTCGGCTCCAGCGCAGCGCGGGGCTTCACAAGTTTGCCGAGGCGCTGCGCTTGGGCATCCTGCAAGGCCCATAGCTTGGCCTGCTCCCGATCTGTCAGGTCCCGTTCCCCGATCTCGTCCGCCATGCGGTCGATCTCCAGCGCAATCCCTGCGGCCACCTCGTCCCCCTCCTCGGGGCTGTCGGACTTCACGCGGTAGGCATGGTCCGCCGCTAGGTTCCGGATGGTCTCATACAGGTCTCGGAGGACCTGCACCGGGTTGTCGGTCGAAGCGGAGCGGGTGGCCCATTCGGCCCGAAGGCCGACCTCCCACGCAGTGGCCTCCAGCCGCGCGCCCTTCCGGTCGGTCGCCTGCAAGGTGCGGTAGAGGTACTCTTTCCCGCCCATGCCTTCCCGATGCTCAACAGGCACCCGGACCTTGGCCTCCCACTTGTTGTACCGCTGCTTGATCGCCGCCATCTGGCCCCCTTTGGCCCCGCTGTGGGGCAGGTTTGTGGGGCATGTCTATGGGGCATATACCCCAGCAATTGCAAGAGTTTCGTGGATTTCTGCGGCTTACAGAGGCCCTAGGATTCGCCTCTTGTCTCCCCGACCAGATCTATAATTTTCTTTTAGATCAAAATTCTTATATCCTGTTCATGCCTTGCTGCGAGGCAGGTTTGTGGAGCATGTGCGCCGGGTTCGCCTTTGGCGTCCACCGGCATCCGCCGACGCCGACAGGGCCAAAGGAGCCGCAGGCGGTTGGACTGTCGGGTTTCTGTCGGAAAAATGTCGGGCTATCTTCTATATGTCGGTTCAGTAGCGGGCCAGTGTCACGCTACTAGCGGGCATGCTCCGTAGCGTTGTCGGCACAAGCTTGCCTGTGATCGGTATGCCGGCGCCTAATCCAGCTTCCTGCGCCATGCCGAGAAGGCCGCCGAGACATCCGGGCTCGATACGCGCGCAATCCTTGTCGCACTCGGCCGGCGCAAGATGGTGGGCGGGCAGGAAGACATGCTCGTTGATGTCGCGCTCGATCTGGCAAAGCAGGAAAAGTTCGCCGGTTGATTGCTGCCCCGCGTTCGCTTGACTTACCCCGTCCCGCATCCAATAAACCGGATAATTATCGGAACAGCGAGGAATGGCATGGCGACGCAGCAGGAACCAGCCGGCCCCGCGCCTTCCCGTTTCGGCCTTGGCGCATCACTGCTGATCGGCACCGCGGGGCTGCTCGTGCTGGGTGTCCAGCCCCTGCTTTACGGCAATTATGTCCATGAAGGGCGGATCGGGGAAGCCAGCCTCGGCCTGCTGGCCGCGATCGAGATCGCGGCCATCGCGCTTGGCAGTGCGGGTGGGATTGTGCTGCTGGCGCGCGTGCCGGCAAGGGTGGTGGCACTGAGCGGCATTGCCATCACGATTGCGGCGAACCTGCTGCCCGCGCTCGTCCCCCTGCTCCTTGCCCGGGCGATTTCAGGCGCGGGCGGCGGCCTGCTCGTTGGCGTAGCGGCCGGCGCTATCGCGAAAGCCAAGAGCCTCAATGCCGCTGCTGCCGCGTTCCTGTTCCTTCAGGCCGCGAGCCAGTATGCCATCCTGCAATGGTTTGCGAGCGCCGCCACAACCGGATCGGCGGCCGATGTCCAGCACGCGCTGGCCCTGATCGCCGCGCTGGTTTCACTCGCGCTTCCGCTGGTTCCGACGAAGCTCGCCCCCGCAGCACATGCCGAAACCAACGCGAGCAAGGGCACCCTTCCCCTATCCGGCTGGATCGGCCTCGCCGCATCCGCCCTGTTGGTCGGCGCGGTGGTGGGGATCTGGGCCTATATGGGGCTCTGGCTGGAATCGCGCGGCATCGCGCCCGACCGCATTGCCCCCATGCTCGCCGCCTCGATGGTCGGGCAAATGGCGGGCGCGCTGGTGGCCATAGCGGTGGGCGAGCGCGGCCACGCCGGGCTCAAGGCGGTGGTAACCGGCCTTGTCCTCATCCTCATTGTGGCGCTGCTGTTCCTGCGCGGCGCGGACGGGACCATGGGCTGGGGGCTTGTCGTCGGCTACGGCTTCGTATGGATGGTTCTGACGCCCGCGCTGACCGGCTTCCTCCTCGAAGCTGATCCGACCCGCCGCAGCTTGCCCTTTGCCGCCTCGGCGCAGCTGATGGGTGCGGCGATCCTGCCAACGGCGGCAGGCATGTTGATCAAAGCGGGTGGCCTCGATGGCGTACTGTTTGCCTGCTCGGCGGCCGTCATTCTTGGCCTTGTGCTGATCGGCGCGGCACTCGGCCTCAGGCCCCGGCTTCAGGCGGCGGTGTAAGGCTCGATCAGCAACCCTTCATGGCGCGCCTTGAGCTGCAGGCCGAGGTACTGCGAGTAACCGCGCGCCATCGCGAGATTGCCCGCCATGAACCACAGCCCCGGTTCTGCCGTCGGCTTCCACAGGTTCTTCATCTCGCCTTCCCACGGGCCGGGATCGCCGGGAAAGCCCGAGCCATAGCCCCAGGTCTTGCCGATGCGCTCCGCCACTTCCGGATTGATCAGCCGCGAGACCCACTGCTTCATGTCGCCAAAACCGGTTGCGTAGATGATGCGGTCCGCCCGCTCGTGGCTGCCATCCGAAAGCACGAGGCCCGTCTCGTCGATACGCTCGATGGTGACGCCGGAGCGCACCTTGATTCGCCCGTCCGCGACCATTTCAGAAGCGCCGACATCGACATAGTAGCCTGACGAGGTGCGCTGGAACTTCATCGCGATGCCCGTGCCGTCCGGCCCGAAATCGACCTGAAAGCCCGCATCGGTCAGCCGCTGGTAGAACGGCGCTTCCGAAACCCGCAGCGCATCCCAGGTCGCCTTGTTGACCTTTTCGGCAAGGCGCAGCGGCACCGAAGCGCCGAGCAGGTCAGCCTTGTCGGTGGTCAGCCCGGAATCGAACGCCGCTTGCGAATAGGCGCCCGCCAGCAGCGTTTCCATGTTCGATTGCCGCACGATCAGCGTGGAGGAGCGCTGGATCATCACCGGTTCGGCGCCGTGGCTCACGAGATCTGCGCAGATATCATGTGCCGAGTTGTTCGCACCAACGACGATCACGCGCTGGCCTTCCAGCCCCTCGCCGCCCGGATGCGCGCTCGAATGGCACTGGTCGCCCTTGAAGCTTTTCTGCCCCGGAAACTCGGGTGTGATCGGGAAGCCGGCATTGCCGACGGCCATGACCAGATGTTCGGGAGCCAGCGCTACCGGCTTGCCATCGCGCACCAGTTCCACCCGCCACTTGCCAGTGGCGGGATCGCGCGAAATACCCTGGCATTCGGTGCTCGTCCAGACGCCCAGTTCCATGATTCCGGCGTAGTACTCCAGCCAATCACCCATCTTCTGCTTGGGCGTGTAGACCGGCCAGTGATCAGGGAACGGCACGTACGGCATGTGGTCGTACCACACCGGATCGTGCAGCAGCAGCGACTTGTAGCGCGAGCGCCACTGGTCGCCCACGCGCGGATACTTGTCGACGAGCAGGCACGGCACGCCCAGCATCTTGAGCCGCGCGCCAAGGGCAAGGCCGCCCTGCCCCGCGCCAATCACCAGCACATAGGGCGGATTGCTTTCGCTCCATTGCTCGACATCGTCGTGGCGGACGTCTTCCCAGGTGCGCTGGCCGGTCTCGTCGACCACGCCCGATTGGCGGCGTCCGCGCAGCGGTTCCTCGAAGCCCTTGAGTTCCTTGAGCGCGGTGAGCAGCGTGAAGCACTGCTCACCCACCAGCCGGACATAACCCTCGCCGCGCCCCAGTGCCGTTTCGAAGCGGAAGAAGCCCTCGCTCGCACCGGGAGGCGCATCGCTGGCAAGGCCGCCGATGCCCGAGCCGGGCGCGCGGGCGTTGGCGAAGGCCCTGATCGCCTCGGTTCCCTCATGCGTCGCCAGCGTCCAGCCGAGCGCGAGGTAATCGCGCCACAGGCCATCGGGCAGAAACAGGCCCGCCGCCGTCGCGCCATCACCCGCAATCAGCGCCGCACCAAACTTCTCAAGCCAGCCATGTACGTCAAGCATCAGGAAATGCTGCCTTTTCTTGTTCTGCCGAGCCGCTCAGAAATGCGCGACCAGCTGCACCCCGAAGGTCCGCGGATCGTTGTAGTTGATCTGGTCCTGCGTGATGACTGGCGCAATTGAGGAGATGTAGCGCGCGGAGTTGAGGTTCTTCACCCACAGCGCCACCTCGTAGGCCGTGGAGGGCGATTGCCAGCCCAGCCGGGCATTGATCTGCCCGTGGCCCTTGACCTCGGTGTTCGCAGCATTGTCAGGGAACAGTGCGATCGAGGAGACATATGTCCCGTCCACGCGCGCCCGCAGCGAACCATGATCGCCCAGCGGCACGGTCCAGTTGATCCCGCCCGAGAACGCGAACTTCGGCGCGTTGACCAGCCGGTTGCCGGAATAGCTGACCCCGCCCAGAGCCGCGAACTTCTTGTATTCGCTGTGCATGAAGGTTGCTGCTACGAACACGTCGAGGTCGCGCGTCGGTTTCACCGTCAGCTCGGCCTCGAGCCCATAGATCTCGGCATTGCCCGCGTTCAATTTGCGCTGCACCGGGATCGGACCAGTGAGATCGAACACGAAGACCTGCAGATCGCGATAATCGTAATAGAACGCCGAGGTGTTGAAGCGCACCTTGCGGTCCAGCAGTTCGGTCTTCAGCCCCACCTCATAGGCATAGAGCTTTTCGGAATTGAACGGCGCCAGCTGCAAGGGATCGGTCGATGCACCGCCTGCGAACCCGCCGCTGTTGTAGCCCTTCGAGAACGAGGCATAGACCAGCGTATCGCCGGTCTTGTAGTTGAGTGCCGCGCGCCAGGAGAGGTCGCGGAAGGTCTTGGCGCCCTTGAAATCGAGCAGCGGCAATGTGACGTCCGAATAGGCCTTTACCGGTACGATACCGCCGATCGCATCGAACAGGCTGTGGTAATCCATGCTGATCCGGTCGTTCGACCAGCGCAGCCCAACCGTCGCTGTCAGCTTGTCGGTCAGCTTGTAGTCTGCCTGCCCGAACAATGCGAAGCTGCGCGTCCGCTGCGTATAGGGATAGCGCAGCAGCCCCAGCGAATTGACCGGATCGAACGTGCTCAGCAGATCGTTGGGATCGCGCAGAGAGCGCAGCAGATCGAAGCTGCTGTCCGTCGCCAGCCGGTCATGGAAATAGTAGGCGCCCACGATCCAATTCAGCTTCTTGTCGCCGGTCGATTGCAGCCGCAGCTCCTCGCTCCACTGGCGCGGGCGGTCCTCATAGTAGGCAACCACGAAATCGGCCGGGCTGGCGTCGGTGTCTTCCAGCGTGGCGCGGTTGACCTGCTCATAGGCGGTGATCGAAGTCAGCTGTACGCCGCCGAAGTCGATCTGGCCGAGCAGCGAGGTGCCAAACACACCGATGCGCTCCTTGCCCTCGACATTGTAGTCGCCGGCATAGACGTTGTTGTCGGTATCCGCGTAGCCGAAGGCGTCGGTCGGCGTGCCATCGGGCAGGAAGGCGGGATTGCCGAAGAAATCGACACCTTGCCCGCGGTGCTGGAACTGGCGCGCGCCGCCGGTGTTGTTGCCGCCGTGGACCGAGAGCCGCAGCAGCACGTTCGGCGCCGGCGTGAGGTCGGCAATTCCGCGCAGCGCCCAGAGATTGATATTGTTGACATGGTTGCCCGTCACACGGTTGAGGGTCGTCCCGTCGCGCCGGTTGTAGAAGCCTGCCACGCGCACCTTGAGAAGACCCTTGGCGATCGGCCCGCCGATCCCGCCCTCAAGCTGCACTTCATTGAACCGGCCATAGAGCGCGGAGAAATCGCCGCTCAGTTCATCGGTGGGCTTGCGGCTCGAAAAGCGGATCGCGCCTGCGGTGGTGTTGCGGCCATAGAGCGTGCCTTGCGGCCCCTTCAGCACTTCGATCCCTTCGGAATCGAACACGTTGAACAGCTTGCCCGCATTCGCGCCGAGGAACACATCGTCGACATAGACGCCCACCGCGCCGGTCGTGTTCGAATTGAAATCACCGATGCCCACGCCGCGGATAAACAGCGAAGTGGTCGAAGCGGCCGTGCCGGCCTGCATCGAAAGGCTGGGCACCAGCAAGGTCAGGTCACGCGGATCGCGGATGCCGGTATCGGTGAGTGCTTCGCCGCTGATCGCAGCAATCGCGATCGGCACGTCCTGCACATTCTGTGCGCGGCGCTGTGCGGTGACGACGATCTCGGCAATGCCGTCGTCCTTGGCGGACGGAGCGGCTTTCTCTGCAAGGGCGGGCGCGGCGATCACCAGCGCGCTCCCTGCCAGCAAAATCCCGAGGCACCGGTTCCGGATGGCCTGCTGCATCGCGCTCTCCCCGCATCGGCTTTGCGGCGCTTCCCGCAAGCCTTGGTCCCCATGGCAAGCGAAGCTGCCGCGCCAGCACCGGGGGCGTCAAGTTAAATCTGATATAAATTCGGATTTTTATCTGAAAATAGTTGAACCGCACAAAATCCGCGCTAGGCTTGGCGGCATGGTCACGATCATTCCCCGGCCCGCGGCAAACGGCTCTGCCGAACGAGTCCGCCGTCCGCGCCAGAAGCGCAGCCAACAGCGGTTCGAGGCTATCCTCGATTCGGCCGATCGCCTGCTCGAAACGCTCGAACCGGCGCAGGTCAGCATCTACACGCTGGCCGAGGAAGCTGGCCTATCTGCTCCGTCGATCTACCATTTCTTTCCCGATGCAGGTCAGGTCTTCGTCGCACTCGCCGAACGCTACACGCGCGAATTCGTCGAACTGCTGGACAAGCCGCTGCCCCCCGGCATCCAGACCTGGCAAGACTACATGAGCGCGCGCTACGGCCATGGGCGCGATCACTACAACGCCCATGCCGGCGCACGCCGCCTGCTGCTCGGTTCGGGTCTTTCCGCCACGATCCGCGCGCGCGATCTTGAGAATGACCGCGTGCTCGCCGAGCGTTCGATGGCAGAACTCGGCCAGCTGTTCGAAATTGCGCCGAGCGCCGATCTCATCGAACGGTTCACCGAACTGCTCGTCATCAACGATGCGATCTGGACGCTTTCGGTCCACCGCCACGGCACGATCACCGAAGCTTACGACGAGCAGGCCCGCCGCGCGCGCGAGGCCTATTGCCGAACCTTCCTGCCCGAATACCTGCCGCTGCGCGCCGCCTCGGAACAAGCCGCCTGACCATGCAAGGGAAAATCTGATGACCACAAATGCCGCCGATCAAGCCCTGCGTCAGCGCGCCCTGAAAGTCGTGCCCGGCGGCATGTACGGCCACGAGGCAACCACTTTGCTCCCCGAGAGCTACCCGCAGTTCTTCAGCCGGGGCGAAGGCGCCTACATATGGGATGTCGACGGCAATCGCTACCTCGATTTCATGTGTGCTTATGGCCCTAACCTGCTGGGTTACAACGACCGGCGCGTGAATGACATCGCGGTCGCCCAGCTCGCGCTCGGCGATACGATGACCGGACCCAGCGCGCATTTCGTCGACCTCGCCGAAGCGCTGGTCAACATGGTGAGCCACGCCGATTGGGCGATGTTCTGCAAGAACGGCACCGACGCGACCACGATGGCGATGACCACTGCCCGCGCGCAGACCGGCAAGCGGCGCATTCTCGTGGCGGAAGGTGCCTATCACGGCGCAGCCCCGTGGTGCACGCCGATACCCGCCGGGATCGTGCCCGAGGAACGCGCGTTCATTTCCAAGTACCAGTACAACGATGTCGCCAGCCTCGAAGCCGCCGTCGCCGCGGCGGGTGACGATCTCGCCGCGATCTTCGCCTCGCCCTTCAAGCACGATGCCTTCATCGATCAGGCCCTGCCCGATCCCGCTTATGCCAAGCGCGCCCGGCAGCTCTGCGACGAGACCGGCGCGATGCTGATCGTCGATGACGTGCGCGCGGGCTTCCGCCTGATCCGCGATTGCAGCTGGGAACTCGTCGGCGTGCGGCCGGACATGAGCTGCTGGGGCAAGTCCTTCGCCAACGGCCACCCCATTTCCGCGCTGCTCGGCAACGACCGCTGCCGCGAAGGCGCGAGCCATATCTACGTCACCGGCTCGTTCTGGTTCGCCGCCGTGCCCATGGCCGCCGGGGTCGAAACGCTGAAGATCCTGCGCGAATCCGACTACCTCGAAAACTCGATCCGCCTCGGCACGCTATGGCGCGAAGGGCTCGATACCCTCGCCGCCAAGCACGGCTTCGCGCTGCGCCAGACCGGCCCTGTCCAGATGCCGCAGATCCTGTTTGCCGATGATCCGGACTACCGCGTGGGCTTTGCGTGGGGCGAAGCGATGCTGAAGCGCGGCGTCTACGTCCACCCCTGGCACAACATGTTCTTCTGCGCCGCCATGACCGATGCGGATATCGAGTTCGCCCTGGCTGCTGCCGATGAGGCATTCGCCTCGGTCAAGGAGCAACTGGCCAGCATCGAGCCGCACCCCGTCGTCCTGATGTTCCTCACCGCCATGGCGCGCCCACACTGATCCGGATCCTCCCCATTTTTGCGCAGCACAAATGGGGAGTCGGCAATCTGCGGGGCTGACGGAGGAACGATCCGGCGCTAGAACACAGCGATGCCAAACTGGATATCGCGCTTTTTCCGCGCCGCAGCCATTTACGGCTTGCTCGTCCTGCCGCCGGCCTATTTCGCGCCTTGGCCTGTCGAACATCCTGAGGCTTATCTCGGTTTCATCGGTCTCGCGCTCGTCTTTCAGGCCGTTTTCTGGATCATCGCCTCTGATCCGGTGAAGTACCGCGCGCTTATGATTCCTGCCGTGTTCGAGAAGCTTGTCTTCGGGGTTCCGGCCCTCGCTTTGTTCGCGCAGCACCGGGTCGGCAGGCCGGTCGCCGTGTTTGCCGCGATTGACCTCAGCCTGGGCCTCGGCTTCTTCCTTGCGTTGAGGGCCAGCCGCAAAGCCTGATTCAATGGTTGGCAAACGCGGCCCAATCCGTCTTATAGCGACCAAAATCAAACACGCTGCGAGAGGACGCCCCCATGAGCCAGACCACCTATCCGGTCCCCGAGAATTGGGCGGCAAGCGCCCTGATTGACGATGCGCGCTACGCGGCGATGTACGCGCAATCGCTCGCCGATCCAGACACGTTCTGGCGCGGCGAGGCGCAGCGGCTGGATTGGATCAAGCCCTTCACCAAGGTCAGCACGGCGAGTTTCCACGAGGCCGATTTCGGCATCCGCTGGTTCGAGGACGGCACGCTCAACCTTGCCGCCAACTGCCTCGACCGTCACCTCGCGGCGCGCGGCGAGCAGATCGCGATCCTGTGGGAGCCGGATTCGCCGGATACGCCTGATCGCCGCATCACCTACCGCGAGCTGCACGACATGGTCTGCCGGTTCGCCAATCTCCTCAAGGCACGCGGTGCGACCCGCGGTTCGCGCGTCACCATCTATCTGCCGATGGTGCCCGAAGCCGCCGTCGCGATGCTCGCCTGCGCCCGCATCGGCGCGATCCATTCGATCGTGTTTGCCGGCTTCTCGCCCGATGCGCTCGCGGGGCGCATCAGCGATTGCGACAGCCGCCTTGTCATCACGGCGGACGAAGGCCTGCGCGGCGGCAAGCGCGTGCCGCTCAAAGCCAATGTCGATGAAGCGCTCACCCAGTGCCCCGGCGTCGATACGGTGATCGTCCTTGCGCACACCGGCGCTGATGTGCCGCATGTGGCTGGCCGCGATGTGGACTGGGCCAGCGCGGTCGCCGCGCAGTCCGCCGATTGCGCACCCGAAGAAATAAGCGCGGAAGACCCGCTGTTCATCCTCTACACCTCCGGCTCCACCGGCAAGCCCAAGGGCGTGCTCCACACCACCGGCGGCTACTCCGTCTGGGCCTCGATGACGCACGAGTACGTCTTCGATTACCGTCCCGGATCCGATGGTGCTGCCCAGATCTACTGGTGCGCGGCGGACGTGGGCTGGGTCACCGGCCACAGCTATGTCGTCTACGGCCCGCTGCTCAACGGCGCGACCACCGTGATGTTCGAGGGCGTGCCCAGCTTCCCCGATCCCTCGCGCTTCTGGCAGGTCGTCGACAAGTTCGGCGTCGAGATCTTCTACGGCGCCCCGACGGCACTGCGTGCATTGATGCGCGAGGGCGACGAGTGGGTGATGAAGACCTCGCGCCAGTCGCTGCGCCTGCTCGGTTCGGTGGGCGAGCCGATCAATCCCGAGGCGTGGGAATGGTACCACAAGGTCGTGGGCGACAGCCGCTGCCCGATCGTCGACACCTGGTGGCAGACCGAGACCGGCGGCGCGATGATCACCCCGCTGCCCGGCGCCACCCCGCTCAAGCCCGGCTCGGCCACCCGCCCCATGTTCGGCGTCAAGCCCGCGCTCCTCACCGGCGAGGGCCAGCGCCTCGAAGGCGCGGCGGACGGCTGCCTCGTGATCGAGCAGAGCTGGCCCGGCCAGATGCGCACTGTCTGGGGTGATCACGAGCGCTTCTTCCAGACCTACTTCACCACCTTCCCGGGCACCTACTTCACCGGCGATGGCTGCCGCCGCGACGAGGACGGCTACTACTGGATCACCGGCCGCATCGACGATGTGATCAATGTCAGCGGCCACCGCATGGGCACCGCCGAGATCGAAAGCGCGCTCGTCGCCCATCCCAAGGTTGCAGAAGCCGCGGTGGTCGGCATGCCGCACGAGATCAAGGGCCAGGGCATCTATGCCTTCGTGACGACCAACGCCGACGTCGAACCCGATGAATCTCTCCGCAAGGAACTCGTCCAGTGGGTCCGCCACGAAATCGGCCCCATCGCCACCCCCGACGTCATCCAGTTCGCCCCCGGCCTGCCCAAGACCCGCTCCGGCAAGATCATGCGCCGCATCCTCCGCAAGATCGGCGAAAACGACACCGGAAACCTCGGCGATACCTCAACACTTGCTGATCCGTCGGTGGTCGATAACCTCCTCGCCAATCGCCCTAACGCCTGACACGCGATGATGCCGCCCTGCTCCCGCGCCTTTCCCGGGCCGCGGGCGGGCGGCCTACGCGCGGCGTGAAAACACGCGCAAAGGCAGCACGCTGTTCCTTGCGAACAGCGGCAAAAATCAGCGATTTTGGGAACAAAACCAAATCTGGACACCCGGCGCGGTGCAATTTTTACGCATCCTCTCCCAAGGCCGCGCCGGATGAACGACTTGTTTTGTGATCGGGCGCGTACCGCATTGGCGAGGCGGAGTCATCATGAAATTACGTACCGGCATTCGTCCGCGCACGAATTGATGCTGCAGCCCTCTGCAGTACCCCGGCAAAACCCTGCAGGAATGCTGCGCCGATGCTGCGCCTTTTCCCTGATTCCGCCGAAGCACGATGTTATCCGCACAGGTCCTACCCAGCGGCACCATGCCCCGGCCCCTTCGCCTTGCCCTAGCCGCGCTCGCGCTTGCCGCGACAAGTCTTGCTGCGCCTGCCCCCGCAAAGGCGCAATCAGCGGTCAGTTTCGGCGGGGCCTACACCGCTGATGTACTCTCCGCTCTTGGCGGCAGCCCGGATCGCGGCACTGCCGTCGTCGGCCGTGCCGATGTTTGGATGGACTTCAAGGGCCCCGTAGTCGGGCTCGATGCACTTTCTGTGCATCTCGATGTCATGGCGGCCCACGGCCCCGATTTCTCGGGTCGGCGGGTGGGTCTTTATCAGACAGTCAGCAGCCTCGAGGCGGATACCCTGCCCCACGCCTACGAAGCCTGGGCGCAGTGGAAGCCCAGCCCGGCTTTCTCGGCCAAGGCCGGGCTGATCGATCTCAATGCCGAATTCGATATCCAGAATACCGGCTCGCTGTTCGTCAACAGCGCTTTCGGGATCGGGCCGGACATCTCGCAAAGCGGCCTGGCCGGTCCTTCGATCTTCCCGATGACCACTTCCGCGCTGGTCATGCGATTGCAGCGCGGCCGCAAAGCGCTCGCACTGGGCGTCTTTGATGCGCTGGCCGGTGCGCGGCACGATCCACGCAAGCTCGCGGTGCGGTTTCCCGGCATGACCGGCGCCCTGCTGATTGCGGAGGCGCGCGTACCTGTCGGTACATGGCTGCTCCAGTTCGGCGGCTGGCACTACACCACGCGCTTCGATGCGCTCGATTCCAGCCAGCCCCCAGCCGTTTCGCGCGGCGCCTATGGCATGCTGGAGGGCGCCCTGACGCGCAAGATCAGCGCCTGGATCCGGCTCGGCATTGCCGATGCGCGCGCCAATCCGGTTGCGGCCTATGCCGGGGGCGGCGCACTCGCCATTCTTGGCGAGTGGCGCGTTGGCCTGGCGGCCGCCCATGCGCGGCTGGGCGCGGCCGCGCGGCGGACCCTGTTCGCACCGGACGGCGCACGCCGCGCCGAAACCGTGCTCGAACTCACCGCGCAGCGCAAAGTCGCTCCCTGGCTTAATATCCAGCCCGATCTGCAATATGTGATCCATCCCGGCTGGGCCATCGGCGCGCGGAGCACACTTGTCGCCGGTATGCGTTTCAGCTTCGCGATTCCGGACGACTGAGACCTCGGCAGCGCGCCCTCTCGATAGCCAAACTGTTCCCCCCAAGCACTTTTCATTCTTGCAAACAGCCCCTGCGCTGCGATCCTCACGGGCGCGTCATTCCCGCCGCAAAGGTTAGCAAGACCATGCCGCAGTATCCGTTCATGCTAGTCGACGTCTTTGGAGAGACTCCGTTTTCCGGCAATCCGCTTGCCGTGATCGCCCTCGAAGCCGACCGCGATACGGCAGAACTGCAAGGCATCACACGCTGGCTCAATCTTTCGGAAACGGCGTTCCTGCTGCCGCCAACCACCGATGCGGCAGACTACCGCGTGCGCATCTTCACGCTTGATCGGGAATTGCCGTTCGCGGGCCACCCGACGCTCGGCTCAGCGCATGCCTGGCTCGCGCTCGGCGGCACGCCGCACCATGAAGGCAAGGTCGTGCAGGAGTGCGGCGCGGGTCTGGTCGACGTGCGCCGCGGCACCGATGGCCTCGCGTTTGCCGCCCCGCCGCTGTTGCGCTCGGGCCCGGTCGAGGCGGTACAGCTGGCGGAGGCCTGCGGTGTTCTCGGGATCGCTCCGGACGATGTCGTCGCTGCCGAATGGATCGACAACGGCCCCGGCTGGCTGGGCATCCAGCTCAAGGACGCGGCGACGGTGATCGCGGTCGAACCGGCACGCTCGCATGCGTCGCGCATTGATATCGGCCTCGTCGGCCTGCACCCCGTCGGCAGCCCCTTCGCTTATGAAGTGCGCGCGATCTTCAGCGATCCCTATGGCGGGCTGATCGAGGATCCGGTCACTGGCAGCCTCAATGCATCGGCCGCCGAATGGATGCTGCGAGCCAGGCATGTCGCCGCGCCCTACACCGCAACGCAGGGCACCCGCCTCGGCCGCTCGGGCCGCGTTCGCATCGAACACGAACCCGGCGGCCCGATCTGGGTCGGCGGCAAGACCGCTACGCTGTTTGCGGGGACGACCGGGGAAGCCGCCCTCCCCACCTGATCAGCGCGGCAATCGCCTTGCCCACCGCCTGGCTTCCGAACACCTGCTCGCGGGCCGGCGGAAATTAGCCGAACACCGGGCTGG
This sequence comes from uncultured Novosphingobium sp., assembly GCA_964592205.1. Lineage (GTDB taxonomy): Bacteria > Pseudomonadota > Alphaproteobacteria > Sphingomonadales > Sphingomonadaceae > Novosphingobium. Next base: position 15,164 of record CAZQEH010000060.1, read on the forward strand.
TGGGCGAATAGCCGAGCCCGGCAGCCGCGAGCACGCCGAAACCGCCCATCGAATAGCCGACCAGACCGATCTGATCCGCATTGATCTCCTGCCCCAGCGCATCGCCAGCCTTGCCCGCACGGCAGGTCATCTCGTCGATCACAAAGCGGATGTCGCGCGCGCGGTGGACCAGCACGTTGCCGAATGAGACCGGAAAGTCCGCCGGGCTCACCACCCACTGATCGGCGTGATCAATCGCGACGACGACATATCCCTTGGCGGCGAGGTTTTCGGTCAGCCAGGTCATGAACGTGCCCCAGCCGGTGTAGCCGTGCGAAACAACGGCTAGAGCGGAATCCGATCACTCTGGCTCATATCCTGTTGGAGAGGAGTAGTTTGCGCATTCTTGGGGTGTGAAGCAGGCGAGCGCCACGCGGATTGCATCCCACAGTTCGGGGACTGTCCGAGCTGCAGCCTTTCGCAGGATGGCCTTGAGTTTCGAGAAGGCGTTTTCGATCGGATTGACGTCTGGACTGTATGGCGGCAGGAACAGCATCCTCGCACCGGCGGCTTCGACGGCTTCCCGGGCTGCCATCGTCTGTGGGCCGGCAGGTTGTCGAGGATTCGCTTCGATCGTGCCGAGTATGACGGCGTGATACGCCTCGATCCACCGCGAGCGCATATCGCCGCCTTGAGGCTTCGTCCGCGTCGATCCTGTCTCCCGCCATTCACGAACCCAACGGATCGCGCTGGCCGCCGCAACGCCAAATCGATAGGAACGCGTGCATGAAGCTGGCGCATTCGCGGATTGCTTGCACGGAAACTTGATGTCCACGATTGGGCGCAAGCAGCCCTTCGAGTCTGAAAACGCTGCGTAGGCTCCGACGCTATTCGTTGCGGGTCCAGATCCAGGTGCCGCTGACAGCCATGACCGCGGCGGGAATCAACACCCAGGGCCAGCCGGCGGTGAAGGCGGTGACCCCGACCGAGACGCCCATGGCGATCAGCGCGGCCCATTTGGCGTGGCGGGGGATCGCGCGGCGCTGGCGCCAATCGAGCAGCAGCGGGCCATACGTGGGGTGATCGAGCAAGCGCTGCTCCCACGCCGGATTGCCGCGCGCGAAGCAGAACAACGCGAGGAGCAGGAAGGGAACCGTGGGCAGCAGCGGCAAGACCGCACCGACCGCGCCGATGCCGACGAACAGGAGGCCGGCCGTCGTCCAAAGGTGGCGCTTCATACGCAGGGCTCGGATCGCATCATCACCATGGTCTTGCCGGTGCGGGAAGGTTTGTCGAGCCTTGCGTGCGCGGCGAGGCTGGTGGCCGGTGCTTCGACAAGCTCAGCACGAGCGGCTTGTGGGTAGGGTTACTGGCAAAGGCCTACCCGGCCGCGATCCGCGCTGCGTGTTCGCGCACGAGGGCGATCATGTTGGGGACGCCTTGCGTGCGGTTCGACGAGAGCTGGTTCTTGAGATCGAAGGGCGCGAGGAGCGCGGCGATGTCGGTTTCGGCGACGTCGCGTGCGGGCCGGTCCTGCACCGCGGCGAGGACGAGCGCGACGATGCCCTTGGTGATCGCGGCGTTGCTATCGGCGAGGAAATGCAGCGCGTCCCCGCTCCCCGCCACAGGATAGACCCAGACGCTGGCGGAGCAGCCGCGCACGAGCGTGGCATCGGTCTTCAGCGCATCGGGCATCGCCTCGAGCTTGCGGCCGAGATCGATCAGCAGACGGTAGCGTTCGTCTGCGTCGAGGAATTCGTACTCTTCAAGGATATCATCGAGCTGGCTCATAACTGCGGGACATAGCGCATCGGATGGCTGGGGCAAGCAAGACGCTCGGGTATGGTGTCTCGACTTCGCTCGACACGAACGGAAAGGGAAAAGAAGAACCCCTCCGTCATCGCTTTGCGATGCCACCTCCCCATTTGAGCCTTCGGCAAAAATGGGGAGGGCCAAGAAGGTCAGAGATCGACGCCGGCGGCGATTGCTTCGAGTTTGCGGAGGCGTTCCTTGAGATCGCTGAGATCGATCATGCCAAGCGCGTGGGCCGTGCCATCTGTGGGACGGGACATTTCGGTGCGCTTTAGTTCAAGCCAGCCATTCCACGCAGTGAGCGCGGTGCGGGCAAGGATCGCGATGGCCACCAGCGTGGCGGCGGCAAGCACGGCTGCGGTAGTGATGGGCATTGCGGGCTCTCCTGTTGGGGATCAATGCTCGCGCAGGGCTTCGATATCCTGCGCGAGACGGCTGGCATCGCGGCCATCGGTGAGGATGCGTTCGAGTACTTCGACGCGCTTCCTGAGTTCGACAACTTCGCGTTCGAGCGCGGGGTTGGCATTGCGGCTGCTCATCGCGTCCTTGAGTTCCTCAGGCGGATGGCCGAGGCCCGACTGGTAGCGGACGGTCCGCATTCTCGCCCAGGCGAGAATGGCAACAATCGCGACAAGGGCACTCCAGAAGCTCATCGATCAATCCTCGGGTAAATGGGGTTCAGTTGGCTGCGGGAGTCCGCAGGTCTTCGATCTGGCTGGCGAGCGCGGCGGCATCCTGGCCTTCACGATCGGTGGCAATGCGTTCGAGAACGCGAACGCGCTGTTCGAGTTTCTGCGCCTGCGCGGCAAAGTGGGCGGCCTCGTCAGCGCTGTTCTTGGCAGCGAGTTCGAGCTTGCGTTCCTTGAAGGCAAGGCGGCGCTTGTAGACATCAGCGAGAACGCCGATCATCAGGATCAGGCCGATCATCAATGCGGCGAAGGCAATGGTATCTTCCGGGCTCATTGCGTGGTGCTCCCTTTGGGCTGGGTTCCCCTCAGCGCCTCGATTTCGTGGGTCAGGTGATAGCCGCTATCGGTGACGATGCGCTCGACATTGGCAAGCCGGTCCTTGACCGAGCCGAGTTCGGCACGCAGTTGGGCGTTTTCCTGGCTGAGCAGCTTGATGCGCTCCTGCTCCTCGGTGCTGGTCTTGGGATAGACCGCCTGCCCCCATGCACCATCCAGCGGATAGCCATGGCGGATGCGCAGCCAGGTGGTGAGGACCCAGCCGCCTACGGCAGCGATGCTGACCACGCCGACCATCGGAGCAAATTCGGCGAGTCTCGAAAGTTCGTCGGGGCCCATCAGTTCCTCCCGTGTTCGATGGCCGAGCCATCGCGGCGCAGCGCCTCGATCTGGCTGGCAACGTCGTAGCTCTTGTCGGTGACGATGGCTTCGAGGACGCGGACGCGTTCTTCGAGGGCGGCAGCGCGGGCGGCGGCCTGGGCGTTGCTTTCGGTGAATGAACCGGCGCGGATCTGCTCCATCTTGCGCCGATGCCTGGTCCAGATCGCGAAGAACGGAATCATCAGCGCGATGATCGGGATCATCAGGGCCATTTGTCCGGGATTCATGTGTCATTCCCCCCAGGGATTTCGTGCAAGCTCAACGCAGCTTCTCGATTTCGGCCGAGAGGCGCGGATTGCCCGAGACATAGAACTGTTCGACCTCGGCGAGGCGGCGGTCGATATCGCGGAAGGTGGAGCGCACTTCCCGCGCGGTGCGGGCCGGTGACTGGCGCACGCCCTGCCAGAACTTCTGTTCGGCCGGATCGGCGTAGAGCCGGGGCGGCTTCTTTTCAGCCAGGAAGCCGAGCGCGAAGTAGATCAGGAACGGCCAGACCATCGAAAAGGCGAGCACGATGAACCCGAGCCGGACCCAGAGGACATCAACTCCGGTATAATCGGCGATGCCCGAGCAGACGCCCATGAACTTGCCGTTGACCTTGTCGCGATAAAACTTGGTACGCTGGGGCAGCTGGTTGCTCATTTGGAAGTCCCCCTCTTTTCAGCGAGCATGCGGTCCAGCTCGCGCAGTTTCTGGTTGTCGCTGTCGAGGTCGGGCAGCAGCCGACCAGGACGGAATTCGGGATTGTCGGCAGCGACGAGGCGCTCGACCGTGTCCATGCGTTCATCGAGCCGGCGGGCGAGCTGGTAGAGCTCGTCGAGCAGGGCCTCGTCACCGGTGGTGAGCGTGGCGGCGGTCTTCCAGCGGGTGATGTAATGGAGCACGACCCAGGGCAGACCCACGAAGATCGCAAGGATGGCGACCAACGGGATGACAGTATCCTCCATGGATCAGTCCTCCTTCGTTTCCGACTGACCAAGCGCGCGCTTCATCGCCTCGAGTTCCTCATCGACCTTGTCCTGCCCGGCGAGCGCGGCGATTTCATCCGCGAGGTTGGGCTGGGCGCCATCGGCGAGGCTCAAGGCATCGGCGCGGCCTTCGGCATAATCGACGCGGCGTTCGAGCTGGTCGAAGCGGGCGAGCGCTTCATCGACGCGCTCGTTGGTCATCAGCGTGCGCAGGCGGACGCGGTTCTCGGCGCTTTCGAGGCGGGCGGCAATCGCGGTCTGGCGGCTGCGGGCTTCGCGCAGGCGGGTCTGCAGCTTTTCGATGTCCGCTTCGTAAGCGCGCATCGAATCGTCGAGCACCTTGATCTCACTGCCGAGCTGGGCGCCCATATCGGCCGCCTTGTTCTTTTCAACGAGCGCGGCACGGGCGAGATCCTCGCGGCCCTTGGAAAGCGCGAGCTGGGCCTTGTCCGCCCAATCGGCCTGGAGCCGTTCGAGCTTCGCGACGTGGCGGGCCATTTCCTTCTGATCGGCGATGGTGCGAGCAGCAGACGCGCGCACTTCGACGAGGGTTTCCTCCATCTCCATGATGATCATGCGGATCATCTTGGCCGGGTCATCGGCCTTGTCGAGCAGGTCGTTGAAGTTGGCGGCGATGATGTCGCGGGTGCGAGAGAAGATGCCCATCAGGTTGGCTCCGGTGGAATATCCGGCGGACTGCCGGGGAGTTTCGGTATCGTGCCGGCGTAGCGCACCAAGCTCGATTTCGAAACGGGATTGCGAGCGCCCGGCGCCAGCAGGCCGCACGGGCGTGTCCGCGCCCATCAGGCGAGCTCACCCGTGATCGCGGCGCTGGACGCGACGACCTGGGGAGCGGCGGCGGTTGCCGGGCGGGTCGCGACGGCGACGTTGAGCGCCATCATCGCTGCGATGCTGATCAGCGCCGCGCGGCCGAGCTGGGTCGAGAAGAAGCGGGCAGTGTACATCGGAAGTCTCCTGTTGGTCCCCTTGGCGGGGGTTGCCTGATGCTTTGCAGGAGGCGTGCCAAATCGCGGAAGCGCCGGAATTGCTGGACTTTGGCGGATCGGAGGAAGCGTGCGCATGGGAATTCTTGCCTAGACTTGGGAAATTCTGCTAGACCTTGGGACTAGCTACGAAGCGGAACGCCATCATGGATCGCGAAGTCCAGTTCATCGGCCAATCGGGCGCCTTTCTCGATGCGGTGGAGCGCGCCAGCCGCGCCGCGCCAATGCGCCGCCCGGTGCTGGTGATCGGCGAGCGCGGGACCGGCAAGGAACTGATCGCCGAACGCCTCCACCGCCTTTCAACGCGGTGGCAGGAACCGCTGGTGACGATGAACTGTGCAGCATTGCCCGAGACGCTGATCGAGGCCGAATTGTTCGGCCACGAGGCGGGCGCGTTTACCGGCGCGACGCGCGCCCGCGCCGGGCGGTTTGAGGAAGCCAACGGGGGCACGCTGTTCCTCGACGAACTGGGCACGCTTTCGATGGGCGCGCAGGAGCGGCTGCTGCGCGCGGTGGAATATGGCGAAGTGGCGCGGATCGGCGCGAACAAGCCGATCACGGTCGATGTGCGCATCGTGGCGGCGACGAACGAGAACCTGCCGAAAATGGCGGACGAAGGCCGGTTCCGCCCGGACCTGCTCGACCGGCTGAGCTTCGAGGTGATCACGCTCCCCCCGCTGCGCGTGCGGGAGGGCGATATCGCGGTGCTGGCGGATTACTACGGGCGGCGCATGGCGGCGGAACTGGGCTGGGCGAACTGGCCGGGCTTTGCCGCGCATGTGGCCGAGCAGATGGACAAGTACGCCTGGCCCGGCAACGTGCGCGAACTGCGCAACGTGGTGGAGCGCGCGGTCTATCGCTGGGACGATCCGGCGCGGCCGATCGGGCATATCCAGTTCGATCCGTTCGAAAGCCCGTGGCGGCCTGCGGCGGCGGCGGCTCCGGCAAAGGCCGCTTCGGGGGGGGCCGCGGCGGAGGCCCCTG
>CAZQEH010000061.1:0-20566 GCA_964592205.1 uncultured Novosphingobium sp.
CGGTCGGATTCAGGCGAAGCTCACGTCAGACGGCATGCCACTTGGGGAATGTATGTTGAGTCCGCGCGCTGTCAGGTTGACGTAGCGGCGGCGGGCATCATCCTGATCCGCGACGCGCACGATCAGGCCTTCCCGCTCCAGCCGGGCGATCCAGCGCAGCACGGTGGTGGAAGGCAGGCCCGCACCAGCGCAGACGCTGGAAACCTGCAGGGCCGTGCGCGTCTTGCGGGCGATGAACAGATCCAGCAGGATATCCCATCCCGGCTCTCCGAAGAGGCCTTTGATCGGGCTGGCCGCATCGCGGCGGCGGCGCACTTCATACAACAGTTTTGCAATGCGGAACACTTCCGCATCCAAGTCAACATGACCGTCCAAAGCCAACTCCTCGCATTCCAAGGAACGTTCGCCGCCAAATTCCCTCGTCCCCGCCGCTGGGCTTCCGGTTATCTGGCGCTGACAGTTTTCGCGGTCAGTCTTCTCGTTACGCAACCCTTGGGAATTTCATGATCAATCAACAATTAACCATGCTATATCTGTAGCCATATTACGGACTATTGGTAAGCCTTCCGCTTGGAATAATAGTCCAGATCGGTTACAACTTTAGTTATCATGCATAACTCAATGTTGTCAGGATGTTAAGCCCGGCATTTAACCTGACTTTACCACCTCCCTCTTGGCAGCGCGCGGATGCTGCGGCATGAGCCCCCGATGATCGGATTTCGCCGCTCCGCTCCCGCCGCCAAGGACGCCCCGGTACTTGCCAAAGTGGGCGAACGGGTGCGCGCGCGGCTTGAGGCCGATCCGAGTGTTTTCCGACTGCCCGTCAATGCGATCGAGATCTACGGCGTCGCCGACTTCTTCACCGCGGAGGAATGCGCGCGGCTGATCAGGCTGGTCGATGCGGTGGCGCGGCCCTCCCCCACCTATCACGGCAATGCCGACAGCGGCCGGACGAGCTACAGCGGTGATGTCAATCCAGAGGATCCGTTCATCAAGATGCTGGAGCGGCGGATCGACGATCTCATGGGCATCGAGCATGCGCATGGCGAGGTGATCCAGGGCCAGCGCTATGAACCGGGCCAGGAATTCCGCGCGCACTTCGATTACTTCGATACCTCCGCCAGCTACTGGCCGACCGAGGAAGGCCGCGGCGGGCAGCGGACGTGGACGGCGATGGGCTATCTCTCGGCCGTGGAGGCGGGCGGCGCGACCGAGTTTCCCAAAGTGCCGATTGCGGTACCGCCGCAAAAGGGCGCGCTGCTGGTGTGGAACAACATGGGCCGCGACGGTAAGCCGAACCCGCTGACCCTGCACGCCGGGCGACCGGTGGAGCAGGGGGTGAAGTATATCGTGACGAAGTGGTACCGCGCGCGGCCGTGGTATTAGGGGGGGGCGTGGTTCCCGAAGGAACTACCCGCCGCACGGTGCGGCAATTGGCGGCCCTTTGTTTCGTATCGAATCGGGAAATCGGCATTTGCCAAATACCGTAGGTTTTCAGCTTGAAATGAATGTATAGTCGGAGCATGCTCAGATCGATCTGCATCTTCTGCGCCATTTCCATCGGGCTGCTCGGCACTCCGGCAGTGGCTTGCAGAAACCCTGACAACAGCGGCTACTCGGTGACGGTTGTCAGAACTCAGGTTCCCGCCAAACTCCCAGCAGATGCCTTTGTCGCGCGTATCGAGGTCGCGCATCCCGAGGGCCTCTGGCGTGAACTAGGAAAAGGCGTCCGGGCGCGCGTGACCCGCGTTGTGCAGGGTGCGTACCTCGGCGTGGAAGTGATCATAAGGGATCAGCCCGGACCGAACATAATGGTGACAACGAGCTGTGGGACTGCCACCTTCGGGAATGCTGCGGGCTACGTCGTTGGCAGGCCGGTGGGATACGAAAACGGCGTGCTCGTGATCCAACCAGAATTCCTGCAAACGGGTCCGCGTCGTCTGTGGTTCGACCAGGAGATCAAGCAGGTCATCCCGGAGCTGCCAGCACTTCGACGCCTTCCAGCGCTTCCGCGATCAGGCGGCGTGTCCCCTCGATCCCGTAGAGCGCGATGAAGCTGCCCATGCGGGGGCCTTGGCTGGAACCCAGCAGCGTTTCGTAGAGCGCCTTGAACCAGTCCCGCAGCGCGCCGATGCCGTAGTGCGGGTCCTTGCCGATTTCGTAGACGAGGGTCTGGAGGTCTTCGGCGGTGGCGCTGTCGTCGGTGGCGGCGAGTTCGGCATCGAGTGCGGCGAGCGCGGCGGCCTCGTTCGGTTCGGGCTTGCGGCGCTTCAGCGTCGGGGCGACGAAATCGCGGTTGTAGGCCAAGGCCGAAGTCACCAGCGAGTCCAGCGCCGGATGCGCGGCGGGATCGGCGTTCTCGACATAGTTGGCAAGGTACGACCAGACCTGCGCGCGGGTCGCCTGCGCGCCGAGCACGCCGACGAGATTGAGCAGGAGGCCGTAGGTGACCGGCAAGGTGTCCCCTGCCCCATCCGTGCCGCCATTGGCGCGCAGCAGGTGCCAGACCGGGTTGCCGAGTTGCTGTTCGATGGGCTGGCTGGGCAACTTTTCACGGAACTGCCAGTATTCATCGACCGCGCGGGGGATGACGCCCGCGTGGAGCGACTTGGCGCTCTTGGGTTCGCGGAACAGGTAGAAGCCGAGGCTTTCCTCGCTGCCATACTCCAGCCACTGTTCGATGGTGAGGCCGTTGCCCTTGGACTTGGAGATTTTCTCGCCGTTCTCATCGAGGAACAGCTCGTAGATCAGGCCTTCCGGACGGCGGCCGCCGAGCACCCCAGCGATGCGGCCCGAATAGAGGTGGCTATCGGTGAGATCCTTGCCGCACATCTCGTAATCGACGCCGAGCGCGGTCCAGCGCATGCCCCAATCGACCTTCCACTGCAGCTTTGACTTGCCGCCGAGGACCGATTGGACGACCATTTCGCCCTGATCTTCAAAGCGCACGAGGCCGGCTTCGGCATCGACGACTTCGACGGACACCTGCAGCACTTCGCCGGTCTTCTCGCTGATCGGGAGGACCGGCGAATAGGTGCGGCGGCGCTCTTCGCGCAAGGTGGGGAGCATGATGTCCATGATCGCGCCGAAGTTGCGCAGGACGTTCTTCAGCGCATCGTCGAAGGCGCCCGAATTGTAGCGGTCGCTGGCCGAGACAAATTCGTAGTCGAAGCCGAACTGGTCAAGGAACTGGCGCAGCATCGCGTTGTTGTGGTGCGCGAAGCTTTCGAACTTTTCGAAGGGATCGGGAATGCGCGTGAGCGGGTGGCCGAGTTTGGCGGCGAGGACCGGCTTGTTGGGCACGTTGTCCGGCACCTTGCGCAGGCCGTCCATATCGTCCGAGAAGGCGATCAGGCGCGTGGGATGGCCGCCGGTGAGGGTTTCATAGGCGCGGCGCACGAGCGTGGTGCGCAGCACTTCCTGAAAGGTGCCGATATGCGGGAGGCCCGAGGGGCCATAGCCGGTTTCGAACAGGACGGGGACAAGCTCTCCGGAAGCATCGCGCTTGCCGCCGGGAAAACGTTTCACGATCTTGCGCGCTTCCTCGAACGGCCAGGCCTTCGAGGTCTGGGCAGCGGTGAACACATCAAGCGGTGCGGGTTTTTCTGCGTTTTCCATAGCGCCGACCCTTTTGCGGATGGCCCCCGCAAGCGCAAGGAAAAGCTTGTGCGGTGGGGCGCAGGCTCGCTACCGCAAGCCGGCAAAAGGGTTTGGGAGACAGTATGGAATACGATGAGGTCATGCTCGGGCGGCGCAGCATCCGGGGCTACAAGCCCGATCCGGTGCCGCAGAAGCTGATCGAGGAAATCCTGCACATCGCCATGCGGGCGCCAACTTCGATGAACACGCAACCGTGGAATTTTTACGTGATCACCGGCGAGCCGCTGGCGCGCATCCGGCAGGGGAACACCGAACGCATTCTGGCGGGGTTTCCGGATTCGCGCGAGTTCCGCAAGGGCCAGCCGTTTGCCGGGGTGCATCGCGATCGGCAGATCGGCGTGGCGAAACAGCTGTTTTCCGCCATGGGCATCGCGCGCGATGACGCGGCGATGCGGCAGGACTGGGTGCTGCGCGGCTTCCGCCAGTTTGACGCGCCGGTCTGCGTGATCGTGACCTATGACAAGGCGCTTGAGGGGAGCGACGACACGCCGTTCGATTGTGGCGGCGTGGTCAATGCGCTGGTCAACGCGGCGTGGTCGCGCGGGCTCGGCACCGTCATCAACAGCCAGGGCATCATGCAATCGCCGGTCGTGCGCGAACATGCCGGGATCGCCGACGATCAGGTGATCATGAAAAGCATCGCGCTTGGCTGGCCGGAAGAGAGTTTCCCCGCCAATGCGGTGATTTCCGAACGCAAGTCGGTGGCCGAAGCGGCGACGTTCGTCGGATTCGAGTAGCCGATAGCGGGGCCCACCCCCCACCCCTCCCGCAAGCGGGAGGGGAGTTATCGAGCGCCCTCCCGCAGGCGGGAGGGGAGCGAGGTTCGCTTACTTGAGCAGCGAGAGCACGTTCTGCTGGGCCTGGTTGGCTTGCGCGATCATTGCAGTCGAGGCCTGGCTCAGGATCTGGGCCTTGGCCATTACCGTCGTCTCGGCCGAATAGTCGGTATCGAGAATGCGGCTGCGTGCGTCCGAAAGGTTGGTCACGTTGTCGGTGAGGTTGTTGATCACCGATTCAAGGCGGTTCTGGCCCGAGCCGAATTCGGCACGCGCGACGTTGATCGCGGTGAGCGAGGCATCGACGTTGTCCATCGTCGTGCCGGCCTGCGCGGCAGTGCTCACGTCGATCGCCTGCGGGCTCGTGGCCGGGGTGTAGACCGTGTTGGTGCCGCCGAACAGCTTGGTGCCATCGATCGCCTTGCTGCGCAGGTCCACCGTATCAGTGGTGTTGCTGCCCGTCTGGATCGAGAAGGTCGCATCGTCCGAGCCGTTGGCCGCCGGGGCCGCGCCGATCACGGTGAACAGCTTGGTGCCGTTGAACGTGGTCTTTTCCAGCACTTCGCTGATCTGCGAGGTGAGGTTGGCCACTTCGGACTGCATCGAGGTGCGGTCGGTATCGGTATACGTCGCCGACTTGGCCTGGATCGCGAGTTCACGGATGCGCTGCAGCATCGCGGTCACTTCGTTGAGCGCGCCATCGGCGGTCTGCGCGAAGCTGATGCCGTCGTTGGCGTTGCGGATCCCCTGGCTCATGCCCTTGATCTGCGAGGTCATGGTGGTGGTGATCGCAAGGCCGGCGGCATCGTCCTTGGCGCCGTTGATGCGCTTGCCGGTCGAGAGCCGCTCCATCGCGACACCCGCCATTTTGGATGCCATGTTTGAGGCATTTGATGCGCGGATCGCGCTGATATTCGTATTGATGACTGCCATGATGCCCATTCTCCACTATGGGGTGGGGCTTGGGGCCCCGTGCATGTCCCGAAAGGCCAGAACGGCCGAACCTTGCCGGGTTTAAGGCAAGCGCCCTGCAAGCAGGTGTGAATGCCATGCGGGGAAGTGCGTAGAGCGAGCCGGAGAGCCCCGATGGAGCCGATTGTCAGCGTGTTCGACCAATCACCTGACGGAGGGCGGGGCCTCGCGCGCGATATGCCGGTGCGCTGGGCGCTGGAAGAAGCCGGGCGCAGCTACGGCATACGGCGGCTGAGCTTTGCCGCGATCAAGGAAGCCGAGCATATCGCCCGGCAGCCCTTTGGCCAGATCCCCGTCTATGAGGAAGCCGATCTCGTGCTGTTCGAATCCGGCGCGATCGTGCTGCACATTGCCCAAGCGTGCCCTGCCCTGCTCCCGGCAGAGCACGCCTCCCGATCGCGCGCGGCGATGTGGATGTTCGCAGCGCTGAACACGGTCGAGCCGCCGGTGTGGGACTACGACATGGCCGGTTTCCTCGATCGCGGAAAGCCGTGGCAGGCCGAGCGGAACGCCCTGCTGGAGCAGCAGCTGCGCACCCGGCTTGGCCAGCTCGCCGCGCAGCTGGGCGATGCGCCATGGCTCGAAGCAGCGTTCAGCGCGGGCGATCTCATGATGATCTGTGTGCTGCGGCGGATCGCCGATGCACCGCTGATGGATGACTTTCCCGCCCTCGCGCGCTACATCGCGCGCGGTGAAGCGCGCCCGGCGTTCCAGCGGGCCTTTGCCGCACAGCACGCGCTGTTTGACGCGGCGAGCACGGATCACGCCTAGCGGGCGCTTGCCCGATAACCAGGTTTCCTCTCTAGTGCCCGGCCATGGCTGCCACCTCCCTCCCCGCGATCCATGCCAGCCATAGCGGCTGCTGGCTGCGCGGTACTGCAGGCACCCGCCCGGTGGGCAAGGGCGAGGCCATCATGGCGGCGGCCGATACGCCGCTGCTGCTGCTGAATGCGCCGCTGGTGGCGAGCAGGCTTGGCTATCCGGACTTGTCCGGCCTCGATCTGCTGGAGCTTTTCGCGTTCATTCATCCCGCGCGCTTCATGGTGCCGACACCCAAGGGCTTGGCGCAGGCACTGGGGCTGGCCGAGCCGGCCAGCGACGATGCCGTGCCCGCGCTGCTGCAAGCATCGGCGGATGCCCTGCTGGCAACGTGCGAGGATCCGGCCTGGCCTGAACGCGAAGGGGCGTGGAGCGCGCTGCAATCGCTGGTGCGGCTGCGCTGGCCCTGGGCAGGACTGCTGACACCGCGCATCGCGCAACCGAGCCGCGCCGAGCGCTGGCTGTTTTCGCGCCTGCCGGAATGGGAGGAAACGCCCGAGCGCCCGCAACCCGCGCAGATCGTGCTGGAGCCAGAGGCGATCACTGCGCGGCTCGCCAAGCTGACTGGCAGCGGGGCTGAAGCGCGTCCGGCGCAGCAAGCCTATGCACGCGCGGCGGGCGCGATGTTTGCGCCGCGCGGGGGGCAGCGCCAACCGCACGTGGTGCTCGCGCAGGCGGGGACCGGGACCGGCAAGACATTCGGCTACCTCGCCCCCGCCTCGCTCTGGGCCGAGCAATCGGGCGGGACCGTCTGGGTATCAACGTATACCAAGGCCCTGCAACGCCAGCTTCGGCGCGAGAGCCGCGCGGCCTTCCCGCTTGAGCGCGCCGGGCGGCCGGGTCCGCCGGTGGTGGTGCGCAAGGGGCGCGAGAACTACCTCTGCCTGCTGAACCTTGAGGACGCGCTGCAGGGCGGCTTCACCGGGCGGCCAGCGATCATGGCGCAACTCGTGGCGCGCTGGGCGGCCTATTCGCAGGACGGTGACATGATCGGCGGCGATCTGCCGGGGTGGCTCGGAACGTTGTTTCGCAAACGGGGGATCACCGCGCTCACCGACCAACGCGGCGAATGCGTCTATGCCGGGTGCCCGCATTTCCGGAAGTGCTTCATCGAGCGGGCGGCGCGGGCCTCTGCCGGGGCCGAGCTGGTGATCGCCAACCATGCGCTGGTGATGATCAACGCGGCCCGTGCGCGCGAGCCGGCGCAGCGGCCGACGCGGATCGTGTTCGACGAAGGCCATCACGTGTTCGAGGCGGCGGACAGCACCTTCGCCGCCGCGCTGACGGGCGCAGAGACGGTGGAATTGCGGCGCTGGGTGATCGGCCCCGAAGGGAGCCAGCGCGGACGCCGCCGAGGCCTTGCCGCGCGGTTGGCGGATGTGGCGAGCTATGATGACGAAGGCGCGCGCGCGATTGCCGATGCGTGCGAGGCGGCGAGCGCATTGCCCGGTGACGGCTGGCTGGCGCGCGTGGTTGAAGCGGCGCCGTTCGGTCCCCTCGAAGACCTGCTGGCAGAAACGCGCGAACTCGTGCTCGCGCGCGATGAGAGCGGCGGGCAGGAAGCGGGCTATGGGCTCGAGACCGAAGCGGCGCAGCTGGGCGGGAGCTTCATCGAGGTGGCGGGCCGCGCGCAGGAAGCGCTCGAAGCGCTGCGCCAGCCGCTGATACGCCTTGCCTTGCGGCTGGAAGCGCTGATCGAGGATGCGCCCGACTGGCTTGACGGACCGGCGCGCGCACGGATCGAAGGCGCACGCGGCGCGATCGGCTGGCGGACCGACCTCATCGCGGGCTGGACTTCGCTGCTCGCGCGGCTGGGCGGACCGGGAGATCCCGAATTCGTCGACTGGCTGGCGCTGGAGCGCTCCGAAGGCCGCGAGTGGGATATCGGCCTTCACCGGCGCTACCTCGATCCGATGAAGCCCTTTGCCGAAGCTGTGCTGGCGGGTGCGCACGGGGTGATGATGACCTCCGCCACGCTCACCGACGGCGCCGAAACGGCAAGCGGGGACTGGTCGAGCGCCGTCGAGCGCAGCGGGGCGCCGCAACTGGACGTGCGGCCGCAGGTGTTCACCGCACCGAGCCCCTTCGATTATGCGCGCAATGCCGAAGTGCTGATCGTAACCGACGTACCCAAGGGCGATATCCCCGCGCTCGCCAATGCCTATGGCCGCCTGATCGAGGCTTCGGGTGGCGGCGCACTGGGGCTGTTCACCGCGATCCGGCGACTGCGCGCGGTCTATGGCCGGATTGCCGACCGACTGGCACGCGGGGGGTTGCCGCTGTTTGCCCAGCATGTCGATCCGATCGACACGGGCACGCTGGTCGATATCTTCCGCGACGATCCGCGCGCCTCGCTGCTCGGCACCGACGCCCTGCGCGACGGGGTGGACGTGCCCGGCCATTCGCTGCGGCTGGTGGTGATGGAGCAAGTGCCCTGGCCCAAGCCTTCGATCCTCCACCGTGCGCGGCGACTGGCGCATGCGGAAAAGTTTGGTGGTGGGGGCCAAGCGCATGACGACCGCATCATCCGCGCAAGGCTGGCGCAGGCGTTTGGGCGGCTGATCCGCACGGGGAGCGACCGGGGGCACTTCGTGGTGCTGTCGTCCGCGTTCCCCTCGCGCCTGCTGAGCGCTTTCCCGCCGGGCACGCCGGTGCGCCGTATGACACTTGATGCGGCTTTACAAAGCGTGGCGGGCAGTGTTTCTGAAGGTGTGAACACGCTTTTGCCGCTCCGCGAAATCGACGAGACCCGCGCTTGAAAAAGCTCGCCCTGCTACGCCACGCGAAGTCCGACTGGTCCGATGCGCGGGCGCGCGATTTCGACCGGCCGCTCAATGCGCGCGGGGTGCGCGGGGCGCGGGCGATGGGCGAATATATCAAGGGCACCTGCCTCACCTTCGAACGCATCCTCGCCTCCCCCGCCGTGCGCGTGGCCGAGACGATCGAGGAAGCGAGCAAGGCCTGGGGGCATACGTTTCCGGTCGAGTGGGACCGGCGGATCTACCTCGCGAGTTCCGCGACGCTGATCGACTTGTTGCGCGAGCTCTCGGGCGAGCCTGCCAGCGTGTTGATGATCGGGCACAATCCCGGGCTGGAGGACCTGATCTTCGACCTCGTGCCCGACGACGGCACCAGCCCGCTGCGCGAGGAGGTGGAAGTGAAGTTCCCGACCGCCACGTTCGCGGTGCTGGAACTCGCCATCGAGCGCTGGGCCGATATCGACGAGCGCTGCGCGAAACTGGTGGCGATGAAGCGCCCGCGCGATCTCGATCCGGATCTGGGGCCTACGCTGAACGATTGAGGTTTGGCTTCAAGCGGAGGAGCAGAGGCGCAGATCGTTTTTGGAGGTGCGCCAGCCATGACGGAAACTTCCGACGCAATCCTGCGCAATTGCCGCCCCACATGACTGAAAGTGGCTCGTGCGATCTGGTGCGCACACAGCGACCTAAGTCTTCCAGATGATGAAGCTGGCTATACGATCGTGGAAGACGAACTGTTGAGATTGAGCGAACTTGGGGAACTAGAAGTCGCTGGCAATCCGTCTAAATGGCGCAATAGCGAGGTTCGCCTCGCCTCCGAACGTCCAGATTGTGCAGGGCTGCCTTAACGCGCCGAACCCTCTGCGCCTCCGCGCCACTGCGCGAACCATTCTTGCGGTCCCGGAAGACACCGCCCTTCAATCCTCCAGCGCGTCCGCCAGCCGTCCGCGGACGCTTTCGAGGTGGCGGCGCAGGATGCGGATGGCGGTGTTGATCTCGTCTTCCACGGGCATGGGACCGGCGGGCGATGCACCCGGAGCGGAAGCGGTGGCGGGCTTGGCCTCGGCCTTCCCCGACAGCGCCTGGCGAGCACCGCGGATGGTGTACCCTTCGCGGTGGAGGAGCTGGTCAATCCGCGCGACGAGCGCGATGTCTTCGGGGCGGTAGTAGCGCCGCCCGCCCGCGCGGGTCAGCGGGCGGAGCATCGGGAACTGCTCTTCCCAATAGCGCAGGACATGCTGCTTGAGGCCGAGCGCCTTCGCGACTTCGCCGATCGTGCGCAGGGCATCAGGCTCCTTGCCATCGGTGAAGGCAGGAGCGGCGGGCGGCGCAGATCCCGGGCTATCAACTGCTGGCAGCAATCCGGTCCTTCAGCATCTGGCTGGCGCGGAACGTCATGACGCGGCGCGGGGTGATGGGCACTTCAACACCGGTCTTGGGATTGCGACCGACGCGTTCGGCCTTGTCTCGTAGCAGAAAGGTTCCGAAACCGGAAATCTTTACGTTTTCGCCTTCTGCCAAAGCCTCGCACATATGATCAAGAATAGCCTCGACCATGCCGAGCGAGTCCGCACGGGACAAGCCGACACGGCGATTGATGCTTTCTGCAAGATCAGCGCGAGTAAGAGTTCCTACTGAACGCATCCCCGATTCCCCCCGGTTAAAAAGCGACAAGTTAGCTTGACGCAGTACAGTGCCTGCCGTTCTTTACAATCCGCTTCCCACACTATTTTATCGGCCAATCCATTGGTCCGCAACGAAAACTGCAAGGCCACCGAAACCATATTGGCCCGATCAGACGCGGACGAGGCTGGCACCCCAGGTAAAACCGCCGCCCATCGCTTCAAACATTACGAGATCGCCGGGTTTGATCCGCCCATCGCGCACTGCCGTATCGAAGGCGAGCGGGACCGATGCGGCACTGGTGTTGGCGTGGCGATCGACGGTGACGATCACCTTTTCCTCGGGCAAGCCAAGCTTGCGCGCGGTAGCATCAAGGATACGGGCATTGGCCTGATGCGGCACAACCCAGTCGATATCGGCCGATTTGTAACCACTGGCTTCGAGCACTTCCTCAAGCACGCCCGCAAGATTCACGACCGCGTGGCGGAATACTTCGCGGCCCCTCATGCGCAGCTTGCCGATCGTGCCGGTGGTGGAAGGACCGCCATCCATGTGGAGCAGATCGTTGTGCGCACCATCGGCGTGGAGCCTGGTTGCAATGATGCCGGGGGCCCCGGGATCGGTTTCGTTCACGTCGACCGCTTCGAGCAGGATCGCGCCCGCGCCATCGCCGAAGAGTACGCAGGTCGTGCGGTCTTCCCAATCGAGCAGGCGGCTCATGGTTTCAGCGCCAATCACCAGCGCGCGCTTGGCCGCGCCCGTGCGCAGCAGCGCATCGGCGGTGGCGAACGCGTAGAGGAAGCCCGAACAGACCGCCGCGACATCGAACGCAATGCCGCCGCGGCAGCCGAGCGCGTTCTGGACGATGGTCGCGGTGGCCGGGAAAGTCTGGTCCGGGCTGCAGGTGCCGAGCACGATAAGATCGATCGAGGACGCTTCAATCCCCGCAGCTTCAAGCGCCTTGCGGCAGGCTTCGGTGGCGAGCGTGGCAGTCGTCTCGCCCTTACCCGCAATGTGGCGGTTGCGGATGCCGGTCCGCTCGACGATCCACTCGTCAGTCGTCTCGACCATCGTCGCCATTTCGGCGTTGGAAACGGCGCGGGCCGGAAGAGCGGAACCGCTGCCGCGGATGACGGAGCGCAGTGTCATGCGCCGGTCACCGGCGTGGCGGCGGACCCGCGCAAGTGCGCGCCTTGGCCCAGCCCGGATTCGGAAAGGTCTGCGGCGATGCGTTCGGTCAGCCGTTCGGACAGGAGCCGCGCGGTGACTGCGACGGCGTGGGCAACGCCCAGCGCCGATGCACTCCCATGGCTTTTCACGACAACACCATTGAGGCCAAGGAACACCGCACCGTTATGATTGTTGGGATCGAGATGATGCTTCAAGAGCTCGGTCGCCGGCTTCGAAATGAGGAAGCCGAACTTCGAGCGCAGCGAGCTGGAAAAACTGCGGCGCAGCAGATCGGCGACGAAGCGCGCTGCGCCTTCCATGGCCTTCAGCGCAATATTGCCGGTAAAGCCATCGGTGACCACGACATCGACATCGCCGCGCGAGAGCTTGTCCGCCTCGGTAAAGCCATCAAAACGAAAGGCGATCGCTTCGCCCGCCTGCTTGAGCATTGCGGCGGCATCGCGAAGTTCATCGGTGCCCTTGATTTCTTCAGTGCCGATGTTGAGCAGGCGCACGCGCGGTTCGGCAAGGCCATGGACGATGCGGGCATAGGCCGCGCCCATGATCGCGAACTGCACAAGATTGCGCGCATCGCATTCGGTGTTGGCCCCCAGATCCAGCATCACCAGATCGTGATCGCCCAGCGTGGGCAGCAGCGCGGCAAGCGCGGGCCGGTCGATCCCCGGCATCGTGCGCAGCGCGACTTTCGACATGGCCATGAGCGCGCCGGTATTGCCCGCGCTGACGGCGGCGCCGGCACTCCCGTTCTTCACCGCCTCGATCGCAAGGCCCATCGACGTGGTGCGCGCGCGGCGAAGCGCCTGGGTCGGCTTTTCATCGCCAGCGACGACATCGGGAGCATGAAGGATTTCAGTAGCAGCGCGGAGATTCGGGTGTGCTTCGAGAGCCTGTTTGATGGCCGTTTCATCGCCCACCAGCAGGAACTTGAACTGATCGTGCTGGCGACGCGCAAGTGCGGCGCCCTCGACCATGACGCGCACGCCCACATCGCCACCCATCGCATCTACGGCGATACGCGGCAAAGCCATAATCCGGCTGTCTCCCCCTTCAGCCGAAATCAGAGGCCGACGGCAATGATCTCGCGGCCGTTGTAGTGCCCGCAGGCACCGCACAGCATGTGCGGGCGCTTGAGCTCACCACAATTGGAGCACTCGTGGAAGGCTTCAGCCTTGAGCGCATCGTGGCTGCGACGCATGCCCCGGCGGGAGGGCGAGGTCTTTCTTTTGGGGACGGCCATCGCGGCACCTGTTCCTGATCTTGAAGTCGTCTATGGGCAAGCGCGATAGGCAAATCCGGACCGACGCACAACCCCTGTCCACGCGCCTTTCGATGGCGGCCCGACAAGAGTTCGGCAGCAAGCTGGAATCGCCAATCGCGGGCGAAGGCGCGCCTATACGGATTTTTGGATGCTTTGCAAGCGTGAGCCCGCTAGGAGGGCTCCGGGGTGTGATAACAAAAACCCACAAGGGGGATAACCTGATCATGAACTTGCCCACCACACTCAGCGCCGTCGCTGCGGCCGCGCTGATCAACGTCTGGCTTGCGATCCGTTGCGGCCAGGTGCGCACATCCGAGAAGGTTTCCGTTGGCGACGGCGGCAATGAAAAGCTGATTCGCCGCATGCGTGCGCATGCAAACTTCATCGAAAACGCCCCGCTCGTGCTGATCATGATCGCCGCGCTCGAGTTTGCGCATCCCGGCAGCACGGCACTTGCCGCCGTGGCCGGTGTGTTCCTGCTCGGCCGCGTGGGTCATGGGCTTGGCATGGACGGCGGAAGCTTCCGCCTCGGCCGCGTGATCGGCACCGTCATCACGCTGCTCACCCAGATCGGCCTTGCCGGCTGGGCGATCATGAGCGCGATGGCGTGATGCCGGACATTACTGCATCAGATTATAATCGCTGACGAAGCTATTGGTCTGACGTTCCCGGCCGAAGGTGCTGTTCGGCCCGTGGCCGGGAACGAACATGATATCATTGCCGAGCGGCCAGAGCTTTTCGGTGATCGAGGCGATCAGCTCGGCATGGTTGCCCATGGGAAAATCGGTGCGCCCGATCGAACCCTGGAAGATCACGTCCCCCACCACCGCAAAGCGCGAGGGCTGGTGGACGAACACCACATGGCCGGGCGTGTGGCCGGGGCAGTGGATCACATCGAGTTCGACTTCGCCCACCGTCACCTTGTCGCCATCGGCAAGCCAGCGCGTCGGTTCAAACACTTCGCCCTGGATGCCCCAGCGCTTGCCGTCTTCATCGAGCCGCGAAATCCAGAAGCGGTCCGCCTCGTGCGGGCCCTCGATCGGCACGCCAAGTTCCTTCGCCAGAACGCCGGTGATGCCGCAGTGATCGATGTGGCCATGCGTGACGAGCAGTTTCTCGATCGTGACGCCAGACTTTTCGATCGCCGCGCGCAGCCGCTCGATATCGCCGCCCGCATCGATGAACGCGCCGCGCATGGTTTTGGTGCACCAGATCAGCGTGCAGTTCTGCTGGAGCGGCGTGACGGGGATGATGGCGGCCTTTAGCGGCTGCTGGCTGGTGGTCTCGATCATGGGCGGCAAAGTGGCGTTTGGAGGAGAGCAAAGCAACCCCTCCGGCCCGCATCCAGGTTGGCGCTTCTCAAAAATGAGCAGGACGGAAAAATCCTAGATCTTACCGCCCTTCCAGACCACGCGGCCCAGCACGGCGACATCCGCGCGGGGGCGCTCCATGCGAGGGTAGGCGGCGTTGTCGCTGATGATCTGGACGGTGCCGGCCGAGCCGGGTTCAAGCCGCTTCACCAGCAGCACATCATCGAGCCGGATCACGTGGAGCCCGCTGCGCAAGGGCCGCGGGGAGCGATCGACGAGAATCTCGTCGCCATCGCGCAAGGTGGGCTCCATCGAATCGCCCTCGACCTCAATCACGCTGAGCATTCCAGGCTCAAGGCCCTGCTGGCGCAGCCAGCGGCCGGAGAAGCGCAGCCGGTCGATGGGGGCCGCATCCTGCGCAAGCGTGCCCGGTCCGGCAGAAGCGCCGAGCGGGAGGCGCGGAATATCGGCCCAATCGGCGGCTCTTGATCCCGCCCCCGCCCCGACGGTGAGAACGGTCTCGCGCGGCGGTGCACCGAGTTCCGCTTCATCGACGCCGAAGAACTCTGCGAGCGTACGGCGGTCGTTCTCCTCCAGCTTGCGCGGGGATCCCTTGCGCACGAACTGCTGGAGATAGGCGGCGTTGCGGCCGAGCAGACCGGATAGCGCGGAAAGGCTGACCCCGCGCTCCGCCGCGAGAGCGACGAGGCGGGCCCGAGGCTGATCGAGTGCCGGGTCCATCGGGGATTCACCGGATTGTTGCGTCTCGAATCGGGAATTCATGGCCTTGCTCCATATTCGAAGGATTTTTCCTAGACCTGTTGGAATAATCCGTCAACATAAGAAAAATCCTATTGAGATTCTCTCTCTTACCAACGGAGGTCCGGCCATGCTGATACGCAAGATCGAGCGGTTCCTTTCCCATCACGGCATGCCGCGCACGAAGTTCGGCCGCCTCGCTGCGCACGATCCGCGCTTCGTCGACGATCTGCGCAATGGCCGCGAACCCCGCCCCGCGACCACGAAGCGCGTGGAACATTTCATGAACACTTATCGGAGCACCAGCCATGTGGCTTGATCATCTGTTTCCCGCCGATCTCTTCCCCCAACGGCCCTTCGAGCGCAAATCGGAAGGCGAAGGCAGGCCCCATTCGCGCGTGCGGATCAGCCCGGGTGAACGGCTGCTGCGCGCGGTGCTCGCGCTCGCGGGCCCGCATGCGGAGCTGATGGAGCACAGCGAGGCACCGTGGGCGAGCGTGACCTTCGCGGGCACGCGCCACACGATCGTGCTACGCTACCAAGGCTGGGAAGCCAGCGACGCTGCCGAGGAACTGGTGGCAGCGCTGCCCGAGCACGAGTTCACCATTCCCCGCACGCTGGTGGCCGATGCGGCGGTGGTGCGGCTCGATCAGGTGCTGCTGCCCGAGCCACGCATGACGGTGGAACTGGCGCTGCTGCTGCTCGATGATGTGTGAATTCAATCCAACCCGTTCATGCTGAGCTTGTCGAAGCATCAGCCGCAGCGGTGGTGCCAGCACCCTTCGAAAAGCTCAGGTAGAGCGGGCTTGGGGGGGAGTTCGGATTGACTGAATCATTCCCCCTCAGGGCTGCGCCGCCATCAGTTGCGGCGCCGTCTTCGCCCCGACCCATAGCGCCATGTCCACCGCGTTGCTCACCTTGAACGGCTGGCCCGACTTGCTGAGGAACAGCTCCTCCATCTCCTGCCGGTTGAACGGGCGCGAGCCGAGGCGGCCGAAGATCGCGATCTGGCCGCCGGTCTCGTCCACGCCGCGATCCCGGTCGAGGCCCTTCGAGAGCGCAAGCGCCGGGCTTGGGGTGTGTGCCCAGGCGATCAGCTCGGGCTTGGGTTCGGGCGAGAAGCCGTAGAAGTTGGGCTGGCTGGCCGGAGACGTAAGCTGGAGGACTTTCACGCCGTTGATGCCGTCCGCCACATAGGCGAAGAGCGAGGCGTTGGTGGAGGCGACGATCACGTCCTCCGCGTCGGTCAGCTGCCCGCCAGCGGTGAAGGCCTGATAGATCGCGGGCCGTGTCGGCGCGGTAATATCGACGATGACGAGGCCCTGCTTCTTCGCCGCGACATAGGCATAGGTGCGCGCGAGATAGACGCGGCGCGCGTCTTCGAGCGGCACCGTGGCCGAGGGCACCGGCACAGGCTTGGCGAGGTTCGTGACGTCCATCAGCTCGAGGCCGTTTGCCGTCGTCACCCACAGGTAGCGGAACTGCACCGCCGTCGCGCGCGGATCGCGCAAGGGGACGACCGAGGTGATCTTCGGATCGAGGCAGGTCTCCCCGCCCTTCTTGTCAGACACCTCGCAAGGCGCGGCGGGAGACCACGGCTTGGTCAGGTGGACCGTTACCAGCGCCTTGTCGGTGAGGATATAGGCGTAGTCACCCGCAAGCGTGATGTGCCGCGCGCCCTTCAGCACGCCGTCCGGATTGAAGGTAGCCGCGCGGTGGAAGAAGTTGTTGCGGAACTCGCCGTCGGCCAGCGTATCGACATTGACCGCGATCAGCCCCTCCACCGCATCGGTGACGAAGGCATAGTGATAGATCGGCGAGAACGGCTGCTCCTGGTTCGCTTCACGCATTTCGGGCGTGTTGCGGGTGGGGGCGATCGATTGGTTGGTGGGGAGCGCCATGCAGGTCGCGTTCGCGGTGTCCACATGCGTATCCTGCCCGAGCGGCGAGAACGGCGCGGTCACGATGCGTTCGGAGAAGCCCTTGTCGCCAATCGCGGCGATATCATAGGCGCGGAAGCCGCCCTTCCCTTCGGCGACATACATGTATTCACCGCGCATCTGGAGGCAGTGAACCGCATCCGACGTGCCCTTCGTGATATTGGTGAACTCTTCGCGGCCCGTGGTTTCGCCGGCGAGATGCTTGTCGAAGATCGCACCGCGGGTCCAGTTCTTGAGCTCGCGGTTGTTCTTCTCGACATGCTCCTTGTAGAAATCGGGGTAGGCGTAGCGGTGGAGGTAGCTGCCGATCACCGCTTGCGGCTCGTCCCATTCCGTCACGCGCACGGCCTCGAAGCCGCCATCCAGACCAAACCACGCATTCATGCCGACGAAGTTGACGTAGTTCGTACCGAGCAGGAGCAGTTGCGCCATGATCGCGTTGTTGTCGTCATCCTTGCTGAGGTGGCAATCGGTGCACTGCTTGGTTTCGGCCGTGCGCACGGTGTGCGGGAAGTGCGGCGCGAAAGCCTGGCTGGAATAGCCCGCCGAGGAAATCGGCGGCTGCTGCACGTAGATCCGCTCGCGGTTGATGTTGGTCGAGGAGAGGATCAGTGCCGAGGTCGAGCGGATCGGCGCGGTGATCGCCTTGCCTGAAATCGGATTGCCCGAGGCATCGAACTGCACCGGATCGAAGCCCGAGGACTTGTTGCGCTGGTGCTTGCCGAGCTGGAACATGTCATCCCGCGCGACCTGCGGGTTATAGGTCGCGTAGTTGCGGGTGTAGTCTTCCTCGTACTTGTGCGTGGCGGATTTCCAGTTGGCCTCGATCGGCAGGTGGCAGCCCGCGCACGAGGTGGTCCACGAGAGGTGGCAGGTGAAGCACGCCATGTCGTCATCGCCATGCGCGCGCTCGACCTTGGGGACGCCGAGGCCAAAGCGGAACATGCCGTCCTCCGCGCCCGATTTACCCATGAGCTTGGCGCGGGCGGCTTTGGGGTTGAACACCGGCTTGCCGCCCGGTTCGGTCACACCCTGATACTGCGGATCGACCGATTCCTTGACGAGGCTGACGCGCCACGAAAGCTTGGGATCGATGATCGAGCGCTGGATGAGGACGCGGCGGCCGTTCTCGGTGCTCCATTCAAAGCGGCGCTGGCCATCGGCATTGCGCAGCAGCGCGAGGTTCTCGCCCTTCTCCGGCGCGGCGAGGTTGGAGGTCATCAGCGTGGGAAAGGCATCGGGCGTGCCGTGGCAATCCTTGCAGCCGATGGAGACGGCGTTGGCGACTTCGCCGTAGATCAGGCCGTTGCCGTGGCTGTCCTGCGCGAAGTGGCAATCGGCGCACTGCATGCCGAGCTGCGCGTGGATGTCCATCATGTGGACCGACTTGCCGGGATTGTCCGGCCCGACATCGACGAACTTGCCCTCGCCGGCCTTGCGCCACTTCTCCGGATCGTCGGGCGATATGATATGCGCCTTGTCGGTGCCGTAAGTCGACATATCGCCATCGTTGTCGAGCAGGTTGCCGCGCCGGTCACGCTTCAGGATCGCGCGGAAGTTCCAGCCATGGCCGTGGTAGTCGGCGAACTGGGTGTCCTTGTTGTCCTTGTTCAAGTCATAGACGTTGCGCAGGAATTCCACGTCGCGCCACAAGCCGTGCGTGCTCGCGCCTTCGGGATTGCGATCAAGCACTTCGCGGGCTTCGGCCATGTTGGGATGGAACTGCTTCTTGAACGCGCGCTGCCAATCGGCATCGGTGACACCGGGGGGCTTGGGCGCGGTGTTTTCCGGCCCGGGCCACATGCGCGGCGCATCGGACTCATAATCCCACATCGTGTACCCGAGGAACGAGTTCAGGAAGATGTTGGGCTGGTGCATGTGGCAGTTCATGCACTGCGCGGTCGGGATCGCGCGGGTGAAGGCGTGGACCAGCGGGTGGCCGCGCTCGCGCTCCCCCATGGCAACGGGGCCAGCGGCGTGGCCGCCATGGTCGAGTCCGGCGGCGGCATGGGCCTCGGCCTGGCTCAGGCGGTGCTCATCCATCGTACCGTGCGGCGCGGGGCCTTCGGCGGGCGCGTAGACCAGCTGTTCGGCAGACGCGATGGCGCGGGCGCAATCGCCCTCGCGGTCAGCGCTTTCCTCGGGATCGGTCGCATCGCCGCCGAGGTACTTGCCATGGCCGCCGAGCACTGTGCCGCGCACACGGGTTTCGTGCCCGTGCCGGGCCACATCGTAGCTGCCATAGGCGCCGGTGCGGTGTTCGCCTTCACGCAGCGAATTAATCGTGGGATCAGCCGTGATCGTCTGCCCGTCGCGCCCGCACTTGGCGTAGTTCAGGCTGTGGCGTGGCTCGCGATCGTTCGCGTAGATCACGTGGCAGGCCGCGCAGCCCGAAGAACGGTAGTCGCCCGGCTGGTCGTTGGTGCCCATCTGGAACAGGAACGGATCGTTGAGGCGCGTCTTGTGGATATTGAGCACCGGGATCGCCACACGCAGGCCGGTGGCGGGGCCCCGGTTCGACTGCTTGAGATCAGGGCGGCCGGGTTCCTCCAGCCGCTGGATCAGCCCGGTCGAATTGGGCAGGCCGATTTCGGGGAACTGCGGGTTGATCGTACGGCCGCCATCCTCGAACACGCGGAAGATGTCGCCCGGCGGGATCGTGTGCCACTTGGGCAGCGGATAGAGGATGGGGAGCGCGCCGCGCGCCTTTTCGGCAGGCGTGACCGTGCCCCACATCGGCTTGCCATCAGGGCCGATCTGCTTGGAGGCGGACTTCAGCAGCGCGGGTTCGCCGCCGCGGGTGAAGCTTTCGCCGAACAGGTAGTTCTTGAACGGCACGATGCCGTTATTATAGGCCGCGCCGCCCCACAGCATCGCGCCGGTGCTCATCAGCGAGCGCTCTGACGCCTCGATGATCGACATGTGGCAGGCGCCGCAGGAATCGCGCGCGACGCGGTAGTCCGACGGGTTCACGAAGCGGATGAATTCCGGGCTTTCCTTGGCGAGCAGCGCATAGGACCGCTTGGGATTCGCCGAGCTCGGCCAGCCCCATGCCACCGGGTATTTCGGCAGGACATGCGCGTCCTTCATCGCCGCGACATAGTCCATCGAACCGCGCGCCCAGCGGCGGTCGGCCACGATCCGGGTGTTGCCGCCGTGGCAATCGGCGCAAGAAAGCACGACCGCCGGGCTCGCGTGCATGGTGCGGTGATCGCTCTTGGTGTGGCAGCTTACGCAGCCGGCATTCTGCTTGTCGACGTAGGCCCACTGCTCCGCCGCCGTATCGCCCGGCTGGCCGCGTGGAGCGGGCGGCGCGCGAGTATAGCTGATCTTCTGCGCCACTTCCTCGCCCGAAGCCCAGAGCGCGGTCGGCACACCCAGCGCGCCAAGCAGCAGCGCCAGCCAGACCAGCAGCGTCTTGCGAGAAGCGGAGTGCATGGACTTGCCCATCAGAAAGCCAGCGTCAGGTTGGCGAGCACGGAATAGAACTGCTTGCCGT
>CAZQEH010000062.1:0-20495 GCA_964592205.1 uncultured Novosphingobium sp.
CGCTTGCCGCTGCCAGCGAAGCGCTCGCCACCGCGCGCGAGGCCCGCGCCGCACTCGCCGCCAAGGCCGAGAACGAGGACCAGCGCCGCCAGGAAATGGCCGGCATCGCGGGCGAGCGCTTCCAGTGCCCGCCGCCGCTCCTGCCCGAGAGGATCGGCTTTCCCGGCAGCGATGTTTCCGCCGCGCCCGAGGAATCCGCCGCGCACGACCGCCTGATGGCCGAGCGCGAGCGGCTGGGGCCGGTCAACCTCGTCGCCGCGACCGAGCTGACCGAAGCCGAAGCGCAGCACACCGCCGTCGTCACCGAGCAGGCCGAACTGACCGAAGCCGTGCACCGCCTGCGCGGCTCGATCGGCGCGCTAAACCGCGAAGGCCGCGAACGCCTGCGCGCCGCGTTCGAGGCGGTCGACGCGCATTTCCGCCGGCTGTTCGCGCGCCTGTTTGGCGGCGGTGAGGCGCATCTCGCGCTGGTGGACAGCGATGATCCGCTGGAGGCGGGGCTCGAGATCTTCGCCCAGCCACCGGGCAAGCGCCTGCAATCGCTGACGCTGCTGTCAGGCGGCGAGCAGGCGCTTACCGCAGTCGCGCTGATTTTCGGCCTGTTCCTGACCAACCCCGCGCCGATCTGCGTGCTCGACGAAGTCGATGCCCCGCTGGACGATGCGAACATCGAGCGCTTCTGCGACCTGCTCGACGCGATGGCGGCAGAAACCACCACGCGCTACCTCATCGTGACGCACAACGCCGTGACGATGAGCCGCATGCACCGCCTGTTCGGCGTGACGATGGTGGAGCAGGGCATCTCGCGGCTGGTGAGCGTCGATCTGGGCGGGGCGGAGAGTTTGCTGGCGAATGCGCAATAGCGTGGCGAATGCGGCGCCTTGTCACTACTTCCCGAGCATCGACTCAGCAGGGCGAGGCTTGGTAATTGGATCGGCATGGCGGTGGACCAGCAACCAGCGCTTGCCGAACAACTCATAGACACTCGTCACGCGGGCCGCGAACTCGGCGAAATCCGGGCTCGCTCCCAGTTTTGCGCGGTCATGTTCGATTTCAACGAGCACCACGAGCTTGCCACCACCATAGGTAGCAACCCGTTCGACCGCCACGACTGACCCATTCTTGTACTTCGTCGATGCATTGCCCAGTGCTTGCAAGACGGCCGCCCGTCCTTTGCCGAAGGGACCGAATGGATTGCCCAGCGTGATGTCATCACGTTCGGCAAAAAGCGCAGCGTACCCGGACGGGTCCCCGTTGAGGATCTTGCGCAAAGCTTCATGGCTCTCGGCAATCGCAGCCTCGAGCGCTCGTGGCAGCTTGGCTTCTGCAGCGCGGCCTTGCGCCCATAAATTGTTCGGGAAGGCCAAGATTGCCGACGACAGCGCGATCAGCAGCAAGCGTTTGAGCATTCTCATCATAGTGGTCATCCCTTCACCCAGTACCGAGCATCCGGCGGACTGGCATCAATCCAGCACAAACCTTGGCCCTGGCCCTGCCGCCGCGGCGCGGTCTTCCTTGTTGTAGAGTTGGCAGCGATCGAGGCTGAGGCAGCCGCAGCCGATGCATTCGTCGAGCTTGTTGCGGGTGCGGGTAAGCAGCTGGATGCGGCTGTCAATCTCGCTGCGGAGCGAGCGGCTGATGCGCTGCCAATCGAGCACAGTCGGCGTGCGGCCATGGGGCAGCGAGGCCAGCTCGCGCTCGATTTCGGCAAGCCCCAGCCCCAGCCGCTGCGCGATCAGGATGAAGCTCAGGCGGCGAATGTCGGACCGCAGGAAACGGCGCTGGTTGCCCCCGGTGCGGACCGAGGCGATCAGGCCGCGCTCCTCGTAGTAGCGGATCGCGGAGACGGCGAGCCCGGTGCGCTGCGCCACCATGCCGATCGGCACCAGATCGTTGCGGCCCTTGGCCGGCTTGGCAACCATCGCGAATCCCCGGAGAAATCCCTTGACCTAAAGTCAGCTTGAGGTTGCATAAGCTTGTGCGCCGACAAGGTCTACAACGGAGCTTTACCATGACTCCCCCCGCCGCGCGCCTCGAACACGTCAATATCCAAGTCAGCGATCCCGATCGCACTGCCGCTTTCCTCACCCGCCTGTGCGGCTGGCACGAGCGCTGGCGCGGGCCCTCGGCGCTGGGCGGCTGGACCATCCACCTTGGCGCCGATATCGATTATATCGCTCTCTATCAGGGGGATGAAGCGCTCTCTGGCAAGTTCGCCAAAGGTCTGCCGCTCAATCATATCGGCCTGCTGGTCGATGATCTCGATGCAGCCGAGCGCGTGGTAATCGAGGCCGGGCTCGAACCGTTCAACCATGGGGACTACGAGCCGGGCCACCGGTTCTATGTCTTCGATTGGGACGGCATCGAGTGGGAGATTGTGAGCTACAGCTGAGTGGCCGCCCCCACGACGAAGCAAGCCGCCGCCATCAGCGCGCCCGCGAATCGGTTTGAACGGAACCGCGCGAGCGCGCTGCCCCCATCCGCCGAATCGAGCGTGAAGGCCTGCCACGCGAAGTGGAGCGTGACAGGGAGGAGCGCGAGCAGCGCAACCGGATCCGGCCGCACCAACCACACTGCGCCCGCAAAGCAGGCCGCCGCCATGGCATAGAGCCCGATTACGCCCGCGCGCACATGCCGCCCGAAGGAAAGCGCGGAGGAGCCGATGCCGACCATGGCATCATCCTCGCGGTCCTGCAGCGCGTAGATCGTGTCATAAGCCATGCACCAGGCCCAGCACCCGGCATAGAGCGCTCCCAGCGGTGCGAGCCGGCCAAACCCCGTCACTTCGATCCACCCGACGGGCGCGCCCCAGGTGAAGACGAGGCCGAGCCACGCCTGCGGCCAGCCGGTGATCCGCTTCATGAAAGGATAGGCGGCAACCAGCCCAAGGCTGCCGAGCGCCACCAGCTGTGCTTCCCGGCGCAATTGGAGCAGTACGATGAGGCCAACGCCGCAGAGCGCCAAGAGCCAGACCCACGCCACCTTCTTGGAAATCGCTCCGCTCGCGATGGGCCGCGCCGCCGTGCGGGCCACACGGGCATCGAGATCGGCATCGACGATATCGTTGTAGACGCAGCCCGCCCCGCGCATCGCGATGGAGCCGAGCAGAAGCCACAGCACCGTGCCCCAGCGCCCGGTTCCGCCGGCAAGGAACAGCCCCCAGGCGCAAGGCCAGAACAGCAGCCACCACCCGATCGGCCGATCGAACCGCGCAATCAGCGCGAGATCACGCAAAGTGGGCGGGAGCACGGTGAGCACGCCGCGGTACTGGGTGTCGGGGACGATTTCCGGCGCTGCGGTCATGTGCGGTGCATAGCCCCGGCGCCCGCAATCGGCTAGAGCCTGGCGCATGGTTGCTACGCCTGCATGGCCGCCCAAGTCGGCCCCGCGCCTGTTTGTCCCCGGCCCGCTGGCCGAAGGCGGGCACGTGCCCATCGAAGGCGGGCAGGCACACTATCTCGGCAAGGTCATGCGCGTGGCGCCCGGCGATGCGGTAATCCTGTGTGACGACGAGACGGGCGAGTGGCTCGCTGAAGTCAGCGCAGCGGGCAAGCGCGATGTCACGCTTGGCGTAGTGCGCCGCCTGCGCACACGCGAGGCTGTGCCCGATTTCTGGCTTTGCGCCGCGCTGACCAAGAAAGCGGCGTTCGATCTCGTGCTCGAAAAGGCAACCGAACTCGGCGTCGCGGCGCTCCACCCGGTGCTGACCCGGCGGTGCGTGGCCGACAAGCTCAACCCCGAGCGCGCCCGTACGATCATGACCGAAGCGGCGGAGCAATGCGCCCGCACCGCGCTGCCCGCGCTTGGCGAACCGGTGAAGCTCGACGCGCTGCTGCGGGATTGGTCCGATGGCCGGCGGCTCTATTTCGCCGACGAGGAGGGCGGCGCGCCCGCTGCTACGGCCTTTGCCGCGCATGATGGCCCTGCCGCCCTGCTTGTCGGCCCCGAAGGTGGCTTCGACGATACCGAGCGCGCCATGATCCGCGCGCATCCCGCCGCGCAAGCCATCACGCTTGGGCCCCGGATTCTTCGGGCCGAAACAGCGGCCATCGCCGGGACCGCGCTCTGGATGGGTACGCGGGGCGATTGGGGATGACGCACAAGTCCTATACATGTTTTCGGCTGGCGCACTGCCGCGCAGGGCACTAACGAAACGCGCATGAGCACGAGGCAAGTTTCGAATCGCAACGATCCCGTCATCGAGAACCGAGACCAGCTCGTCGAGCCGATGGCGAAGGGCGAAAAGCCGCGCGAGGCCTGGCGGATTGGTACCGAGCACGAGAAGTTCGTCTACCGCACCAAGGACCGCGCCGCGCCATCCTACAGCGAGCCGGGCGGGATCCGCGACCTGCTGCTGGCGCTGCGCGACTATGGCTGGACGACCATCGAGGAAGACAGCGATACCGGCCCCAACGTGATCGCGATGGGCGGCCCGGACGGCGCGGTGAGCCTTGAACCGGCTGGCCAGCTTGAACTCTCCGGCGCGCCGCTCGAAAACCTGCACCAGACTTGCGCCGAAACGGGCCGTCACCTCGCGCAGGTCAAGACCATCGGCGACAAGCTGGGCCTTGCCTACCTCGGCATGGGGCTGTGGCCGGACAAGACCCGCGAAGAGCTGCCGATCATGCCCAAGGGCCGGTACGACATCATGCTGCGCCACATGCCGCGCGTCGGCACGATGGGCCTCGACATGATGCTGCGCACCTGCACCATCCAGACCAACCTCGATTATTCGAGCGAGGCGGACATGGTGCAGAAATTCCGCGTTTCGCTGGCGCTGCAGCCGCTGGCCACGGCGCTGTTCGCCAATTCGCCGTTCCTTGAAGGCAAGCCCAACGGCTTCCTTTCCTATCGCAGCCATATTTGGACCGACACCGATCCGGCGCGCACCGGCATGCTCTCGTTCGTGTTCGACGAGGGCTTCGGCTACGAACGCTATGTCGATTACATGCTCGATGTGCCGATGTACTTCGTGTTCCGGAACGGGCGCTACATCGATGCAGCGGGCCAGTCGTTCCGCGATTTCCTTGAAGGCAAGCTGCCCGCGCTGCCCGGCGAGAAGCCGACGCGTTCGGACTGGATCGACCACCTTTCCACCGCGTTCCCCGAAGTTCGGCTCAAGAGCTTCCTTGAAATGCGCGGCGCCGATGGCGGGCCGTGGAGCCGCATCTGCGCGCTTCCGGCGCTGTGGGTTGGCCTGCTCTACGATCAGACCGCGCTCGATGCGGCGTGGGATCTGGTCAAGGGCTGGGACATGGACGGGCGCGAGGCGCTGCGCGCCGGGGTGCCCAGGCTGGGGCTCGATGCGCCGCTTCCGGGAGGCGGCAAGCTGCGTGATATTGCGGCGGAAGTGCTGGCAATGGCGCGTGGCGGTCTCGCCGCACGCGGCAAGCTCAACGACGCGGGCGACAATGAGACCGGGTACCTCCATCCGCTCGACGAGATTGTCAGCAGCGGCAAGACGCCGGCCGAGCGCCTGCTCGAGCTTTACCACGGCCCATGGCGCGGCAAGGTTGATCCGATCTACGAGGCCAAGAGCTTCTGAGCACCACAACGGGAGAGAGCACAATGATCATCGTGATGGGCAAGCTGCGCATTGATGCCGCAGCCATTGAGGCCGCGTTACCCGCCGCGCAAAAGGTCGTCGCGGCGACGCAAGCGGAAGACGGCTGCCTCCAGTACGACTATTCGCGCGACATCACGGATCCCGAAATCTTCCACATCACCGAGCGCTGGACGAGCCGCGAAGCTCTGGGCGCGCACCTCAAGACGCCGCATGTCGCCGAATGGATCGGGATCCTCGCGGGGCTCACGATGAAGGAGCGCCACATCAAGCTCTACGACACCGACGAAGGCGAGGACCTTTAAGACGATGCTCGTGGTGATGGGCACGTTCCGCGTCGCGCCGGAACATATCGATGCGCTGCTGCCGCTCGCCCACAAGGTGGCCGAGGCGACGCGCGCGGAAGCAGGCTGCATCCAGTACGCCTACGCGCAGGACATTGATGACCCGGCGCTGTTCCATGTTGCCGAACGCTGGACCGACCGCGCGGCGTTGGGGGCGCATGCAAAATCTGCGCATATGGCCGAATGGGTTGCCGCCCGCGCCGGGCTGGGCTTTCATGATCGGATGATCCGGCTGTACGAGACGGACGAGGGCGTGTCGATCTAAGCCTGACTACTCCGCCGGATGGACCGTGCCGATGGCGGGCGGATCGACCCGAGGGCGGCCGCGCGTGATGAAGCGCAGGGCGCGGCTGAGCCTGCCCGTCACCAGTCCGTGCTCGGCCATCCACGCGTGGTATTGGCGGTACTTGGCGTCCTCGGCCAGCAAGTGCGCTTCCTCGGTCTTGGCGCGCCAGAAATAGACCGCGCTGACGAGGCCGAGGATCACCGTGTTGCGGATGGCATCAACCATCGAATGGGTGGTCGTGAGGAACGGCAGCGTCGAAATCCACCAGAACGCGTTCTTGGACAGATAGGCGGGGTGCCGGGTGAAAGCATAGGGCCCGTTCGTCAGCACGCCGCGATAGGTGAGGTTGGAAAAGCGCAGGCCGAAAGCGACCGTGGCCCAGGCGTAGATGCCCGTCAGCAACACCATCGCCGCAACCCAAATCCACTGGAGCGCCGGCATGCCTTGCAGCCAGAACGTCCATTCCGCGCCGCCCGAACGGTAATCGAGCACGCCGCCGCCGCCCATCAGGATGAACGGAGGATAGCAGATCAGCGCCGCGACCCAGCCGCCAAGGAACGGATTGGCACTGCGGATCTGCGCATCGAGCGGCTTCATCGTGAGGAGATAGCCGACCATGGCGATCTGCACGTCGACGAGGAACATCGTCTCGATCAGGGCATTGCCGAGCGCGAGCGGATCGCCAAGGACCGCCCCGTAGTTCATCTGCACGACATTGCCGAAGCCACCGGGGATGATCGAGAACATGAACGCGCAGAAGAAGCCCTTCACCGCCCAGGCGCGCCAATGGTGCGCGACTTCGGCCTTGTCGAAGGTTTCCCGCCCGATCAGCATCGCGCCGAAATGCCACGCGCCGTCGCGCGGATGGACGAGCACCCGGTCCAGCCACAGCACATAGGGGATCGTGCCGACAAACAGCAGCGGGGCGAGGCCCGAAATCACGTCCATCGCGAAAAGGTACTGCCCGCGCCAATACCAGCGGCACAGGCAATAGACGAAGCCGAGCAGCGACCAGGTCGCCCACAGGCCCGCGATCTTGGTGATCGAGATATCGATCACATCCCGCAAGGGCCGGGGATTGGCCCAGTCGATTCCGGTGGAGGGGCGCAAGTGGACCTTGTCTACCATGAGCGACCACGCGACCATCGGCAGGCCGGAAAACAGCATCGCCGCAAGCGCCGCGTTGGGTCCGGCAAGCGGTTCATGCGGCCCCGGCAGCGCCAGCGCATCGGCAATCCCCGCCCAGTTGCGGCAAATGATTACCCACAACGCGAGGCCGGCGAGGCCGGACAGGCCGACTCCGGCCGAAACGTCGCTGGAAGGCCTCGATGCTGGAACGCTCATGTGCCCGGTGTTAACGAGGACCTATGAGAAAATCGTTTATGCGTCGGCAATACTCCGGGCCGAATGCGCCGGCCCAGCCGGTCAACGCAGCGCGGTGATGTGCCCGCTATCGTCCAGCACGTAGATCATTCCGCCCGCGACGACCGGCGCCAGCGTGACGGGTGCGCCGAGCTTGGCATGGCGCTTCACCGCGCCATCGGTGACTGATGCGGCCATCAGTTCACCTTCCGAGTTCGCCATCCACAAGTGATCGCCCGCGAGCACCGGCCCGGTCCAGAAGATCGGGCCCTTCTTCTTCTTGACGTTGTGATAGGCCTTCATCTGCGCGATCCAGCGCACCTTGCCGGTGGCCTTGGCGATGCACAGCAGCTTGGCTTCGTCGGTGAGCGTGAAGATCCAGTCCCCCGCGACCGCCGGGGTTGAAATCCCGGCGAGGTTGAGTTCCCACACGCGCTGGCCGGTGACGAGTTCGTAGGCAGCCATACGCCCGCCCTGGCCCAGCGCATAGACGCGGCCGCGCTCGATGATCGGATCGGCGTCGATGTCGGTCAGCGTCGAGACCGAGGTCGCGATCGAGGTGCGCGCAAGCGCGTCGGACCACAGCTGGCGGCCGTTTTCATAACGGTAGGCAACCAGCTCACCCGAGCTGTAGCCCGCGACGATCGTGCCCTGCC
Source organism: uncultured Novosphingobium sp. (assembly GCA_964592205.1). Taxonomy (GTDB): domain Bacteria; phylum Pseudomonadota; class Alphaproteobacteria; order Sphingomonadales; family Sphingomonadaceae; genus Novosphingobium. The sequence continues at coordinate 8,212 of CAZQEH010000062.1, forward strand.
CGGCCGCCGCAGCCGCCACGCCGAACACGCCGGTCTGCGCGACCGAACCCGATTCGCTCCACAGCTGGGTGCCGTCCGCCACGTTGAGCGCTACGATCTGGTTGTCCTGCGTCATCACATAAACGCCGCCGAAGAAGATCGTCGGGCTGCCGCGCAGCGGGCCAGCGGGCTTCACGCGCCACAGCACCTTTCCGCTCGCCGCATCAAGCGCGGCCACTTCGCCGAGCCCGGTGGTGATGAACACCTTGCCATCGCTGTAGGCCGCGCCGCCGCCGAACACCGAAGCGTTCGCATCGGGCAGGCGGAACGCCGCCTTCCACAGCTCGCGCCCGGTCGCCGCCTCGAACGCGCGGACCATGCCTTCGGTGTCCATCACATAGAGCTTGCCGCCGCCGACAACCGGCGCTGCCGCGAGGCGCTGCTTCGGGCTCGATCCGGCGATGCGAACCGTCCACACCTTGCGCGGATCCTGAGCCAGCGCGAGGTGCCCGTAGGACTTGGACGCCGTGCCGCCCGCCTGCTCCCAATCGGGATTGGGCTCGGCCACCGGAAGCACGACATCGAGCACGGCCATGCCCTCGTCCACCTTGGTGCCCGCCTCGATTCGCGAAAGGATCGGGATGCGATTGCCCACCGTCGGGGTCGACTTGGTCTTGGTCTTGGTCAGCCCGCAGCCGCCAAGCGCCAGCGCCACCACGACCACGGCGGAAACGGCAATGCGCCGGATCGCCATCGGCCGGCTGGAGCGTGCTCCGGTCATGTCCACAAATCCCATCCCTGCCGTCACTTTATTGTCCTTCATTACCGCTCACAGCGGCGACCGGGTTGTCCACGGCATCAACGCCGAGCTGGCCGGCAAGCTGCCGGGCCCGCCGACGCAACGTATCGGGCACGGCCTTGTCCTTGGCGATCGAGGCGAGCAGCGCGCCCGCCGCCTCGGTCTTGTTCTGCTTGAGATAGGCGAGCGCGACGAGTTCGCCTGCGCTGCCGAACCACGGCTTGCCGGGCACCGCGAGCGGCTTCAGCCGATCAATCACGACCTGCGGGGCAAGCTTGTCGAAGTCCGCCGCAACCTCGCGCACGGTGGCAAGATCGCGGTAGGGGCCCGGCAGCGAGCCATCGGCGGCGACCGCGGCAAACAGCTTTGCCGCATCGGCTGCCTTGCCCGCCTGCTCGGCAATGCCTGCATCAGTGATCTGCACGGCCGCGCGGTAGCCCGGGCTGCCATCCTTCGCCAGCGGGTCCATGCCCTGCTTTGCGGTCTGGTTGCGGCCCGCTTGCAGCGCATCGAGCGCGGTCACGAAAGTCTCGCTCTGCTTGTCACGCACGCTTGCCGCATGGTCGTTATACCACAGCCAGCCGCCCAGACCGACAAGTCCGCCCACCACAAGCGCCAGGATCGGCCACCCGCGCGTGGTCAGCAGCGTGCGCAGCTGGTCCTCGCGCAGCGCATCATCCACTTCGCGCAGGAAAGTCTCCTGCGATGCGGCTTCCTTGCTATTGGCAGGCAGGGTGCCCTGGGGGCTTTTCGGAGTCAGAGCCAAGGCTACGCTTTCAGGTCGCGGTGTTAACGAATGCGGCTGTTTAGCAGGGGGGCCTGCCAATTCAACCGGTTTGACATGTTGATCCTGTCCGGCAGCTTTACGGAAATGCCGGCAGCCCCAGCGCCGCCGCATAGATCGCGGCGTGCTGCTGCGCCATCACCGCTTCGTCGTACGCTTCGCGCGCACGCAACAAGTTGGCCGCGCCTACCTGCCGGCGCAGCGTTTCGTCTTGCGCGAGGTGCAGCATGGACGCCCCCAGCGCGGCCTCATCGCCCTGCGGGGTGATGAACGGCGCATTCTCTGGGGCGACCATACCGGCCACATCGCCCACCGCCGTGCTCGCCACGGCAAGGCCAGAGGCCATTGCCTCAACCACCGAAAGCGGAAACTGCTCGCTATCGGACGACAGTGCAAAGAGATCGAACAGGGCGGTTGCATCTGTCGGGTTTGCCACGAAGCCCGGCAGGTGGACGCGGTGCCCGATCTCGAGCCGCAGCGCCTCGGCCAGAATCGCCTCGCGCTCCGGCCCCTCGCCCACGATCACCAGTTGCCATTCTTCCGGCAGGGCGCGGAATGCACGCACAAGGCGGGGCAGCGCCTTGACCGGGCGCAGGCCCGCCAAAGTGCCCACCCATTTCTCGCCCGGCCGCTTGACCACGCGCGGCAGCGCATCGGGCCGCACGCGCCTGGCCTTGGCGGGATCATGGTCCTTGACCGGGATGCCGTTGCCGATGCGGTGGACCCGCGCGGGCGGCTGGTGCCACACATCGAGCGCCACGCGCTCCAGCTGGCGCGACGGCACGATGAGCGCGCTGGCCCGGGCAAGCGCGACCCGGCGATACCAGTTGCGCGTCGCTTTCAGGCGCTGCGCTTCATCGGCGTTGAAGCCATCCTCGTGGTGGATCAGCGGGGCGAGGCCCATCGAGGGCGCGAACAGCGCATGCGCCATTGCCGCATCCATCGCGCCCCAATTGTAGGTAAGGATGAGATCAAAGCCCTGCATCGCCCGCGCGAGCATCTGCAAACGGCGGATTCCGAACCGGCCCTGCAGCGGCGGAAAGCCGAAGGGGAAATGAACCGGCACCCCCTGATTGATCTGCGCGCGCGCGCCCAGCGCCCCCGGCTGCGCCGAGACGATGCTGTGGTCCACCGCCTTGCCGAAACGGTTGATCAGGCTGGTGCTGCGCCGCTCCTTGCCGCCTGAATCGAACGTCGAATGCAGGTGGAGAAGATGGAGCCGCTTGCCGGGCGCCTTGGTGCTCATGGCCGTGCGATCATGCCGCGCGCGCGAGGAGCCGCATGATCGCGGCACCGGATTCGTCCTCGTCGAGCGTCGGCGCGTGGCCCACGCCAGGCACGGTGACAAGCTCGGCCGCAGGCGCCCGCGCGGCCATGCGCGCGGCAACCTCGGCGGACAAGATATCCGAATGCGCCCCGCGCAGCACAAGCAGCGGGCGCGAAGCGAGCAGATCGTAAAGCGCCCACATCGTCTCGGATGCAGGCGCCGGGCCCTGCTCTGCCTCGAATGGTTCGGCGATGTTCATGTCATAATCGAACACGATGCGTCCGCCGCTGCCGATCACCATGCAGCGCTTGGCCATGCGCAGCCAATCAGGGAGCTGCCACGCAGGATAGCTTTCGCGGCTCGTTTCCTGCAGCGCGCGCGCGGCGTGAACCCAGGTTTCGTAGCTGCGCCCTTGCCCGACATATTCGCGGATCCGCGCAAGACCGGCGGGTTCGATTTCCGGGCCGACATCGTTGATCACTGCCGCCACGATGCGCGCCGGATTGGCGGAGGCGAGCATCATCGTCATCAGCCCGCCAAGCGACGTGCCGATCGCGACGAAGCGGTCGATGCCTTCTGCCGCGAGCAGCGCTTCGACATCAGCGACATAGTGCGCCGGAGTGTACGTCATCGGATCGCGCGCATAATCGCTATCGCCGCGCCCGCGCATGTCCGGGCAGATCACGCGCCAGTCCCCGACCAGCCGCTCGGCCAGAGACTCGAAATCGCGGGCGTTGCGGGTGAGCCCCGGCAGACACAGGATCGGGGGCCGTTCGCGGCTTCCCGCATAATCGCGGAAATGCAGCTTCAGGCCGTCGCCGCTCGTCCAGCTGCGATCTTCCCAGCGCTTTTCGCCGCTTTTCAGCGCCTCTGCCATCTCGTTGACTGCCTGAACTCCGCGCAAAAACAACAGGCGCGCGCTTGCACGCCGCCCGCTTGCCCTCCACTATCGCGCGATGCAGCCAAGCCCGCAAGACGCGATCTACCGCCCAAGCCCCTATCGATCGGCTCCCCGCATTCTCGATCTTGCCGCGTGGATCGGCGATCCGGTCGCCCCGGCGGACTTCCCCGATACGAAGCTGCGCTTCCGCAACCAGCGCGCCGCGGCCGAAGTGGGGCTCGCCGCGCTGACCGATGCGGAATGGATCAGCCATCTGGGCCGCTTCGCCCCGCTGCCGGATAACCTGCCCCTGCCGCTGGCGCTGCGCTATCACGGCCACCAGTTCCAGACCTACAACCCCGATCTCGGCGACGGGCGCGGATTCCTCTATGCGCAGTTGCTGGATGGCCATGGGCGGCTAATGGACCTTGGCACCAAGGGTTCGGGACAGACGCCGTGGAGCCGCCAGGGCGACGGCCGCCTTACCCTGAAGGGCGCGATGCGCGAGATCCTCGCGACCGAGATGCTCGGCGCGCTCGGCGTCAACACCAGCCGCACCTTCTCGGTGATCGAAACGGGCGAAGCGCTGTGGCGCGGCGACGAGCCTTCGCCAACGCGTTCGGCGGTGATGGTGCGCCTCAGCCACGGCCACATCCGCATGGGCACGTTCCAGCGGCTTGCGGCGCTGGGCGAGGCGGACAACATGGCCGCGCTGGTCGGCTATTGCCTCGGCAACTTCCCCGGGCCAGCCGGGCCGGAAGGCGCGAGCCCGGCCGCTCGGCTGCTCCATCAGGTGGTCGAGCGCATGGCCGATATGGCAGCCAGCTACATCGTCGCCGGGTTCGTCCACGGCGTGCTCAACACCGACAACATGAACGTGACCGGCGAGAGCTTCGATTACGGCCCATGGCGCTGGCTGCCGCGCTGGGATCCCGCCTTCACCGCCGCCTATTTCGACAGCAGCGGGCTCTATGCCTTCGGCCGGCAGGTGCAGGCGATCCACTGGAACTGCGGGCAGCTCGCCGTCGCGCTGCGCACGCTGGAGGAAGCGCCGCCGCTGATCGCCGCGCTCAATACCTTCGAGGACCACTACCATGCCGCGATGGCCCGCCGCTGGTGCTGGCGACTGGGCGTAGTGTCGCAGGGGATCGAAGCGGATACCGCGCTGATTGGCCTGGGTGAGGCGGCTATGGCAGAAAGCGGCGAAGGGCCGGACGCGTTCTTTTTCCGCCACTGCGGCGGGCGAGACGCACAGGGCGCGCTGGGCGAGGCGCTGGCCGCCTACGAACCGGTAGCAAACGCGCACCCCTATTGGGACGATACCGCCCCGCAATCCATGCTGATCGAGGAAGTCGAGGCGATCTGGGCGCCGATTGCGGAGAGCGACGACTGGTCGCTGCTCGAGGCCAAGATCGCCGCTCTGCGTCGCATGGGTGAGGCGCACGGCGCGCCGCCGCGCCCGGCCGGACACGTTTGAATTCAAGGTTCTCGCGCGGCGGGGTTTCTTGTTTGGTTACCACTGGCGTGCCATAGGCCGCACACGCTAGCGGCCCCGCGCCGCTCCAGAGGCAAGGTAGAGGAAGGCCCCGCGCACCCGTGTCCACCGGCGAACTCGTCTCGTTCGAACCTGCGACCGGTTCGGAACTGTGGCGCGGCCGGATCGGCGACGCCGAAGACGTGGTGTCACGCGCGCGCCGCGCCTGGCCGGTCTGGGCCGCGCAGCCGCTTTCCACCCGCATCGAATTGCTGCGCCGCTTCGCCAACGAAGTGCGCAAGGAAGCCGAAAAGCTCGCCGACCTGATCGCCCGCGAAACGGGCAAGCCGCTGTGGGAAGCGCGCGGCGAAGTCGACAGCGTGATCGACAAGGTGGAAGCTTCGGTGCGCGCCTATGCCGAACGCACCGCGCAGCGCAAGCTCGACAGCGCGCTCAACGGCACTTCCGCCGTGCGCCACAAGCCCCACGGCGTGCTCGCGGTGATCAGCCCCTACAACATGCCCGCGCTGATGCCCGCTGCGCAGATCGTGCCCGCGCTGATTGCCGGCAATGTCGTGGTGTTCAAGCCATCCGAGAAGGCGCCGGCAACCGGCGAACTCCTCGCCCGCTGCTTCCACCGTGCCGGGATTTCGGCAGCCGTCGTGCAAGTCCTGTTCGGCGGGCCCGAGCAGGGCCAGGCGCTCGCGGTGCACGACGCGGTCGACGGTGTGCTCTTTACCGGCTCGGCGCATGCCGGTGTCTCGATCAACCGCAAGCTCGCGTCCAATCCGGGCAAGCTCATCGCGCTCGAACTCGGCGGCAACAATCCGGTGGTGGTGTGGGACACGCCCAAGATCGTCGATGCCGCCGCCATCGTGGTGCAATCGGCCTTCGCCAGCACCGGGCAGCGCTGTTCCTCGGCGCGGCGACTGATCGTCAAATCGACGATGTACGATGCCGTCATCTCCGAAGTCCGCCGCCTCACCGAGCGGCTTATCGTTGGCGCATCGTTCGATACGCCGACCCCGTTCATGGGCCCGGTGATCGACAATGCCGCCGCTGACGGCCTGACCGAAAGCTTCGTCTACCTGCTTTCCAACGGCGGCCGCGCGATCAAGCACATGGCCCGCCTGCGCGAGGACCTGCCCTTCGTCAGCCCCGCGATCATCGACGTGACCAGGATCGAAGAGCGGCCTGATGTCGAACTGTTCGGCCCGCTGCTGCAGGTCGTGGCGGTCGATGATTTCGACGAAGCGATTGCCGAGGCCAACAATACCCGCTTCGGCCTTGTCGCCGCGCTGATCGGCGGCACGCCGCAGGACTACAACCGCTTCTGGGCCAATATCCGGGCGGGCGTGGTCAACTGGAACCGCCCGACCATCGGCGAGACGGCAGCCGCGCCGTTCGGCGGCGTCGGGCTATCGGGCAACCATCGCCCGAGCGGCTATTATGCCGCCGATTCGTGCGCCTACCCGGTCTCGTCCGCCGAGATGGAACAACCGCGCGCCACGATCGGCGTGGGCCTGCGCGACAGCTAGTTTTTCGGATCGGGCAGTGGCAGCGCCGGATCGGCGGGCCCAGCGGGCACTGCGGCCATATTGCGATTGTTGGCCTGCGAAAGATCGGGATCGACCAGCAGTTGCCCCTCGATCGCCGCCGTCATCACCGGATCGTGTACGGGGCCTTCCTCCGCGCCGCGCGTGCGCCGGTCTTCTGCCGCGCACCCGGCAAGACCAGCCAGCAGCACGGCCATGAGCAGCGGACGAAAGGCAGGGCGACACGACATCAGCCGCTTCCTTGCACCGTGCATGGTTAAGTCCGCGTCAACGATCTGACCCGCGCCATGCCATTTTGGTGCTTGGTCGGGCAGGCAAGCCCTGCCATGGCGCGCGGCATGACGTCCGCCACTGCCCGCCACAACGGTGCCATCGCCGCCATCGCGACTTACGCGTTCTGGGGCATCATGCCGATCTACTTCAAGCTGCTTGGCACCATGCCCGCGCCCGAACTGCTCGCATGGCGGATCATCTGGAGCATGCCGATCTGCTTTGGCATCGTCGCCCTGCAGCGCCAGAGCGCGGCGCTGGCCGCGGCGCTGCGGGAGCGCGCCGTGGTGCTGCGCCTGATGACGAGCGCGCTGCTCACTTGCACCAATTCGCTGATCTTCTTCATCGCCGTCGTCACTGGCCACGTGCTGGCAACCAGCCTCGGCTACTACATCATGCCGCTGATCAACGTGCTGATCGGCACGGTTTTCCTCCACGAGAAACTGAGCAAGACACAGTGGAGCGCGGTCGTGCTTGCCGCCACGGGCATCGCGCTCCTCGCGTTCGGCGAGCTTGACATGCTGCTCGTCTCCCTCGCGCTTGGCGTAACGTATGCGCTCTACGGCTTTGTCCGCAAGGTCACGCCGGTCGGCGCGCTCGAGGGCGTGACGATTGAGACGGGGGTATGCCTTGTTCCTGCCTTCGCCGTGGTGGGCTGGTATGCCGTGGCCGGCGGCGGATCGAGCATCGCGATCAGCTGGCAGACCACGGGCCTGCTGATGATCGGCGGCCTGTTCACCGCGATCCCGCTGCTGCTGTTCGGCTATGCCGCGCGGCGGCTGACGCTTTCAGCGATGGGTTTTGCCCAGTTCATCACGCCCAGCATCGGCTTTCTGCTCGGCCACTTCGTCTATGGCGAGCCGCTCGACGCCGCACGTACGGGCTGCTTCCTGCTGATCTGGATCGCGCTCGGCCTGTTCACCTGGGACATGGTTCGCCGGACACGACTCAACTCACACGCGAAAGCGCCAGCCTAGCGTCTCGCCGGCGTGGAACGGGACGACCATGGTCTCTGCCCCGTCGATTTGGCCAACGTCGATTGCGTCCGGCACGGTCACAGATGCGCGTTCGAGCGTCACCGTGCCTTCGTTGAGCGGGAGCCGGTAGAAGCGCGGCCCATGTTCGCTGGCAAAGGCCTCGAAGTTGTCCAGCGCGCCTTCTTCCTCGAACACCTTGATGTAGCTTTCGAGCGCAAACGGCGCATTGAAGATGCCCGCGCAGCCGCAGGCCGCTTCCTTGAGATGCTTGGCATGCGGCGCGCTGTCAGTGCCGAGGAAGAACTGGGTGCTGCCCGAGGTCGCCGCTTTCCGCAGCGCCAGCCGGTGATGCTCGCGCTTGGCGACGGGCAGGCAATAGGCATGGGGGCGGATGCCGCCAACGAGCATGGCGTTGCGGTTGATATGGAGGTGCTGCGGGGTGATCGTCGCGGCGAGATTCTCCCCCGCGCTCTCGACGAACTGGACCGCCTCGCTGGTGGTGACATGCTCGAACACGACGCGCAAGGCAGGCAGCGCCTTCACCAGCGGAATCAGCGTCCGCTCGATGAACACCGCCTCGCGGTCGAAAATATCGACATGGCTGTCGGTCACCTCGCCGTGGATGAGGAGCGGCATGCCGATCTTCTCCATCCGCGCGAGGACGGGCATGATGTTGGCCACATCGGTCACGCCATGCGCCGAACCCGTTGTCGCGTGGGCGGGATAGAGCTTGGCCGCGACGAACACACCTGCACTGTGGCCGCGCTCGACTTCGTCCGGGTCGGTGTGGTCGGTAAGGTAGAGCGTCATCAGTGGGGTGAAGTCCGTGCCCGCCGGAAGCGCCGCCACGATCCGCTCACGGTAGGCCGAAACGCCCGCCGCATCGGTCATCGGCGGGGAAAGGTTGGGCATCACGATCGCCCGCGCGAACTGGCGTGCGGTGTGCGGGGCAACGCCCGCGAGCAGCGCGCCATCGCGCAAGTGGACGTGCCAATCATCGGGGCGGCGGATGGTGATCGTATCGGGCGTGCTCATGCCCTTCCCCTTAGGCCGGAGCATGCCTATCTGTCACGCATGAGCGCACCCCGTCTGACGAACCGCACCTTGGTGCGGCTTTCCCCTCTCGATCCGGGCGAAGACGTCGCGGCCTTCCTGCAGGGCCTGGTGACGAGCGACATGAAGGGGCCGCTGCCGGTCTGGGCCGGGCTGTTGAGCCCGCAGGGCAAGGCGCTGTTCGATTTCATCGTCTGGGGCGAAGAAGCAGACCTGCTGCTCGATTGCGAAACCGCCGCCGCCCCCGCGCTGATCAAGCGCCTTTCGCTCTACCGCTTGCGCCGCCGCATCGGCATTGCCGAGGATCCGTCGTTCGGCGTCTACTGGCGGGCCGAGGGCGAGCCGACCGATCCGCGCCTCCCCGAACTCGGCCACCGCTGGATCGCCCCGGTCAGCGCTGATGACACCGCCGCCGATGCGGTGTGGCGCGCGCACCGCCTTGCGCTTGGCGTCACCGAAGGTCTTGCCGAACTTGGCAGCGAACAGACGTTGTGGCTGGAAACCAATGCGGCAGACCTTGGCGGCGTGAGCTTCACCAAGGGCTGCTATGTCGGGCAGGAAAACACCGCGCGGATGAACTGGCGGCAGAAAGTGAACCGGCGGCTGGTGGTCGTGCCGCTGGACCAATCCGATCCCAACCGCCAGCGCGCGGCTTATCCGGAGCTGGGGCTCGCCGTCGATCATCGCCGGGTCGAGGATATTGCCGCAAACCTCGCGCCGGCGTGGATGGACCTCAGCCCGCCTGCGTGATCTTGCCGTTTTCGGCGGTCGCCTTTTCGAGCATGGCTGCCGCATAATCGCGCGCCGCCGTGCGCGGCAGCTCGAGCGCCTGGCTCAGCGGCCCGCCCATCTGCGCATCGCCGAGCGCCATCAGCACCAGCGTCAGGGTGGTGCCGCGCATGGTGTCCGAGCCGAACTCGTTGAGCTCCACCACCAGATCGTGAATCACATCGACGATCGGATCGAGCGCATCCTCATTGCCGGTGAGCAGCATCCACGAAGCGAGCGCGCCGGCGCCCTCGCGGTCGAAAGCGTCGAATGTCAGGCCCACCACATCGCGCGGGGAGCCGATCCCCGAGCGACTGGCGATCACCGCTTCGCGGATGCCCACGCAGATCGTCTCGGCGAGATGGCGCGCGAGTTCCTTCTGCAGGCCGGAAGCCGAGCCGAAGTGGTGCAGCAGATTGGCATGGGTGCGGCCGATCCGCCCCGCAACGGCCTTGAGCGTGACAGCTTGCGGGCCTGCCTCGATCAGCAGGGCCCGTGCGGCTTCGAGTGCGGCGATACGGCTTTCTTCAGGACTGAGACGCTTGCGAACTGACATTGTGCGAGCCGATTTCCCCCTTGCAGCGCGCCGTTACGCCCGCGCGCCATGGCCTTAACGCCTAGAGCTCCGGCGCCCCCGGGGCAAGAGGGACGCGACGTTCACGCCGCGTGTCGCATCGCCTCCTGATCGTCCCCCCCACCATCGCCATTTCCCGACTCGCCGAGGTGGATCTGGTAGACGACGCTCGTCACCACGGTGCCGCGCCCTTCACTGCGGCGCGGGCGGTGTTCGCCGGTGGGCACGAAGCCCAGCTTGCGCAGCACCCGGCCCGATGCCGGATTGTCGAGGAAGTGGCTGGCCTCGATCCGGCCATGGCCGAGCGCGCGCGCCACGCTGAGCACGGCGCGCGCGGCCTCGGTCGCATAGCCGCGGCCCCAATGATCGCGCGCGATCCAGTAGCCGAGCTCGACCGCACCCTGCTCGCCCGGCGCGATGCCCGCGCAGCCGATGAACTGCGCGCCATCGGCGCCAGGCAGCGTCACCAGAAAATCGGGATGGCGCGGATCCTGCGGCTGATTCACGAACCAGCGTGCATCATCAGTCCGGTAGGGCCAGGGTGCGCGGGCCAGATTGCGCACAACGCCCGCGTCGTCGATTGCCGCGTGCAGCTCGGCCCAGTCCTCAGGCCAGGCGGGGCGCAGGAACAGCCTTTCACTGCGAATGAACATGCCTTGTCTCCTCATCCGCCCCTCGATTGCCTCGGCTGCTAACCAAAGGAAATGACAGGCATATTGCGATCTGGAACTCTCCGCGCGCATTTTGCGGCAGGGAGTTCCGGAGGTGAGGGAGGCACAAAAAAGGGAGACGGGTTGGCCCCTCTCCCTCGCTGAGCCGACACCTTGGTGTCGGCGGGGGCCATCCGTCACGGATGGCCCGATCTGACCATCCGGTTACTCTGCGGCCTCGGCCACCATATCCACCGAGACGTACTTGCGACCAAGCTTGCCCGAATGGAAACGCACGCGGCCTTCGGCGAGCGCGAAGAGGGTGTGATCCTTGCCAATGCCGACATTGGCGCCCGGGTACACCTTGGTGCCGCGCTGGCGAATGATGATGTTGCCGCCGATCACATGCTGATCGCCGAACTTCTTGACGCCGAGGCGGCGGCCAGCCGAATCGCGACCGTTGCGCGAAGAGCCGCCTGCTTTCTTGTGTGCCATATCAGATTACTCCGAATTCTTGCCGAAGGGCCGCGATCAGGCGACGCTGAGGATGCGCAGCAGGGTCATCTGCTGGCGGTGGCCGTTCTTGCGGCGATAGTTGTGCCGACGGCGCTTCTTGAACACGACCACCTTCTCAGACTTCGCCTGCGCGATGATCTCGGCCGACACGGTCACGCCCTTGGCATCCGCGAGCACGCCTTCGTTCCCCGCGAGGAGGACGTCGGTCAGCGTGATCGTTTCGCCGGCTTCACCCGCCAGCTTCTCGACCGCGATCTTGTCTCCGGCGGCAACCCGGTACTGCTTGCCGCCCGTGCGCACGATTGCGAACATGGTTCCTGCTATCCGTTTCAAGTGTCTGGCCGCCCGATGAGCTGCGAATCGCAGCCATCAACCGGCATGGCCGAATCCCCGCACGATTGCGGAGGCCCGGAAAGAGTGGCGCGGTTAATCGAACGGCGGCGTCATGTCAACGCCGCTGGCCGGCGAATTGCGAGCGCGACACGCTTCAAGCCCTGCTTCCCCGCCCCGGCAAAAGCTTCTATGGCCCGGGCATGGCTATCCTGTCCATCCGTCTTGCCGCGCCGATCATCGCCTTGCTGGCGCTCAACGCCTGCAACGCAGAGCGCTCGCGCTTCCCCTCGCTCGCGATCCGCCCGGCCGAGCGCGCCTATGGGACCGGTCAGCCGGTCACGCCCACACCGAGCCTGCCGCTCTCCACCCAACTCCCCGCCAGCGCCGACCCTGGCGCCCGCGCG
>CAZQEH010000063.1:0-20385 GCA_964592205.1 uncultured Novosphingobium sp.
TCGATACCTCGCGATTACTCGAGTTATGGCGAGGTGAGCATAACTTCATCCAGTGGTGGATATAGGAGGCGTGGCTGTCGTGAAGCTCATTGGGGAGACCGTATTCGGCGCAGAGGGTGGCCTGGCAGAGCGACGCGACGATTTCCTCGAAAGCGTATGCATCGTCCCCGAAGCGCTTGCCGAACTGGCGATTGAGCCGCTTCGCCGACCCCGTGGCGTGGCCGAGCTCGTGACAGCGGGTCGAGAAATACGCCTCGATCGAATGGAACGCGCCCGGCGACGGCAAGGTGACTGTGTCGGTGCTGGGCGCATAATGCGCGCTGTCGCCGCCGTGGACGACACGGATCGGGATCGCGTCGAGGAAGGCCTGCACACCGGCCGAGAGCTCGTTGATCACCTTGGGATCGGGCGGTTCGGGGTAGTAGTGCGCCGGCAGCCCCTCGATCTGCGAGGCGTTGAAGACGTGGTTCCACTTCATGAAGCGGATCGTCTTCTCCGTGGTCTCACCGGTCTCGCGATCGGTGTCGGTCTTGCGCGCCGATCTGTAGAACACGCTGAACGAGCCGCTCTCGCCCTTGCGGACATGGGCGCCGAGTTCGAGCGCCTGCCTGAAGGTCATCCAGTAGGGGCTGGCGTAGCCCCGGCTCTCGGCCACCGCCCATAAAAAGAACGTGTTGATCCCCGAATAAGGGACACCGTTATGGCGGAGCGGGCGCCTGCTGGTCGAGGTCCAGGGTTTGAGCCACGGTGCGGTGCCGGCGGCGATCTTCTCGAGGATCAGGTCGGTGATGACCTGCGCGACGTCGGGTTTGGGATGACGGGTCATTGGGCCGGGCCCTCCTGGGCGGGATCGAGGGTGAGGTTAGAGGCCGCGCTCGACCAGGAGAGGCGCAGCGTGCGCCCGTGCGGGATGCGCCAGGCGACCCGGTCAGCGAAGGCCATGCGGATGCCGGCAAGGATCGCCGCGTCCTCGCCTTCGAGGATGGCATGGGCGCGCACCGCCGCATCGTGGCGGAAACGGGTCTCCTGGGTGTCGTAGCTGTCGGCATCGGAATCGTCGGACGGCGAGAACACCGCATCAATGATGAGGTCGGTGAGATCAGCCGGATCAAGCGCGGTGGTCCGGGTCAGCGCAATGCGCGCACAGTCCGGATCGCCCCAGGAGTCGGCATCTTCCAGAATCGCAAAGTCGGTCTCGAGATCGAGCCGCCGGTCGTGCTGATCGGTGAGTTCGATCGTGATCGCGTCGGGGCGCAGGGTGACGGCACCCTCTTCATCGGTGCGCTTTCCGTCATCGAAGGTGAAGCATTCGCCGGTGCGCACGAAGGCCGGTAGGAAATCGTACCAGGGGTAGCCGATGAAATTGGTGATCGGCTCGTAGAAGGCGCGCGGATCGGGGCCGCCGAGGCGGTGCATCTCGCCGCCGTTCGAGCGGCGCAAGGCGCGGCCAAAGGTGACCGCGTCGAAGGAGTCGGTGTCGTCATAGATCGCCGCGCCCGGCTCGAGGTCGGCAAAGCGCGGCACCTCGCGGTAGCTGTCGCGGGCAAGCGTCGGGTACCACAGCGGCAATTGCCGGGCCGCCTGCGGGAAGTCGTCGTGATACAAGCTCGCTTCGATCCAGTTCTCGAAGCTCAAGCGGTGGAGCGGTTCCTCCCGGATGACCGAGAAGATCGCCTCGCGGCAGAGTGCCACGAGCCGGTCGAGCGCGGCATTGCGGTAGATTTCCTTGCGGGCGGGCAGCACCAGGACGAGATCGGGCGCGTCGATGACGTCGACCTGCACGGACCATTGGGTATGGTGGACTTCCTTCACGACCGGAAAGGCGTGTTTGAGGGTAAGCCCATGGAAATTGAGCGTCGCGATATGCGGTGAATGCCGGTCACGGAACACGCCGATGCGGAAGCCGTCCCGCTCGATGACCTTGTGCGCATCGGCGAGGAAATCGGCCCGCGCGAGATCCTTGCCATTGTAGCTGACCGGGATCGGCAGGAACCGGGCGGCTGCCTCGACGCAGCGTTCGAGCTTGCCATCGGGCTGCGGATCGAACCGGAAAGCGATGGCCGTGCCGGGCGCTCCATCCCACGGGAGCACATCGATGTCGGCCTCGCCGGTCCAGGCATCCCCCGTGATCGCGAGCGAGAACGCGCCGTCAGCGCTCCGCGAACTGACCACTGTGTCGAGGCCCGCGAGGCTGAAGAAGCCCATGCCCGCCGGGTCCTCGCGGGTGCGGCATTCGTCGGACCAGTCGGACTGGCCGAGTGAAAGGAGGTCAACCGGATCGGCGATCCCGCCGCCGTCATCGCTCACCGTGATGAGGCAGGCGTCCTCCATATGCTCGGCGGTGACAGTGACGCGCGTTGCTCCCGCGCGGCGGGCATTCTGGAAGAGCTCGTTGAAGATGTCGTCGAGGGTCCCGTTGAAGATCCGGGTAACCTTCGAGATCGCGTGCGGAGAGACCCGGGCGCGCAGCTTGGTGATCATGGTCATGGGGGTGGTTCCTGGATGGACCGGCACGCTGCCGCCGGGCGCAAGGGATGCGCGGGGCAGCGTGCCGGCAAGGCTGGCTCAGGCGTCGACGGTCTCGCCGACTTCGATGTCGTGCTCCTCGGCAGGTTCGAGGTCGCCCGCATCGCTGTCCGGTTCGTGCTCGACCGGCGCTTCCTCATCGGGCGCGCTCGCGGCGAGCACCCGGAACCGCATGGCCTCGGGCACCCACGCGAGGGCGGCTTCCTTCACCTCGGGGGCGACGATGGTCTCGCCGGCGAACAGCTTCTCGCAGGAAGCCGAGAGGTCGCCTTTCTTCGAGCCCATGAAGCTCGCCGCCATGGTTGGGCCGCCGACTTCGCTGACATGGGCGAGCAGCGCCTGCTTGCTGACGCGGTCGAAGTAGTTGGCCGAGGTCGGCCGCCAGTGGCTGGCGACGTTGATCCCCATCAGCGCCGCGAGATGATCGTGGAGGTCGATCGGTTCAGGGCCGGACTGCCCAGTCTTCTTGTCGATGCCCATGCTGGCCTCCAGCGTCTTTGCCATGCACCAGGCGAGCCAGCTTGCCTTGGCATCGTCGTCGAGCGCGCTGAACGCCGAGAACCGGTCGACGGTGCGGCGGTGCTCGGTCCACGACAGGTCGAGCGTCTCGCGCATATCGGCCATCAGCGTGTGCGCCGGGCTTTCGGGGTAGTTGGCGAGGTAGAGCGAGGGCGACGGTGCGCGGAGCGTCGTTCCGAGCGCCTGCGCACTGTAGAGCGCGCGGGAGTCGGCGATAGCGAAGATCAGGTAGTCGAGCGCGATCGCCGGGTTCGAGGCGAGGTTGATCGCGAGAATATCGCGGCGCTGGACCGCGAGTTCCTCGACCAGCTTCTGCGAGAGCGGCTTGGGCGCGGACGAGGCGCTACCGCCCTCCCCTGCCGCTCCGCTGGCACCCTCGGCGGCGTCGCCCCCGCGTGCCTTGCGGCGCTCGAGAGGCTTGTCGCTGTAGAGGCCGCTGGCAACCGTGGGCAGGCCATCGGCGCCGATGATCACGAAGCAGCCGACGTTGGCCTTCATCTCCTCGGGGATCACCGGGGGCTTGTCGTGGAGCGCATCGTAGGCGCTGCTTGCGGCATCCCAGCGGGTCTGGAACTCGGCGGCGGCGGCCTCGTCGTCCTCGTCGAGCGTCTCGCTTTCGGCTTCCAGCGCCGAGATCGTCTCGAGCAGCTTGTCGGCCTCGACCTGTTCCTCGTCGGTGAGCGGTGCCGGTTCGAGATGGACCTGGTGCAGATCTTCGGTCGCGTTGTAAGTGACGCGCGTCTCAAGGATCGGGCGCACCCAAGCATAGCCGGAGGTTTCGGCGACCGCGGCCGCGAAGGCCTGGAGCTTTTCACCGGCAATGCGCTGGGCGATCTCGGCATCGATCCAGGTCTCGCCGCCGTCCTCGGTGAAAAGGTCGCGTTCGATCTTGCCGCCGGCGGCGAGGTATTCGGCCTCGCTGGCGAGCTTGGCCATCGGCGAGGACGAGCGGATGGCGCTGTGCGTCACCATGCGGCGGATGGAATCCGGATTGTTGCCCTGCCAGCTGTTCGACAGCTCGTTCCAGACCATCATCTGGCGATCATGGTTGGGCGTCGTCGCATAGGCCTTGGCGACGTCGAGGGTGATCTTACCCTCCTCGAGCGCGGCGAAGATCGGATCGGCAAGGTCTGCAAGCCGCAGGCGGCCTTCGATGAAGCGGCGGGTGCGCCCGAACCGCTTGGCGATCGCGTCGAGGTCGCTGCCCTCGTTGACGAAATGCTTGTACGCACGGATTTCATCGGTCGGCGTCATGTCGAGCCGGATGACGTTCTCGATCAGCGAGAGTTCGGACTGCTCGGCGGCATCGATGTCGAGGACGCGGCAGGCGACGGGGTGATCCTTGGGGAGCTTGCCCGCGCCGAGCAGAAAGTTGAGGGCGCGCAGGCGGCGGCCGCCCGCGGTTACGTCGAACATGCCCCGCTTCTTGGCGGGCACCACGATCAGGTTCTGGAGGAGGCCCTTGGCCTCGATATTGGCGGCCAGTTCCTCGATGAAGAGGTTGCTGTCGTTTTTGCGGACGTTGGCTTCGGACAGGCGTAGCTTGCCGAGCGGGATCAACTCGATGTCGTTCATGGGAGTGCTCCTGAAGGCCGGATTTGGCCGAGCCCTTCGGCTCACCCCTTCCAGCCCCCCTCCCCTCACGGTTTCAGGATTGCCCGAATTCCCGGGCACATGCCGCGCATGCCAAAACGACTTGCTCGGTTTCGTGAGGCATAAATGCTGAATTTATGCCTCACGGAGAGGCAGCATGGGCACCATCTGCAACCCATCTAACATCATAATGGACATTTAACATTAGTGATGTTAAATAAGACGAGTGGTGTTAGAAAGGGTTCCTGAGGCGCGGTTGGAAGCGCTCGCGGAAGCTGCCGAAGCGTACGTCGAGGACGCGTTCGGACAGCGGCTTGCCCTCGTGCCCGCAGCACCCACCAATCTGCCGCACTTCATCCTCGATCGCTACGCGATTTGGCAAGGCTCGCTGGACGGCCGCGCGTTGCTGCTCATGGCCATCAGAGAAAACCTGCCGCCCGGATCTGGCGCAACGGCGCAGTACCTGAAGCATCGAGAGATGGTTCGCCACCAACTCGGGGCCGACCTGGTGCTCCTGCTGCTGGGCCGCGTGCCGGGCGCGATCCGCCGCCAGATGATGGAGCGCAAGATCGGCTTCATCGCACCTGGCGCGCAGCTCTATGTCCCCGAAGTGTTCCTCGACCTGCGCGAGCGCGCGCCTGCTTTCGCGCTCGTTCACGCCGAGCAGATCAGCCCAACGACGCAATTCCTCCTGCTGGCGGTCATGCAGGGCCGCACCTTGGATGGCCTAAACCTCACCGAACTTGCGGACGAGCTGCATGTCTCGATCATGAGCATCAGCCGCACTCTGGATGAGCTCGAGGCGCTCCAATTGGCGAAGGCACACCATGTCGGTCGGCAGCGCCGTCTGCACATGGCTAGGCGCGGCCGGGAGCTTTGGGACACTGTGCAGGCACAGCTCCAGTCGCCGGTGCGCAAGGTTCGGGAGGTCTGCGCCCTGGATGGTGAAGTGATCGGCCCCCTTGCTGGGACAACCGCGCTTGCTCGCTACACCATGCTGGCTCCGCCGCGCCTCGAGACAAGGGCCATTCTGGCTGCCAGTTGGAAGAATCTGCAGGCGGCACAGTCCTTGCGGCCTGCCACCGCCTTCGATGACGTGCGCGTCGAGGTCCAGACATGGACCTACGATCCCCGAGTTCTCGCCAGCAATGGCGTTGTCGATCGCCTCTCGCTGTACCTCAGCGTCCGAGGCAGCCCGGACGAACGCGTTGCGCAAGCGGCAGAAGAACTGTTGGAGACATTTGCATGGTGATCGGGGTCGACCGCTTTCGGGCGCATTTTGCGGGCCACGAGCACCAATATGTGCTGATCGGCGGGGCCGCCTGCGAATTGATCATGGACGAAGTTGGGCTCGACTTTCGCGCCACCAAGGATCTCGATATCGTCCTGGTGGTCGAAGCACTGGACAGTGCTTTTGCGGCACGCTTCTGGGCTTTTGTCGAGGAGGGCGACTACGAAATCAGGCAGAGCAGCGAAGGCGCGAAGGTCCTTTATCGCTTCCAGAAGCCGAAGGCTGAAGGATATCCCGCCATGCTCGAGCTCTTCTCGCGCGCGCCCGAAGGCCTGAAACTGGGCGACGACGCCCACCTGACGCCGCTCCCCATCGATGAGGCCGCGGCCAGCCTATCCGCCATCCTCCTCGACGAGAGCTACTATGAGTTTCTCAAGTCGATGGTGCGCGAAGCCGGCGGCATCCCGGTTCTTGATGAGGCAGCGATCATTCCGTTCAAGGCCCGGGCATGGCTCGACCTTACCCGCCAACGCGCGGAAGGGGGCCAAGTCGATGAAAGGAACATCCGCAAGCACCGCAACGACGTCGCGCGGCTTCTGCAGTTGTTGAGCCAGGAGGCTCGATATGCCCTGCCCCCAGCCGTCGCGGAAGATATGCTCGCCTTTGTCGAGAAGGCGGCGATCGAAGACGACTTCGACCCCAGACAATTCAAGGTGAACATGACGCGAGAGGGCGTCGCCGCAAGGCTGCGTGCAGCCTACCGGCTGTGATCTGAGGTTTTGCAGCCGCATTAGTGCGAGCTAAGGGCCTCGGAAAAAACTCCATAGTGTCCACTTCCCCACGTGAAGACTAAGCCGCTGATGTTTGCTAGATTAGGTTGTTCGTGCTGATATTCGGCCACGAAATGGAACTGGTGACGGTTCTACGTCAATTTTGTGCTGGTCTCGAGATAATCTCGCGGACGGAGTAGTATTAGGGGGAATCGCTTGATCATCGAAATCGAGATCGCCGGCGAGGCGACCTATCCAGCTGGCGGCGAGAGGCTGACAGACCTGAAGAGGGTCAACTATCTGTTCGGCCACAACGGCTGCGGCAAGACGACGATCTCGCGCGCGATCCACGACTCGTCGATCTGCGCGGGCTACACCGTTAGTTGGCGCGACGGACGCGAGCTTGCGACGCTGGTCTTCAACCGAGATTTCGCTGATGCCAGCTTCGGTGACCAGATGCAGGGAATCTTTACGCTCGGCGAGGATTCGACCCGGGCGGCCGCCGAGATCGAGCGCCTTACGAGCGAGATCGCTGACCTTGATAACGACATGGTCAACCTGCGCCGGAATCTGGTCGGAGAGGACGGCACAGGCGGCCGCGAAAGCGAACTCGCGGCGGCGCGCACGGCACTGATCGAGGCGTGCTGGAAGTCGCAGGTCGAACACAAGGACGCGTTCATGGACGCCTTCACCGGCTTCCGTGGCAAGAAGGGCGACTTCTGCACAAAGCTGCTGGTCGAGGCAGACGGCAACACTTCTGAGTTGAAGACGCTGGACGCCCTGGTGGCAGAGGCGGCGACCGTCTTCCAGGATGCCGCGACGGCGGAGATTACTATCGCCCCGATTTCCTTTGATCGCTTCGCGGGTCTGGAGGCTTCCCCGATCCTCACCCGCAGCATTGTGGGCCGTGACGACGTGGTCGTGGCCGCTCTCATCGGCCGCCTTGGCAACAGCGATTGGGTCAAGCAGGGCGTCGGATATCTAACCGAGGCCGATGGCCCATGCCCATTTTGCCAGCAGCCGACGCCTGCCGGATTGCTTGATGATCTCAACGCGTTTTTCGATAAGCAGTATGAGGCTGATCTCGCCTCGATCGACCTTCTCGCGGAGTCATACGAGCAGGCCGTTAATGCCGTCGTCGCCCGCATCGACGCCCTCGTTGCGGCGCCACATCGGTTTGTGGATGCGGCGGTCCTCGGCGAACGCTCCGCGGCGCTAAAGACTGCTTTCGAACTCAACATCGAACGCATCACGGCGAAACGGAAGGAGCCGAGTGGTGTGATCGAGCTCGACGCTACGACGGAGCTGACGGCTGCGATCACCGCTCTGGTCACGGCCGCCAATGAGGCGACCGAGCAGTACAACGCCACTATCCGCAACCTCGCGAGCGCAAAGTCGGCGCTGACCGCGCAGATCTGGAGGTTCGTCGTCGAGGAACGACGCACGGATCTCGACACCTACGAGACCACGGCCCGCAATCTTCAGCGCGCGATCGACGGAATGCGTGGCAGTATCGCCGACAAAACCACGCGCCGAGCGGACCTGAAACGTCAGCTCTCCGCGATTGAGCAGACGATCACCAGTGTCCGCCCGACAGTCGATTCCATCAATCGGATCCTCAGCCAATATGGCTTCTCGAACTTCCGCCTTGAGGTAGCTGGTGAGCGCAGCGACATGTATCGCATCGTGCGACTGGACGGGAGCGAGGCTGCGCACTCATTGAGCGAAGGTGAGCGTTCTTTCATCACCTTCCTCTACTTCTATCATCAACTAGCTGGCAGCACGTCGACCACAGGCACCGCAGTCGAGAAGATTGTGGTATTCGACGATCCCGTCTCGAGCCTAGACGCCGACGTACTGTTCGTGGTCAGTGCGCTGATCCGGAAGGTCGTATCCGACGTGCGGGAGAATGTAGGCAACGTCCGCCAGGTATTCGTGCTCACGCACAACATCTACTTTCACAAGGAGGTCAGTTTCGACCGAGAGCGCCGCGGCAGAGCGCGGTCGTTCGAGACCTTCTGGATCGTTCGGAAGCGCGAGAACGTGTCCTCGCTCACCCACTACGATTACAACCCGATCAAGACCTCTTACGAGCTGCTGTGGGATGAGGTGCGGAATCCGGAACGACCGAACCTCACAATCCAGAACACGATGCGCCGGATCGTCGAGAACTATCTGACCGTCCTGGGCGGGCTGAAGCAGGACGAGATCGTCGCACTTTTTGAGGGGCGCGACGCCCAAATTTGCGCCTCGCTATTCTCGTGGATTAACGACGGTTCGCACAGCTCGCATGACGATATCTACGTCGCCGTCGATGACAATGCCGTGCAAGGTTACCTGCGTGTGTTCAGAGAGGTATTCGAGCGCACAGGGCATGGAGCGCATTACCGGATGATGATGCGCATCAGCGAGGACGATCCGGAAGAAGGCGAAGTGGCTGCCGCACATGTGGGCGCAGTCGCGGCCCGTCCTGTTCCACTTGCCCCGCCGGCGCAAGCTCCCGAGCAGCCAGCAGCTGTATAGGCTATGGCCAGCCCGGTCTCGATCGATAGGGGGTGGTGGGAGCATCTCACCCCAACCCCGATGCACAAGCTGCGCGCAGCGGTCGAACGGCAGCTGCGCGCCTGGTGCGAGACCGACTATGGCAAGTTCTGGCTTAGCAGCGCGCGAGAGCCAGGTGGCGTCATTAGGATCAACGCTGGCGACGCTATCCCGGATTTCCACATGGTCGCGATGCGCAGTGGCTTGAAGTTCGTCGCGCCGCAAAAGCGCATGCGCGAGGGACACCGGAACGTGTCCATCGGCACGGACGACTATAGGTCCGGTAAGCCTCAACAAGCCGGCGAGTTGATACTATCACCGGTGATCCGCCTCGACCTCGTCAGCGACCCGGCGCTCATGGCTGCGGCGCGCAGGTTCGACATAAGCATGCCATCGGCGCACGTAACCGAACCGAGCATCCTGTTTTCGGCGCCTGCACACATCCTTATCAGGCCAAATGGCTGGCCAAAGAAGTCGTTCGTCCTCTACCAGCATATCTTCGGCGAGGGCAGTTCCTACCCCGTAGATGGTTACTTCTACGTCGGCATAACGACGCGGAGCTGGAAGACCCGCTGGGCCGAGCATCGACGCGCGATGCGCAAGGGCAGCAACTTGCTATTCCACCGCAAGCTGCGGGAGGAACTGGAGGCCGAACGGGTGACATACATCCACCACAAGGTAATGGCCGTCACGACCAACGTTGAGGCGCTTTACGAAGCGGAGGCAGCGCTGGTGCGCGGCCATTGGGAAGACACAAGACGGCTCAACATGATCCCAGGCGGTCGGGCAGGTTACCGATAGCTGCAGAGCGTTGGCTTGCCTGGTGGCTCAGCCCGGGACGGCAATGCCGACGATGATCGCCTCGGCGCCGTCCAGCGGCACGAACACCCGCGTCTTGTAGGCGATAATCTCGGTGAAGCAGCCCTTGGCCTTGAGCTCGGGAATGCGCGCGGCTTCGGCATCGACGATCTCGATCCTTCGGGAACCGTTCACGCGGGCTG
This sequence comes from uncultured Novosphingobium sp., assembly GCA_964592205.1. Classification (GTDB taxonomy): domain Bacteria; phylum Pseudomonadota; class Alphaproteobacteria; order Sphingomonadales; family Sphingomonadaceae; genus Novosphingobium. The sequence continues at coordinate 10,182 of CAZQEH010000063.1, forward strand.
TGCGGATCGTAAAATTGAGGGGATGCGGCGCCTTCCAAGTCCCGCCGCCGAGAATGGCGGCAGCAATCTTGGTCGGATCGGTCTGCGCCTTGCGGGCAACCCCAAGCTTCTCGAGGGTCGCATCGACGTAGAGGTCGTGGACATGACGGCCGAGCCAGGAGGCGCCGGACTTGTCGACGATGCGATTGACCGTAAGGTCTTCCTTGGGAAGCGCGCCCCAGATCGGCAGGAGCAGGCCCGTCGCGAGATAGACGGTCTCCGTGACCAGTTGGCTCTCGTCGGCGGCGTATTCCTCTTCCCACAGCGCGCTAAACCGGGACTTGGTGACGGGCTCCCAGGCGGACTCGTCGAGCCGGTCGGCGCGGAGGTACTCGCTGCGCAGCGGCCGCACGAGTTCGTAGCGGCGGATCATGTGACCTTCCTCGTCCATGTGCGAGGGCGCCGGAACCGCGAGCGCGACCTTGCCGGACTTGTCATTGCGCAGGAACAGCGGCTGTTCCTCATAGGATGCCATTTTGAGCACGCGCTCGAGCGAGAGGACCTTGCGCCGCTGGGTCAGCGACAGCTCAAGCAGGTGCGAGGTCGCGCCCGTCACAGGATCGGTCCGGATCACCGTGTCGGACAGCACCTCGCAGGCCTCGACCGGCACCGTCTCGACGCCGATATCGAAGGTGCCGGCTTCCTTGGCTGCCGAGACGCGGGTTTCGACAAGGGTCAGGAACTCGTCGAAGATGGCGTTCTGGACGGCGATCTTCATGGCGAGGATGCGGTTGAGCCAGCGCTGGATCGGCGGCAGATCCTCGCGCAGGACCCCGTCCTGATCGGTGAGTTCGAGCCCGCTCATCCGCTGGAACTCGGACAAGGTCGTGCTCTTGAGCTTGGCCGTCGCGAGCAGGCCGTACCAGTCGTGGAGCGCGTGCTTGGCGTAGATGCTCTCGAGGTTGTCGGACGCATCGAACATCCCCTGCCCGCCGGTCTGGCGCTGGCCGCGGGTCAGCGCGCCCAATGCATCGAGGCGCCGCGCGATGGTGCTGGTGAACCGGGCTTCGCCCTTGCAGTCGGTGGTAACCGGACGAAACAGTGGCGGGCAGGCCTGGTGCGTGCGGTGGGTGCGGCCCAACCCCTGGATCGCACGGTCCGCGCGCCATCCGGGCTCGAGCAGGAAGTGGACCCGGCGCTGCTGGTTCTTGGCATCGAGACTGGCGTGATAGCTGCGGCCCGTGCCGCCCGCATCCGAGAACACCAGGATGCGCTTGACCCCGGTCATGAACGCAGTCGTCTCGGCAAGATTGGTCCGGGGCGAGCGACTTTCGAGGCGCTGCTGGCCCGATCCGTCACGGACGAGGCGTTTACTGCGCCCGGTGACTTCGGCCACCACCGTCACGCCGTAGTGCTCGAGCAGGGCATCAAGCGCAGTCGGGATCGGCGGCATGGCGCAGATATGCTCGATCAGGTCCGCGCGAGCGGCCTCGGCCTGCGGGTTGTGGACCGGATTGCCTGCCTCGTCCCACATCGGACGCGAGCGCACGTCGCCGAGTTCGTCCTTGTATTCCTCCATCTGCCGGGTGGGGAAGGCCCGGGTCAGATAGTCGACGACATATTCCTTGCAGTCATAGGCTATGTCGAGCGCCTCACGCTCAGCCGGCTCCAGTTCATCGAGCCGCCGGTTGAGGATGGATTCCGCCGTGCTCACCAGTTGGACGACCACGCTGTCGCCCTCGCCCAGGTGCTCGTCGATCGCCGGGTAGATCGAGGGCAGCTTCAGCGAGAGCAGGACTTGTCCGAAGAAGCGCTGCTTGGTCCCCTCAAACCGGCTGCGGGCAGCCGCCTTGGCACCGCTGTTGAGGGTCTTGTTCTCGAGCCCATCGACGATGCCGGTGAGTTCGAGCGCGGCCTCGAGGTTCTGGTGAATGATCGTCCAGGCCTCGCAAAAGGTATCGTAGACCGCGATCTGCTCAGAGGTCAGGTCATGGCGCAGGATGTCGTACTCTACCCCTGCGAAGCTGAGCGCCCGGGCGAGGTAGAGCCCGGAGGCCTTGAGGTCACGGGCGACGAGTTCCATCGCGGCAATCCCGCCGTCGCGGATTTCGCTGATGAACTGCTCGCGGGTTGCGAACGCCGTGCCCGGCCCCCACAGGCCAAGCCGGACCGCATAGGCGAGGTTGTTGACGTCCGAGGCGCCGGTCGCCGAGGCATAGAGCACGCGGGCGCGGGGCAAAGTATTCTGGAGCAGGACCCCGGCGATGCCCTGAAGCGAGCCCTGCTTCTGGCCCAAGGCCCCTTCCCCGCCCGCAACGCCGCCCATTTCGTGGGCCTCATCGAAGACGATCACGCCTTCGAAATCTTCGCCAGCCCAGCGGACGATCTGGTCGAGCCGGGTATCCTCGATGCGCGAGCTTCTGAGTGTGCCGTAGGGTACGAACAGGATGCCTTCGGGCGCGGTGATCTCCTCGCCGATCTTCCAGCGCGAGAGCTCAAGGATATCCGATGGCAGTCCGCCAATAGCTGTCCAGTCGCGCTGAGCGTCCTCAAGCAGCGGCGCATTCTTCGAGATCCAGATGTGACGGCGATTGCCCTTCAGCCACTGGTCGAGAATGCAGGCTGCTGCCTGCCTCCCCTTCCCTGCCCCGGTGCCATCGCCAAGGAAGAACCCGGTGCGGTAGAGCTGACCCTCGGGGTCCTCCTTGAGCGCAACTTCGCCGGCAGGGTGGCTGAAGCGGCCATGGAGATCGCGGCTCCAGGCCTCACCGGCATAAATCACGGTTTCGAGCTGGGCGGCGGACAGCAGCCGCGCGGTGACCGTGCGTTCGGGCAGTGAGGGCACGTAGTTGGGTTTCGGCGCGTCGATCGAGGCCATGGCGGCGGATTCGACGAGGTGGGTCGGATGTTCGCCAGCTTCCGCGATCACCACGCGTGAAGGCCGGTAATCGGCATAGACCCCGCGCTGCTCGCCCATCGCAGCAGGTTCGGCCAGCACTTCGTAAGCGACGGGGCGGACGTCGTTGGTCTGTGCGGCCCGCACGATCACGGGCCGGGCTGGACCGGTCTTCACCGAGCGGAACAGGCTGAGCTTTGGTCGGGGGGCTGCCGCCTGCGTCGCGTCGCGCAACGTCGCCCGGAGTGGCACGATTGGCAGCGCGGCGAAGAGTTCGCCGACCGAACCGCGATTGATCGTGGATACGCCGATATCGCCTGGCACCCTGTCGATCACCAGCACGCGAACGGCGATACCGGTGCCGTGCTTGGCATAGCCGCCCTTGTCCATACGGAGCGACAGAACGACCCGCGCGCCTTCAAGAGTGCGTCGGAAGGTTTCTTCGTACCTGGCCGAGGGCGAGAACCAGTCCGGCATGATCGCAACGATCCGGCCTCCGGGCAGCAGATGGTCGAGCGCGGCCCGCAGGTGCCTGGCGGCGGTGTTCTGATCTTGCCCACGCGATTGCGACACCGAGAACGGCGGGTTCATCAGAACAACGCTTGGCCGCGCGGTTCCGGAGAGCAGAGCGCTGAGTTTAGCGCCATCGTGGCGGTAGACCTTCGTGCCCGGAAACACGGCCTCGAGCAGGTTGGCGCGGGTTGGCTCGAGTTCGTTGAGGATCAGATCCTTGACCGCGCCCTTTGCAAGCGAAGCGATGATCCCGGTGCCTGCGCTCGGTTCGAAGAGCACGTCATCACTGGAGAGCCGCGCCAGATGAACGGCCAGACGGGCCAGCGCCGGCGGCGTCGAGAACTGCTGGAACTGGATCTGGTCCTCGCTGCGTACCGTGTGGGTTGGCAGTTCGCGCGCCAGCGCCTCGAGCGTGCTGATCGCCGCGCCGACGTCCATGCGACCGACCAGCTCGGGAATGGCCAGGGAGAGTGCTACTTCCAGCGCTTCGAAACTGTCGCGCTGCTCCCAGGCGCCTTCCGCGTCGCTGCCGCCTGCACTCTCGGTCATGGCCTGGCTCAGAGCCGCGCGGTCGATCGGGACAGCAAGGAGCAGCTTGGCGGCAAGTGTGCGCGCAGCGCCGAGAATTGCGCTGGCGCGCGGAATCGTTGTGGTCATGCGGAGATCTCCTGAGCTCGTGCCGATCAGCGGCACGCCCGCTCCACCCCCCTCCCCTCACCGCTTCAGGAGCTGCGCCCAGTCGTTCATGCGGCCCGGCGGCCATTCGGTCTCGATTGCAAGGCCGGGGCGTCGGTAGGATTCGGATGCGCGATCGCGCGCCCGCCTGCCTTCGGCGTCGTTGTCGGCCAGCAGGATTATGGTTTCGACTGAGGCCGGGATGTTGACCTGGTGGAAGCGTTTGGCGCCCATGGTCGCCCAGGCCTGGATACCCGTGAGCGACGTATAGGCAGCCGCAGTCTCGAACCCCTCGCAGATGCCGATGGTCTTGCCTGGCGGGCCGTTGGTCCATGCAGCGCCGATAGCCTGGCCGAGGACGCGCTTCTCGGTGTAGGTCGATGTCAACGGATCGAGGAAAATCCGCTGGATCGCGGCGATCGCGCCCGCCTTGCGCATCGCAACGAGGAGTGCCGGCTCGAAGCTCGCAAGCTTCCCCTGCCCTCGTGGGCACCGGGGGTGAAAGCGCAGGTCTTCGAGTGGTGCCCAGATCTGGCGCATCTCGCGAACATATCGCTCGGCTAGCGTTCCTTCGATTGAACGCGCTGATCGCCAGATGCTGAGGTGAATTTCCGTGCTGCGCTGGAAGCTGGGAGTCACGCCAGAGGCATCGACCGTCGGCAGGTCTGCGATGCGTCGAATTGCTCTGATTACGTCCCGGCTGTCGCAACCTGCGTGGCACGTTACGAGAATGGCTCGATCACCCTGGCGGATGGACAGAGATGGGGTTCTGTCGGCATGGCAAGGGCACCGACACATTGCGGTATTGCCGGACCAATTGCCCCCGATGCGCCGAACAAGGCTGCGTAGGTCGGGACTGGGATTGTTGTTGACGATGGGCATGACTGCCCAGTTCGACCCTACTCCCCTCCCCCTCGTCCTGCCCTTCGGCCTAACCGAAGTGCTCGGAAATCATCGGTCAGCCGGCATCCGAATTTGCGCGTCGCTCGGCATAACGAATGACAAAGGCTTCCCAGACTCTCATCCACTCCGCATCGGTCCGCTCTTGTTTGATACCGGGAAAGCCGGTGCGGAATGCGTTCGCCATGGTGTCGACGCACCAGGGCTTACCCTTCTCAAGCCCGATTGCTCGGAACTTAGTTTCCCTTTCGCCATAGGTCAGGCTGCCTGCTGGGAAAGGGAATACGGGCTCGGAGACCTTGATGTCCCGAACAGTCGACCGAGGAGCTTTCGTGACCGATGATCTCGGTGCGGTTTCTGGGGACGGAGCGCCCAGCAACCGCAAGTGCGGGCCAACGAGCTTCCGCTCTAAAGGTGCCGGCGAAGGCCGCAGCACTACTTTCCTGCCGCTGAAATCGACGTCAGCGTTCGGGTAGACAGCGGAGACCAATTGCATTGTTTCGCGCACGGTCTGGCGGAAGCGTTTGCTGTCGGCGTCGTTCCCCAAGTGCTTGGCCAATTGGTCCCAAGATATTACCTGGCCTCGGTCGCTGCTGATCCGCGGGAGCCTATACGCGAGGTAGGTATAGAGATCGAGCGCTGTGGGTGTGCCCTTGAGCTCACGGATTGCAACTTCGTTCAACGGAACGGCGTGGTCGATAAGGTGACTATAGAACGCCTCGGACATCCGGATTTCGCGAGCAAACGCGCCATTTTTTTCCAGCGATCCGGCGTATTCGTTTGAAATCTTTACGTCTCGCACGGCGAATGCGTTGTCGCCGGCGTCGTTGCCTTCCCAACGAATTTGCCATTCACACGCAAGCAGCCGATCGACTTGCTCGCGCATCAGATTGGCCGTTCCCCGTGGGCCATAAGAGACGGTCTGGTAGCCAAGTCGGCGCATCCATTCCGTGAAATTACGCCCCAAATAAACGTCTCGCGATCGCTTAGTGACGGCCTGAGAAAGCAGATAGATCAGCGCAACGCGTGGATAAGCTCCATATGGCACACCAACGCTTCGTAGCACGGGCTTACCGTCCACCGTCTGGAGAACCGGCCGTGGATTGATGGCCAGTGCATATTTTCCGTCTTCGCGAAGAATCGGTAGAGTATCATCCTTCGGACGCTTGGTCGGCAGCGACATGGCGCACAATGCGGAATGCAGAAATGCCGGAACGGGTTCTTCGTCCTGGACGCGAAGGAAGGCATCCATCGTGAGTTGAGTGCCGGCAGACTGCGCTAGGGAGCGGACTCGCTCTTCACCGCCGCCTAGCATTGCTAGGGCGTATTGATGTCCGATTGGACGCAGTGTGTCTCCGCTCATTGAACCGTCCCTTCCCGACTCATTGGAGCCTCGGGTTGGTCGTTAAACAACAGGTTTGAGCTTCGAAAGCAAGGCCATTGGCAGTTTCGACGGGTTTCCGAGCCTAAAACCTCCAAGTTGGCCGATGATCTCGGAGCGGTTCGGCGGGGCGAAACCAAATCCAATCTCAGTTTTGAAAAAAGCGATTCGCGAATCGGTTTTTCTAGGAGATTCCTTTAGTAGGTATGGGCTCCGAGATCATCGGTCCAAAGGGAACCGAGATCATCGGGGAAACGCACTGAATTCATCGGCTTGCACCGAGATCATCGGTGATTGTCCACAGCCGGATCAATTCGGCCGTCAGGGCGCCCATCTGACTGTGGGGTTGTCGCCCGCTGGCCCCCTCCCTGGACCCGACATCATCGGTCTGAGTCCCTACGTGCTGCATCGAGCCGACTCCTGATTCGCGAAACGGCACGGAGATCATCGGTCAATTTGTAAGGTTGGTGGCCGAAGTTTGCTCAAAACTGCCAAGAGTGCTAATTGGCGCCCTCAATCTCACAAAGCGGTGATCATGGCTACCGACGCAGCGCTCGACGCACAACCCGATGAACTCTTGGAAGACGGCCTTGGCAATCTGCACCGCAAGGCCCTCACCATCCTGAAGCGCATTCGTGACGGTGCGCTCGATCCGGAGACCGGGCAAAAGGTTGGCCCGTCGTATTCCATTTCGAAGGCGGCCTCCCTTGTGGGGCGAACAGCGTCTGCAATTCGCGAAGCTGAGCGTGATGGCCGCCTCCCCCAGCGCGACCGAACCGCTTCTGGCCACCGGGTCCAGTACTCATTGGAAGAATTGGATCATATGCGTGCCGTTTTTGGCACTCGCCCGTGGCGCGCTCCGACGGACACCCCGGCGGTCATCTCCGTCTCGAACTTCAAAGGGGGCGTAGGTAAGTCGACTGTGGCCCTGCACCTCGCACAGCACTTTGCCATTCACGGATACAGGGTGCTGTTCATCGACTGCGACAGCCAAGCCAGTTCGACGATGATGTTTGGCTATCGGCCGGATGTCGATCTGACCGAGGATGATACCCTCTACGGCCACTTCCATAATCCTGAACTGTTGGGCGTTCGTTCGATCATCCGGAAGACGCACTTTTTCGGGCTCGACCTGATCCCCGCCAATCTCAAGCTCTACAATCTAGAATACGAGATCGCCGGCTACCTGGCACAAAATCAGAACTTCGACATCATCGACATGATCGCCGAAGCCATCGATACGGTCGTCGATGACTACGACATCGTCATCATGGATCCGCCTCCGGCGCTTGGCATGGTTTCGATGGCAGTGCTGCAGGCAGCTAATGCGATGGTAATTCCTGTGCCGCCGAGCGTCATCGACTTCGCATCGACCGTGTCGTTTATCGACATGGCGCGCACAACGATGAAGCAGCTCGAGCAGCTCGCGAAGCGGGTGAAGCCGGCCTACAACTTTATCCGCCTCGTTGGCAGCAGGGTGGATGAAAGCAAGTCTATGCACCGCGAGATTCTTTCGATGATGCGGCAGGTCTTCGGCGGCTCGATGGCGACTTCTGTCCTCAAGACCAGCGCAGAAATCGACAATGCCAGCTCGCGCATGAAGACGGTCTTTGAACTTGATCGACCGGTGACATCCCATGAGGTTCACAACCGGTGCATGAAGCATTTGAGCGACGTTTGCAGAGAAATCGAGGCGGATGTCATTCGGTCCTGGGCGAGCAGGGCAGGGGAGGCGGTCTAGGGCCGTTGCCACGTGGCAACAAAGAGAAAATACAGTTAAAATACAATAATTAAGCTCATATTTTGAGAAATTGGATTGGTGAGATAGGGCGAGATTTTATTGGCTGAACGATGGATGTTGCCACGTGGCAACGTGCGAAGATTCAGGGTGAAATCGAGGCCCAGGCAGGGCTTGTTGCCACGTGGCAACAAGCGGCCGCCAAATGTGATTTGAAAGGTTTGGAGTAGGCGATGGCAAAGGGTAACCGGGGCTTCGGCAGCAGTTTGACAGAGGGGCTCGACGACGAGATCGACGTCGGCAGCCCTGCGCCATCGGAAAGCATTATGGCGAGCCGTAGTCAGAGCCTTGCGAGAATTGCTGCCGGGAAAGTCGTCACGGATCGTACCGAGTGGGTCGACCCATCTCGCTGTCGTCCCTGGCGTCTGCATAACCGCGATCTGGACCACTTGAACGAAGAGAGTTGCCGCGATCTCATTGACGCATTCCTCTCCGCTAAGAAGCAGCGCATTCCCGCAATCGTGCGCCGCCTCAAGGATGACCCAGACTACGACTTCGAAATTATCGCGGGCGTAAGGCGATGGTGGACCGTTCAGTGGCTGCGCGAGCATCATCACCCGGAATACGAATACCTCGTCACGATCCAAAACGTTTCGGACGAGGAAGCGTTCAGGGTTTCGGACATTGAGAACCGGTCGCGCAAAGATATCTCAGACTGGGAACGGGCGAAGGAGTATTCACGGGCGCTGGAGGAGTTCTATGATTCCAACCAGAGGGAAATGGCAGAGCATCTGAAGATTTCGCGCTCATGGCTTAGTCGCCTGCTCGATGTGGCGCGGTTGCCGGCCGAGATCGTGAATGCCTTTCCGGACACGCATGGCATCACGGTCCGCATCGCAAGAGACATCAAGCCCCTCACTTCAGAGAAGCGCACCCTGGATTTGATGGCAGCAGAAAGCAGGGCTATTGTTGCTGAGCGCGAAGATCTGGGAACGGCTATGCCCGCTCCGGAAGTCGCAAAGCGCCTTATTCGGGCAACCGTCGCTCCCGTAAAACCTGCTGGCGGTGAGATCGAAGTGAAGGGCGCCGCTGGCAAAGTGATCTTGCGCTATGCCCATTCTTCGAGGAGCGGATATACCTTCAAGGTGCCCGCGCGTAGCGGCGCATCGGCATCTGAAATCTTGAAGGCCATTGAGGCTATCTTGACGTCCTGACCTTTTGGGGGCGTTGCCGTGTCCGTGAGTCGTGTGACAAATCGCCTGGGTGAATCAGTCTGACTCGACTGATTCGAAATTCCCGTTGGAACGCGCGATTCCATCTGCGGCATGTGCTGTCGCATGGACAGCTTGAACCACGGCAGCTTCGTCTGGCTTGAGGCGGTATGCGGTGAACGCAATATCGCGCGGCGTTATACCGTCGCCCTGAGCCAGGACCTGTTCGGTGCGTCGATCGTCGAATTCGCCTGGGGGCGGATCGGGACCAAAGGGCAGGGGAGGGCGGTCTCGTTCGCCTGCGCGGATGAAGCTGCGCGCTTTGCCCGCCATCTGCTGCGCCGCCGGGCGTCTGCGCCCAAGCGGATCGGCGTGCCCTACCGCGAGGTCGCGTTGGCGCCGTAGTAGGCCTCAGGAGCCTCTGTGAGCGCCTTTAGGGGCCAGGGCATGGTCTCCGGGGCGCAGCGTTGCCAGATCGGCTTTCTCGAGCGCCATAGCGGCCTGTGAAGCGGTACGGCGGGTCACACCGAGCGCGCGAGCCAGTTCGGCGCGTGTGAGGGGGCCGAGGCCACCAATCAGTTGCCACATCGCTGGCGCCTGCGACGAGGCGTAGAGGCCCGCGAGGCGTTCTTCGCCGCGCGCAACCATAGCCGTGACGGCGGCGAGGTCCGCTCCTACGTCACCCGCCGCCGCGCCGATCGCACTCGACAGCAGGGAGGGGAGGGGGCGTTCGGGATCGGCACGGAACAGCGCCCGCGGGGCGAGCCCGGCGAGCGCCATGCAAGGCGCCATCGGTGTGACCTGCGGGATCGTGGCGTTCCTGGTCTATCTGGGGCGCGCGGCGGTCACCAACAGCCATCTCCTGACAGGCCTGGAGGCCGCGACAAAATCCGCTCGTGAGCGACAAGTCT
>CAZQEH010000064.1:0-20281 GCA_964592205.1 uncultured Novosphingobium sp.
AGGCAGTGAATCAGGTCAGGTCAACAAGCGCCAGAGTTTTTCGAACCGTCCAACTTTGTCCGCTTGACCTGAATTCGTCGCGAATCCCCCAAGGGCCAATGGACAAGCCGCTCGGCCCGAACCTAGACTCGGTGAGTCGTATGGGGGGAATGGAAATGCGCAAGGCAGCATGGGGCACGGCGCTCGGGATCTTGGCGTGGTCTGGCCTGGGGCATGCCGAAAGCGCGAAGCTCGCGCCCATACCTGCGGCGCAGAAAGCCGGGTTCGACGAGATCCGTGAAGCGGACTTGCGTGCTGACCTCACCTTCATCGCGTCCGATGCACTGCAGGGCCGCATGTCGCTCCAGTCCGGAGATGATGCGGCCATCCAGTGGATCGCAGCCGAATTTGCCAAAGCCGGCCTCCAGCCCGCCGCTACCGACGCGAACGGCAAGCCCAGCTATCTGCAGAGCGTCCCGCTCATCGAATATCGCGCCAACTCCGCGGCCAACACGCTCACGCTCCGGCGCGGCAATGCCGAGCAGAGCTGGCAGGCGCCCGAACTCATTGGCGGCTACCGCGATGATGTCGATCTTGCTGCCCCGCTCGTTTTCGCCGAAGGCGCCAATTCGCACCTCGGGGAATATGTGATCGAGCGCGCCTTCGTCGGTCAGGCGGGCCGCTCGAGCAGGATCAGCGTGGTGTCTCCGTCAACCTGCTCGTCATACCGCACGAATCCGAGCTTTGCGGCGACTGCCAGCGAAGGCAGATTGGTATCGTTGATCATGCAGCCCACGCGACGCCCCGGGAAAGTTGCATCAAACCATGCGAGGGAGGCGCGGGCCGCTTCGCTGGCGATTCCCTGCCCCCAGGTCTTGCGGGCAAAGATCCAGCCGATCTCCGGCGTATCGTCCAGCCCCTTCCCGAACCCACGCCACGAATGGAATACCCCGCAGATGCCTAGCACCTCATCAGTATCCCGCGCGCGGCAAGTAAAGATGCCATAGCCGAACAACGCCCATGAACCGGCGTTGCGGCAGAGCCGGTTGAACTCCTCGACAGCGCCGGTTGGCCGACTGCCGAGATGCCGGCGCACCTCATCGTCCGCCAACAAGTCGATCAGCGCCGCGTGGTCACGCGCTGCAGGTCGCCGCAAGTCTAGGCGCACGGTCGAGAATTCAGGTCCGTTCACAGCGCCACGTCTACTGCGTGGATCGCCACGCCGACAAGCCCGCCGACAAGCGTGCCATTGATACGGATGAACTGAAGATCGCGGCCGACTGCGCCTTCGATCCGATCGGTCACAGTCCGGGCATCCCAGCGCCGCACTGTCTCGGAAACCAACCGGACAATCTCGTCCCCATACCGGGTAACGACGCCAACCAGCGTACGCCGAGCGAACCGGTTGACCAGCACCTGCAGGCGCGCATCGTGTTGCAAGGCACGGCCCAATTCCGCAAGCGAAGCGCCGATCCTGTCGCCGCCATCGGAGCCCGCCCCGCCGCCCGATCGGACGGCCCGCAGCAACTGCGCCCGGCTGCGCTCCCACAAGCCATCGAGCCAGGCCGCGAAGGCAGGATTCGCGAGCACATCGCGCTTCATCGCCTCGACACGCGCATGCATCGCCGGGTCGTTCACCAGAGCTTCGGCTACTGCACCAAGGCTCTGCTCGATCTTCAAGCGCAGCGGATGATCCGCGATCACCACGGTCTCGGCGAGAAGCTTGTAGAGACCATCGAGGATTCCGTTCGCCAGCCGCTCATCAAGACCAGTCCAGCGCATGACAGTGTTGGCCTTGTCATGAATCATCCGGCGTACAAGATCTTCATTGGCCTCGAGCGCTTCGGCGGAACGGCGGATCAGTGCCTCGATCAGCGGCATGTGCCGACCTTCCGCGATCATCGCCGCCAGCAGATTGCCCAGCAGCGGTGCAAGCGCGAGTCGTTCGATCCGGCTCTTCAATGCGGCCTTGGCCATTCCGCCGAGCTTTTCCTGATCCAGCGATTCGAGCACGTCAGCCATGAGGCTGGCTGCACCCGCCCCGAGCCGGCTTTCACCCTGGCGCGGATTGGCAAGATACTGCCCGGCGGCATTCGCGGCATTCAGGCTGCGCAGGCGGCGGGCGACGACCGGGGGTGTGAGAAAGTTCGTGCGAAGAAACGCCGCCATCGAATCGGCGATACGATCTTTGTTGACGGGTATGATCGCAGTGTGCGGGATCGGCAGGCCAAGTGGCCGGCGAAACAGCGCGGTAACCGCGAACCAATCGGCAAGCCCGCCGACCATGGCGGCTTCCGCAAAGGCGCGCAGGAAACCCCAGCCGGCATGGTGGACCTCAAGCTGCCGGGCTGCGAGCAACAGCACCGCCATCAGCAGCAGCAGCGCGGTCGCGAACAACCGCATCCTGCGCGCGGGATCACCCATTCGCCGCGAAAGGGCCGAGGAGTGTGCCGCGGTGGCGTCGGAAGGTGCCCTTCGCGTCGCGGTCACTCCGCCGGGAAGGCCTCGCCCGCAGCATGCCCGTGCCTCTCGCGCGCAGCCTCACGCGGATCATACGAAAGTACCCTGCGGCCGATCCACGGGCCGACACGCTTCTCGACGCCATCCGCGAGGCTGAAACCAGCGGGGACGAGCAGCAGCGTCAGCAAGGTCGAAAGCGCAAGGCCGCCGATCACCACGATGCCCATCGGGGCGCGCCAGCCGGCATCACCGCCGAGCGAGACGGCCGTGGGCACCATGCCCGCGATCATGGCCACTGTGGTCATGACAATCGGCTGCGCGCGCTTGTGGCCGGCCTCGATGATCGCCTCAAGCTTGGGTGTCCCCTTGGCCATCTCCTCGATCGCGAAGTCGATCAGCAGAATCGAGTTCTTGGCCACAATCCCGAAGAGCATCAGGACGCCGATGAACACGGGCAGCGACAAGGCCTGTCCGGTCGCGAGCAGAAGCAGGAGACCGCCCAGCGGTGCGAGGAACAGCGACCCCATGTTCACCAAGGGCGAAACGAAGCGGCGATAGAGCAGCACCAGCACCGAGAAGACAAGCAGCACGCCGGCGGCCAGCGCCACCATGAAGTTGTAGAGCATCTCCTGCTGCCAACGATCTTCACCGGCCGGAGCGTTGGAAACGCCCTGCGGCAGGTTCTTCATGATCGGCAGCGCCTTGATCGCGGCATCGGCAGTGCCCTTGACCACGCCCGGGGGGAGGTCGGCACCGATGAAGACACGACGATTCTGATTGTAGCGCTGGATGCTCGTCGGCCCTGATCCGAACCCGATCGTCGCTACGCGTGAAAGCGGTACGGAGCCGCCGGAAGTCGTCGGCACCGGAAGGTTCTGCAGCGTGGACAAATCGCGGCGTGAGGAGACGGGCAGCTTGACCCGGATCGGCACCTGGCGATCGGACAGCGAGAACTTGGCGCTGTTCTGATCAATTTCGCCCTGCGTCGCGATGCGGATGACCTGACTTAGCTGCTGCGTGGTAACCCCCAGCGAAGCCGCGAGATCGAGATGCGGCGTGATCACGATTTCAGGTCGGCGCAAGTCGGCGCTGATGCGCGGTGCCACAACGACCTTGAGCTGGCTCATCTGCTCGACGAGTGTTTGCGCCGTCTTCTGCAGGAGATCCGGATCCGAGCCGGAGAGCATGACGCTGATCGCACGGCCGGAACCGCCACCGGGCCCGCCGCCGTTCTGGTTCACGAAACTGACTCGCGCATCGGCAACTTTCTGCAAGCGTGGCGTCAACGCACGCTCGAACTCGAGGCTCGACCGCTTGCGATCACGCTTCAACTCGAGGAATACGCGGCCGTTGCCTTCGTTGATGCGCTCCAGCGCAACATCGATTTCCGGCTCGTCCTTCACGAGCGCGAGCACTTCATCAACCTTGCGTTCGGTCTGCTCTATCGTGGTTCCAGGCACCATTTCGATCGTGATACGGCTGAAATCGCCGTCCGTCTCCGGGAAGAACTGGGATGGAATGACGAAGAAAAGCGCCACCGTGAAAGCGAACGCTCCGGTTGCAACACCCATCATCCACAAGCGGTGGTCACGCAGCCGAGCGCGAAACCAGCGGCGCGGAAAGCGTTCGCGATAGGCGGCAACGCCCCGGGTATCGAGCGACCATTCGAGCACGCGCATGTAGCGCTGCATCCAGGGCCCGTTGCCATGCTCCGCTTCGCCGTGCGCCTTCAGGAAGTAGGCCGCGATCATCGGCGTGATCATGCGCGCCACAAGCAGCGAGAACAGCACCGCGATCACCACGGTAAGGCCGAAGTTCTTGAAGAACTGGCCCGACACACCGGGCATCAGGGCAACAGGCAGGAACACCGCAACGATCGAGAAGGTGGTGGCGACGACCGCCAGACCGATCTCGTCAGCCGCATCGATTGCGGCCTGATAGGCGGATTTGCCCATGCGCATGTGGCGCACGATGTTCTCGATTTCCACGATCGCATCATCGACAAGGACACCCGCGACAAGACCCAGCGCGAGCAGTGACATCGTGTTGAGCGTAAACCCGATCAGGCTCATCAACCAGAAGGTCGGGATCGAAGACAGCGGAATGGCAATGGCCGACACGATCGTCGCGCGCCAATCGCGCAGGAAGAAGAACACCACGATAACCGCGAGAACCGCGCCCTCGACCATCGCCGACATCGAGGACTTGTACTGGTCCTTGGTGTAGCCAACGCTCGAGAAGAGCTGGATGAAATGCACCCGTCCGTTCTGTTCCTTCTCGATCTTGCCGAGTTCCTCCACCGTATCGTCAAACACGCTGACGTCGGACTGGCCGCGCGCACGAGCGATGCTGAAGGTCACGACGGGCTTGCCGTTGTGCTTGGCGATCGACGTGATTTCACTGAAGCTATCTCGGACATCGGCGACATCGGAAAGCCGGACGGTGCGCCCGCCGGAAATGCCGACCTCGGTGCGGGAGAGCTCGAAGGCACTTTCGGCATTCCCCAGCACGCGCACGGCCTGGCGCGATCCCGCCACTTCGGCGCGGCCGCCAGCGGCGTTGAGATTGACCTGGCGCAGCGCGGCATTGATCTGCGTCGCGGTGACACCTTGCGCTTTCATGCGCATCGGATCGAGCGTGACCGCAATCTCGCGGCTTACCCCACCATTGCGATCGACTTCGGCCATGCCGGGAACCGAGAGCAGGCGCTTGCGGACGGTATCATCGATAAACCACGAGAGCTGCTCGATGGTCATGTCATCGGCAGATACTGCAAAGTAGGCGATGGGATCCGACGACGTCTGCGCCTTGACCACTTGCGGCTCGAGAATGCCTTCCGGCAGATCGCCGCGGACCTGATCGACCGCGTTCTTGACCTCGTTGACTGCGGCGTTGATGTCCGTGCCGATCACGAACTGCACCATGGTCTGGCTGGAACCTTCGGTCGCCGTCGAGGTCAGCGTATCGACCCCCGCAATCGTTCGCACCGCAGATTCGATGCGCTGAGTGATCTGGTTCTCGATTTCGGTCGGAGCAGCGCCCGGCTGGGAAATCGTGACAATGACCATCGGAAACTCGATGTCCGGCTGGTCCTGCACCTTCATGCCCATGAAGGCCACGATCCCGGCCAGCGTAAAGCCGAGGAACAGGACAATGGGTACCACCGGGTTGCGGATAGACCAGGCGGAGATGTTGCGGAAGTTCATGCGCGGCGCCCCTCGCTCAAGAACCGGGGCTGGCGGTGGTCGCGGCAGCACTCGCCGTGACCGGCCGCACGACATCCCCCGGATTGAGGAAGCCGCCAGCGCGCATGACCACCCGTTCGTTGCCGGAAAGACCCTCGACGATCACGATGCCCTGCGCGGTCACGTCGCCGGTCTTCACTGTCCTGCGCGCGACCTTGTTGCCCTGGCCGACCACGTAGACAAACGGCCCTTGCTGATCGGACAGGATCGCCGATTCAGGCAGCATAGGCGCTGTAACCGAACCGCTGCGGATCTGCGCACTTGCAAACCCGCCGGGGCGCAGCGAACGGTCATACGCCAGCGCGATACGGGCAATCCCTTCGCGCGTTTGCGCATCGATGGTTGGAGAGAGCTGCCAGATCTGACCGGTGAAAGGCTTGCTCGTGCCGACCGGGGTCACCTCGGCCGGCTGGCCGACCGCGAGCCTTGCGAGGTCGTTCTCTGCAAGGCGCGCCTGCATTTCGAACTCGCCATCCTTGGCGATCCGGAACAAAACCCCGCTGCCGGGGCTGACGATCTGACCCGGCTCGACCCCGCGAGTGAGCACAAGACCTGCAGCCGGAGCCACGATGCTCAGCCGAGCACTGCTTGCCCGAAGCTGGTTCAGTTCAGCAGACGCAACCTGGACTTGCGCAACGGCAGCGTCACGAGTTGCGGTCAGCCGATCGACATCAGCTTTCGAAATGAAGCCGCGCTCAACCAGCTTGAGTGCGCGATCGAGATTCGCCTGCGCAATCCGTGCATTGGCGCGCTGAACTTCGATGTTGGCCGCTTGCCCGGCGATCTGCTGCGCCTGAACCGAGCGATCGACCACGGCAAGCACTTGCCCGGCCCGGACCCAGTCACCTGCATCGACCAACACGCTGACGACACGGCCACCCTCGCCGGCGATGCCAACCGGCATTTCGCGCCGTGCCGCAATCGCGCCGCTGGCGGTGATCGCGCCGGTCACGCTGCTACGGCCCGGGGCAATGACGCTGACAGACTGCGCCTGCGCATTGCGTGCCGATTCCGCATCAGCCGCCACGGGCGACTTGTGCATGAGATACCAGCCAAGACCGAGCGCAAGTGCGACGACGACCGCCACAATTGCCATCCGGCGACGTCCGCCGCCGCTGGACCCGAAATCGCCATCAGCGATCGCAGGCTCAATGGCGGGCTTCATTCCGGATCTGATCGTCGCTTCGTAATTCATCTCGTTCACGTGCCTTAGTCCCGGTCGGGCGCCGAACTGCCGAGGACGACGGCCGCCCCCCATCCCAGCGGAAGTGTGTTATCCGACTATATCACTTCCCGCAAGCGCGGGGAGTTAAGCTGTTGCCGCACGCATCTCATGTCTTAGCGCTGCATCCGACGAGTGACAATTGCGGCTCGACGAAGCGCATGAACAAATGATTCGGGCGTGGCGAGGATACAACCGCAATCACGCCGCGCATCCAACCCATGAGGGCACGCCAAAGCAAATGGCCGCCCCGGCGATCGGGACGGCCATTGCATGAAGCAGAGCGCGCGGCCTGCGCGCGGCAAAGCTTCAGAACTTGAGCTGGCGCTCGTACAGATCGCGGTAGTGCTGGATGCGAGTCACGCGCAGGCCCTGCATGCCCGAACGATCCACGGCACGCTGCCACGAGGCAAATTCCTCGAGCGTCAGGCCATAGCGCTCGCAAACCTCGTCAATCGTGAGGAGGCCGCCGTTGACGGCCGCGACGACCTCGGCCTTGCGGCGCACGACCCACCGGGTGGTCGAGGGCGGCGGAAGGCTGTCGATGGTCAACGGCTCACCGAGCGGGCCAATGACTTGCGCAGGCTTGATCTTCTGATTTTCAATCATGTCAATTCTCGTCTGGTCGACGTTGCGGGGCGACTTCGGGAACTGACCCCTTTGTGGCTGCCACATCATTTCCAATGACTGAAGAGGCGGGGTTAACGTGCTCTTCAATCTCCGTTTCAACGCTCCTGAGCAACACAGCGGCTGATTCATGAAAGCTGAAACCAGTCCAGCCATGAGACCCACCCATGTTGCTATTCGTACTCGTACTCCGGGCTGTTACTGATCCGACTTCCGTACCAGGAAGCACACCACGGGTATCGTGCGCCGCCACCAGCCGCGCACATAGCTCGCTCCAGCCAAGCGGGCGCAAACCGCGGTTCGAATCGCCAGGAGGTGGCGGCCATGAATCGGTAAATCTCATCTCCATGGACAGCGCTCTAGCCCATGGTCCTATAAAGGAGGGTAAAGCCCGCCTTTACCAAGAGTTAGGCTTTGCAACGCGAGGTCCGATCCGGACCGTTGTCCATTTTGGTCTGCCACTGGCGCCTGAAACGTCCTATGGGGCCGGAATGGATAACAAGTTGGGCACAGACGGGATCACATCGACTCCCGGCAACAAGTCTTATCCCATCGCCGGGCTGGACCTGAGCGAGCGCGATGCCGCACAACTTTTTTCCCTTCCGTCGACAAAGGGACCGCGGCGAATCGTCGTCGCCATGTCCGGAGGTGTCGACAGTTCGGTTGTGGCCGGACTCGCCGCGGCAAGCGGAACCGAAGTGATTGGCGTGACACTGCAACTCTACGATTACGGCGCTGCCACCGGTCGCAAGGGGGCCTGTTGCGCCGGCGATGATATTCGCGATGCGCGTGCGGTGGCTGATCGGCTCGGCATCGCTCATTATGTTTTCGATCATGAATCGCGGTTTCGCGAAGATGTCGTCGAGCGATTTGCCGACGACTACCTCGCCGGGCGGACGCCAATCCCGTGCATCCGCTGCAACATGGGGCCGAAGTTTACCGACCTGCTCACCATGGCGCGCGAACTTGGCGCAGACTGCCTCGCTACGGGTCACTACGTCCAGCGCGTCGAGACCGCGCAAGGCCCCGAGCTCCATCGCGCGGTCGACCCTGCCCGTGATCAGTCCTACTTTCTCTATGGCACGACCGCGCAGCAGTTGGCGTTCCTGCGCTTCCCGCTCGGCGGTCTGCCCAAACCCGAGGTTCGCGCCATGGCATCCGCCCTGGGCCTTGGTGTCGCGGCCAAGCCCGACAGCCAGGATATCTGCTTCGTGCCGGACGGTGACTACGCTTCGATCGTCACGAAGATCAGGCCCGAAGGTTCAGCACCCGGCGAGATTGTCCATGCCGAGACTGGCGCCGTACTGGGAACGCATCGCGGGGTGATTCACTACACCGTCGGCCAGCGCCGCGGGCTCGAGATCGGCGGGCAAAGCGAGCCGCTTTATGTAACAGCACTCGATGCACCGGGACGCCGGGTGATCGTTGGGCCCAAAGCCATGCTCGCTGTCGGCTCGGCAAGGCTTATCGAAACCAATCGCATCGGCGCGATGCCAGGCGGTTCATTGCTCACCGCCAAGGTCCGCTCGCTGGCCAAACCAGTGCCGGTCACAGTGGAAGGCGCGATGGGCGATGGCCAACCCTGTGTGATCCGCTTCCTCCAACCGGAATTCGGCGTAGCCCCCGGACAGGCCGCAGTGCTTTACGAAGGCGAGCGGGTCGTCGGCGGCGGCTGGATCGAGGAAACCTCACCCTGGACCGAGGGCGATTGACGCTTCAGTTGCCCCAGGGCTCCAGCACGCAGCCCCAACCTTCACGATAGCTTGCGGTCTGCCGTCCGATGAGCGGGAACCGGGCCGTGACGCTGCGCGCGGACGCATCCTCGGAAAGCGTGATGAGGTCCATTCCGGGTTCGAAATCCTTTCGGCAATCACCGAGCGATCTGCCGCCGACAAAGCGGCAGGAGCATGCAACGCGGGCCCCGTACGCTGTCCCGGTGACGGCATAGCCATGAAGCTGCGGCCATATGAATGCCCCGGCAACAACCAGGACCGCCAGCAGAATCAAGGCCCAGCGCATGCGCCGCCTGCGCGGCTGCGTGGAAAGGGAGGCCGGTGCGGGGGAAGCTGCTGGTTTGGCCATTGCCATGCGGGGTCGATCTGGAGGAAAGCTGGCCGCCTGATGGCCCGCCCTTTCCTTGCCCTTATCGCCCCGCTCACGCTTGTGCCAGCCCTGTTCGGCTGCAGCCCGATTGCGCCGCCCCCACCCCCGCCCGTATCCGCCGAAGCGCTGAAAGCGGTTTCGGCCAGTCCCGGAGTGCCGCGCGAGGAGCTGGCGCGGCGGATTGACGCCCTGTTCAGCGAGAAGGACGCGGCGGAGACCCGCGCCGTTGTCGTCATGCAGGGCGGGCGTGTGATCGCCGAGCGCTATGCTCCAGGCTATCACGAGAACACCCGCTTCGTGAGCTGGTCGATGGCCAAGTCGATCACCGGCGTCATGATCGGCATGCTGGTCTCGGACGGGCGGCTGCGGCTCGACGAGTCCGCACCGATCCCCGCATGGCAACGCCCGGGCGACCCACGGGGCGAGATCACATTGCGCCAATTGCTCCAGATGCGGTCTGGCCTGCGGCACGCCGAAGCCATCTCGCCGCCGTGGAAATCGGATGAAGTGCGGATGCTGTTCCTCGATGGTCGTGACGCGATGGCGCGCTATGCCGAAGACCAGCCACTCCAGTACGAGCCGGGACGCAAGTGGGTCTATTCGACCGCGACGAGTGTCATCCTCGCTGATCTCGCCGCGCGCGTGCTCTCCCCGGCCCCGGATCCCGAGAGCCGGCGCCGCGCCGTATCGGAATACCTTCGGACGCGCCTGTTCAATCCTGTCGGCATGCGATCAATGCTGCCCGAGTTCGATGCATCGGGCACTCTCATCGGCGGCAGCCTGATCCATGGATCGGCGCGCGACTGGGCCCGGTTCGGCGAGTTTTTGCGCAACCGCGGTGCCGTGGCAGGCGCGCAGCTCGTCCCGCGCCAATGGATCGACTTCATGGCAACGCCCTCCCCGCGCGAGGCGCAGTACGGCGCACAGATCTGGCTGAACCGGACGCCCACAACGGGCAAGCCCGCCTTGTTCCCGGATCGCGGCCCGCGCGATCTGTTCGCTTGTCTGGGTCATCTGGGACAATATGTACTGGTGTCCCCGTCACGGCAGTTGGTCGTGGTTCGGCTGGGGAAGACGCCGGAAGACCAGCTGGATCCGGTGACAGCACGCCTTGGCGAACTTGTGGCGCTGTTCCCGCGAGCCGGCTGAGGCTGCTTAGCGGCGGACCGGCGCGCCCTGCGCCAGAAGCGCCGGGCTGGTCCCTTCGGCCGTCTGGGAGAGCAGATCGTGCGCGCCGATGTCTGCTTCATCGACGTGGCCATCAGGATCGGGGTGGATAAGGATTTCCACGCCGGGGAAGGCATCGAGCAGCTTTGCCTCGATCTCGTCCATAACCCGATGCGCTTCGGTCACCGTCATCCGTCCATCGACCCAGACATGGAATTGCACGAAATCGCGGTTTCCACTGGTGCGGGTCCGCAGATCGTGCAGCCCCCTGAGTTCGGGATGCTGGGCGACAACTGCCAGAAAGCGCTCCCGCTTTTCGAGGGGCCATTCGTGATCCATCAGTTGCTCGATCGCAGCCTGCGATGCATTCCAGGCACCCCAACCGAGCCAGAGCGCGATGCCGAACGCGAACTGGGCATCCGCTCCGGCAAAGCCCAGCCAATGATCCAGCGCCAGCGCGGCGATCACCGCAAGATTGAGCACGAGGTCAGAGGCATAGTGCAGATTATCGGTCGCTATGGCGAGGCTGCCGGTCGCCCGGATTACACGGCGCTGGTAGGCAAGCAGCAGGAGCGTCGCGCCGATCGCGACCAGCGACACGAGCATGCCTGATTCCGCCTCGGCCGGGCGTCCGCCCCCCATGAACTCATCGAAGGCGCGCCAGGCAAGGCCCAGCGCGGAAATCGAAATCAGCACGACCTGGAACATGGCCGCGAGCGCTTCGGCCTTGCCATGGCCGAAGCGGTGATTCGCATCTGCGGGCTGGGCACCGATCCATACGCCCAGCAGCGTTGCCATGCTGGCCACGAGGTCGAGCCCGGTGTCGGCAAGGCTGCCAAGCATCGCAGTGGAGCCGGTGGCGGCAACCGCATAGCCCTTCATTGCCAGCAACAGGGCCGCGACGGAAATGCTGGCATAGGCAGCGCGGCGGTTCAAATCGCCGTGATCAGGGCTTGGGGACATATCCATGGCAGGAACCTCGGCTCGCTATCGCTCAGGGATAGAGCAGCGAACTTGTCCAATCGCTACCGTCCTCACGCGTGAAGCGGCGTCGTTCGTGGAGGCGGTAGGTTCGGTCCTGCCAGAACTCGATGGCGTGCGGTGTCACGCGGTAGCCGGACCAGTGCGCCGGGCGCGGGACAGAGCCATCGGCATACTGTACGCGCAGTGCTTCGACGCGCGCCACGTAGACATCGCGTGAGGGCAAGGTCCGTGATTGATCCGAGGCCGCAGAGCCGAGGCGCGACTCCGGATGGCGGCTCGCAAAATAGGCGTCTGCCTCGGCCGGGGTAACTTCCTTGATCGTACCTTCGATCCGCACCTGACGGCGCAGGCTTTTCCAGTGAAACAAGAGCGCGACCTGGGGATTCACTGCCAACTCCCCCCCCTTGCGGCTTTCGAAATTCGTGTAGAAAACAAAGCCGTCAGGTCCGTGGCCCTTCAGCAGAACCATGCGCACCGAGGGCGCCGCGCCAGGCGTTGCTGTGGCCAGCGCCATGGCATTGGGATCGTTGGGCTCGCTCGCCTTTGCTTCGGCAAACCAGGCCTCGAAAATCGTAAAGGGATCGGCCCCGGGAATGGCCTCTTCATAGCTATCGGTCGGCACGGCGTGGGTCCTGTCCATTCCAGATCACGATCATTCGGCGGCGGCAGCCCTAGCTTAGCCGAACCGCAGTGCAAAGCGAGCCTTGCGGGTAAGCGGGCATGACCTTAGCTAGAGGTTATGGCTGATCCTTATTCCATTCTTGGCGTGCCGCGCACCGCGAGCGAGAAGGACATCAAGTCCGCCTATCGCACGCTTGCAAAGGAACTGCATCCCGATCGCAACGCGGGAAAGCCCAACGCCGCCGAGCGTTTCGCCGAAGTGACGCGTGCCTATGACCTACTTTCCGACAAGGACAAGCGTGCCCGGTTCGACCGCGGAGAGATCGATGCGGAGGGCAACCCCACGGGCCCCTTCGGCTTCGGCGGCGGTGCAGGTGGCGGTTTTGCCGGGGCGCAGCGCGGCAATCGCCACGACGGTTTTGAAGGTTTTGGCGGAGCCGGCAGTGAAGGGATCGATCTCGGCGACATCTTCGAGGGCCTGTTCGGCGGGCGCGGCGGGATGGGTGGCGGCGCAGACGCGGGGGCGCGGCGACGTCCCGCCCCGCGCGGCGCGAACGTTACCTACACGCTCAAGGTTCCCTTCAACGAGGCTGCCCGGCGCGAACCGCAGCGAGTGACCCTTGCGGACGGAAAGACAATCGACCTCAAGCTTCCCCCAGGCGTGGCGGATGGCCAGCAGGTTCGTCTCGGCGGCAAGGGCGAGCCCGGCCCGGGCGGATTTGGCGACGCGATCGTCACCATTGAAATCATGACCAGCTCTTGTTTCGAGCGGGACGGCGACAACATCCTCCTCGAAGTACCCATCAGCCTCGACGAGGCGATCGGGGGCGCCAAGGTCCGCATTCCGACGGTCGAAGGCCCGGTCATGATGACGGTCGCACCGGGGAGTACCAGCGGGAAGATCCTGCGGCTCAAGGGGCGCGGCTTCACGCGCAAGAGCGGCGAGCGCGGCGACCAATTGGTGACCCTTCTGATCGACATTCCAGCCGAGGATGCCGATCTCAAGGCGCGCCTCGATGGCTGGCGCGACAGCCGCGACTTGCGTGCCAGGTTTGCAGTCTAGCAGGATGGGCGGCGACGGCTTCGAGCGGGCGCCGCTTGGCCCCGTCGAGCCGAGCCAGCCGGTTGCCGATCTTTCGCCTGAGGCCCGGCGGCGCGCTGCCCTGACGCAGCGCCGCGGACTTGCGGACATGGGCGCCCGCCGCGCGCTGCGCCTGCGCACGCTTGAAGTGCTCCGCAGGGTCTGGATCGGCGTGATCCACGATGGCACCATCCACGCGGGCAACTTCGCCTACATGGTGCTCATTGCGCTCTTTCCCTTCTTCATCACCGGCGCGGCGCTGTTTTCGTTGCTGGGGGAAGCAGGCGATCGCACGGCAGCGGTGAACACCGTGCTCATGGCCATGCCGCCAGAGGTCGCAAATGTCCTCTCACCCGTTGCGCATGCCGTGATCCAGGCGCGGACAGGTGGCCTGCTCTGGATCGGCGGCCTTGTTGGTCTGTGGACCGTCGGCAGTCTGGTCGAAACGATCCGTGATATCCTGCGCCGCGCTTATGGAACCCGCGTGGTCCATGCCTTCTGGCGCTACCGCCTCATGTCGACCGGACTCATCATCGCTTCGGTCGTCCTCATTCTGGTGTCGATTACCGCGCAAGTGCTTATCGGTACGGTAATGGAGACGGTCACAACCTTCCTGCCGAGGGCGACAGACCTGATCGCCACTCTGGCGCTGTATCGCATGATCCCTGCACTAGTGCTGTTTGGCGCGCTGTGGCTGCTCTTCTTCTCGCTGACGCCGGGCGCGTACGGTTCCCGGATCTATCCAAAATGGCCCGGTGCGCTGTTCGTAACGCTCTGGTGGCTGGCGGTGACCACGGTCTTGCCCAAGCTACTGCGCCACCTGTTCGTCTACGATCTGACCTACGGAAGCCTTGCCGGGGTGATGATCACGCTTTTCTTTTTTTGGCTGATTGGCCTAGGGATGGTCGTGGGGGCCGAACTCAACGCTGCTCTAGCCGAAACGCCAGAGGAGCAGGACCTGGTTGGGCAGGCCGACAACCGGGCTCGCGCCGCGAAAGCAGGCGTGGCCGTCCAGATGCAACAGGATGAGTGAAGCAAGAGGTCGCATGACAGGACTTATGGAAGGAAAGCGCGGCCTGATCATGGGCCTCGCCAATGACAAGTCGCTCGCTTGGGGGATCGCTCGCAAGCTGTACGAACAAGGCGCCGAACTCGCCTTCTCCTATCAGGGTGAAGCGCTCGAGAAGCGCGTGCGGCCGCTGGCTGCCAGCCTTGGCAGCGATTTCCTGATCGAGTGCGACGTCTCCGACATGGCCGCGCTTGATACGGCGTTTGACACGCTGGCGGCACGCTGGCCGACAATCGATTTCGTTGTCCATGCCATCGGTTTTTCCGACAAGACCGAACTGCGCGGCAAGTTCATGGACACCTCGCTCGACAACTTCCTGATGACGATGAACATCTCGGTCTACAGCATGGTGGCCGTGACCCGGCGTGCCGCTGCGATGATGCCGCAGGTCGAGGACGAAACCGGCAACGTGAGTGGTGGCGGTTCGATCCTGACGCTGACTTACTACGGAGCCGAGAAGGTCGTTCCGCATTACAACGTGATGGGGGTTGCCAAGGCCGCGCTCGAGGCCAGCGTGCGTTACCTCGCCAACGATTGTGGCCCGCAAGGCATTCGCGTCAATGCGCTGTCGGCTGGTCCGATCAAGACGCTCGCCGCAAGCGGGATCGGCGATTTCCGCTACATCCTCAAGTGGAACGAGTTCAATTCGCCGCTTCGGCGCAACGTCACGATCGAAGACGTGGGCGGAGCCGGGCTCTATCTGCTGTCAGAGCTGGCGTCAGGGGTGACGGGCGAAGTGCACCATGTCGATTCGGGCTATCACACCGTTGGCATGAAGCAGGAGGACGCGCCGGACATCGCACTGGGCTGACCACGCGAGCGCCGCTGGTCAGGGCTGGGGCGGCGTTGCGAGCGGCGCGTTCGTCTGGGGCGCCGTAGGCACGGCAGTCGGCGTATCACCGTCACGCTCGCGCTTCAGCTTGGCCTCGTATTCCTGTTCCAGAACTTCGACCCGCGCTTGTTCGGCTGCGGTATCGGCATCGATCGTCTTGAGCCGCTTGGCGCGCTCTTCTTCGATGAGCTTGCCGAACTGGACGTCACTTCCCTGCTTCTTCTCGGCGTAAGCGTTGTGAATCAGCTGCGACATGCACCCGGTGGCGCCGCCCGCGCCAACCGGTGAGCAGGAATTGGTGCCGAAGGCGCCCACGGTCTCGTAGGCCTTGACCCGCTGCGTCCAACCCTGGTTGACCGAATCATTGGGGTTATCGCGCAGTGGCTTGGGGATGCGGAACCGTTCGGCTTCGTCCTTGCGGGCGCAGACCGTGATCGAACCATCGGTCGAAGCGGGGCAGGGATCATCGCCGTAAACAATCAACTGATTGATCTTCTCGCTCGGATTGTTCTGCGCTTGCGCGGCCGCCGGCATTCCCAGAAGCGCGACAAGGGCCATTGCAGGGGCAAGGGCAGCGAAAGAGTGGCGCTTCATCGCGGTTAGGCTCCAGCTAAAGGTATTGCCGGTTGATATAGGGCCTCTACGGCGTGAACGATAGCTGAAGTCCATACCTTGCGGTGGATCAAGCCATGTCCGATCAGATGCGTTTCGACACTGCGATCGCCACGCGGCAGCCCATGCGGATCGCGTTGAAGAGCAACGGATAGGCAGGCGCGCGCTCGGCCCCCGCTGCCAGCGCTGCATCGCGATGCTCTCGCTCGTCATCCCGAAACTCGCGGATCAATGTCGAAAGTTCGGGGTCTTCATCGCCCAACTGGTCAAGCTGCGCGGTGTAGTGACGGTCTATCTCAGTTTCGATGGCAGCAGTGCAGGCCATCGCCGCTTCGGGGCCGATCAGCGCGGTCGCCGCGCCAAGCGCAAATCCCGCTGCGGACCAGAGCGGTTGCAGCGCGGTCGGGCGTACACCGCGCTTGACGAGCAGCGCATCGAAGCGTTCGCGATGCGCGGCTTCCTGCTGGGCCATCGAGGCAATCTCACCTGAGATGGCTGTACGATCGCCCATCACGGCAAGTTGCCCGGCATAGATGCGAATGGCACCGAACTCACCCGCCTGATTGACGCGGACCATCGCTTCGCGCGTTTCAGTCATCCTGCAATTCCCTTGCTGCGGCGGCCGTGGAGGGCGAGAATCAGCACCGAACTGGCTACCGAAATCAGGAAGTTGAAGCCCGCAAGGCTCACGCCGAACAAGGTCCATGCCGGCGTATCGCACCGAATCAGCGGAGCATTCATGATCGATGCGAGGGGATCGCTGCCAAGGCTGGTCGAAGAACACGCCGTCGGTCCTTGCCACCAGCCATACTCGACTCCGGCGTGGAAGGCACCGATCGCGCCGCTCACCCCGATCGCCACTGCCGCCAGGACAACCAACGCCTCGCCAAGCCGTGTCCCGCGCGTCGCATAGGCTGCAACGGCAAGCCCGATTGCTGCAAAGTGGGGGTATCGCTGCCACCAGCACATTTCGCATGGCGCGAGCCCGCCGCCGTACTGCGCGATATAGACCGCGAGAATCAGCGCACTCGGCACCAAGAGCGCCAAGAGATAAGCCCCCTGCTCTGGTCCTGTCACCGCCTTCGCCATAAGATCACCGCTTGCGGGCAGCGAGCGCCTGGGGGGCGGTCCGCCCCAGCGTCTGAAGCGCATAGTAGAGCTGGAAGTCGTCTATGCCCTTGGCCTTGAGTTCCTCGGGCGTCATCTTGAAGCGAGGATCCTGCACCTTGTCACGCTCGAGATCCTTGTCGTCCTTGATTTCGTTGATCAGGTGACCGCGCAGATCGCTTTCACGGTAGAACCGAAGTGCGCGCTTGCGCAGATCGGGGTCCGAAATCTGCGGCACAGCGATATCGGGATCGATCCCGCCTTCCTGCACCGAACGCCCTGACGGCGTGTAATAGCGTGCCGTGGTGAGCTTGAGCGCGGTGTCACGGGTAAGCGGCATCAAGGTCTGCACGCTGCCCTTGCCGAAGCTGCGTTGACCCATGAGAACAGCACGGTGCTGATCCTGCATCGCGCCGGCAACGATTTCGGACGCGGAGGCAGAGCCTTCGTTGATCAGGACAACCATCGGAATGCCCTTGGCAATATCGCCCGGGGTCATCGACTCGGCATTGTATGTCTCGTTGTCACGCGGATAGCGCCCGCGCTGCGAAACGATCACTCCGTGATCCAGAAACAGGTCGGACAGCGCCACCGCCTGATCGAGCAGCCCGCCCGGGTTGCCGCGCAGGTCGAGCACCAATCCGGTCACCCTGCCGCCGGTCTTGGCCTTGATCTGATTGAAAGCATCGAGCACTTCGCTGCCGACATTGGCGCTGAAGCTCGAAACGGAGATAACGCCAACATTGCCCTCGACCTTCCAGTCGACCGGCTTCAGTTCGATGATCTGGCGTGTGACCTTGACCTCGATCGGCTCGTCGCGGCCGGTGCGGAACAAGGTGAGGCCGATCGTCGTGCCCGGAGGCCCGCGCATCTGGTCAACCGCTTCATCGAGCGTGCCGCCGTAAATCAGCTTTCCGTTGATATGGGTGATGTAGTCGCCGGCCTTGACCCCGGCGGCATCGGCCGGACTGCCCTTGGTGGGAGCGATTACCTTGACCGCGCCATCGTCCATCGTGACCGAAAGGCCAAGCCCGCCATAAGAGCCATCAGTCTGCGTGCGCAGATTCTCGAAATCGCGCGCATCGAGGTAGGAACTGTGCGGATCGAGCGCAGCCAGCATCCCGTTGATCGCACCCTTGATCAGCTTGTCGTCATCGACCGGCTCGACATAGCTCGTCTTGATCCGCTCGTAGACGGCCAACAGCTTGCTGAACTCAGGCCCTGAGCGGGCATCCACGGCGGCAAGGCCAGCGGTGGTTGCTGGAATGAGCGCGACGGCGCTGACGAGCGCAGCAGCACGCAGCAGGGGAACGAACTTGAACGCCATGATCGTCTTTCGGCAAAGAGTGCAAAGCCTTGGAACCGCTTCTATAGAGCCGGGACAATTAATGCCAGATGCGCCGGAGCCATGTAGAGAGGGCAATCAGTGCCCAACGAATGCGAGCGGATTGACCGGTATTCCATCCTTGCGCAGTTCGATCATGACCTTAGGCCGACCTGGCCCGGCAAGGCCCAGCGGCGATCCTTGCAGCACGTTTGCCGCGACGGCGACATCCAGCCGCCCAAGGTTTGTGATCAGGGAAGTCCAGCCACCGTCGTGGTCGATGATGATGATCCGGCCAAAGCCGCGATAGTCTCCGGCAAAAGCAACCCGGCCGGCAGCGGGTGCAACGATCTGCGCCCCCGCTGCCGGCGCGAGGGTCACGCCGATTGAATGTGAAGTGCCCGCCGCGTCACCAAACCCACTGACGATACGGCCGCTGACGGGCATGATCCAGGCAAGGCCGCCACCCGCTGCCCGGTCAGGCGCTTGTTGATCGACAACCAGCATGGAACCCGGACGATCCGGACGCGGAACCGGCCCGGGCAAGGCTGCCAGTTGGCTGCGCAATGTACCATCAGCCCGGAGTCGTTCCATGAGTGCCGCGATATCGCGCGTATCCTCGGCAAGCGCCAGAGCGCGATCAGCCTCGCGGCTGGCGATGCCTTGGGCACTGCGCGAGGCAATGCGCTGGCGGCTCTCTACCGCGACGAGTTGCTGGCGCCGCACTGTCAGCGCGTCTTCGTTCGCCTTGAGGTTTGCAGCAGCGCGCTGCGCCCTGTCCTGTAACTGGCGACCACGTACGATTTCCGAGCGCAGCCCGGCTGTGCGGCGCTGGACTTCAGGCAGCATCGTCTCAAGCACCGCACGCAGGTAAACGGTCTCGCGAAGCGTATCAGCGCGCATCAGGCTGAAGACGAGCGGGCGGCGCGACATCAACTGCAGCGCTGCGGTAAGACGCACCACTGGCTCCTGGCGGGCGGCGATACGCAGCCGCAAGGCTGCGCGTTGCTGGTCAATCTCCTGCACGCTCGCCTGCGTGAGGGCAATCTCGGCTTCCGACTGCTGGATCCGCGCGGCAATCGCCGCCGCCTCGCTGGCGGTGCGGTCGGCTGCTGCCGTGGCGCGCCGCGCTGCATCCTCAAGCTCGTCACCGCGCTGACGAGCTTCGGCCAGCGCGCGCGTGGCCGTGCGGAGGGCATCGCCGGCCTCGTCCGCGGTTTCGAAGGGGGCGTCCTGCGCCACGACCTGCCATCCGGCGGCGCTTGCCAGCGCCAAGGCAATGGCCAAAAAGGCAGTGCGTGACGTCATGGCGTCAGCCATCGCGGTGGTAGGGGTGGCCGGAGAGGATGCTCGTCGCCCTCCAGAGCTGTTCGGCGAGCATGGCGCGGGCGAGCATATGCGGCCATGTGGTGGCACCAAAAGCAAGGAGAAGGTCCGCATCGGTCCTTAACGCCCCGTCGTGCCCGTCCGCCGCACCGATTAGGAAACGCGCTTCGCGGACCCCGTCATCGCGCCAACGGCCCAGCAGCGCGGCAAAGGCCGTGGATTTCAGCTGTTCACCGCGCTCATCCAAAGCCACGGTGCGTACGGGCGTGGCGCCAGGCGAAGGAATTGCACCGCCTCTATCGGGCAACTCAGTGACCTTGAAGGCCCAGGTGATCCGCCTGGCATACCGGTCAACCAGCTCTGCCTCGGGCGAGCGACCAATCTTTCCGCGGGCAATGACGTGCAGCAGCATGGTCGTGCCCTAACCCAGAATGACCGCGCAATGAATCCCCGCGTTTGCGGACCTGTGGAGCACAGTGCCTGACGTCAGGCTGCGCCTTGGTCTCCGAAGGCCCACATGCG
>CAZQEH010000065.1:0-19515 GCA_964592205.1 uncultured Novosphingobium sp.
GGAGCCGCCGCGGCGGGAGGCAAGGCCGGATCGCCGCCGCGCGCTTCGCCGCCGCCGGTACGATCGCCGGGGGTGACGGTGAGCGCGAAGACCGGGCGCGCCAGCCACCGGGCCAGCGCATCGCGCACAGCCCCGGGGGTGAGCTTCGCCGCCGCTTCGAGTTCCTTGCGGTAGTGCTCCGGATCGTCCGAGAAAATCAGCCCTTCGGCCAGCGTCGATGCCTTGCCGCCGCCGCCGACTGATTCAAGCGAGCGGATCTCGCTGGCGGCGAATGTGGTCGCAGCGCGGGCGAGTTCGTCCTCTGTTGGCCCCTCGGTCATCAGGCGGGTGAGCTGCGCATCGAGCGCGGTGCCAACCTTGGCCGGGTCCGCGCCGGGCTTGACGTCGGCCTCCATGACGAACTGGCCACCCTGCGCGAAGATATCGGCATGGGCGGAGGCGGATACGGCGGTTTGCGCGCCGCGCACCAGCGCATCATCAAGCCGCGAGCTGGCCAGACCGCCAAGGATCAGGCCGCCAACCTGGAGCGGCAGGTAGTCCGGATTATCGAGCCCGGGGATCGCCCACATGCGGTAGACGCGGGTGGTGGCGACGCGGTCCTGCACGGTGCGCGCGACGGGGGCGGGCAGGGTGGGCACCGGGACGCTGACCGGCTGGACGGCGGGGCCGGCAGGAATGGCGCCGAACCACTTTTCCACCTTGGCCTTCGCAGTAGCGGGATCGATATCGCCTGCGAGCACCAGCACCGCGTTGTTGGGAGCGTAGTGATCGCGGAACCAGCCCTTCACATCGGCAAGACTGGCGCTGTCGAGATCGGCCATCGAGCCGATGGTGGTGTGGTGATAAGGGTTCCCGGCGGGGTAGAGCGTTTCAAACTCTTCGTATTCGATCAGGCCGAAGGGCGCGTTGTCACCCTGGCGTTTCTCGTTCTGGACGACGCCGCGCTGGTTATCGAGCTTTTCCTGCGTGATCGCACCGAGCAGGAAGCCCATGCGATCGCTTTCCAGCATGAGCGCGCGGTCGAGCGCGGCGGTCGGCACTGTCTCGTAGTAGTTGGTGCGATCGAACCAGGTGGTGCCGTTTGCGTCGGTCGCGCCGACTTCCTTGAGCGGGCCGAAGAAATCGTCCGGCGCGTGTTCCGATCCGTTGAACATCAGGTGTTCGAAGAGGTGGGCGAAGCCGGTCTTGCCGCGCGGTTCGTTCTTGGAGCCGACCTTGTACCAGACCGACACCGCCACGACCGGGGCCTTGCGATCGGTATGGACGAGGACCGTGAGGCCATTGGGGAGCATGAAGCGCTCGTAGGGGATGTTTACCGCCTTCACGAGATCGGCAACCGGCGCGGCCGTGATCGGGGGCGCTGCAGGATCGGCGGCGAGTGCGGGCACGGTGGCCAGAAGGACGGGGAGCGCGAGGAGAGAGGCCATCAGCGAACGGGACAGCGAACTGGGCATGGTGATCCTGCGGCTGGAGCGGCGTGCCGGACGGCGGCCGCGCTGGGGGAAGTCGTCGCTCTGTCTCAGAGCATGGGGCGGCTGAACAGAAGCTAAATCGATTCGGGTGGCCGCTTGCCCTGATGGGTTTGGTTCGCGCCGGGAGGTTGACACAGTTGACACTGTCCTGAGGAATAATTGCACTCGATCACTGGCAGGATTTCGATCGACTGGACCGATCAAGGGCCAGTGTGAGGCAGTGCGGACTGACGTCATGCGGTTGAGCATAGCGGCAAAACGGTGGGTAGGACAATCTGGGCCCGACGAACGCCATTTGTCCATCGACCGGGAGCGCTCGCGTGATGGCCGCTGCCGCTTCAGGGCGCGGCGGGCAGTACCGCCTACAGCGAGCCGAACGCGATCATTCGCAGCCCGGCCTGTTCGATAATCTCTACCCTATCGAAGTACACCGGGTCACGCAGCCTCAATAATCGAGACATGTCGTCGCTTCAACTCTTAGCGGCTGTGGCCTGGAAAGGCGTGGGAATTGCCGTTCCGGTGTGGGGTGCTTCCTTGGCAATCGTGGAATTGGCCGGTCACATGTGGGGTCGTTCTGCCCTTCACGTGGGGCACAGGTCCGCCCTTTTCCGCACGTACCCGCTGGCACAGTGCCAATCTCTATGTTCCGGTCCATTGGAGCGCGACAAATTTGACCTAGCTCCTTGTGTGGCTGAAATGACACACTACCTTTGGCCCATCAGGAGGAAATCTGACCCATGAACCTCGAGAAATTCACCGACCGCGCCAAGGGCTTTCTGCAGGCGGCGCAGACTGTTGCCATCCGCAATAGCCACCAGCGGATTGCGCCCGAACACGTGCTCAAGGCCTTGCTGGAAGACAGCGAAGGCATGGCATCCGGGCTGATCCAGCGCGCTGGCGGCACGGCTTCCGTAGCGCTCGCTGAAGTGGACAAGGCGCTGGCGAAGATCGCGGCGGTTTCGGGCGGCGGGGCGCAAGCGACGCCCGGCCTCGACAACGATGCCGTGCGCGTGCTCGATTCTGCCGAGCAGATCGCCGCAAAGAGCGGCGATGCCTATGTGACTGTCGAGCGCATGCTCGTCGCGCTGACGCTCGCCACCACGACGGCGGCGGGGCAGGCGCTGAAGGCTGCGGGCGTGACGGCGCAGGCGCTGGAAGCGGCGATCACGGCCCTTCGCGGCGGGCGCACGGCGGACAGCGCGGGGGCGGAGAACGCCTATGAGGCGATGAAGAAGTATGCCCGCGACCTCACCGAGGCGGCGCGCGAGGGCAAGCTCGACCCCGTGATCGGGCGCGACGAGGAAATCCGCCGGACCATCCAGATCCTTGCGCGGCGCACCAAGAACAACCCGGCGCTGATCGGCGAACCCGGCGTGGGCAAGACCGCGATTGCGGAAGGCCTTGCGCTGCGCATCGCCAATGGCGACGTGCCCGACAGCCTCAAACACCGCCGCCTGATGGCGCTCGACATGGGCAGCCTGATCGCGGGCGCGAAGTATCGCGGCGAGTTCGAGGAGCGCCTCAAGGCCGTGCTCGACGAAGTGAAGGGCGCGGAAGGCGAGATCATCCTGTTCATCGACGAGATGCACACGCTGATCGGCGCGGGGAAGAGCGAAGGCGCGATGGATGCGGGCAACCTGCTGAAGCCTGCCCTGGCGCGCGGCGAGCTGCACTGCATTGGGGCTACGACGCTGGACGAGTACCAGAAGTACGTCGAGAAGGACCCCGCGCTGCAGCGGCGGTTCCAGCCCGTGTTCGTGGGTGAGCCGACGGTGGAGGACACCATCTCGATCCTGCGCGGCCTGAAGGAAAAGTATGAACTGCACCACGGCGTGCGGATCACCGACGGCGCGATCGTGGCGGCGGCGACGCTTTCCAATCGCTATATCGCGGACCGCTTCCTGCCGGACAAGGCCATTGACTTGATGGACGAGGCGGCGAGCCGTCTGCGCATGGAAGTGGAAAGCAAGCCCGAGGAGATCGAGAACCTCGACCGACGGATCATCCAGCTGAAGATCGAGGAAATGGCGCTCGCCAAGGAAAGCGACACCGCCTCGAAGGACCGGCTGGCGGCGCTGCGCGAGGAGCTCGCCAATCTGGAGCAGCAGTCTGCCGAGCTGACGACGCGGTGGCAGAACGAGCGCGACAAGATCGCGGCGGAAGGTAAGATCAAGGAAGCGCTCGATGCGGCGCGGATCGAGCTGGATCAGGCGCAGCGGCAGGGCGATCTCGGCAAGGCGGGTGAGCTGGCCTATGGCCGAATTCCCGAGCTCGAGAAGCAGCTCGCCGACGCGCAAGGCATGGCGGAGAACGCCCTGCTGCGCGAGGAAGTGACCGCGGACGACATCGCGGGTGTGGTCAGCCGCTGGACCGGGGTGCCGGTCGAGCGGATGCTGCAAGGCGAGCGCGAGAAGCTGCTCAAGATGGAAGAGATCATCGGTAAGCGGGTGATCGGCCAGCGCGATGCGGTGATCGCGGTGGCCAAGGCCGTGCGCCGCGCGCGCGCCGGGCTGCAGGACCCGAACCGGCCGCTGGGATCGTTCCTGTTCCTTGGCCCCACGGGCGTGGGGAAGACCGAACTGACCAAGGCGCTCGCGGGCTTCCTGTTCGACGACGACAACGCGATGGTGCGCATCGACATGTCGGAGTTCATGGAGAAGCACTCCGTGAGCCGCCTGATCGGCGCGCCTCCGGGCTATGTCGGGTATGACGAAGGCGGCGTGCTGACCGAGGCAGTGCGGCGGCGGCCCTATCAGGTCGTGCTGTTCGACGAGGTGGAGAAGGCGCACCAGGACGTGTTCAACGTGCTGCTGCAAGTGCTCGACGATGGACGACTGACCGATGGGCAGGGCCGCGTGGTGGACTTCACCAACACGCTGATCGTGCTGACCTCGAACCTTGGCAGCCAGTACCTCGCGAACCTCGAGGAAGGGCAGGACGTGAGCAGCGTCGAGCCGCAAGTGATGGACGTGGTGCGCGCGCACTTCCGGCCGGAATTCCTGAACCGGCTGGACGAGATCATCCTGTTCCACCGGCTGGGCCATGAGCACATGGCGCCGATCGTCGATCTGCAGGTGGCGCGGGTGCAGGCGCTGCTGAAGGAGCGCAAGATCGTGATCGACCTCACCGACGCGGCGAAGCGCTGGCTGGGACGGGTGGGCTATGATCCGGTCTATGGCGCAAGGCCGCTGAAGCGCGCGGTGCAGCGCTATGTGCAGGATCCGCTGGCCGAGCGGCTGCTGGGAGGCGAAATCCCCGATGGCAGCACGGTGCGGATCGACGAAGGTGACGGCGCGTTGACCTTCGTGACGGAGTGACTTAGCCGCAGGCGGGGCAAGCCTCGCCTGCGGCAATCGCGCGGCCGCAGCTGCGGCACAGCGCATGCTCGCCCTCGGCCAGTCCATGGCCGAGGGCGACGCGTTCGTCGAACACGAAGCATTCGCCTTGCCAGAGGCTCTGCTCTGCGGGCACGTCCTCCAGATAGCGCAAGATGCCACCCTTGAGGTGGTAGACCTCCTCGACACCTTCTGCCTTGAGGAAGGCGGTCGATTTCTCGCAGCGGATGCCGCCGGTGCAGAACATCGCGACCTTGGGGGCCTTGCCTTGGCCGAGTAGCCGTTCGCGTTCGCGGCGGAACCACGCGGGAAATTCGCGGAAGGAGCGGGTCTCAGGGTTGATCGCGTTCGCGAAGGTGCCAATGGCGACTTCGTAGTTGTTGCGGGTGTCGATCACGATGGTCTCGGGATCGCTGATGAGGGCGTTCCAGTCGTGCGGGGTGACGTAGGTGCCGACCACGGCGAGCGGGTCGATATCGGGCTGGCCCATGGTGACGATTTCGCGCTTCAGGCGGACCTTGAGGCGGCCGAAGGGCATCTCGGCGGCTGCTGAATACTTGACGTCGAGGTCTGCACAGCCGGGAAGGGCGCGGATGTGGGCGAGGGCAGCGGCGATCCCATCCGCGCTGCCGGCGATCGTGCCGTTGATGCCCTCGCCCGCGAGGATCAGCGTGCCCTTGATGGCAGCCTCCTCGCAGATTGCACGGAGCGGCGCGCGCAAGGCAGCCGGGTCCATGAACCGGGCGAAGCGGTAGAGCGCGGCGACGGTGATCGGGGCGGGCGGGGCCATGACCGCGCTCCCTAGAGCGGATTGCGCGGCGGGGGCAAGGGCAAGGCCGGTTGGGGCATTTTGGCCACATCGCCGCACGAGAAACACCGCGCGATCCGCAGGCATCGGCATGGAGAGCTCGGCTCATCGTATCGTTCATTTTCGGTACAGGCGGCTGGACTATCGAACAGTCACTGCAAAGACAGACAGTTGTAATCTGGAGCAATTTCCAATTGTTCTGGAAATATAGAAATGTATTCAATCGAAAGGTCGCGTAATGAAGACAAAGTATTTGCTCGTTGCTTCAGCTTGCTTTGCTGCTGTGATTGCTAACCACGCCAATGCACAGACATATATTGGCGTATCTGCGGGTATTTCTGTGCCGCACAATGTGAATAACCAGGGCGCGACCACCGCAAGCGGCTCGGCGGCGGCCGATGGCGGTCTTCCGGCAGGCACGCCGGTCGGCTTCAAGACCAGCTTCGATGTGGGCTACAACTTCGCAGCGCAGATCGGCCACCGCTTCAACAACGGCTTCCGCCTTGAGGGCGAATTTGCCGTTACGCACGCCGATGTGCGCCGCTTCAGCGATCTGATCGCAGGTAGCCCCGGAGGCACCCAGCCTGCGGGCCTGACCTCTGGCCAGGTGATTGGCAACGGCATCGGCAGCCAGCGCGGCATCGCCGGATTCGCCAACGCCTACTACGACGTCAACACCGGCACTGCATTTCAGCCCTACCTGGGCGGCGGCGTCGGCATTCAGGAAACGAAGTTCACCTATAACCCCTCGGTCACGTTCAGCGGTGTGGGCAAGGAAACCAACTTTGCGTGGCAGCTGATGGCCGGCGCGACGTACAAGCTGGGGCCGAAGTTTGAACTGTTCGGCCAGTACAACTACCGCGATGGCGGCAAGACGGCGATCCCGCTCCAGAACGTGCCGGCGAATGTCGAAGGGCGCAGCCGGCAGTCGCTGGTCTCGGTCGGTTTTCGCATTCCGCTGGGCAAGTAAGGGGGTTTTGGGGCCGCGGGGCGCTGCGTAGCGGCGCTCTCGCGGTTCTCATGCCGGATTGCCCCTCTGTCAGCCCTGGGGTTGCCACCTCCCCATTTGTGCTTCGCAAAAATGGGGAGGATCCGTGCAGGCTACGCCCCCGCTTTCACCGCGTATTCCCACGCCTTGTCTGCCAGCGGGCCGACGCGGTCGGACATGGTCTTGGCGTGGGCGCTGCTGGCGGTACCATCGAGGTAGCGCTTCTTGATGCCCTGGATGATGCCGGCGAGGCGGAAGTAATTGTAGGCGAGGTACCAGTCCATGCCGGCAATCCCGTCACGCTGGGTCTTCTCGCAATAGCGGGCGATCACCTCGTCAAGCTCGGGGATGCCGAGCGCCTGGCGGTCGAGGTCCATCACGCCGGAGCGGCCCCCGTTTTCGGTGGACCAGGCCATCGCGAAATAGGTGAAATCGGCGAGGGGATCGCCGAGTGTGGAAAGCTCCCAATCAAGCACGGCGAGCGGCTTGGGCGCACCGTGAGCAAAGATCATGTTGTCGATGCGGTAGTCACCGTGGACGACGCTGGTGCGGGTCTGTTCCGGCAAGGTGCGCGGGAGCCACTCGATCAGGCGCTCCATCGTCTCCATGTGCTCTGTCTCGGAGAGGCGGTACTGCTTGGTCCAGCGATCAACCTGACGGCCGAAGTAGTTGCCGGGCTTGCCGAAATCCGAAAGGCCAACAGCATCGACATCGACGCTGTGGAGCGCGGCGAGGGTATCGACCATCGCGAAATAGGTGGCACGGCGCTCCTCGGGGCTCGCACCGGGCATGGCGCCGTCCCAGATCGTGCGGCCATCAACACAGCCCATCACGTAGAACCACGAGCCGACGACTTCGTCATCAGTGCACAGGCCATACTGCGGGGCGACCGGGAAACCAGTGGGGCCAAGCGCGGCCTGCACCTTGAATTCACGGTCGACCGCGTGCGCGCTGGGGAGCAGCTTGCCGAGCGGTTTGCGGCGCAGGACATAGGGGCCGGACGGCGCGTCGATCTTGTAGGTCGGGTTCGACTGGCCGCCCTTGAATTTCGAGACGCTGAGCGGGCCTTGGAAGCCCGCCACATTGGCCTCGAACCACGCGGTGAGCCTGGCTTCGTCGAGCTTGTCCGCACCTTCGGGGGCGACGGTGCCGGTGAAGGCCGCCTGAGCGTCGATGGCTTCGGTCATGTCGCCCTCACGAATCGAACACGATGACCGAGCGGGCGGAGTGGCCGGCCTTCATCTTTTCAAAGCCTTCGTTGATGCCTTCCAGAGGAATGCGCTCGGCAATGATGCTGTCCAGATCGAGCAGCCCGCGCATGTAGAAATCGACGAGGCGCGGGAGATCGACCGGGAAGTGGTTGCCGCCCATGATCGCGCCCTGCAGCTTCTTGCCCGAAAGCATATCGATCGCGGAGAGGCCGACCTTGTGACCCAGCGGCATCATGCCAAGTATCGTGGCAGTGCCGCCGCGGCGCAGCGAGGCGACCGCGAGATCGCCCGAGGCGGGCCGGCCGACGGCTTCAATGGCGTGGTGGACGCCGCCCTTGGTCATTTCCTGGATCTGCTTGGCGGCATCGGGATCGAGCGCATCGATCACATCGGTGGCGCCGAGCTTGATCGCGAGCTCGCGCTTCTCCGGCATCGGATCGGCGGCGATGATGCGGCCCGCGCCGGCGATCTTGGCGGCGTTGATCGTGGCGAGGCCAACGCCGCCGCAGCCGATCACCGCAACGGTTTCACCCGGCGTGACCTTGCAGGCGTTGAAGATCGTGCCTGCGCCAGTGGTGACAGCGCAGCCAATGACGGCGGCGCGATCGAGCGGCATTTCGGGATTGATCGCAACGCAGGCATGCTCATGGATCAGCATCATTTCGGCGAAGGCCGAGAGATTGAGCATCTGGTTGACGATGCTGCCATCGCTGCTGCGCGTGAGGCGCGGGGCCTCTCCGGAGCGGCGGCGCGTATCGCCGCCGAGGCAAAGCGACATGCGGCCGGTGACGCAGAATTCGCAATGCCCGCAGAAGGCGGAGAGGCAGGTGACAACCGCATCGCCCTTCTTGACCGTGCGCACTTCGCTGCCGACTTCCTCGACAATGCCGGCCGCTTCGTGCCCGCCGACGCAGGGCATCGGGTGCGGGTAGGTGCCCTCGATGAAGTGCAGGTCCGAATGGCACAGCCCGCAGGCGGCGGTGCGGATGAGGACTTCGTGCGGGCCGGGCTTGGAAACAGTGAGCTGGTCGATGACGAGTGGCTGGCCTGCGGCTTCGAGGATGGCGGCTTTCATTGTCGTATTCTCCGACTGGACAGCTCCTCCCCCGGGAGGGGGAGGTTGGGTGGGGGCGTAGGGCCTTGCCGAGAGGCGGAACGCCCCTCCCCGACCCTCCCCTCACGGGGAGGGGGAAGGCCGGGGCTTCGTCTGTTTGCCCTACCGCGAGATCGCCATGTCGCCCGAGGTGAAGCCCGGGTCGCTGGGGAGATCGGTGTGGCGCGCGTATTCGATGCGGGCGACGGCGCGGGCGTGGACTTCGTCCGGACCATCCGCGAGGCGCAGCGTGCGCTGATGGGCGTAGGCTTCGGCGAGGCCGAAGTCTTCCGAAACACCGCCGCCGCCGTGGGCCTGGATCGCATCATCAATGATGCGCAGTGCCATGTTGGGCGCCTGCACCTTGATCATGGCGATTTCGAGCGCGGCCGCCTTGTTGCCGACCTTGTCCATCATGTCTGCGGCCTTAAGGCAGAGCAGGCGTGTCATCTCGATATCGATGCGGGCGCGGGCAATGCGCTCTTCCCACACCGACTGTTCGGAAATCCGCTTGCCGAAGGCAACGCGCGACTGGAGGCGCTTGGCCATCTTGGCGAGCGCTTCTTCCGCAACACCGATCGTGCGCATGCAGTGGTGGATGCGGCCCGGCCCGAGGCGGCCTTGCGCGATTTCAAACCCGCGCCCTTCGCCGAGGACGACGTTGGAGACGGGGACGCGGACGTTTTCGAGCAGCACTTCCATATGGCCGTGCGGCGCATCATCGTAGCCGAACACGGGGAGGTGGCGCAGGATATTGACGCCCGGCGCGTCCATGGGGACGAGCACCTGCGACTGCTGCGCGTGGCGCTTGGCGCTGGTATCGGTCTTGCCCATGACGATGGCGATCTTGCAGCGCGGATCGCCAAGGCCCGAGGACCACCATTTGCGGCCGTTGATGACGTATTCGTCACCTTCGCGGACCATCCGGGTTTCGATGTTGGTGGCATCCGACGAGGCGACGAGCGGCTCGGTCATCAGGAAGGCGGAGCGGATTTCGCCGTTCATCAGCGGGCGCAGCCACTGCTCCTTCTGCTCCAGCGTGCCGTAGCGGTGGAACACTTCCATATTGCCGGTATCGGGCGCGGAGCAGTTGAACACTTCGCTGGCCCAGCCGATGCGGCCCATCTCCTCGGCGCAGAGCGCGTATTCGAGGTTGGTGAGGCCGGGGCCCTCGAACTCGAACGTTTCATCGACATGGTGATGCCCGCCGTTGCGCGGGGGCATGAACAGGTTCCAGATGCCGGCGGCCTTGGCCTTGGCTTTCTCTTCCTCGACCACCTGCAGCACCTTCCAGCGGCCGCCGCTGGCTTGCTCGGCCTTGTAATCCTTGTGGCGCGGACGGACGTTCGTCTCGATGAACTCGCGCACGCGGTTGCGCCAGTAGACCTGCCGTTCGGTGGGTTCGAAATCCATGTTTGCTCTCCTGCGGTGCGGCTGGGTGGCACCGCTTGTGTTTGTTGATTTAATCTGTCGGTTAAAAGCGTGCTGGAACTTGGGCGCGAGATCAAGCGCGCAGTTTTGTCAGGCTGCTGCTTCTGCCGCCGCTTTCATCTGGCGCAGCGCTTCGAACAGATCGGGCACTTCGGGATCCCACGAATGGCGCGGGCCGATGGTGAGTCCGCCATCGACGATGATCGAAGTGCCGTTCACGAAGCTTGCGGCCTCGCTGCAGAGGTAGAGCACGGCTTCGCCGATATCGTTCGGCTGGCCGCCGCGCGCGACGGGCTGGGCGGCCTGGCTCATCATCGCGATGGCGCCCTTGGCCTGCGCTTCGAGCTCTGCGGGCACATCGAGCGAAGTGGTGAAGATGTTGGTGTTGATGAAGCCGGGCTGCACCGCGTTCACGCGGATCTGGTGGCGGGCGAGATCGGCGGCGCTGGTCTTGGTGAGGTGGAGCACGCCGGCCTTGGCGACGGCATAGGCATTGGGCGAGTAGCCCGGGCCAACGGCGGCGACGGAGGAGGTGTTGACGATGGCGGCGCCCTTCCGGCCGATCATGTGCGGCACTGCATAGCGGATGCCGAAAGCGACCGAGCGGAGCAGCAGGTGCATCGTGCGGTCCCAGCCATCGGGTTCGATCTCGTCGATCTTGGCCATGTCGCCGCCTGCTCCCGCGTTGTTGAACACGGCGTCGATCCCGCCGGTTTCGGCGGCGGCGCGGTCCATCAGGGCCTTGATGTCCTCGGTGACGCAAACGTCGCAGCGCACGGTGTGGACTTCGCCGTTCGATTCGGCGGCGGTTTGGGCAAGGCCCGCCTCGTCGATATCGGCGGCGTAGACCCTGGCACCTTCGGCGGCGAACAGCAGCGCGGTGGCGCGGCCGATGCCCGATGCGGCGCCGGTGACGACGACGGTCTTGTTGTGGAATCGCATGGGAACCTCTCCGTGTGCTTTTCGATTTTGGCGGGAGCTTAGGCCCAAGCGGCCCTTCGTCAATGCCGATCGGCTTTACGCTACGGCATGCGGGGTGCGCACGATTGGCGGAAAATCGTGGCTAAATCGGCGCTTGCCAGCGCGCGGCGAGTCGCCTTAACCTTCCGATTAAGAGAGGAGTATAAGCCATGTCAGAGCTGGAAGCATTCCGCGCGGAAATCCGTGCGTGGATCGAGGCGAACTGCCCGGCGGAGATGCGCACCCCCGTTCAGAGCGAGGAGGACATCTGCTGGGGCGGGCGCAATTTCGTGTTCAAGAGCGCGGCGCAGAAAGCCTGGATGGAGGTCTGCGCGGCCAAGGGCTATACCGTGCCGGATTGGCCGGTGGCCTATGGCGGCGCGGGGATGAGCCCGGCCGAGGCAAAGATCTGGCGCGAGGAAATGACGCGTGCAGGAGCGCGGCCGCCGCTCTCAAGCTTCGGCATCTGGATGCTCGGGCCCGCGCTGCTGAAGTTCGGCACCGAGGAGCAGAAAGTCCACTATCTGGGCCAGGTGGCGCGCGGGGAAATCCGCTGGTGCCAGGGCTATTCGGAGCCGGGTTCGGGCTCTGACCTCGTGAGCTTGCAGACGTACGGCGAGGACAAGGGCGAGCACTGGCTGGTCAACGGCCAGAAGATATGGACCAGCTATGCCGACAAGGCCGACTGGATTTTCTGTCTTGTCCGCACCGACAAGACCAATGTCTATCAGGGCATCTCGTTCCTGCTGTTCGACATGACGACTCCGGGGGTGACGACCAAGCCGATCAAGCTGATCAGCGGCAATTCGCCCTTCTGCGAAACGTTCTTCGACAATGTGAAGGTGCCCAAGAGCCAGATCGTCGGCCAGCTCAATCGCGGCTGGGACGTGGCGAAGTATCTGCTGGGGCACGAGCGCGAGATGATCTCGGGCGCAGGCGGCGGCGAGCAGACGAGCACGATCGGCAAGGTGCTGACGCGCAATGGTCTGGATGATCCGATGCTGCGCGCGGAACTGGCGGCGTTTGATATCGACGCGCTGGCGTTCGCGGCGATGGGCGAGAAGTTCCTCGATGAAATCAAGGTGGGCAAGGCGCATCCCGCGCAGCCCAACATGATGAAGTACGCCGGGACCGAGCTCAACAAGCGGCGGCACGAACTGCTGATGGCGGCGGGCGGCAGCACGGCGCTGGAGTGGGAGAGCGAGGAAACGCGCGGCGGTGCGCCTTCGCGTTCGTGGCTCAGGACCAAGGCCAATTCGATCGAAGGCGGGACGAGCGAGGTCATGCTCAATGTCGTCGCCAAGCGTATTCTTGAACTGCCGGGGGCCTGATCCATGCCGCTGTATCATACCGAAGATCAGGCCATGCTGGCCGATAGTGTCACCGGGTTCATGGCCGATGAAGGCGGGATCAAGAAGCAGCTGCGCCACTGGCGCGACATCAATTGCAAGGACGGCTTCGGCCACGGCCTGTGGAAGCAGTTCGCCGAGATGGGGCTGACGGGCATGCTCGCCGCCGAAGCCGATGGCGGGCTGGCGATGGGCCATGTCGAGGCGGGGATCGTGCTCGCCGAGATCGGCCGGAACCTGACGCCGTCGCCGTTCCTGACGACATCGGTGATGGGCGTGACCGCGCTGTCCGAGGCTTCGGACGACCTGCGCGGGCGCTGGCTGCCGGGGATCATTGCCGGTGAGACGGTGCTGGCCGTGGCGATCGACGAAGGTGCGAAGCACAAGCCCGAAAAGATCGCCTGCCGCGCCGAGAAGGCGGGCAATGGCTTCCGACTGACGGGCGCGAAGGACTTCGTGGTTCACGGGGCTTCGGCGGATGCGCTGATCGTCGCGGCGCGGACTTCGGGCAGCGACAGAGATGCGGACGGGGTGACGCTGTTTGCCGTGCCCAAGGACGCGGCGGGCATCGGGCACAACGCGGTGCGGCTGGTCGATAGCTCCATGACAAGCCATGTGCGCTTCGACGGGGTAGAACTCGATGGCTCCAGCGTGATCGGCGAAGTCGATGGCGGGCGCGCGGTTCTGAACAAGGTGCTGAGTGCGGGGCGCATCGGC
This sequence comes from uncultured Novosphingobium sp., assembly GCA_964592205.1. Taxonomy (GTDB): domain Bacteria; phylum Pseudomonadota; class Alphaproteobacteria; order Sphingomonadales; family Sphingomonadaceae; genus Novosphingobium. The sequence goes on from CAZQEH010000065.1 coordinate 13,365, forward strand.
GCGGCGGCGGAGCAGACGGGCGTGGGCGGCGGTGCCTTCGCCATGACCACGACCTATCTCAAGACGCGCAAGCAGTTCGGCAAGCTGATCGGCGAGTTTCAGGCGCTCCAGCACCGCGCGGCGCACCTCTATGCGGAGCTGGAGATTGCCGAGGCGGTGGTGATCAAGGCGCAGCAGCTGCTCGACGGCGGATCCGAGCGGGCGGAGCTGATGGTCTCGGTCGCCAAGGCCAAGGCAGCGCGCGCGTGCAACCTTGCGGTGCGCGAGGGCGTGCAGATGCACGGCGGCGTGGGCATGACCGACGAATACGACATCGGACTCTACATGAAGCGCGAGCGCGCGCTGACCGAGTTCATGGGCGATGCCAACTACCATGCCGAGCGCGTTGCGCAGCTCAGCGGCTATTGAGGAACAGACAGATGGATTTTGCCAAGCTTTTCAGCCTTGAAGGCCGCGTTGCGGTGGTGACGGGCGGTTCGCGCGGGATCGGGCGGATGATTGCCGAAGGCTTCATCGCGGCGGGGTGCGAGCGGGTCTACATCACGGCGCGCAAGGCGGCGGTGGTCGAGGAAACCGCCGCCGAACTGGGGCCGAACTGCATCGCGCTGCCGGGCGATATCTCGACGTATGCCGGAATCGAGGCGCTGGCCGAGGATCTGGCCCAGCGCGAGAGCCGGATCGACATCCTCGTCAACAACGCGGGCGTGGCCTGGGGCGCGGAGTTCGATGATTTCCCGGAGATGGGCTGGGACAAGGTGATGAACCTCAACGTCAAGACGCCCTTCTTCCTGACGCAGAAGCTGCACGGGCTGCTCAAGGCGGCTGCGACGGATCATGCCGCGAAGGTGATCAACATCGCCTCGATCGATGGCCTGCGGGTGAACCCGTGGGAGACCTACAGCTATCAGGCGTCCAAAGCGGCGCTGGTCCACCTGACGCGGCGCATGGCGGCGCGGCTGGTGAAGGATAACATCATCGTCAACGCAATCTGCCCGGGCGCGTTTGCTTCGGAAATGAACAAGGCGGCGGCGAACAATCCCGAAGCCTCTGCGCGCGGTATTCCCTTGAAACGCATCGGCAATCTGGAGGATATGGCGGGCGGCGCGATCTTCCTCGCGAGCCGCGCGGGTGACTATGTGATCGGCACCCCGCTGCCGATCGATGGCGGCATCGTGAACGCCTACGTTCCCGAAAACCATATCAACCCGCTGGGAGAATAAGGCCATGAGCCGCCCCTCCCGTGTGCTGGCCGATGGCTTTCATTTCGGGGAAGGCCCCCGCTGGCATGAGGGGCGGCTGTGGTTCAGTGATTTCTACAGCCGGACGATCCGTTCGGTAGACCTTGCGGGGGACCACCGGATCGAGCTGGAGCTCGATGACCAGCCTTCGGGGTTGGGGTGGATGCCGGATGGCTCGCTGCTGTTCGTTTCCATGAGGAGGCGGCAGGTGTGGCGGCGCTGGCCGGACGGGCGGCTCGCCATGCATGCCGATCTGGCGGAACTGACCGCGCATCTGTGCAACGACATGGTGGTCGACGTGGAGGGGCGGGCCTACGTCGGCAACTTCGGCTTCGATCTCGACCATGAACTGCGCACCCGCGGCGTGCCATCGGTGCTGGCGGATCATCCCAGGGCCAATCTGGTACTGGTACAGCCGAATGGCTCGGTATCGGTCGCCGCGCCGGACCTCAGCTTTCCCAACGGCACGGTGATCACGCCCGATGGCAAGACGCTGATCATCGGTGAGACGCTGGGCGCGCGGCTGACGGCGTTCGATATTGGCGCGGGCGGAGCGCTTTCCGGGCGGCGTGTGTGGGCCGATACAGCCCCGCGCATTCCCGATGGCATCGCGCTTGATGCCGATGGCGCGATCTGGATCGCCAACCCGGTAGCGCCCGAATGCGCGCGGATCGCCGAGGGCGGGGCGGTGCTGGAAGTCGTCTCGACCGGCGAAATGCCCTGCTATGCCTGCATGCTGGGTGGGCCGGGGGGGCGGCACCTGTTCATGCTCTGCGCGCCGAGCAGCGATGCCGAACTGGCAAGGAGCGCGGCCAAGGGGGTTTTGCTGGTGGCCGAAGTGGATGCGGCGCGGGCGGGGCTACCTTGATACGGTGGAACTGGAGTTTGGCTCCTTCTTCGAACAGCTTGCGTCGCTCCGTGCCAGACACGGGGCGACGAAAAGATACTTTTTGAGATAGGCTTATATTTTAAAAGGCTAACTTGCACTCTTCCCAATCAGGACGAGGGGTTGTCAGGGCCGCATCAGTTCGCGCACGAAGCCGATCAGGCCGGTCTGGCGGGCGCGCTTCATGCGTTCGGCGTGGAGGATCTCGCGCACCTTGGCGAAGCATAGGTCGATATCGTCGTTGACGACGACATAGTCGTAGCCATCCCAGTGGCTGATCTCGGCGCGGGCGCGTTCCATGCGGGCGGCGATGACTTCGGCGCTATCGGTGCCGCGTCCGGTGAGGCGGCGGCGCAGCTCGTCGATGCTGGGGGGGAGCAGGAACACCCGCACGACATCGGTTTCGAGCTTCTGGTACAGCTGCTGCGTGCCCTGCCAATCGATATCGAACAGGAAGTCCTGCCCTTCGCGCAGGCCGGCCTTCACCTGTGCTTTCGGCGTGCCGTAGCTGTGGCCAAAGACGTGCGCCCATTCGAGGAACTGTTCTTCCTCGACCATGCGGTCGAACTGTTCCTGCGAAACGAAGTGGTAGTCCTTCCCGTCCACTTCGCCGGGGCGCATCGGGCGCGTGGTGGCGGAAACGGAAAGGCGGATCGCGGGATCGGCTTCCAGCAGCATACGCGAGATCGTCGTCTTGCCTGCGCCTGAGGGCGAGGACATGATGAACATCAGGCCGCGGCGGTGGAGCGCGTCGGAGGATTGGGGAGTCGGCTGGACCATGCGCGCTGTTGGCGCATGGGGGCCCGGAAGGTCAAGCGCGCAAGGTCAAGCTTTGCGATTCTTGCGGCGCTGATGGAGCGTCTTCGCCAGCAGCGCGCCGCCGACAACAATCGCGCCGGGGACCGAGCGCGTGGCGATGCGCGTGGCCGCAGCGGTGACGAGCCGCGCGCCGAGGCCGATGCGATGCTTCGGCGCAGCAGCTTTCGCGGCCGAGGCGCCGGCAGCCTTGGCGGCGGCCTTGAGCGCTTCGGGCGCGGCGCCGAGGATGCCGCGATCGACGCTGCGCTTCAGCAGCGTGGAGCCGGCGCGCATGGCAACGCCCGCAAGGATCGCGCGGGCGACCGGGCCTACGGGATCCAGACTGGCAGGATCGGGTGCCGAATCAGGGGCAGGTTCGGGTGCGGGAAGTTTGGGAGCCTTGGGGGCGGGCCCGGTCATTTCTTCCGGCCGAAATCCACGGTGACGACGTTGGAGCCATCATCCGCGCCCGTCGGTTCGCTGCCTTCGGGCGAATCGTTTTCCGCATCGTGCAGCGCCTCGTCCTCGTCTTCGCTATCGCCCGCCGTCTGGAACTGAAGGCCGAAATCGACCGCCGGATCGACGAAGGCGGTGATCGCGCTGAAGGGAATCACCAGCGTGGAGGGGATCTGGTTGAACGAGAGGCCGACGCTGAAGCCTTCGGGCGTGACTGTCAAATCCCAGAACTTGTTCTGGAGGACGATCGTCATTTCGTCCGGAAAGCGTTCCTTGAGGCGCGGCGGAATGGCAACGCCGGGCGCGCCGGTCTTGAAGGTGATGTAGAAATGGTGCGCGCCGGGCAGCGTGCCGCCTTCGCTCTCGACTTGGCCGAGCACGCGGCCGACCACCGCGCGCAGGGCTTCCTGCACGATCTCGTCGTAGGGTATCAAGCTGTCGGGTCCATCGCTCATCCCCCTTAGGGTGGCTTGGAGCCGCGCGCGGGTCAAGGGGGTGCGAGGTGCAGGCGATTGATTCTGCCCGGAAGTGGCCTATAGGCCCGAGACATGCGCACCGGATCGATCGCCCGCACCACGCACGAAACCCGGATCACGGTTTCGGTGAACCTCGATGGCACCGGCACATTCGACGTCAGCACCGGGATCGGCTTTCTCGATCACATGATCGAGCAGTTCAGCCGCCACTCGCTGATCGACGTCACGTGCCACGTGAAGGGCGACCTCCACGTCGACCAGCACCACACCACCGAGGACAGCGCGATCGCGCTGGGGCAGGCGATCGCGCAGGCGCTCGGCGACAAGAAGGGCATCACGCGCTACGGCACCGCCTATTCGCCGATGGATGAGGCGCTGGCCCGCGTTGCGCTCGACATTTCGGGCCGGCCGGTACTGGTGTGGAAAGCCGAATTTACCCAGCCGCGCCTTGGCGAGATGGACACCGAGCTGTTCGAGCACTGGTTCCAGTCGATCAGCCAGGCCGCTGGGATCACGCTGCACATCGAATGCCTCTACGGCAGCAACAACCACCACATCATCGAGGGCATCTACAAGGGCTTTGCCCGCGCGATGCGCAGCGCGGTGGAAATCGACCCGCGCAAGGGTGATGCGGTGCCGAGCACCAAGGGCATCCTCGGTGGCTGAAGTGCTGGCCTTGGTGGACTATGGCGCGGGGAACCTGCGCTCGGTCGCCAATGCGCTGAAGGCGGCGGGGGCGGAAGGCGTTGCGGTGACGGCGGACCCCCATGTGGTGCGCGCGGCGGACCGGATCGTGCTGCCGGGCGTCGGTGCGTTCAAGGCCTGCATTGAAGCGCTGCAAGCGGTGCCGGGGCTGGTCGAAGCGATGACCGAGCGCGTGCTGGTGGGCGGCGCGCCGTTCCTCGGGATTTGCGTGGGCATGCAGCTGCTGGCCGATCGCGGCATCGAATTCGGCGTGACCGAGGGGCTGGGCTGGATCGGCGGCGAAGTGCGGGCGATCGAGCCGAGCGACCCCAGCATCAAGGTGCCGCACATGGGGTGGAACGATGTCGCCCCGATGCACCACAACGAATTGATCGTGCCGGGCGAGGCCTATTTCCTGCACTCCTACCACTTCGTGCCTGAGGAAGGCGCGAGCATTGCCGCGATGACCGACCATGGCGGCGGGCTCGTCGCGGCGGTGGGGCAGGACAATGTGCTGGGCGTGCAGTTCCATCCCGAGAAGAGCCAGGACTATGGGCTGGCGCTCCTCGCGCGTTTTCTGGAGTGGAAGCCGTGATCGTATTTCCCGCCATCGACCTCAAGGGCGGACAGGTCGTGCGGCTGGCCGAGGGCGATATGGCCCGCGCGACGGTCTATGGCGATGATCCGGCGGCGCAAGCGATGCTGTTTGCCGAGGCCGGCTCGCAGTACCTCCACGTGGTTGACCTCGACGGCGCGTTTGCGGGCGAGGCGGTGAACCGGGAAGCGGTGGAGGGCATCCTCAAGGTGTTTCCGGGGCATGTGCAGCTGGGCGGCGGCATTCGCAACCCCATCGCCGTCGATGGCTGGTTCGATCTGGGCGTGAGCCGGGTGGTGATCGGCACGGCGGCGCTGAAGGATCCGCAGTTCGTCAAGGACATGGCGAAGGCCTATCCGGGCGGGATTGTCGTGGCGGTCGATGCGCGGGACGGGATGGTCGCGACCGAGGGCTGGGCCGAGGTTTCCAATGTTTCCATCGTGGATATGGCGCGGCGGTTCGAGGATGCAGGCGTGGCCTCGATCCTGTTTACCGACGTGGGCCGCGATGGGCTGCTGAAGGGCTGCAATATCGATGCGACGCTCGACCTTGCGCGCAGCACGCGGTTGCCGGTGATTGCCAGTGGCGGGGTGAAGGGCATCGATGATATCCGGATGCTGAAAATCCACGAGGCCGACGGCATCGAGGGCGTGATTACCGGGCGCGCGTTGTTCGAGGGGCGGCTGGATTTGGCCGCCGCGATTGCGATGGCGGAAGCATGACCGTCCGCGTCCGCGTCATTCCCTGCCTTGATGTGCGCGATGGGCGTGTGGTGAAGGGCGTGAACTTCGTCGATCTGCGTGATGCGGGCGATCCGGTCGAGCAGGCGCGGGCCTATGACAAGGCGGGCGCGGACGAGCTGTGTTTTCTGGACATTTCGGCGAGCCATGAGGGGCGCGGGACGCTGCTCGACGTCGTCGCGCGGACAGCCGAGGTTTGCTTCATGCCGCTGACGGTGGGCGGCGGGGTGCGCAGCGCCGAGGACGCGCGCGCGCTGCTGCTGGCGGGCGCGGACAAG
>CAZQEH010000066.1:0-18631 GCA_964592205.1 uncultured Novosphingobium sp.
ATTGCCGGATGGCGCGGTGCGGACGCGCGTGGTCGCGATGGCGAAGGCCTGCAACGTGCCGTCCGAGCACATCTACCTGATCGATGCCTCGCGCCAGTCTGACCGGATATCCGCGAATGTCTCCGGCCTTGGCCCGACGATCCGCATCTCGCTCAACGACAATCTGCTGAAGAAGACCAGCGAGGCAGAAACCGCCGCCGTGATGGGGCATGAACTGGGCCACTATGTGCTGGGCCACGCGTGGCGGATGATCCCGCTGCTGACGCTGCTGATGGGCCTGCTGCTGTGGCTTACGTCGCGGATTGCGCCCGCGCTGATTCGGCATGGCGGCCAGCGCTGGGATGTGCGCGGCCTTGCCGATCCGGCCTCGCTCCCGGTGCTGGCGGGCGCGCTGAGCGTGCTTTCGCTGCTGGCGACGCCGCTGACCAATACGCTGATCCGGGTCGATGAAAGCGAGGCCGATGCCTTTGGATTGAATGCCGCGCGCGAACCTGATGGCTTTGCCGCAGCGGCGATGAAGATCGCCTCCTATCGCAAGATCGCACCCGGACCGCTCGAGGAAATGCTGTTCTTCGATCACCCGTCCGGCAGGACGCGGGTGCACATGGCGATGCAGTGGAAGAAGGACCATGTGCCGAACGCGGTCGAAGCCGTGCCGCCGCCCCTATCCCAAGCCAAAGCGCCGGACCCCAAGCCTTGAAGCTGTTTATCTTCGGCATGGGGTATACGTCGAAGTTCCTTGCGGTGCAGCTGCGCGCGGCGGGCTGGGAGGTGGCAGGCACGGGCCGGGACGGAACGGTGCGCTTCGAGGACCGGGAGGCGGTGCTGGCCGCATTGGCCGGGGCGACCCATGTGCTTTCCTCTGTCCCTCCGGCCCGCGATGGCGACGAACCGGTGCTGGATGCCTATGGCGATGCGCTGCGCGCCGCGCGAGCGGCGTGGATCGGGTATCTCTCCTCCACCGGCGTCTACGGCGATACCGGCGGGGCATGGGTGGACGAAACCGCCGCAGTGGGCACCGGACGGCGATCGGCGCGGACGGCAGCGGATCTCGCGTGGCAGGCGCTAGACCAGCGTGTGCGCGTGTTCCGCCTTCCGGGCATCTATGGCCCCGGGCGCAGCGCGCTCGACCGGGTGCGCGAAGGAGCGGCGAAGCGGATTGCGCTGGAGAGGCAGGTGTTCAGCCGTGTCCATGTCGTGGACATTGCCGCGGGCGTGATCGCCGGGATGGCGGGGCCGGCGGGCGTCTACAACCTCGGCGATGATGAGCCTTCGAGCCAGAACGCGGTGATCGAGGAAGCGGCGCGCCTCTTGGGCGTGGATCCGCCGCCGCTGCAGACGCTGGAGGAAGCTGCGCTCTCGCCCATGGCGCTCGCGTTCTATGCCGAGAACCGGCGCGTGGCGAACGGCAAGGCCAAGCGCGTGCTCGGCTGGCGGCTGGCCTATCCGACCTACCGCGAGGGGTTGCGCGCCCTCAATGCCACGACCAGCCCGATCATTGCCAAGGTTGCGCCCGCGCCCGCCAGCAGCGACCAGCGGTAGCCTTCGAACACGGTCGAGATCAGCATCGCGACGACCGGGACCAGCACGCCGTTGTAGGCGGCGCGGCCGGGGCCGAGTTCGCGCAGCAGGCCGTTGTACATCGGGAACGTTACGACCGACCCGATGATCGCGAGATAGGCCGCGCCGCCCGCGTAGGACAGCGTCCAATCGAAGCGCGGCGGTCCCGAGAGGAGGCACGCGATCGTTGCATCGACGATGGCACCGATCAGCATGGCCCAGGCGAGCAAGGTCGGCACCGGCTGGCCGCGCGCAGCGGGGCTCGCTTGCACCACATTGCCCACTGAGGCGAACGTCAGCGCGATGAGGACCATCAGGCCGCCGATCAGCACATGCGTGCCCATCGCGGCGTTCTGGGCGAGCGCGAGGCGGTATTCGTGGAGCATGAGCAGCGCGATCCCGGCAAGTGCGATGGCGGTGCCGAGGAGGAACCCTCGCGTGATCCGCTGACCGAGGAAAATGCGCGAGAGCACCGTGTTGGGCACCAGCAGCAGCGCGAAGAGCACGGCGACGAGGCCCGAGGTGATGTACTGCTCCGAGCGGTAGACGAACTGGAAGTTGAGGCTGAACACGCTGCAGCCCATCACCGCCGCGACCATCAGCCCGCGCTTGTCCGGCACGAGCGGCAGGCGCTTGAACGCGGCGAAAAGGAACATCCCGATCGCCGCACCGGTGAAGCGCCAGGTGACCGACCAGCTCGGCGGCACATCGCCGAGCTGGTACTTGATCGCGATCCACGTCGAGCCCCAGATCAGCGCGGTGATCAGGAAGGGGGCGAGGATGCGCGGCTCGAGGAACCGCGCTTCGGCGGTCTGGTGATCGACGCTCATAGCTGCGCTAGCGCGCGGGCAAGCGCTTCCACTTCATGAGCCGGGCTGCTCCATGCCGTGACGAGGCGAGCAGCGCCGGGAGCGCCCGCGGGAGCTACCCAATCGTAGAAATCGAAGCCTTGCGCGCGCAGGGCGGCCTGTTCGGCGGGGGAGAGGATCACGAAGATTTCGTTCGCTTCGACCGGGTGAATCAGGCGATCACCGCAGGCCGCTGCGATGGTCCGTGCGGCGGTATTGGCGGCGCGGGCGTTTTCCAGCCAGAGATCGCCCTCGATCATCGCGAGGATCTGCGCGGCGAGGTAGCGGCCCTTCGATTGCAGGTGCCCGGCGCGCTTGCGGTGGTAGCGGACGACATCGATCAGATCGGGCGCGAAGAAGACGATCGCCTCCGCGCTCATCCCGCCGTTCTTGACGCAGCCGAACGTCAGCGCGTCGACCCCGGCGCGGACGGTGACCTCTGCCGGGTGGCAGCCGAGGTGCGCGATCGCATTGGCAAACCGCGCGCCGTCCATGTGCAGGCCAAGCCCGCGCTCCTTGGCGAGCAAACCGATCGCGGCGACTTCAGCGGGCGTGTAGACGCGGCCGCATTCGGTGGCCTGCGTGATCGAGATTGCATGCGGCTGGACCTGATGGACGCCCGGACGGATCGCATCCAGCACGGCGCGGACAGTTTCCGGCGTGACTTTGGCGCCCTCGCCCTCAGCCAGCAGCAGCTTGGCGCCGTGGAGGAAGAACCCGGGCGCGCCGCCTTCGTCCATCTCGATATGCGCCTCGCGGTGGCAGACCACGCCGCCGTGCGGCGGGACCATCGCCGAAAGCGCAAGGCAGTTGCCGGCGGTGCCAGTCGCCACCCAGAGCGCCGCGCACGGGACGCCGAACAGATCGCTGAAGGCGCCATCCAGCCGCGCGGAAACCGCATCGCCATCATACGCGGTGTCCGCCAGATCGGCCGCCTGCATGGCGGTCCAGATGCGGGGGTGGACAGGGGCGGCGTTGTCGGAGAAGAACTTCATGGGCGGTGCCTTTAACCGGCATGGCGCGCGGGGGGAAGCAACCTTGCCTTTGGAGGCGACAAGCGATGGCTGATCCAGCGATTACCCTGATTGATGAGGGCACCCACGGCGAATACCAGGCGCGCATCACAGGCAGCAGTGCGGTGGGGCGGTTGACGTGGGTGCGCCGCGACGACGTGTTCACGGCCGAGCATACCCTGGTGCCTCCCGAGATCGGCGGGCGCGGGATTGCCGGCAAACTGGTCGAGGCGCTGATCGCCGACGCACAGGCGCATGGCTGGAAGATCGTTCCGGAGTGCAGCTATGTCGCCGCCGCGTTCCAGCGCCATCCGGAATGGGCGGACTTGCTGGCTTGAGTGGCCTTGCTGCATGGAGGTGTAGATGATCCGTTCTCTGGCCTTGCTGGCGATGATCGCTCTTTTGCCGGGTGCCGCCACGCCGGATTTCCGGATCGTGCCGGCCGAAGATGTCCACTGGATCGCGTTGCCGGGCACGCCGGGTGTGGAGAGCGCGCTGATTGATGGCAATCCATCGCAGCCCGGAACTTATGTGATCCGGGTAAAGTTTCCGCCGCATGTGATGGACCGGCCGCATAGCCATAGCCGGGACCGCCATGTGACGGTGCTGCAAGGGCACTGGTATGCGGGGACAGGCACGGACTTCGAACCAGCCAAGGCGACGCGGCTGGGGCCGGGGAGCTATATGCTCCACCCGGCGGGCGGTGTGCATTGGGACGGATCGAATAGCGACGAGACCGTGATCGTGCAGATCATTGGCGAGGGGCCGCTGACGAGCGCCGATGTCGATCCGGCGAAGGGATCCTGGGTGGTGCTGGGCCAGCCATGACGTGCATGCGGCGTGGAGTGGTTATCTCTGCCGGCCGGAGTGGGCCGGGTGGACGACCGGTTCCTTGGCGCGCAGCGCATAGGTGGCCAGCACGACGCGGTAGTTCGGGAAGACATAGCCCTCGTTGAGCGCCAGCCATTGCGCGCGGTTGGCGCGGTAGGCGTCCGGGAGCACGTACCACGGCAGGTGGGGCTGCTTGTGGTGAACGAGGTGGAGGTTGTTGTGAAGGAACAGCCAGCCCAGCCATGAATGTTCGATGATCACGGTGCGCGCATCCACCCCCTCGGCCCAGCGGTGCTCGACAAAGCCGCGCACGCCAAGCAGCGCCATGGCGAGGTAAACCGCACCGGAATAGGCCATCAGCGGCATCGCAAAGACGAAATGGATCATGGCAAACAAGGCCATGAGGCCGAGGAGGTGGAGCGCCCATGCCTCGCGCCACGCGCGCGCCGCCGCGCCGCGCAGGCTGATCCCGAGGCGCGCTTCAGTGACAAGGAAGCGAGCCGCGGCAATGGCCGGGCCGATCACCATCCGGCCGGCCAGCGTGGCATTCCACGCAAGCAGCAGGCGCAGCGCGCGCGGCAGGCACTGATGATGCGCGGCGGCCCAGTAGAAGCTTTCGGGATCGTCGTAGGGATCGGTGATACGGAAATCGACGTGATGGGCAAGGTGCGTTTCGCGGTAGCGGCGATAGGGGATCAGCAGGCCGAGCGGCAGGCAGACCAGCATCTCGTTCCACGCGGCGCTGCGCGTGGGATGGCGGTGGATCGCTTCATGCTGGAGCGAAGAATGAAGTGCGATGGGCAGCGCGAGCGGCGCGCTCGCCAGCCACGGCACGGCAGCATGAAGCAGGCCGGCTGCCAGCCACGCGGCATAGCAGGCGGCGGTGAGCGCAAGGGTCGGCCATTCGATGCTGGACGTTGCCGCGCGCCGCCGGACTTGCTCCAATTCGGCGTGGCTGTGCTCGTTCATGATTTCGCAAATGCCCTCCGCTTCCGAGTATCAAACCGGAGAAATAGTCATTCAAGGAGACAATGGTGACACTGTGTTGCATTTGTTCACCAAATACGGCAAATGTTGACTGTAATCACAAACGGGACAGCGATGGACAAGCGCGCCTTGGCGGATGTGTTTCGTGCACGGTTGCAAATCGTGTTCGGCCGTTCGCGGCTGAGCCAGGCGGCCTTCGCGCATGGACTTGGCATCGACCGTTCGGCGCTTTCGCTGCTGCTTTCGGGCCGAACGGTGCGGTTGCCGCGCGTAGAGACGCTGCTCGCCATCGCCGAGCATCATGTGGTGACGATCGACTGGCTGCTGGGACTTTCGGAAGACGAAGGCGTGACCGGGGCCATGCTCTCGACCGGCACGATCGAGACGACCGAGGAGGACGGGGCAAGCCTGCTGATGCGCTGGCATGCTGAAGCGGCGGGGGCCAAGATCCGCTATGTTCCCGCGCGTATTCCCGATCTGCTGCGCACTACCGAAGTGATCGCCTACGAAGCGGCGGCGGCGCATCAGAGCCCGCTCGCGCAAGTGGAGGACGCCGCCTTCCGCCTTGAATACAACCGCGCGGCGGGGACCGACATGGAATGCTGCATGCCGCTGCAGACGCTGGAGCAGTTCGCCGCCGGCGGGGGCATCTGGAGCGGGCTTTCAAAAGCCGCGCGGCAGGCGCAACTCGCGCACATGACCGCGCTGATCGAAGAGCTCTATCCCTCGTTCCGTCTGTTCCTGTTCGATGGGCGCGAGCGGTTTTCGATCCCTTACACGATCTTCGGATCGACCCGGGTCGCGATCTTTGCGGGGCAGATGTATGTCGTGCTGAGCAGTGCGGAAACGATCCGGACCATGCAGCGCCAGTTCGAGGGCCTGATTCGCCACACCCGCATCCATGCGCATGAGGCGGCGGACTTCGTGAGGGGGCTCAGGCTTGGCTGAAGACATGCGCCTCGCCAGCCTTGCGATGTACCGCGATCCGCCGGTGATCGCGGAGGCGACGCGCGCGCTGTGGTCTGATCTTGCCGCAAGGCTCGCGGCGGCGGATTTGCGCAATGTGCCGCTGGCGCTCGACGAGACCATCGCCCACGATGCGGCGTGGCTCGATCCGCGGCTGCTGCTGGCGCAGACTTGCGGCTATCCTTTCATGGCGCACCTGCGAGGCCGGGTGCGGCTGGTGGCAACGCCAGTCTACCGCCATCCCGGCTGCGTCGGAGCGCTCGACGGCAGCTTCGTCATCGTGCGCGCCGATGCGGCGGTCGGCACCGTTGCCGATCTGCGCGGCGGCGTGGCGGCAATCAACGATTGGGGCAGCAATTCGGGGATGAACCTGCTGCGCCATGCGCTGGCGCCGCATGCGGTGGACGGGCGGTTCCTGGGTGCGGTTGCCGTAAGCGGCAGCCACCGCGCGAGTATTGCGATGGTCGCAGCGGGCAAGGCCGATGTGGCGGCGATCGATTGCGTGACCTTCGGCAATCTGGCTCGCTTTGCGCCCGTGGCCATCGACGGCGTGCGCATTCTGGCCGAGACGGCGAAGACGCCGGGGCTGCCGCTGATTACCCGAGGCACGGCAAGCGATGAGGAAATCGCGCTGCTGCGGGATGCGCTGGCGGAACTGCAGCGCGATCCGGCTATGGCGGACTTGCGGGACGTGCTGGGGCTCGAGACGTTCGCGCTGCTCGATGCTGGCGACTATGCCGCCGTGCTAGCGCTGGAGCGCGAGGCGGCAGCGCTGGGCTATCCGGTCCTGGCCTGAGACAGCGGGGAAATGGTGCTGCTGGGGAGGATTGAACTCCCGACCTCAGCCTTACCAAGGATGCGCTCTACCACTGAGCTACAGCAGCACACCATTTCCGCGAGAGCCGCCCGGCAATGCCGGGGCGGGCAGGCGCGCGCTTTGGCGGCGGGGCATGCGTTTGTCAAGGACGGGGTTGCAGGGCGCGCGCTGGCACGGCAGAGATGCGCGCCATGGCCGACAAGACCTCACCTGCTGACGACAAACCCGCGTTGACCCGCGAGGAGCGCCTTGCGCATCGGCTGCGCGAGAACCTGCGGCGACGCAAGGCGCAGGCGCGGGCGATGGGGGCGGCGGGGGACGAACCCTCGGAGGCTTAGTGTCTGGCATTGCCCGCCTTGCTTGCAGGAGGGAGTGGGTTCCGCGCAGCAGGGCTTTCCAAACGCCGAGGGGGGCGCTAGGTCCGCGCGCTTACCGAAACGCAGACAAGCAGGACCGACGATGCCCCGCCTGATCCTTATCCGCCATGGTCAGTCCCAGTGGAATCTGGAAAACCGCTTCACCGGCTGGTGGGACGTGGACGTGACTGAAAAGGGCGCAGCCGAGGCTGTTGCCGCGGGCGAACTGCTGAATGCCAAGGGCATCCTGCCGACGACCGCGTTCACTTCGCTCCAGAAGCGCGCGATCAAGACGCTGCATCTGGCGCTGGAAGCGGCGGGGCGCATCTGGATCCCCGAGAACAAGGACTGGCGCCTAAACGAGCGGCACTATGGTGGCCTCACCGGGCTCGACAAGGCCGAGACTGCGGCGAAGCACGGCGAGGAGCAGGTCAAGATCTGGCGCCGCAGCTTCGATATTCCGCCGCCGCCGCTGGAATCTGGCAGCGAGTTCGATCTCGCCGGCGATCCACGCTATGCCGGGATCGATGTGCCCAACACCGAAAGCCTCAAGGACACGATCGCGCGCGTGCTGCCGTGCTGGGACGAGAAGATCGCCCCGGCGCTGCGGGCCGGCGAGACGGTGCTGGTTTCCGCGCACGGCAATTCGCTGCGCGCGCTGGTGAAGCACCTTTCGGGCATTTCGGATGCCGATATCACCGGGCTCGAAATTCCGACCGGCCAGCCGATTGTCTATGAGCTGGACGACAATCTTGCCGAGATCGAGCGGTACTACCTTTCGGAGCGCTGACGCGCGCCGGACGTGAGGGGATGCGTGGGGATGACTGAGAGCGCGGCAAAAGTCGCCATCGTGATGGGCAGCCAGTCTGACTGGGAGACCATGCAGAACGGCGCCGCCGTGCTCGAACAGCTGGGCGTGGCGCATGAGTGCCGCATCGTCTCGGCGCACCGTACGCCGGACCGGCTGGTGGCCTTTGCCAAAGGCGCGGCGGCCGAGGGCATTCAGGTGATTATCGCGGGTGCGGGCGGCGCGGCGCACCTGCCGGGCATGATCGCGTCGATGACTCATCTGCCGGTGTTGGGCGTGCCGGTGCAGTCCAAGGCCTTGAAGGGCATGGATAGCCTGCTTTCGATCGTGCAGATGCCGGGCGGCATCCCCGTCGGCACGCTGGCCATCGGTGCGCCAGGGGCGACCAATGCGGCGCTGCTGGCGGCTTCGATTCTCGCGCTGTCCGATCCGGTGCTCAGCGAGCGGCTGGTGGCTTGGCGCACGGCGCAGACCGATTCGGTTGCGCAGCGACCGGTGTGACCAAATGATCCCACCCGGCGAAACCATCGGTATCCTTGGTGGCGGCCAGCTCGGCCGGATGATCGCGCTCGCCGCAGCCAACCTTGGCTATCGCTGCCATGTCTATGCGCCCGAGGCGGATTCGATCGCAGCAGACGTTTGCGCCGGGTTTACGTGCGCCGGATGGTATGATGCCGAAGCGCTGGCGGCGTTCGGCAAGGCTTGCGCGGTGGTGACCTACGAGTTCGAGAATGTCCCGGTCGCGCCGCTCGCCGCGCTGGGTGCCGGCGTGCTGCATCCGGGGACGCGTTCACTGGAAGTGGCGCAGGACCGGGCGGCGGAGAAGAGCTTCGTCGAAGCGCTGGGCGGTCGGCCTGCGCCGTGGGCCACAGTCGATAGCGCCCAGGATCTGGCGGCGGCGATTGCGACAATCGGCACGCCGGGCATCCTCAAGACCCGGCGCGATGGGTACGACGGCAAGGGCCAGTGGCGGATCATGACGCCCGCAGATGCCGACGGGCTCGATTTGCCGCAGGTGCCGCTCGTCTACGAAGGCTTCGTGGAGTTTGCGGCCGAGTTTTCGGTCATCCTCGTGCGCGGGCCCGATGGCGATGTACGCTTCTGGGATTCGGCGCAGAACGCGCACAAGGCGGGCATCCTGAGCCAGTCGGTGGTGCCGGCGGGCGATGCAGTGCGTGCGCAAGTCGATGCGGCGCGCGCGCTGGCGAAGCAGGTGGCGGATAGCCTCGGCCATGTGGGCGTGCTGACGCTGGAGTTCTTTGCAACGGCCGATGGTCCGGTGTTTAACGAGATGGCGCCGCGCGTGCACAATTCGGGGCACTGGACGATCGAGGGCGCGCTCACCTCGCAGTTCGAGAACCACGTGCGCGCGATCTGCGGGTTGCCGCTGGGTTCGACCGCGCTCTGCGCGGCAGGCGTGGTGATGGACAATCTGATCGGTGACGAAGCGCATGACTGGCCGGCGGTCCTCTCCGATCCCGCGAACCACCTGCATCTCTATGGCAAGGCAGCGGTGCGGCCCGGGCGCAAGATGGGCCATGTGACGCGGCTGGTGCTCTGAATGGCGCAGACCGTCATGCTGATTGTCGCGCGGGCCGATGATGGCACGATCGGCGATAAGGGTGCCCTTCCGTGGCGCTTGCCCGCAGACCTCAAGCACTTCAAGGCGCTGACCATGGGCAGGCCGATGATCATGGGGCGCAAGACGTTTGCCTCGCTGCCGGGGCTGCTGCCGGGGCGGCGGCATATCGTGCTGACGCGCGCTGCCGGGTGGTCCGCGCCGGGCGCCGAAGTGGCGCATGACGTTGCGGGCGCGCTGGCTCTTGCGGGGGACGGCGCGGTGGCGGTGATCGGCGGGGCGGATGTGCTCGCGCAGTTCGAGGGCCATGCGCAGCGCTATGAGCTGACTGAAGTGCATGGGGAGTATGCCGGGGATACTGTGCTGCCCTATCCGGCGGCACCGTGGCGCGAGGCAGCGCGGGAATGCTTTCCGGCCGAGGGCGGCCATCCCGCATACGACTTCGTGACGTTCACGCGGGGGGCGGCCTGATGCGCGTCCACGCCAGCGAACCCATGCCCGAAGCCCTGCGCGGCGGCGTGATCGCGCTGGGCAATTTCGACGGGTTCCATCTTGGCCATCAGGCCGTGGCGGGCGAGGCTGTGCGCTGGGCGCGGGCGGAAGGTCGTCCGGCGATTATCGCGACGTTCGATCCGCATCCGGTGCGCCACTTCAAGCCCGATGCGCCGCCGTTCCGCCTGACCACGCTCGATCAGCGCGAGGCGCTGTTCAAGGAAGCGGGTGCCGACGCGATGCTGGTGTTTGCCTTCGACGGCACGCTGGCCAGCACGACGGCGGATTCGTTCGTGCGCGATCTGCTCGCCGAACGGCTCGGCGCAGCGGCGGTGGTGACGGGGGAGGACTTCACCTTTGGCCGTGCGCGCGGCGGCAATATCAATGTGCTGCGCGAAGTGGGCGCCGAAGCGGGGCTGCAGACACGCGCGGTAGGGCCGGTGCTGCTTGATGGCGAGGTCGTTTCCTCCAGCCGCATCCGCGAGGCGCTGGTGGCGGGCGATCCGCAGGAAGCCGCACGATTGCTGACACGGCCCTTCGCGATCAAAGGCCCGGTGCAGCACGGCGACAAGGTGGGGCGGACGATCAATTTCCCGACCGCGAACCTCGATATCGGCAGCTATCTGCGCCCGCGCTACGGCATCTATGCCGTGACGGGGCAGCTGCCTGATGGCCGTGTGTTGAAGGGCGCGGCGAACATCGGCATCCGCCCGACGTTCGATCCGCCCAAGGAATTGCTGGAGCCGCATTTCTTCGATTTTTCAGGCGATCTCTATGGGCAGGAAATCGAAGTGGCGTTCCACCATTTCCTGCGCGGCGAGGCGAAGTTTGACAGCCTCGATGGGCTGATTGCGCAGATGGGGCGCGATTGCGACGAGGCGCGGCGGCTGCTTGCATCCTGATTTGCAGGAATCCGGGCGCTTCGCTAAGGCCCGCCGATCATGACTGAACAGCGCGACTATCGCCCGACCGTCTTCCTTCCGAAGACCGATTTCCCGATGAAGGCCGGCTTGCCGCAAAAGGAGCCGGGCATTCTGTCGCGCTGGCAGGACGAGGGGCTGTATCAGCAGCTGCGCAAGAGCCGCGCAGGCGCAGAGAAGTTCATTCTCCATGATGGCCCGCCCTATGCCAATGGCGACATGCATATCGGCCATGCGCTGAACCATATCCTCAAGGACATGGTGTGCCGCACGCAGAGCCTGCTCGGCAAGGACGCGCCCTATGTGCCCGGCTGGGACTGCCACGGCCTCCCCATCGAGTGGAAGGTCGAGGAAGAGTACCGCAAGAAGAAGAAGAACAAGGACGAGGTTCCGCCCAAGGAATTCCGCGCCGAATGCCGCGCCTATGCCCAGAAGTGGGTGGATACGCAGCGCGAGCAGCTGAAGCGGCTGGGCATCCAGGGCGATTGGGACCACCCCTACCTGACGATGGACCCGCAGGCGGAAGGCACCATCGTTGCCGAACTGCTGAAGTTTGCGGAAAGCGGCCAGCTCTATCGCGGTGCGAAGCCGGTGATGTGGTCGCCGGTGGAAAAGACTGCGCTGGCGGAGGCCGAGGTCGAGTACGAGGATATCGTTTCGACCCAGATCGACGTGGCGTTCGAGATTGTGGAGTCGCCGATTGCGGAACTGGTCGGCGCGCATGCGGTG
The DNA here is from genome assembly GCA_964592205.1 of uncultured Novosphingobium sp. Taxonomy (GTDB): domain Bacteria; phylum Pseudomonadota; class Alphaproteobacteria; order Sphingomonadales; family Sphingomonadaceae; genus Novosphingobium. Next base: position 11,907 of record CAZQEH010000066.1, read on the forward strand.
ATCTGGACTACGACGCCGTGGACGATCCCGGTGAACCAGGCTTTGGCCTATGGGCCGGAGGTTGGATACAGCCTGCTCGAAATCGGTGGTCGCCGCTTCCTTGTTGGAGCCGAGCTGGTCATCCCATTCCTCCGTCGCCTGAGCGGCACGCTTGGTCGATCGTTCGAGGCAGTGGCAGACGAAGCTAAGGTTCTCGATCTCCCGGGAACCGATAAGCAGTTTGTTTGGGGGGTAGCACTCGCCGGCACCATCTGCCGCCACCCGATGCACGCGCTGGGCGGGTTCTTCGCCAAGCCGCGCCCGATGCTGCCCGGCGATTTCGTCACGACTGACAGCGGCACGGGCCTTGTCCATATGGCGCCGGATCATGGTGAGGACGACTTTGCGCTGTGCAAGGCGCACGGGATCGAGCCGGTGTTCGCGGTGCTCGGCGATGGCAAGTACCGCGAGGACTGGGGCTGGCTCGGCGGGCAGGGCTCGGTGATCAATCCCAAGTTCAACGCGCCGGACGGGCCGATCTGCGAGGCGCTGCGCGAGGCAGGCGGGCTTTTGGCGGCGAGCGCGGACTACAAGCATTCCTACCCGCATTCTTGGCGTTCGAAGGCCAAGGTGATCTATCGCTGCACGCCGCAGTGGTTCGTGCCGATGGACCGGGGCGCGGAAGGCGAGACGCTGCGTGAAAAGGCCGTCGCCGCCATCGCCGCGACGCGCTTCGTGCCGGAAAAGGGTCGGAACCGCATTGGTGCGATGGTCGAGGGGCGCCCTGACTGGGTGCTGTCGCGCCAGCGCGCGTGGGGCGTGCCGATCACGCTGTTCGTGGATCGCAAGACGGGCCAGTACCTCAATGATCCCGCCGTCAACGCGCGGATCGTCGCGGCGGTGCGGGCCGAAGGCGTCGATGCGTGGGATGCGGAACGGGCTCAGGAGTATCTCGGGCCGGACTATCGGCCTGAGGACTACGAGCAGGTCACCGACATTCTCGACGTGTGGTTCGATTCGGGTTCGACGCATGCCTTCGTGCTGGAAAGCGGGCGCTGGCCGGATCTGCAGTGGCCGGCGGACCTCTATCTCGAAGGTTCGGACCAGCATCGCGGCTGGTTCCAGTCCTCGCTGCTGGAAAGCTGCGCCACGCGCGGGCGGGCGCCCTACAACGCGGTGCTGACCCACGGCTTCACGATGGACGCCAAGGGCATGAAGATGTCCAAGTCCCTCGGCAACACGATCTCGCCCATCGATCTGATGAAGGAATACGGCGCGGACATCCTGCGGCTGTGGGCGCTCTCGGTCGATTTCACCGAGGACCACCGGATCGGGAAGGAAATCCTGCAGGGCGTTGCGGACCAGTACCGCAAGCTGCGCAATACCTTCCGCTATCTGCTGGGCGCGCTGGATGGATTCGACCATGCTGCGGAAGGCGTCGAGGCGGCGGACATGCCCGAGCTGGAGCGCTATATGCTCCACCGGCTGTCAGAACTGGATGCCACGCTGCGGCAGGCCATCGCGGACTTCGATTTCAACACCTACACGCGCGTGCTGATCGATTTCTGCAACGAGGACTTGTCCGCGTTTTTCTTCGATATCCGCAAGGACAGCCTCTACTGCGATGCGCCGGCGGACCCGAAGCGGCGCGCTTATCGCACCGTGCTCGATGTGCTGTTCCACGCGCTGGTGCGCTATGCCGCGCCGGTACTGGTGTTCACGGCGGAAGAAGTATGGACCACGCGGTTCCCCGACCGGGGTAGCGTCCATCTTGGCGCGCTGCGCGATCTGCCCGCAGAGTGGCGCGATGCCGCGCTGGCCGAGAAGTTCGAGGGGCTGCGGGCGCTGCGCAACACGGTCACCGAAGCGATCGAGCCGCTGCGCCGCGACAAGGTGATCGGATCGAGCCTGCAGGCGGGAGTGACCGTTCCGGCGGGCGCGCCTGCCAGTGTCTCTGAAACCGATCTCGCCGAACTGTTCATCACCGCGCAAGTGACACGTGGGCAGGGCGACACGGTGGAAATCGTGCCGACCTCCTACCACAAGTGCGGCCGCTGCTGGCGGCACCTGCCTGAAGTGACCGAGGACGGCGCGCTGTGCGCCCGGTGTGACGAAGTCGTCGCGGGGCTCCCGGCATGAGGAACCGCGTCGCCGGATTTGGCCTGGCGCTTGGCGTGTTTGGCATCGACCGCGGGATCAAGGCGCTGCTGGCAGGCCCGTTCGATTTGCAGGCGGTCAGCCTCATCAAGCTGCTGCCGTTCTTCGATCTGCGCTGGACCGAAAACTACGGCGTTTCCTACGGCATGTTCACGGCGGATTCGAGCGAGACCAAGCTCGTGCTGCTGGCGATGACGGGCCTGATCGCGTGTGGTGTGGCTGTCTGGATGCTGCGCGAGAAGGTCATGGGCGAGATTGCCGCGCTGGCGCTGGTGCTGGGCGGCGCACTTGGCAATATCTATGATCGATCGACGCGCGGCTATGTGATCGACTATGCCGATCTGCATATCGGCCAATGGCGTCCGTTCCTGATCTTCAACCTTGCCGATGCGGCGATCTCCGTGGGCGTGCTGATACTGCTTGCCCGGTCGCTGCTTTCGCGCGAAAAGCCCGCGCGGGTCGCGGATGCTGACAATGATGCCGCCCCAGATACCCCGACGGAGACTGTTTGATGCGTAAGTCCACGACGATCCTGATGCTTGCCGGTGGCGCGACCTTGCTGGGCGCGTGCTCGCAGGGAGGCTCGCTGTTCAATCGCATCCGGCCCGACGAATTCGCCGTGAGCCGGCAGGCGCCGCTGGTGGTGCCGCCCGATTTCTCGCTGATGCCGCCCAACCCCGGCGCGCCGCGGCCGCAGGATGTCGATAGCTCGAAGCAGGCGCTCGATGCCCTGTTCGGCGGCCCGGCACCGCGCAGCGCGGTGGAGACGGACACGCTCGGCAAGGCCGGCGCATCGGCCGTGGGCATCCGCAGCGTGGTCGGCGATCCCGGGACCAAGACGGTGGCCAAGGGTGCCGCGGTGCGCGATATTCTCGCCGCGCCCGAAGGCGACGGGCGCGAGGCGCAGGCGCAGATTCCGGGCTGATCTTCTGATCCTCCCTGTGTTCGCGAAGCGCAAACGGGGAGGGCTTCTCAGCCGTCCAGCACCGGTGCTGCGTGCGCGGACTTGACTTTGCTCGCCAGCAATTTGTCGATCTTGCGGCCGTCCATGTCGACCACCTCGAAGCGCCAGCCCTGATCGTGGAAATGCTCACCTTCGTTCGGCAGGCGTTTCAGCACCGATAGCGCAAACCCCGCTGCCGTCGCGAAGTCGCGGTCTTCGGGGAGTTCGATGCCGAGCCGGTCGGCCAGCGCATCGGCCGGGAGCGCACCCGAGAGCAGCAGAGTGCCATCCTCGCGCTCGACGATCATCGGCGCATCGCCCTCATCACCGTGCGCGACGAAATTGCCGACGATGGCGTCGAGCAGATCGGCGGGCGTCACGATACCTTCAAGGTGGCCGTACTCGTCATGGACGAGCGCGATGGCGACTTCGGCCTGCTGGATCACGCGCAGCGCGTCCATCGTATCGAGCTGGTCAGGCACGATCGCGGGCTTCTTCATCAGCCGCGCGAGCATGACCTTGCGGCCGCGCAGGAGAACCGAGAGCACATCGCGGACCTTGACCACGCCGACGACATTGTCGACCGAGCCATCGGCGACAAGCAGCAGCGAATGCGGGCTATCGGCAATCGCCGCGCGCAGTTCGGTTTCAGGTGCGCGGCGCTCGATCCAGTGGAGTTCGGTGCGCGGGGTCATCACTTCGCGCACCGGGCGATCCGCGAGGCGCATGATGCCGGTCATCAGCGCGCGCTCGTCTTCCTCGATCACGCCGGAGCGGGTGGCTTCGGCGAAGATCATGTGGAGTTCTTCGGCCGTGACGTCCTGATCCGCCGCGCGGTGCATGCCCAGCAGGCGCAGGAGGAAGGCCGAGGAGCTGTTCAGCACCCAGACGAAGGGCGCGGTGGCACGGGCCATCAGCTGCATCGGGCGGGCGGCGATGATCGCGATGGGTTCTGCCGCGCGCAGCGCAAGCTGCTTGGGCACCAGTTCGCCGATCACGAGGCTGAGGTAGGTGGTGGCAGCGATGACAGCCACGAAGCCAACGGTTTCGGCCCATTCGGCGGGGACGCCCAGCGCGGCGAGGCGCTCTCCGGTCGGTCCGCCAAGGCTCGCGCCCGAATAGGCACCGGCGATGATGCCGATGAGCGTGATGCCGATCTGCGCCGTGGACAGCAGCTTGCCGGGGTCTGCCGCCAGTTCCAGCGCCAGTTTTGCACCCGTGCTGCCGCCCTCCGCCGCAACTTTGAGCCGGGCGGAGCGCGCCGAGACAATCGCCAGTTCTGTCATGGAAAACAGAGCGTTGAGGACGACAAGCCCAAGGATGATGAGGGCGTCGGGCCAAGGATACGGGGTCACGGCATCGTCGCTAGCAGATTTGTCCGCGAACGCGAAGGGCCGCTATTCGGGTGTCGTTCAGGATGATAGGGCGAAATAGCGTCGTGTAACCGCAACACCGGCGGCAGATGAAATCATCGAACCCTCGCATGAGGGTCGTTCACAGGGGAAGTATCATGACAATTCGGCGCGTTCTTGTTTCCAGCCTTTGCGCTGTTTCGCTCGTCAGCCTTTCGGCCTGCGTCACCGATCCCAACACCGGCCAGCAGAAGGTTTCGCGCACGGCCATCGGCGCTGGCGGCGGCGCGCTGGCGGGTCTGCTGCTCGGCGGCCTGATCGGCGGCGGCACCGGCCGCATCATCGGCGCAGGCATCGGCGGCGTGGCCGGTGCGGCGGTCGGCTACACCTATGACAAGCAGATCAAGCAACTGCGCGAGCAGACCGCCGGCACCGGCGTGGACGTGAGCCCGACCGACGGCGGCAAGGCGATCCTCGTCAACCTGCCCAACGGCGTGACCTTCGATACCGACAGCACGGTGATCAAGCCCGCCTTCCGCGACACGCTCGACAAGGTGGCTCAGAGCCTGGTGCAGTATCCGGATTCGCTGATCGACGTGACCGGCCACACCGATTCGACTGGCTCGGACGCCTACAACCAGCGCCTTTCGGAAAACCGCGCCAGTGCGGTGGCGGATTACCTCACCTCGCGCGGGGTGGCGGCCGGGCGCGTCCGCAGCCAGGGCCTTGGCGAGAGCCGGCCGATTGCCTCCAACGCGACCGAGGAAGGCCGCTCGGCCAACCGCCGCGTCGAGATCAAGATCGTGCCGGTGACGCAGGAAGACGTCGCCCGCGCGCGTCAGGGGCAGTAATTTGCCTGTTTCGGACTAGCCGAAGCAGGGGCGGGGGGCGGGCTGGTGCCGCCCGCCGCGTGAGCGGCGCAAACAGTCTCTCCAGCCGGGTTGACGCACCGTCGACCCGGCTGGCATCGCTCCGGGCAAAGGAGTCCGGAGCATGACACACACCCGCCGCTCGATTGGTGCCCACGAGACCAACCCCATCGGCCTTGGCTGCATGTCGCTGAGCTGGGCCTATGGCACGCCGCCTACGGACGAAGACGGCAAGCGCCTCCTCGCCCGCGCGCTCGATCTTGGCTACGACCACCTTGATACCGCGCGCATCTATGGCGACGGGCACAATGAGACGCTGATCGGCGAGGCGCTTTCCGGCCAGCGGAACAAGTTCTTCCTCGCCAGCAAGACCGGCATCATCGTCGACGGCAAGGCGCGGCGGATCGATTGCAAGCCCGAGACGATCCGGGGCGCGCTCGAAACCTCGCTGCGCCTGCTGAAAACCGATCACATCGATCTCTACTACCTCCACCGCCGCGATTTCACCGTGCCGATCGAGGAATCGGTCGGCGCGCTCGCTGATCTGGTGCGCGAGGGCAAGATTGGCGGGATCGGCCTGTCCGAAATGTCCGCCGAAACCGTCCGCCGCGCCCACGCCGAACACCCCATCGCCGCGCTGCAGACCGAATATTCGCCGATGACGCGCAATCCCGAGATCTCCGTACTCGATGTGTGCCGCGAACTCGGCATCACTTTCGTCGCGTTCTCACCCGTCTGCCGGGGCCTGCTGGTGGACGAACGCCCCGTTCCCGCCGCTATGCCCAAAAGCGATATCCGCCCGAACATGCCGCGCTTCCAGGGCGAGAACTGGGCGCACAACCTTGGCCTTGCCGAGCAGTTCGCTGCCCTCGCCGCGCGCGAAGGCGTGACGGCGGCGCAACTGGCGCTCGGCTGGGTGCTGGCGCGCGGGCCGCATGTCGTGGCGATCCCCGGCACCTCGCGGCAGGATCACCTCGCCGAAAACATCGCGCGGTGGGACTGGGAACCCTCCGCCGCGCTGATCGCCGAGGTGGATGCGCTGATCAATCACCAGACGGTAGCCGGGCACCGCTATGGGCCGGTGATGCAGGCGGCGATTGATACGGAAGAGTTTGAAGCGGCTTGATTTTTGCCTCCGGCGGGGGCTTTGGGCGCCTCCGGCGGGCAAGGGCCATCGCCCTTGCATCCCCACACTCTTCCCGTTCGTCATTGCGAGCGTAGCGAAGCAATCTAGGGCGGTTCTGCGCAGGCTCTGGATTGCTTCGCTACGCTCGCAATGACGAAGTGTGGTTGATGCGCCGCAGGCTTTATGCCGCTTCGCGGAAAGGGCAAGTTGCGAGGATCGGTGCCAACGACCGCTCACGCCCAACGCACGAACCCGCTCCGCGGGAGAGTCGCTTGGGGTGACGTAGCGTAGTATTTGTG
>CAZQEH010000067.1:0-18177 GCA_964592205.1 uncultured Novosphingobium sp.
AGCCGCTGGCCTGCGCATCACCCCAAAATCAAGCGGTTCTTCGAAGTGTCCAGCTGGTTCGATCGTATTTGGCGCGGCCTGAAATGCTGAGGGGAGAAGCCGCAAAGCTTCCCCCCGCGCCGTGACTTGACTCGAACCAGAGGATACCACTCCGCCAAACATTCACGTGCCTGGCAGTCGTCCAACGTCACGCCGAGCCCGAAGAGTAACACCGATGCGGTGGCGAGCCTAACGATTCGGGCCCGCCGCTGCTCGGTTTGCCGCATCAGGCGGGCCGGTTATCGCGGTCCTGCACGGGGAGCGGCGCATGCAAAACATTACCGGCCGAGACCCCGCGCACAAGGTTGTCGCGCACGGCCCAGAGGCAGGTGTTGTAGTCCGTGTCAGGGATATCGGGCATCGGCCTGATTTTGATCCCGATGGCTGCTCCCTCGATCCGGTTTTCGGCAATCATCAGGTAGTTGCCGAGCTCACCCCAGACGCGGATGCCATGGCGCCAGCCGCCGCGTTCCTCGCTCCCGTCCGCGCGGATTAGCAGGTTGCGATCGATCCGCCCGGTACCGGCATTGCCGAGGAAAATCGCGCAGGGGCAGTAGTGCAGCGATGATGGCAGGGCGAGCGCGAAATCGTTGTCACTGATCCGCGCATTGAGCGTGCTGCGCCTCCCCTTGGTCGAATTCACGCTGGTCCCGACATGCGCGCCGCTGGCATAGCCATTGGCGCGGTTGCCGCTTATCGTGACGTTCTTCAGCACAGCGCCGCCGCAGGTGATCGCCTGCCGGGCTGCCGCGAGTGCCATCGCGGCAGAGGCCTTGTACCAGCCTTCGACCTCGGCCGAGACGGCGCGCAGCCGGGCATCGCTGGCCAGCGCCATTGCCAGGCCGCGGATTTGTGCCGCCAGCTGGTCTGCGCTCCTTGGCGCCGGCGCCGAATAGACCGACCCTTCGTTATACAGCTGCGCCCACGACCTGTAGCTGAGCGGCGAGGCGAACCGGACGCCGAACGTGCCGAACCGCACGCCATCTTCCTCGGCCACCAGCCGTCCGCCCTCAACGATCTGCGGTCGGCGGCGGGCGGGCTGGAGCGTGAACCCGCCGGGCAGCAGGGTGGCGAGCGCGAGCGACTGGCGATCTGCAACGGCAAATCGCCGGCTGCGCCGCACGGCTTCCTGCAGTACCATGCTGGTCGTTTCGAGCGCGCGGTCGGGTTCGGCCATGGCGCGTTCGGTCAGCCGTTCGAGGTAGGCGGTCACTGCTTCCTCGCTCGGTTCGCGCCCGCCATCGAACGGCGTCTCGGCGACCATCGTGTCCCACTCGCTTTGCGGCACCGGTGAGAGGAACTCGGCTTCGAACTGGCCAAAGCGCAGGAAGCGGTGATCGGGCGAGGTCAGGCGCTGCGTGAACGTGGTGAAGCGGTCGATCAGCGCGTGGGCCACGGCTTTCTTCCAGGCCTTGGTGTCTGCCACCACCGCATCGCCCAGTGCGGCGCTGCGCCGGGCTGCGATCAGTTCGTTGCCCGCGATCGCGGTATCCTCGCAGTCTGTCACCAATATCCCGTCCTGCAGGAACCCGGTGATCACGCGGTTGTCGGTTACCCGGGCGAGCTTGATTGGCCGTTCCTCGCTCCCCGCGATGGTCAGCGCGGTCCGCCCCGCCACCAACTGGCCACCGCAGCGCAAGGTGGAGTGGCGGACTTCGCTGATCGTGCAGCCGCGCATGGTGAGTGATCCGTTGCGGCCCTTGACGCTATCGGGGTTCTTCTTGTTGCCGAGCGCGATGTCGCGCGTTTCGAAGTGCAGCCGCTCGACCACGGCGCTGGCAAAACCATCAAGCTCGAGCACGGTCTCGCCCCGCGTGGCGAGCAGCACCGTGCCATCACCGGCGCCCGAAAGCTTGATGTTGCGCCCGCCCTGCAGCACCACGGGCCGCGCGGTCTTGTACAGCCCGCGCTGGAAGCACACCGCGATATCCTGGCTGAAATCCATCGCTTCGAGCAAGCTCACCCAATCGCTGCCTTCGGGGATCACGTAAGTCGAGCAGCCGCCGTGGCTGCCTTCGTGGTCGAACCCGGCCGAGAAGACCATCGGCGGGGTGCCGGGCTGGAGGCCGTCTTCAAGATCGGCGCTGACCTGATGGATTTCGTTGGGCTTGGCGGGATCGACCGCCCACGTGACTTCGCTGATGCCATCGGCGCCGGTCGTCAGGATCAGATCGGATCCGGTGGCGGCGCCGTGGGCATCGGTGATCGCGTCCGCCGCGCCGACGGGACCGAGGACTTTCCAGTGGACCCGCGCGCCCGGCACCGGGCTTTCGCCGCGCATTGCGGCAACCCGCAAGGTGGCGGGCAAGCTTACCGGCCCGGCGGCGCTTGCGGGTGCCATCTGTCCATCGCCGCCGCGGTAAAGCAGCGTGCAGTCGGTCAGGGTGGCGAGCGGGATCCTGAGATCGGTGATCCCGGTAGCGGTGATCAGCGCGAGCGGGGCATAGCGTACTTCCGGCCCCTGCGGCGTTTCGGCGACAGTGGCGAGCGGGCCTTGCGCCCAGGCCATGGTCCCGTCAGCCCGGACCGCGCAGGTCCAGTAATCGCCGCGCCGGAACCGTGCTGCCGCGCCGCCGGTCAGCTGGATCGTGATCCCGTCGCCGAGATCGATCACTGCGGAATCCGTCGCGCCGGCCATCGTGACCGTGGCGATGCCGCTGGGCGTGGCACCGCCCGGCACGGGGAACATGTCCCAAAGCCGCAGGAACCAGTTCGCTTCATCGGCGGGCGTGGCCGGAGCGGCAGCGCCGGTCGCCGCGACCGTGGCGCCGCCGATTTCCTGCAGGGTCACTTCCTCATCTGTCGCCTGGCTGACGGGAAACAGCCGCTCGGCCACCGGCATCGGGCTGAGCCCGCTATCGTCGTGGAGGTTGACCAGTTCGGCGCAGGTGCCCGGGGCAAACCAATTGCGCGGATCGAGCGCGGCGGGCGCGACGGTTATGTGGTTGGTGTCGATTTTCGTGAGGCGCGCCATCACGCTGGCGTTGCGGCGCGAAAACTTGAGCCGGAGCCCATCGAGCTTGTAGCGCGGCCCATCAGGGCGCTGCTCAGCCACGATGCCGCCATGGACTTCGACGCGGTAGAGCAGGTTCTCGTGCCGCGAATAGCCGCTTTGGGGGGTGAGCGAGCAGATGTCGGTTGGCCCGCTCAGCGTCTTGAGGATGAAGGCCAACTTGCCGCTCGAGGGCGCTTTCATCGCCAGCCACGCCGGATCGCCGAGCGGATCGGCCGGATTGCCGACGGTGACTGCCAGCACTTGCCAATCGTTGAGCGACCGGCCCGGCGCCTGCGCATCGCCGAGACCGGCATCGGCCATCGCGCGTTCCTCGACCGGATCGATGTGGCGCACCGCCGCGCGCGCGGCGATGAGCGCAGGCAGGGTCAGCGCGGTGTTCCACGGGTGGTACTGGGTGGCAAAATTGGCGGGATCGGCGTTTTCCAGCCGCCAGCCGTCGACATAACCCTCGCCAATGCCAATGGTCGGCGGCGTGCCCGCGCCAATGGCAAAGCCGGCGGTGCCTGCGGGATAGACCAGCCGCCCCGGCGAGCCCATCGCGGCAAGCGCCTCAGCCTCGATCCGCCCCAGTTCCATCTGCGCGTGCTGGTTGAGATCGGCGTCCAGCAGAACCTGGCCTTGCCGGGCGATCACGCCGCGGCGCAGACGCTTGTCGCGCTGGGGCACCCGCAGCCGGGTGGCGTCGTTGCGTATCGTCATGGCCGATTCCTCCGCAGGGCAACCGCGCTGGAGCGCGTATCGTCGATCAGTCCGGCTTCGTTGCCGAACGGGATGTAGTCTTCGAACAATCGCCGCATATTGGCGTAGCGCAGCCCGACCGCGACGGCGGAGAACGCGCCGATTTCGGCCTCGGCTTCGCCGCCCATGCGGATCGCTTCGGGGCAATGGGCCGCCAGCATCGCAACCGTCGGCTCGTCGAGCGAGGTATCGAGCAATTGCGGAGTGACCGAGAGCGCCGCCGCTTCCTGCTCGGACGGGGTCAGCGTCGCCCCCTTGGCCGCGGCTGCCGCGCCGATGGCAAGCTGCGGCTGGCACCGGAACGCGCGCGGCATCGTGGAGCCTCCCGGCACCCAGCTGTAGCGTACGCAGCCGGCCTGCGTGCGGGTGACCGTGAAGGGCCCCTCGAACATGACGTTGGTGGCTTCGAGTTCCTTGCAGCGCCCCGCGCCGAGTACCGTGACATTGCGCAGATCGGTTTCGAGCCTGTAGGCATCGAGCGCGAGGCCACTCGCGCCATCGACAGAGACCACACTATCGGTAATCGCGAGCGATCCGGTGGCGGGACCGGTGCCGGCATCGAGCCGCAGCGCGCCGACGATCGAGCGGTCGATCCGCAGGCTGCTGCCGCGCAAGGGAGCGGTCGTGGCGAGCGCCGCACTGCCCGGCGCGCGCACGGTGCAATAGCGGATCAGCAGATCGGACACCGCGCCCGCGCGCAAGGTCAGCCCGCCGGTCAGCGAAAGTCCATCGAGCACCAGCCGTCCGCCCACCGCACCGGCAGCCTGCGCTGCAACCGTAACCGGCACTTCGACCACGAAGCTGCGTTCGCCGCGCACGAGATAGCCGAGCAGCGCGGGATCGGGATCAACGCCGGGCCGGACCTGCTGGTCTTCAAAGCGCGAGGACACGATGGTCAATTCCGCGCCGCCGGGGAGGGCGATTTCCAGCCCGGCGCTCCCGCCTGCGCGGCCGCAATCGGTGAGGACGATGAACCCCCGGTGCTTGGCGGCGGCCACGCCGTTCCACAGCGCCACGGCGGCCTCGAGCGACGCGGCAGACGAGACGCTGGGCGCGAGCGGAAGATCACGCGGGCCGACCAGCCAGATATGGGTGGTGACGCCCGCGGCGGTGACGATCTGAAAGGGAACGTCGGGCTCGTTGCGGTCGAAGGGGCCTGCCGCGATGGCGCGCCCGATCCCGTAGGCAAAGGCCACCCGCACCGCCAGTACGGGCGCGCCGGGTAGCGGGCTCGCAAGGATCATCCGCCCGGTCACCGGATCGAACGCGCAAGTCACCGGACTGCTGGCGCTATGCGGCACCGGTCCGGCAGCCGATCCCGTGAACCAGCCATGTGCGCGCTGCGGAGCGGGCCGAGCGCCTGCTGGGCTGGGGGGCGCTTCGAGGTTGGCGATGCAGACTTCTTCGGCGGGGACACGGTCATAGACCAGCTTGCCCGCAACCGTCCGGCCCAGGAACACCGCGAAGGGCTGCCCTTTGCCATCGAACCATGGCACATCGGCGAGCGCTGCGTCGCGGCCTTCGAGCGTGGCGGCGCGCCTTTCCTCAAGCTCGCGGTGCAGCGGCAGGCGCTTGAGTCGGCTGGCGAGATCGGCTTCGGCGACCCGGTCCGCCCTGTCCTGCGAGCGGCGATCGGAGTTGAACAGCCGCAGCATTGCGCCAGGCACGGCGGCGAGCTGGTAATAGCCCGCCCGCGCGCTGCCGCCAGGCGACCACGGCGCGGCGAGTGGTACGCCGGACATTTCGACTTCGCTCAGCGCGATCGCTTGTTCGGGTGCGACATACGTCGGGGCCAGCGGGCGCACGACATGCACCCCGACATGCGGGACATGATGCCGCCCCCCGGCCCGCGCAATCGAGCGCAGATCAACCAGGCGCGGCAGCACATCGAAGCCGGTTGCGGTGCGCGCGGCAGTTTCGCCGGGGACCAGCAGGCCAGTTGCAGGCCGTTCGGGCCGAACATCGGCAAGGTGTGCGGTGCGCGAAAGCCGCATGAAATACTCGACCGCCACCGCACCGAAGCCGCCGACGTCCGCCGCCAGCGCTTCGATCACGCGCGCGGTGCCTTTGCCGCGGCGATAGCGCATGGTGTTGGCGACATAGGCGCGGGTGTTGAGCCCGGCGTCGTCGGGCAGCTGCCGCAGCGCTACCGCGCCGATCAGCGCGGCAATATCGTCGAGCGCGCTGGGCGATGCGGTTTCGGCGAATTGCCCCGCGTAGAGCGCGTCTATTTCCGCTTCGATCTCGGTCGTGCCAAAGGCCAGCACGCTGAACAGGGCTTCGAGCGAATGGCCGCTCGCCTCATCCAGCGCGCGGATATGCTCGGGGAGCAGGCCCAGCAGGCGCTCGGTCTCGCGCGCAAGGCGGGCAGGGCTCAACGGCTTGTTCATGGCTGCATCTCCCCGAACAGCACTTGTGCCGGATCGATCGACAGCAGCCCGGCGGGGCTGAACTGGCCGGTCTGCGGATCGAGCGAGGGGCCGGGGCAGGCCAGCCGCCCATCGGCCTCGACCGGCTGCCCAGGCGGCAGCGCGAAGACGGCAAGGTCGGCTGCGACGACGCCTTCCACCCCTTGCGCCGCTGCCAGCACTTCGCTGCGGTGAAGCGCGCGCGCGAAAGGCCGCGCGGCGGCGCCGAATGTGTCGCCCAGTCGGGTCCGCAAGGCGGCTTCGATATCGGCGCGGCGGAACGAGGGATCGTGCGCGAAGGCGAGAGTGATCAGCGGGTGGATCGCGGTGAAGCCGGCGATCCGCACCGCCCGCCCCGGCACCGCAACCCGCACCAGTTCGGCCTTGAGGCCGGTCACGATATCCGAATGCGGATCGGGCGAGCGCAGTTCGCTATCGGCCAGCGTCAAGCAGACCACCTGGCGCATGCCGGCGTAGAGCAGCGTCGCCAGAGCCTTGCCGACCCCGCGATAGGTGGCGGCAAACGCTTCGTAGTCGGCGAGGCTAACCACCTTGTCGAGCGTGCGGACGGACATCGGGGCGGAACGGCGCATGTCCTCGATCGTTTCGGCAGCGCTGCCGCCATCGGCGCGGACCGGGTTGGTGATCGCCTTGACGCCGAGTACCGGGCTCATCGCCATGGTGATCCGCCCGGGATCGAGATTGCCGCCCGTGCCGCCGCCGGTGCGATAGAGGGCGGTCACGTTGTTGAGGCCGCTGGGCAGCCGTCCGGCGAGCTGGACCACGGCCTGCCCATCTCGGCTCATCCGCACGGTATAGGCGCGGTCGGCTTCGCTGAGGTCCATGAGATGGGCCGTTTCCGCCCAGGCGCGCCCGCCCACCCGAACGTCGAGCGCGGGCGCATAGCCGCGCGGGTTCTCGGCCGGGACGAATGACAGCGGCTTGCCCTTGAGCGCAAAGCGCTGGTCGCGCGCACCGGCCTTGCCGGAGCCGATGATCTCGGTGCCGCTTGCGGGCGTCTCGCCGTGGCTGGCGCTGACGCAGTTGCCGAGGAGATCGAGCGTGACCGAGCGGAACCGCAGCGCGACGTCGGTTTCGAAGAACACGGTTGTCGTGCCATCGCCATTGAACTGGACCGACTTGATGACCGCGACTTCGGCCTGACGCGGCCCCGGAACGCCGGCTGCACTCCACGCCTCGCCTGCGAGCACCACGCGCCGCCCCGGGGGCAGCTCGATCTTGCCCGGCAAGGTGAGCCGGTCAGCCGGGGCTGGCAGCATCACGTCAAGCGGCGGGCGCAGCAGGTCGAGGTTTTCGGTTTCGAGATGGACCGCAAGTTCGCGCACCAGATAGCGCAGGCTGGCCGAGGCGGCGGCCAGTGCGTTCTGGTCGCGGGTGAGGTCGATGGTCTCTAGCGTGATCCGGCTGATCTTGGCGGAAAGCAGGAAGTCGGTGCGGGCGCGGTCTTCAGCGGCGGTGATCCTGGTGAGGGTCGGCGCGGTGACTTGCGCCATGGCAAATGCGATGGCTTCCTGCTCGGCTTCTTTTGCGTATTCGATGGTGGTCGTTTCGGCCGAGTAGGTCTCGCTGATCTTGACCTTGTGCTTGCTGCGCACTTCGAATTCATGGCGCTTTGTCGGGATGATGTGCTTGGTCGAGCGGGCGAGCAGGACCAACCGGTCCTTGAATGCCTCGGGGTAGGACGCGTCGAGATCGATGGTCTGCGCGTTGGGCGCGCCGGGGGCGCCGACTTCGAAGCCAGTCCAGCCGATCACATTGCTGCTATCGTCATAGTCCACGCCGAGCGCGGTCTGGACGTCTTCGCCAACGGCCCGCGCATCGGGTGCGGTGGCGCCGAACGGGGCGGCGCGGCGCGCAAGGACGATCACCCGGCCTGTGCGGTCGGCGGCCAGTTGCGCGGTGGCTTCGACGCTCTGCGTGCCGATGAGGTGAAAACGCGTGTAGGACCTGGCGGGATCGGTCGGATCGGCGACGCGTTCGGCTTGCGCGATCTGTCCGATCAGCCAGCGGTCCTTGGCGCCCGTCTGCGGGGTGAACGGCACGGCCAGCATATCCCCCGCGCGGGCTGCGCTGGTGACGCCGGCGGTGCAGACCGCCGTGGTCGACGCGCCGATCTCAGGCAGCGGGCTGACCACGCGGAGGGCGTTCCAGGCGCCGCGCGCTTCCAGTTCGGCGGCGGTTTCGAACACTTGCGGCAGTTCGTTCTGCCCCGGCACGGAGGCGACCTTGGCGCCCTGGGGCACCGTGATGCGCTCCGGAGCGCCGGGCAGGGTCTCCAGCGCGAAAGCCAGCGTGGTGGAGGCCGAGAGCGCCGGGCGCGGCTCGTAGCCGATCAGCCGGGCGAGATCGACGAGCGCATCGCGGTCCGTGGTGCGCAGGATCGTGCCATCATCGGCGAGCCGTGCGCCGTTCCACGCCAGCACGTGAAGACCGCCGGCATAGGCATCAATCAGCGCGATGGCCGGATCATCGGTGCTGCGCACGCCGAGGCCCGCGAGGGGCCGCGCCGCACCGACCCGTGCCGAAGCGATGGAATCGAGCATCCGCTGGCGGATTGCGGCGTGGCGGAAGCGCAGCGGATCGCCGACCGGGCGTTCGAGCAGCGCGGCCGAGCCGCCGCAACTGGCGCAGGTGCCGCAAGCGCAGGTATTGCTCATCGACCGCCTCCCATATCGAGGCCGAGACGCCCGCGTTCGGGGAAGTTCGGATCGTCGGCCAGTTGCAGCACCTCGAGCATGCCCGGGCGGATCACGCCGGCCTCAAGCTCTCCGGCGGCGGGATAGCCGAAGCGCTGGAAGCGCCTCGGCGTGACGCTCTGGACGCCGTCGACCGCCATCATCGCCGCGATCAGCTTCGAGACGTACAGCGGCGACCCGAAGCTGAAATTGTCCGGGTGGAAGAACCCCCGGTGATCCCCTCCGCCCGGCTGCAGGGCCGCGTGAAGGGTTGCCGCGACACTGCTGCGCAAGGCATCGGGCGCCGCGCAGACGAGGAATTGCAGATCGAGCGCCACTGTCCTTGCCCCGCGCAGCGCAATATCGAAGCCGATCAGCCGGAAGTGCTCCATGTGGCGCAGCAGGTCGCGCTCGAACGCCTTGTCGAGCGCCAGCCCGTCGGTGCGATCGATGTAGAGCAGCATCGTCTGCCACGCGCCGGTCCACATCGGCACGGCGACGGCGTTGGCGACACCGGGATGCCGCAGCGCGGCGTCGGCATAGTCCTGCGGAGTGACCGCGCGGTCCTGACGGCGGAAGGCGACCGGCGCGTTGATCCGCACCTGGCTCGCGGGTTCGGGCGCGGTTCCGCCGCGCGCGGCGAGCGGGTTGGAGACCGCGATCTTGCTGCCCGCGAGGCCTGCCGGCAGGACGAGATGGGCGAGCGCACCCGCGCCGATGTTGGCGTCCGGCCGGGATGCGAAGCGCCCGCGTGCGGTGATCCTGAGATCGGGATCGGGCTGGAGGCCGTTGATCCCGTCGCCGAAGCGCAGCGCGAGATGGCCGTCGATGGCGGTTTCGATCACGAACTCGCGGGCAAAGCGCGTCGAGCGGAGCAGATCAGGCCGTGCCTGCCAAATCCCGAAATCGTCGAGCAGTTCGAACGCGGGAAGGCACATGGCCGGATCGACCGTGGCGAGCGCTTGCGCCGAGCGCGCGGCATCAGCATCACTAAGGCGGAACTGCCGGGTCCGCGCAACATCGCCGCGATCAAGTTCGGGATTCCAGCCATATTCGTCGAGCGGGGCAGGGGGATCGAGCCGAGGCGTGAGCGCGGCCTGCTCTGCCGGGGAGAGCCCGAGATGCGCGGGCGGCGGCATCGAAGCGCCGTGATCCGCGAGTATGAGATTGCCTGCCGCCTCGGCGCAGGTGACCATCGCCGAGCTGCCAAGCCCGCCTGCAACGCGCGCCTGGATCGTGAGGTCGAACGGTAGCGAATCCTCCTCGCTCCATTCGGCGAGCACGAGCGCGAGGCCCGGTTTAAGCACGTCGTTGACCGGGGTGACACGCGTCAGCCGGACGACATGGCGCAGCTCTGGCCTTGCGTCCGCCGCATCGCCGGTTACGGGAGAGGCGATCTCGGCGAGCAGCAGGAACTCGCCCGCGGTGAGCGCGCCGCCGGCCGCGCTGCCATCGACCAGCGTCGCGGCGGTGCTGCCGCGCGGCAGGGTGCAGGCCTCGTCCGACCATGTGTGGAGCGCGATGTGCGTCCGCCATGCCCAGATCCTGAGGTCCGCCACGGTTTCGAACACCGGCCCCGCCGTCTGGCCGAAGCGCGCATAGGCGGGCGCGGGGATCACCGCGGGCGTATCCGGGCGGCGCACCAGCAGCGGGCTGGACGCCGCGATCACTTGCCCGTCGCCTGGCGCATCGAGCGGATCGACCCGCGCAAAGACCCGGCCGCTGGCCGCTTCGCCGGGGATGTAATCGACCAGCCGGGCATGGCGGGTCAGCGAGGTGCGGCTGCGCGCGGTGGAAAGGAACGCTTCGGTCCCGACCCAGTCGAGCCGGTAGCTCATCTGATCGGCTCGGTAGGCCAGCGCTTCGATCAGCGTCGTGGTGAAATCGACCGGATTGTCCTCGCGGAAGCCGGGGACGAGCGCCGCCATCCGATCCAGCAGCAGGCGGCGGAAGCTCTGGTAATCGCGTGCGCGGTAATCGAATTCGGGATCGGCACCCAAGGCCTCGGCCGGTTCGTCGCATTCGGCCGCGCAATCGAAATCGCCCGCGCAGGAAATCTTGAACGAGAAATCGACCGCCGCCAGCCGCCCGTCAAAGAACGCGGGCGGCGCGATCCCGCCTGCGCCGGCGACCACGGCAAGGGTATACATCGAAAAGTCGGTCGGCTGGCCGCCTTCGAGCTTCAAGGTGTAGTCGGGCAGCGGCGTGCCGGACGGCGGCACCAGCGCGATCTGCGTCGGCACCGCAAAGCGCACGCCGCCGGTGAGGCGGAAGTTGGCGATGGTCAGTGCCGGGCTGCCACCCGGTGCGGGCTTGACCAGAAAGACATCGATGAAGATCGGATTGCTCAGCTGTGGCCCGCCGCGCACTTCGACGTAATCGATTCCGGTGAACGGCACCGCCGGGTTCGAAAGCTCGGTCCGGCGCCGTTCGTCGCAGCACTGATAGCGGTCGGTGCTCATGTCAGATCCTTGCGCACGGCGACCCGCCCGCCGGTCTTGCTGGCGCGGATTTCATAGGTGACGACAACTTCGAGGCGGCCTTCGTCCTCGGCGAAGTCGACACTCAGGCCCTGTAATTCGAGGACCTGGCCGAGCCACTGGGTGATCGTGGCCTGCAACGCGGCTTCGAGCGCGAGTGCCGCCGGGCTGTTGCCGGCCTGAAACACCATCTGCCGCACCGGGCTGCCGAGATCCGGGCGCATCACGCGTTCGCCGATCATGGTCATGATCAGCAGCTCGAGCATCTGCGCGACCTGCGCCTCGCTGGCATCGGTCACGGTGCGGCTGCGGCCATCGGGGCCGGGCGCGAAAGGGAAGGCCAGCCGGGTCATGTCGCCACCACGCGCACTTGCGATCCGGCGATGATCGGCGGGCCACCCGGGATCTGCGGGGCCGACATGCACAGCGCGACGCAGGGGTTGATGAGGACCGGCTGGCCGCCTGCCAGAACCCGCGCCGCGCCAACCAGCCATTGCGTCGTGACGCAGGGTTGCGGGCCGCTCGGCAACGTGAAGGCGCAGCCCGCGACGAGGCCCTGATCGGTGATCACCGCAACCGGCAGGCCCGAGACCATCACCCGCGGGCTCGCCGCGATGATGTTCAAGACCCCGCCGTGGGGGCAGGTGGCGCTTGCCGTGCTGTGCAATACCGGTCCGGGCATGCCGGGTCCTCTCCTGAACAAATGCGCCTAAGTGATCGTCAGCGCGCCGCCGTTGATGATCACCGATGGTCCGGCCATGGCGATGGACGCGCCCTGGCCGTTGGAAATCACGATGCCGCTGGCGCCGATCGAGATCAGCGCGCCCGCGATCGTCTTGATGAAAACCTGCTGCGCCGGATTGTCCGACAGCGTGATGCTGGTGCCGGTGGTGGTCTGCAGGTGGATATTGGGCGTGACCGGCGTGGCTCCAGCCAGCGCCTGAACCGGGAGACCGGCGGGATCGGGCCAGAAGCTGCCGCTCCACACCGGATAGTCGGGGTCGCCTGCCTCAAACTCGACCCAGACCATCGAGGCAATCGCCGGCAACGCGACAATGCCGGACATGCCCTTGCCGGCAAACTGCAGCGCGGGCAGTGCCCAGGTGGACGGGAAGGGGCCGTAGCGATCAGCCAGTTGAACTTGCACGCGGCCCTGGTTCATCGGGTCGAAATTGTTCAGCACCGTCGCGCGGTACTTGCCGTAATAGCGTGGCCCCTCGCTCATAGCGGCACCGCCGGGACATTGCTGATGAGCCCGTCACGCTGAAGCTGGAACGATTGCTTCCAGCTGCCACGGCCGAGGGTGTGGGTAACCGCGCGGACATAGTAGAGCCCGTCATGCGCGATCCCGGCGCCGCGCACGCCGATGATCGAGCGCGCATCGATTGGCGTGCCGGAACGGACAAGATCGATCGAGCCGCTCGCCGAGATCGGCTCCGCCTCGCCGCGCTGGGCGAGCAGCAGCGCCATGGCCTTGGGGAATTCGTTGCGCTCGGTTTCGACCGGGCGGACCTTGGTCGGGATCAGCGGCCGGGCCGAAAGTGGCGGCGCGAGCAGCGAGATATTGGGCACCGGCACCGGCACCGAAAATCCGGCGACCTTGACGAAGCCGTAAGGCATCACCGCCGCGTTGCCATCTGCGCTGAAGCTCATGGAATCGATGTTGCTGGCATGATCCATGTCGATCGTCAGTGCCGGCTGCGGCAGGCCTACGCGCAGCTTCGGCCCCCAATAGGCGGTGTTGGTTCCCGGTGCCGGACCCGGGGTGATGTAGAATTCGTAGCCCGCTTCCTTGGCCATCTTGTTGAGGTATTCGTAATCGGTGCCCTGCTGGTGCGCGTAGGATTTGATCGGCAGCTCGATCGTGCTGAACATTTCC
Source organism: uncultured Novosphingobium sp. (assembly GCA_964592205.1). GTDB lineage: Bacteria > Pseudomonadota > Alphaproteobacteria > Sphingomonadales > Sphingomonadaceae > Novosphingobium. The sequence goes on from CAZQEH010000067.1 coordinate 13,257, forward strand.
GGGATCGGCACCGGGATCACCCCGAACATCGCATATTTGGCGATCAGCGCGCCGACGCGCAGGAACGTCGGCAGGGCAGGAAACGGAAAGCCGGTGAAATCGACCAGATCCATGTACCCGCTGACATCCTCGCCGGTGATGGTCAGCTTGTTTTCGCCGGGGCTGGCCGAAGCGACGACATCCTGCCGCTTGATCGGGCCATCGGCGAGCACCTTGGGCACGCCGTTGATCGTGGCGACGAGGATCACCCGGATCATCGGATCGAAATAGCCCGCCGGCAGCAGGGTCGTCGCGATCGGTGAGGTCTTGGAATACGTGAAACTGATCTGGAAGCCCGAACGCTGGCCCACCGCCGAAGTGACCTGCGCGCTTTCCAGCGCCTCGATCACCGCGATCGGCACCGGCGCCACCGCCACGGGCCCCATCAGGAGGGTCAGAGTTACACCCCTAAGCGTCGCCATTGTCGCCCATCTCCAATGGCAGGGGGATCACGATCAGGCGGCCCTCGGGGCCCGCGGCAGTGCCCGGATCGGCATCGCCGTTGGCATCGCAGATGCGCCAGTAGAGCTCGGGGTCGCCATAGCTTTGCGCGGCCAGCGCATCGATCCGCTCGCCTCCTTCGGCGCGGTGCCGATCGAGTGCCTGATAGCGCGTCATCTGCGGGATGAGCCGCCGGGCAAGGTAGCGCTGCGTGGTCCCGTCGGGCAGCGTGAGTTCGGATTGTGCCACGCCGGCGTAGCGGCTGTTCGGCGGAAACGCGTCGGTCATGGCACCCCCGTCAGGCCCAGCACCTGCATGTTGGGCGGCTTGCGCTTGGACAGCGTGTCGCGCCGCCGGGCCGCCGCCATGAAGAGCTGCGCACCCTTCGATCCGAACGCGAGATCGTCGATCGAGAGCACCCTGAGGCCGAGCGAGATGCGCGCGCGGACCGGATTGAGGCGAGTGTCGTAGGCCTCCTCGACCACGCCGAATTCGGTGATCCGCACGGGCACGAGGCGGTTGCGGCCGAGTGCGAGGAGGACCATCGGCGAGGGCAGCGGCAAGACTTCCAGTGTACCAGTACGGGCGAGCGCATCCGCCGCCTCGAGCGCGGCTGGATCGGGGGTCAGGATCGCCTCGAGCTCGGCCAGTTCGGGCGAGATCCCATCCTGCACGGTGGCCTGGTTATGCTGCGGATGTTCGAGCCGGTCGGTCGCGTCGAACTCGATTTCGAGCTTGATCGTCTCGACCGGAGGGCCGACTAGCCGCAGCCCTTCGAGCCGGTCGCCGGCATCGATCCTGGCCCCGCGCGGGGTGAGCGTGCGGTGGAGCGTTTCGGGATTGTACTGAAACGCGACCGTCCGCAGCACGACCTTGCCTTCGCCGTCCATCAGCACGAAGCCGCCGCGCAGGGTCTGGGGGGAACCCGGAAAAGTGGTCATGCCGCGCGCCTCATATCTTGTTGCCGACAAATTCGCGGCCGCCTGGCGGGCGGGCGTTTGGATCGTAGTTGGGGTTGGGCTTTTCCTTGTCCTTGCGGCGGTTGACGATGTCCTTGATCAGATCGATCGGGTCCATCTGCGGGAGGGCGGCCTTGTCCTGCGCGCCCGGCATGGCCTGTCCTGACCCGAAGCTGGCGCTGAGTTCGCCGAAATCGAGTGTCTTCTTGCCGAGATTCTGGGTGTAGCTGGCAATGTCGAAGTTCCAGGTGTGCGAAAACAGGCCCCAGGCCGCCGAGGCCGTGACTTCGCCGCCGATCTTCAGCGTGGCGTCGAGGCTCAGATCGACCGAGGGTTTGATCCCGACCTTGAAGTTACCTTGCGCATATTCCCCGGTGGCCTCGGCCCTGGCGTGCGCGGTCGCGTCGAGCGAGGGCGTGACGTTGATGCCGCCGTCAAGTTCGGCAAGGCCCATCGCGGCATCGGCGCCGATGTGCGCGCCCAACGTACCGTAGATCTGAGCACCTACCGGGCAATCGAACTTGCCGACGAGCTTGGCCACGACGTTGGGATTTTCCTCAAGCGGATCGAACGAGCCGGTGATCTTGATCGATTCGACAATCGCGGGGCCGATGTAGAAGCCGTAGCCGACACTCGCGGTCAGCTGGGCATAGACGGTGACGCCCAGGATCGGGGTCGGTACGGTGAATTTCGGGCTCTTGATCTTGAAGATCTCGTGATTGTCACGGCCGTCTTTCGGAAACCGGTCAAACAGGGTGTAAGGCCCCAGCGTCAGCGAGCCGGTGATGTGCAGGTGGTTCTGCCTATCGAGTTCGACTTCCAGTTCGGGCTTGATCGTGGGCGTGATCTGGTACGCGATCCTGCCCTTGCCCCAGATCGCCCCGGTCTCGTCGATGTGTGCCTCGAGGCTGCCCTTGCCCTTCTTGTCCTTCGTCTCGACATCGACATTGCCATTGCCGGATACCTTCACGCCGCCCCCGGCAAAGCGTTCATAGACAATGTCGATATGGCCGCTCCAGGTCCGGAAATGGAACCCGCCACCGCCGGTTATCTTGAGGTAATCGTTGCGATAGAGAACCGTCGCCTCGATCTCGTCGACAATCTTGAAGGGCTTTTCCCATTTGCCCTTGAAGCTGTAGGTAATGCTGCCTTCGGTCCACTTGGCCTTGAGTTCGAAGACCTTGTCCTTGATCGTGATCTTTGCGCCGCCCTCGGCCTGGATGTCGATGTCGTCGCCTTTCTGCTGCATGACGACAGAGGCATTGATCACCGTGTTCTTGATCGCGCTGCTGGTGATGTCGAGCCGCCCTGACCAGCCCTTGTCAGACGCATAACGGATCTTGCCGCTGGCCCCTTCGGCGCCGGGAATGCCCGGTCCCGGCGTGATGTTGCCTTCGGCGATGAACGCCCCGCCCTCGTACTTGGCGGTAACATCGCCCACCACGATCGGCTTCTTCTGCGGGCCCAGTTCAAAGTTCACCGTGCCGCTGGGAACCAGCTTGGGCGCCAGCTGCATATCGAACTTGCCGCCGGTGAAGCGGAACCCGGGGATCGGCGATTTGAGGCTCTTGGGATCGATATCGCGCGACAGCGTCATCGTGTCTCGCGTGAAGTTGAAATGGATTTCGCCGAGGAATTTGATGCGGGGATATATCACGCCCGAGCCGGTCAGTTCGCCCTTGTCGGTGATGGCGAGCGAAGTGACGAAGCCGGGGCTGAGGTTGGGGTATTCGAACGGTATCTTTCGGGGGCCGGGCGCGATCTCGAACTTGCGGGTTTCACGCGCAGGTTCGGCTGCAACTGGCTCGCCCCCGCCAGCGGGCGTATTGGCGGCGGCTGGCGCGGAGACTTTCTCGGCCTTGATCTTGACGATGGAATCGGCCGGCTTCAGCTTCTGCATCGCCTTGTGATCGAACTCGCCAATCGCTTCATCAAACTTGCCTGCGGGCCCGGCCGCGCTGCGGATATAGCTGGTCAGCTTGAGCCCCTGGACCACCCGCTCTGCTGCGGTATCGATGACCGAGGCGCCTTTGTCCTTGATGCTGGAGACGGCGTGATTGGGGCCTGAAATCAGGTTTACCGGCACGCCCTCGGCGGCCTTGATCACTTTCTCGCTGCCCTTGAGCTTGGAGCTGACCAGCTTCTCGATTTCGTAACTGGGATCGGGCGGCCCCTTGTCGACTTCAACGGCTGTGTAGAATATCTGGATCTGCGTGGCCTTGGCCCCGCGCATGCCCGGCGCCCGCAGCTCGCTGACCAGATCCTTGACCTTGTTCCACGATTGGCTGCCCGAGGCGGAGTTGCGCTTGTCATCGAACAACTGGAGGTTCGACGGCACGCTGGCTCCGCCCATGTGCTTTTCGACCATGTGATCCACCGCGCAGCCGGCGGCCCTGATCCCACCGGCCAGCGCGGTCACGAACTTGCGGTTGGTGTCAAAGTTCTTGGTATTCACTCCGGCGGGCTTGTCGAGCACGGCCACGACATCGGGATCAGCTGAGCTGAGGATCGTTTTCGACAGCACGGCGAAGCTGGTGTAGCCGTATTTGCCGAGCCACTGCGACTGGTAGCCTTCGGAGGAGAGGCCCTCCTTGTACGATGATTGATTGCCAGTGGTGTAGACCGTCGAAACCGCGCCGCCGCGCTTATAGACTTCCTGCACGGCATCGTTGGCGCCCTTTTCGAGCGGCATCTTGAAGACGGGTCCGTGGCGGACACCGAGATAGGCAGGGGCGAGATCGGCGGGGTTGCTGTCGTTTTCGAACCCGGTCACCCAGCTGGGCACGTTCTTCGCGCTTTGCGTGGTCTGACCTTGTGGAGCAGCGGCGGCTGATGCCGGGGCGGGAGCCGGGGCCGGGTCTGGCGCTGCGGTGGGCGCCGGTTCATCCCCCGGCGCGCGGAACACTGCGGGTGCGCCGATCCGTGACAGCGCTGGGGCGGAGCGACCTGCGGTGACGGCGGCGGCGGCGCGGTCTGCCTGGCCTTCGAGCTCGGCGTCGGCTGCTGCGGGCAGCGGGCCAGCGGCCTTCATCTGGACCCCGCCCTGCTGCACCGTGTGCGCCAGTTCGTGCGCGATCAGCGCGCGGCCCATGGCGGTTTCGGGGCGATAGTGACCTTCGCCGAACACGATGTGATCGCCCGCCGCATAAGCGCGCGCGTTCAGTTCGCGGGCATGGTCGTGCGCGCGGGCATCGTCATGGACGCGGACATGGCCGAAATCCTGCGCGAAGCCGCTTTCCATGCTCTGCCGGGTGGCGGCATCAAGCGGGCGGCCGGCTTCGGTGATCGGCGAGGCCATCATCACGCCGCCCCCGCCAAGGCCGGACTTGGCCTGAACAAGCCGCGCGCCGGCCGAGACGGCGGGTGCCGCAGCGGGCGGCGGCAGCGCCGGGCTCGGCTTGGGGAGAAGCGCGGCCTCTCTCATGGTTGCCGGCCTTGTGCCTGCTGAACGGCATCGAGGATGCGCAAGGCAAGCTCATCGG
>CAZQEH010000068.1:0-17668 GCA_964592205.1 uncultured Novosphingobium sp.
GACTGGCCCACTTTTAAACCGGTGGCTGGCCCCTTTTTATACCGGCGTTGACACACGGGGCATCCGGCTTTACCATCAACGCCTGTTCGACGCCGCCAGGGGGTACTTCGCCGCCGGTTGGGAATCCCGGCTAAACGTCAATTTCTCCTCCGAAGCGATCGCGCTCGATCGGGTCGGCTCGTTCTAATATTGGCGGATATTTTCAATCAATGTCGAATATCACATTCTAATAATTACGCTAATTGTGAATCACAATTCGTCATCTTGAAATTGATGGCAAGCGTTTAATATTCACAGACGATCAGCAAGTATTGTGATTCATCACCTCACCGAGATTTTGCGTCAATGGCGCGTGCAATGCTTTGTGCTATAAATTAACAATACGGGAATTTTAAAATGTATATACTTAGAAAATCGAAATTATTTATCAACATTTTTGTGTTGATATTTTGCGGGATTTTTGGAGGTCAGGCCAACGCATCTGAGCCTGCCGGGCATCTTTATATGCAAACCAATGAAGCCCAGAATAGGATTATGCACTTCGCTCGCGACGCGAATGGTAAGCTCTCCCTTATTGAGTCCGTCCCCACCCGAGGTGCTGGCTCCGGTACGTTCAAGCCGATCAGTGGCCAGGGAAGCGCGCCTAACGCCTTCGAAGGTGCGGGCAGCGTGATCCTGGCGGAATCCAACACGATGCTGTTCGCGACAAACGGCGGCGACAACAGTGTGACGAGCTTTCGAGTCAGTGCCGATGGCAAGCTCACGATGATTGATCGGCTATCGACCGGCGAGCCCGTAAACGGACGTTCGGGAACCGCAAAATCGCTTGCCTACAGCCCCCAAAGCCGGATGCTGTATGTCCTCCACGCCTTCGGTCCCAACCACCTTCGCTCGTTTACGGTTGCCAAGGACGGCAAGCTGAAGCTGCGTCCGCAGCAAAGTTCGATCGATACTGCGCAAAAGGTTGGCCGAGTGGCGACCCAGGCGGTTCTTTCGCCCGACGGCCGCTTTCTGCTGGTCGATATCCTCTTCGATGCTCATCCAGCCGAAAGCAGGCGGTTCTTTCGCCCGACGGCCGCTTTCTGCTGGTCGATATCCTCTTCGATGCTCATCCAGCCGCCAATCCGGATGGGTCCGCAAAACTGGTCGTGACGAATGCTCCCGACCCTGATGGTCTTGCGATATTCCCGGTGCACGCCGATGGCACACTTGGCGAGGCCTCGTTTGCCGATGCAGGCGGCGGCGGACCGTTTTACATCCACTTTCTCAAACAAAGCCACGACACCTTCCTGAATGGCTTCGCTGTGAGCGATGGCGTGCAGGTTAGCCGCATCGATCACGCGGGTCGCGTGACCAACGGTCCGGTGGTCCCGATCGACACGTCGCTCGGAAAGCCGTCCGAACTCTGCTGGTTGCAGATCACGTCCGACGACTCGATCGTCCTTGCCACCAATTTTGGCTACGGAACGGTTTCAACCTATCGGCTCTCGGACGGCCGATTGAGCCTTCTCCAGGATCCCGCCAACGAAGCGATACCGGGCGACGGAACCTTCCGCGCCGTGAACGGGCTCGTCAGCAGCGGTCCGAGCGATAGCTGGCTGTCGCCCGATGACCGGTACTTCTACCAAATCTTCGGAAACGCCTCGACGCTCGTCAGCTACCGACTCGACAAAACGAACGGCCGGTTGACGGAAATTGGTCGAAGCCCGATCCCTTACAACAGCCCCCAGGGTCTTGCGGGGTTCTAGGTCTCGGGGACAAGGGGTAACTTAAAGCGAAGTTCGATTGATGCGAGCGCGACGGAGCCGAGGTAAGATTTCCTTGGTTTCGTCGTAGCGCGTCGCGCCACGATGCTGTGTCGCAGTGCGCACGGATTTTCCACGAAGGCCACGCGGGATCGATCAACGAGCGCTCACAAAATCCCCCATTCGCGATGCCGCGAACCCTGGATCATGCCGAGATCGGCGGCCTGACTGCCAATGTGATCGTCTTCGGTCAGACTTTCATCGCCAACACGGATCTGTCTGAGTTGCTGCGGCAAGGCTTCCCCCTCAACCGGTCTGATCGTGCCACTTTCCAGGGTGGCGATGTCCTCGGCGACACGGATTGCCGACCATTTCGCCACGCCGCCTGACCGCAAGCGCACATTCCGATCGGGAATGACGGTTAGTCGAGCACGCTACCTGCACCACCTCTTCGGAATGGCCCATCTTCCGGCCACCAATCCATCCGAGGAGACACATCATGACCCTGCAAGCGAAGCTGGATGCTTTCAAATCTGATTTCGAGGCCGGCAAGCCGCCCTACAACGTGCCCATTTCGGTGATCGAGACGATGCACCGTGCTACCGCCGAACTGGTCGCGTCCGGCGCCGCTGGCGGCGCGCTCAAGGCCGGCGACAAGGCGCCTGCGTTCACGCTCGCTGATCCCGATGGCCAGCCTGTCTCGTCGATCGACCTGCTTGCCAGGGGGCCGCTGGTGGTGAGTTTCTATCGCGGCGTCTGGTGTCCGTACTGCAATATGGAGCTGCAAGCCCTGCAGGCGGCGCTGCCGGAATTCGCGGCGCTCGGTGCCAGCCTCGTGGCGATCTCGCCGCAGACCGCAGTGAACAGCCGCAAGTCGTTGCGTCAGAACGATCTCGGTTTCCCGATCCTGTCGGACGCCCGCAATGATGTCGCTGCCGCGTTCGGCCTTCGTTTCGCCCTGCCCGACTATCTGGTTGAACTCTACAAGGGGCTGAAAAACGATTTGCCGGCGTTCAATGGCGACCAGAGCTGGACGCTGCCGATGCCGGGCCGGTTTGTGATCGGGCAGGATGGCACGATCCTCTATGCGGAAGTAAACCCGGACTACACCAAGCGTCCCGAACCGGATGTCATGCTGCCGGCCCTCCGCCGCGCCGCCAGCGTCTTCGTCTGATTTGTCCAAGCCCCGGTTGCCTGGTGCGGCCGGGGCCATTGTCGGACCTGATGTGCGCGGGCGGCCCGCGCGTCACGAACAACTCGGCAAGCGCCGCCAGCACATCGTCGCGCTTGAGCTTACGTGCCACGGACAAGGCCATGCACTCCCCGCTCGCCGATAATCTCTGCACGGCGATGCTTCTTGCTCGGCATTCATGATCTCCTTCCCAATCCAGATTATCATCGGTTCTGGACCACTCGGAAGGGGGCAGATCACTGCTTGAGCCGACCACATCGATTGTCCCGCCGCAGCTCGCCGAGGTGATCGCGGTGGCCCGTTCGTACCGTGCGCGCGCCAAGTCCACGAACACGCTGCGCACCTGCCTCTCGCTGCACTTTGCCGCCGTCCTTACGTGGCAGGGTTTGCCATCATGGATCGATTTGCATGGATGGAAGACTCGTCACCCACAGCGAACCCGCTTCAATTGGGACGAGAGCGTCTCGGCCCTCGCGTTTCATCAACATCGCCGAGTGGATTGATTTTGGCATTTGCATCCCCTGCGGCCGGAATGGGCCTGCCAATGTCAAAATCGTAAAATTCACTCGATTCAAAAGTTTATAGTGGTCCTTGAAAATTCTGACCTTCGAGCACTACCTGGCCGCAAGCGGTACTGAATGTCAGAATCGGACCCCTAGCGATATCGTTCCTTGATCAGACGCTTGTAGAGCTTGCCGTTATCCAGCCTCGGCAATGCCGGATCAAAATCGACCGTTCGAGGACATTTGATCGGGCTGAGATTAGCCCTGCAGAAGGTGATCAGTTCCGCTGCCAGTTCAGGCGTGCCCGCGATTGTCTCAAGGGGCTGAACAACGGCTTTCACTTCCTCGCCGAATTCGGGATTGGGCACTCCGATAACGGCGGCATCTCCCACTTTCGGGTGTGTGATCAGAAGATTCTCGACCTCCTGAGGATAGATGTTCACGCCGCCCGAGATGATCATGTAGCTCTTGCGATCAGTCAGAAACAGATAGCCGTCGGCGTCGACGTAGCCGACGTCGCCCAGCGTCGACCAAGCGGGATTGAGGGGGTTGCGGGCATCCCGGGTCTTGGCGTCGTCGCCAAGGTAGCGGAAATCCCAGCCGCCTTCGAAATAGATGGTACCTTGCGTGCCGGCAGGAAGCTCGTGCCCGTCGTCGTCGCAAATGTGGATCGTGCCCCAGCTGGCCATGCCCACCGATCCCGGTTTCCTGAGCCATTCCTCGCTGGTGATCGCAGTCGATCCATTGCCCTCGGATCCGCCATAATACTCGTAGATGATCGGCCCCAGCCATGCGATCATCGCGTGCTTGACCGGCACCGGACAAGGCGCAGCGGCGTGGACCAACGTGCGCAGCGATGAGAGGTCATGCTTGCCGCGCACGTCCTCGGGCAGCTTGAGCAGCCGCACGAACATCGTCGGCACCATCTGGGTCAAGGTCACGTGGTACTGCTCGATCGCGGCGAGGGCCTGTTCCGGATCGAACTTCGGCATCTGCACCACTGTCGCGCCAAGGCGGTGGCAGGTGGTGGTGTAAGCCAGCGGCGCGGTATGATAGAGCGGGGCCGGACTGAGGTAGGTGTCGCCCGGCCCCAGCCCGAAGCGCCCGCCGATCTGCACCGCGATCAAGTGCTCCGCCGTAACATCGCCTTCGGGCAGCGGCAGGCGCACACCTTTTGGCCTGCCGGTGGTGCCGCTCGAATAGACCATGTGAAAGCCCGGACTCTCATCCGCGATCGGCCCTTCAGGCTGGAGCGCCAGCGCCGCGCGCCAGTCCGCCAGCGTCATCATGTTCAAGCCTTCCCGCGCGGTGAGGCCCTTGGCGCCCGGAATCGCGAGATCGAACACCAACAGCTTGGTACCCGAGTTTTCGATGATGTAGTCGGCCTCACCCGCCGTCAGCGCGGTGGCGATCGGGGTGATGTAGCTGCCGGTGCGCTGGCCGGCCCAATAGACTTCGAACACTTCGGGGCAGTTCGGCAGCCAGTAAGCGATCCCGTCGCCGCGTGCGATCCCGAGGCTGCGCAGCAGGTGTGCGCCGCGATTGGCGCGGACCTCCAGTTCGCCATACGTCAGGCCCGGTGAGCCATCTGTCATGATGACGGCGGGCCGCGCGGGATCGGCGGCGGCGTGCAGGCGCGGGTGAGTCATCGCGGGCAGATCAACGCAGCGTGAACTTTTTGGCCTTGTTCGCCATCAGTGCCGCGCGGTCGACTTGCGGCACGCCGACCGGGTTGCCGATCTGCGGATACTTCAGCGCATTGGCCAGTGCGACCGAGCGCGGCATGTCGAGGCTGGTCCAGATCGCCTTGATCGAGCCCTGGATGGCCGCCGGGGGCTTGGCCGCGATCTGCAGCGCGAGTTCGTGGGCCCGATTCCACAGATCGTCCAGCGCCACCACTTCGCTGACGAGGCCGATCGACTTTGCATACTCCGCGCTCATGCGTTCATCATTGCCGAGCAGGACCATCCGCAGCACATCGGCCAGCGGCATCTTGTAGGTCATCCCGATCGGTTCGAGCGCGCTGGTCATCCCGTAGGTGACGTGGGGATCGAAGAAGGTCGCATCCTCCGAAGCAATGATGATGTCCGCTTCGTTGAGCCAGTAGAACGCGCCGCCCGCCGCCATGCCGTGAACGGCTGCGATCATCGGCTTCCAGCAATTCTGCGATTTCGGCCCCAGTTCGTCGCCTGGATCGTAGCAGTGCCAGATGTTGTCCAGATCGACCGCAGGCCGCGCACCCGCTTCCTGCTTCACATCGACTCCGGTGCAGAAGGCGCGGCCGGGCGAGGCGCGCAGGACCGAGACGTGGATGTCATCATTCCATGAGACTTCGTGCCAGACGGCCTTGAATTCTTCCATCATCCGGCGATTGAAGCTGTTCATCGCATCGGGTCGGTTGAGCGTGATCGTGGCAACATGATCGGCCACTTCGAAGAGGATGGTTTCGTAGCTCACGCTTGACTCTCCCGCGTGCTATGTGTTCATGGATGCTGTGTAACGTAGTTACATAACTGAGAGTGATGATGGCAAGTGCAATCCCCTCTGCTCTGCGTAAGAAGGTAGAACAGCGGACAGGCTGTGTCATTGCTGCAGAACAGGCGCGCGGCGGCGGCGGCGCATCGCGGCAAGGTGCGGAAGTGACGCTGCGCAGCGCCGAGGGGGCGGAGCGGCACTGCTATCTCGCGTGGGACGCCCGCGCCGGAGACGCCTCGCGGCGCGCATACTTCGAACGGGAGACCGCGATCCTTGCCGCCCTTTCCGGTCCGTTTCGAGGTGCAGGGGTGAAGGTGGCCGAACTGGTGGCAGCTTTCCCGTCGCACCTTGCCCTGCTAAGCGAATTCGTTAGCGGCAATGACCGTTTTCCGCAGGCCGAGGACAAATCGGCGCTTGCACGAGAGTTCGTCAGCCAACTGGCCGCGCTCCACCGGCTTGATGCGAGCGATCCGGCCTTTGCCGCGCTTGGTGATGTAAGCGAGCCTCCGGCAGAACGGATCCGCGCCAATATCGCGAAATGGCAGCGAGACAACCTTGCCGCTGGGGCGGACCCGGTGTTCCAGATCGCGCTGGCCTGGCTTGCCCGCAATGTGCCGGCGGATTGCGGCTCGACTGTGGTGCTGCACGGGGATGCTGGACCTGGTAATTTCCTGTTCAACGGGAGCGAGATCGCAGCGCTAGTCGATTGGGAACTGACTCATCTCGGCGATCCAATGGAGGATCTTGCCCAAATCTGGGTGCGCAGCCTGATCCAGCCCTTCGTGCCGATGCGGGAAGTCTTCGCGGCCTATGAGGTGGCCAGCGGCCAGCCTGTCGACATTGCTCGCGTGAAATTCCACCGGCTTTATTTCCAGCTGTCGTTTTCGGTGCCCAGCACGGCGGCTGCAAGCGCTGAAGGCTCGAATGTTGGGGCTACCGGCACGGGATTGCTGTTTGGCACGATGCACAAGCGGGTGATCGTGCAGTCGGTTGCGCAACTCGCCGGGATTGCGTTGATGGAACCGGCGCTTCCATCATGTGAGCCGGACTGGACCGACCGGTTCTTTGCGACGGCTCTGGCTGATCTGAAGGACGACATTGCCCCTGCCGCAGGGAACCAGCGCGCGGCGGCCAAGGCCAGGGAGCTCGCACGGCTGATCAAGTTCTGGCGGATGCGTGCCAGCCACGGCGCAGTGTTCGACACGGCGGAGATCGTCGAGATCCAGGCACTGATGCCAGCTGCTCCGGCGAACCAGAAAGGCGCGCGTGCTGCGCTGGCAGAAGCGGTCGCCGCCGATGCGGTCGATTTCGCGGCGGCCGTGCAGCTTTGTCACAACCGCGTGACGCGCGAAACCGCGATCATGGCTGACGCGATGGGTGGGCTTGCCACCGCCTGGTACGAGGACCTCGACTGATGGATTTCGATCTTTCCGACGAACAGAAAATGCTCGCGGAACAGGCGCGCGGGCTGCTGGCCGAACGCACACCTTATGACCATTTGCGTATGCTGATCGACAGCGGGGCCGAGTGGGACGAGCCGTTGTGGCGCGAACTGGGCGAGATGGGCTTTCTGGGTGCGAACATTCCGGCGGCGTTTGGCGGCCTCGGCATGAGCAAGCTCGATCTGGGCGTGATTTCGCAGGAACTGGGGCGGGTCAACGCAGGCGTGCCGTTCTTCTCCTCGATCGTTCTTGCCGCCGATACGATCTGGCTGGCGGGCAGCGAGGCGCAGAAGGCAGAATGGCTGCCGAAACTGGCCAGCGGCGAGGTGATCGCCTGCTTCGCCAGCGCCGAAGGGCCCGGCCCGGTCCTTGGGCCGCGCACGGTGATCGAGGCAGGCAAGCTGACGGGGACCAAGCAGCCGGTCGCCGATGCAGGCATCGCGCAGATTGCCATCATCCAGGTGGGTGATGGGTTGGCCCTTGCAAGGCTGGATCAGCCAGGCGTGACGCGAACGAAGCTCGACAGTTTCGACCAGCTGCGCAGCCATTACCGTATCGATTTCATGGGCGCCGACGCAGAACCTCTTCCGGTGAAGGGCATACTGCCGACCTTGCTTGACCGCGCGGCGGTACAGGCCGCGTTCGAGGCGGTGGGCGGCTCGGAAGCCTGCCTGCAGATGGGCTGCAACTATGTCATGGAGCGGCAGATGTTCGGCCGTCCGCTGGGCAGCTATCAGGCGATCAAGCACAAGCTGGCCGATGTGGCGGTGGCCATCGAACTGGCCAAGTCGAACGCTTATTTTGCGGGCTGGGCGGCCGAGGCATCCGCGCTCGACCTGCCCGCCGCAGCCGCCGCCGCGCGGCTGACCGCGATCAAGGCCTTTGAACTGGCGGCGCGGGAAAACCTGCAGGTTCACGGCGGCATCGGCTACACGTTCGAGGCGAACTGCCACTTCTATTACCGGCGCGAGAGGATGCTGGCGGTGATCGTCGGCAATCGCGGATACTGGGCGAACCGCCTGCTGAACGCCCAGAGCGGATCACAGGAAGAGGCTGCCTGAGATGGACTTCAACGATACTCCTGCCGAAGCGGCGTTCCGTGCCGAAGCGCAGAGCTGGCTTGCTGCCCATGCACCCGCCCATGAAATGCCGGTTGGCATCAAGCTCGCGGATACGGAAGAAGCCGAGCGTGGCCGCGCATGGATGCGCGAACTCTTCAATGGCGGCTGGTCGGGCCTGACTTTCCCCAGGGTGCTGGGCGGGCGCGGCCTTTCGGGCATCGAGGCCGTGATCTTCGCCGAAGAGGAAGGCAAACATAACCTGCCCAAGGGGCCGTTCACCTCGATCGGCACGGGCATGGCGCTTCCGGTGATCGCCAAGCACGGCACGGATGAGCAGCGCGCCCGCTTTATCGAACCGACGCTGAGAGGCGATCTGACATGGTGCCAGCTGTTCTCGGAACCCTCCGCCGGTTCTGACCTTGCCGCGCTGCGGACCAAGGCGGTACGCGCCGATGACGGTTCGGACGACTGGATCGTCAACGGGCAGAAGGTGTGGTCGAGCTGGGCGCACCTGACTGACTGGGGCATCCTTGTCGTCCGCACCGATCCCACCGTGTCCAAGCACAAGGGGCTGACCTTCTTCGTCGTCGACATGAAGACACCCGGGATCGAGACGCGTCCGATCCGGCAGATTTCCGGCATGAAGGAGTTCAACGAAACCTTCCTGACTGACGTGCGCATTCCCGATGCGAACCGCCTCGGCGCAGTGGGCGAGGGCTGGGCCTGCTGCATGACCGTGCTGATGGGCGAGCGATTGGATTCGGGCGCGCATCGCAGCGGCGTGGAGCCGCTGCTGACGCTGGCGGGACAGACCCCGGCGGGCGATGGCTCGACCATGCTAGATGACAAGGCCATGCGGCTTGCGCTGGCCGATGCTCTTGCGGAAGAGCAAGGCGAACGCTTCTTCCAGGCGCGGCTGCGCACCATGGTGTCCAAGGGCGAAAACCCCGGCGCCTTGGCCGGCATGATCAAGCTGGCCTATGCCGGCCGCCAGCAGAAGGTGCTGGGTCTCGGCATGGAGCTGCGCGGGATGGATGCGATTGCCGCTGACCCATCGGATACCATCACGCCCGATCTGCAGTACGATTACATCTATTCAACGGTCATGCGCATTGCTGGCGGCGCCGACGAAGTGTTGCGCAACCAGATCGCCGAACGCGTGCTCGGCATGCCCGGCGAAGTGAGGATGGACAAGGACGTGCCGTTTGAGCAGCTGAAATAAAAGGTGCCTGAAGCAGGGCGGCTGACAGCGCCGCCTTGCTTCAGGCGCCAATAAGTTGTCGTTTAGGCTGCGGCGCGGCGCGCCATTGCAGCAGCCGTGAGCGGACCAGCCAGTTCGTTCTTCAGGATCTTGCCGTTGGGATTGAGCGGCATGTCATCAAGCACCAGCAGCGTGCGCGGCACCTTGTTGTCGGCAAGATGTTCACGGCAGAAAGCGATGATCTCATCGGGTGTCGCTGTCTGGCCCGGCCGAAGGGTCACGGCAGCAGCGACATCTTCGCCAAGAACTTCATGCGGTACGCCAACGACGGCGGCCTGTTGCACGGCTGGATGGAGGTGCAGCGTGGTTTCGATTTCCAGCGGGGTTATATTGTAGCCGCCGCGAATGATCAGCTCCTTCGACCGGCCGGCCATGATGAGATCGCCATCGGCGTCCACGCAACCAAGATCGCCGGTCTTGGTCCAACCGCCGATGAAGCTTGCAGCAGTCGCCTCGGGGTCGTTCCAGTAGCGGCGCGGATGCTTCTGGTAGCCATAGATCTCTCCGACCACGCCCGGCTCGGTGATGACATTGCCTGCTCCGTCGCGAATCTGCATATGCGGGGGAAGCTTGCCGACGCAGCCGGGCTTGAGCACCTGTTCCTGAGTGGACGTGCCGACGCCGATTCCGCCTTCGGACATCCCGTAGCTGTTGCGCATCCGCACGTGCGGCCAAAGCTGGAGCGCGCGCTTCACAGAATCGTGCGGCAGCGGTGCGGTTCCAGCCATCAAGTATTTGACGTCGGCAAAATCATAGTTCGCCACGTCCGGATGATCGAGGATCAGCCGCAGCATCGAGGGAACGAGGTAGACGAGGTTAGGGCGCTTTTCCTTGACCAATTCCAGGAAGCTCTTTGGGTCGAACCTGGGCTGGGTAATCGCGGTTGCCCCGCCGCGCGCGGGCAGCATGACGATGCCGAGGTTCCCGCCCGACCCAGTCAGCGGCAAAGCGTTGAGCGTGGAGCGCGACTTGTCCATGTTGGTGCCGGTCACGCCCCTCATCAGATCGGGGTGAGAAACGACGACGCCCTTGATCTTGCCAGTGGTGCCGCTGGTGCCGAGGATTTCGGCATCGGCTTCGGCATCGAGACTGGCTTGATCGGGCAGCGCGGCCAGATTGCGCGGCATGGCATCGACCGTCCAGCAGCCATCGAGCTTGAGGCTGGCGACCACATCGGGCGCATCGGTGATGCACCAGCGCGGGGTGGTCAGCTCGGCGAAGTCGGCGATTTCCTTCGCGTTCAGGCGCGTGTTGATCGGGCAGACGATGCCGCCGGCACGAAACACCGCGAACACCGCGATCGCCATTTCCACGGCATGGGCGTTGCTGATCGACAGGAAGACGCGGTCGCCCGGTTGGAGCCCGGCCACCGCCAGCCCGCCGCCGATCTCGTCGGCTTCACGGTCCCATTCCGCGTATGTGATCTGCCGGTTGATGCCATCATGCGCGATCTCGTCGTGCTGGTGCTGTGCTCGCACCTTGAGCGCGTCGCTGATCCGCCTCACTTCGGTCATCCTGAAAGCTTCCTTGACTGCCCTACTGGCTTCTATTACCTAGTTATACAACTGGGATCAAGGAGCGATTGCCGTGAGCGAAGCAAAGACCGATATCAAGCAGAGCGATGAATGGCAGGAAGCCACGGCCTACGAGATTTCCGAGGCTGACATTGAGCGTCAGCGCCAGTTGATCGGTGTCTGGGAGACGATGAAGCAGAACGAGTATGTCCAGACGGCGTCCGAGGATTCGATTCGCAACTGGGCCTACGGGTGCGGCGATGACAATCCGCTCTTCACCAATCCAGCCTACGCGAAAAAGACGCGCTGGGGCGGGGTGATCGCACCGGGCATGATGGTGGGCCAGATCAATCGCACGATGAAAGGTGATCCCGCGCCCGATCACGTCCGCACCCTGAAGAAGAGCCTGTTCAAGGGCATTCACGTCTTTGTGTCAGGCTCGCAGTACAATTTCTACCGTCCGGTCCGCCCCGGCGACACGATCTACAGCTATGGCGGAGACCTCACCTGCGAGGTCAAGAAATCCGAATTCGCTGGGCAGTCGGTGATCATCACCAGCCGCCGCGTGAAGGTGAACCAGCGCGCTGAAGTGGTTGCGACCTACGACATCCTGCGCGTGCTGACGGAGCGCAAGACCGCCGCGAAGAAGGGCAAAAACCTATCCATCCAGCCCGCCACCTACACCGACGTGGAATGGGCGGAAGTGGAGGCGGCCTATGCCGCAGAGCAGGTGCAGGGCGGAACGAAGCGCTATTTCGAGGACGTGCAGAAGGGCGACGCGCTGGGCCTGCAGATGAAGGGGCCGCTTACCGTCACCGACGTGATCTGCTTCCACGCGGCGGGCTATGGTTTTACCCCTTACGCGCCCACCGCCAACCGCCGTGCGCACAAGAACCGCCAGCGCATCCCGGCGTTCTACATCAAGAATGAGCATGGCATTCCCGACGTTGCGCAGCGCCTGCACTGGGACCCGGTGTGGTCGCAGGCGATCGGCAACCCGATGGCCTATGACTACGGGGTCATGCGCGAGAACTACCTGTGGCAGTACCTCAACGATTGGGCTGGGGACGACGGCATCGTCACCCACGTCCACGATGAGATCCGCAAGTTCAACTTCATGGGCGATGTCCAGCGCGTGACGGGCGAAGTGCTGGGCAAGCGCAACGAAAACGGGCAGAATCTGGTCGACGTGGCAGTGAAGTTCGTCAACCAGCGCGGCGAGGAAACGGTCCGGTCGACCGCGACCATCGCCTTGCCGAGCAAGGACAAGCCGCTGCCGCTTTATCCGGAGGTTCCGGCCGAGCTGGCCGAAACGGCAGCCCGGATGATGGCGCGGCACTGGGAACTGGGTGGGGATTGAACTGGCGATGAGCGATGAAGTTCTGACCGAGAACGAGGGTGGTGTGCGGATCATCACCCTCAACCGGCCAGACCGGCTGAACGCGCTGACCGGGTCGATCATGGCGCCTTTGGCAGACGCCTGCGCTGATGCTGCGCGTGATGGTTCGGTTGGCTGCGTGGTCGTGACCGGGGCCGGTCGCGGCTTTTGTGCCGGAGGCGATCTCAAGGAAGGCGGGGCCGACAAGGCCATCGTGCCAGCCAATCCCGATACCGGCAGCCGCGCGGAGCAGGGTTATGCGCGGCTGCGCGGTTTCATGGAGACATCGCGGCTGCTCCACGAAATGGGCAAGCCCACGATTGCGATGGTCAACGGCCCGGTCGCCGGTGCCGGTATCGGCATCGCCGGGGCCTGTGATCTGCGTTTTGCCGCGCGTTCGGCGACGTTCCTCACCGCGTTCGACAAGATCGGCGCGAGCGGCGATTTCGGTTCGACTTGGTTCTGGACGAGGATCGTCGGCACCGGTGTGGCGCGCGAGCTTTTCCTGCTAGGCGAAAAGCTTACCGGCGAGGAAGCCTTCGCCAAGGGCCTCTACACCCGCCTGTTCAACGACGACGTGCTGCGCAGCGAAACCCTGAAGGCAGCGCACGGCTTGGCGAACGGGCCGCGCATGGGCTACCGCTACATGAAGCAGAACCTCAACAATGCCGAAGACTGGGCGTTCGAGGCGCAGTTCGATGCCGAAGCGGCTAACATGGGGCTTTCGACGCAGGCCAGCGCATTGATCTGGCGCGAGGCCAACAAGTCCAAGGGCGAATAGGGTCGTTCCTCAGCGCGCATTCCTCTCGGGAATTGCTTTGGAGAGGTGCCCCGGCGCCACGAAGATCGTCTGGAAGCCGCGCGCATAGACACCCAGTTGATCGGCGAACTGGTTGCGCGCGGTGCCGTGGCCTTTGCCGGCCATGTGGGTTTCGGCATCGATGAGAAACCAGTCGCCCACCGGCATGCGCAGAAACTGGATCGTGATGTCGAGGTTGGCATAGGTCCATTCGCCGGCAGCGGTGGCATTGCCAAAGCCGTTGCCGAAATCGGCGAACAGGCAGGCCTTGACGAAGTTCGACATCGGCCGCCCCCCGATCACTTCGCCATCGACCGCCAGCCAGGAGATGCCGCGTCCGGGAATGCCGGGGCCGCCCAGCACCCGGCGCAGGGTGATGGCGCCGCCCATGCGCGCGCTGCGCGGAGCTTCCTGAACCGGCACGGATTCGGGCGCCGGGTACTCATGCGGGACGGGAAAGGCCGGTGTTTCGAGGTGCCGCACTCGCAGGATATGCGCTTGAGCGACAGGTTTGCCATCTGCGGTCAGCGCAATCCGGTGCAGCTTGGTCTGGCGCCCATCACGCAGCGCAGCGATGTCGAGCGCCAGCGGCTGGTTCGGCACCTTGCCGAAGATATCGACCTGAAAGCGAGCGATCTCGAATTCGGCATCGAGCTTGGCATCTTCGGCCCCGCTGGCGAGCAGCGCGCTGACCGGCCCGCCCGCGATCGCCTTGGGATCCCAGGGGCTGCGCGCCAGCGCCGTGGGCACGAAGGCAGGCCCTTCGGATTCATAGTAGCGGGGTGGCCAGGGGTGGTTCTTCACTTCGCTCACGAGATCGTCCTCATGCGTTGAGATATTTGACCTAGTAATATAAGTAAGGCATAGTAAGGCCGCCCGCGATGGCAGCGCAACCGGAGAGTTTCGTCAATGGACCTGAGCTACGGCGAAGCGGCAGAGGCGTTCCGCAAGGGCGTTCGCGGCTTCCTCAAGGAATACTGGCAACCGGGCGAACGTCGCGGGGGCGAAGTCAAGGAATTCGTGCGCAGCTTCCGCCGGGCCGCCGTCGATCGTGGCTATCTCTACCGTGCGGTGCCGAAGCGCTACGGCGGCTCGGAACAGCCGGTCGATGTGATCCGCGCCCAGGTGATCCGGGAGGAGTTTGCCCGCGCGCGCGCGCCGATGGAAGTCGGCGGCAATGGCGTGAACATGACTGTCCCGACCTTGCTGGAAAGGGGAACGGAAGAGCAGCGTGAGCTGTTCATCCGGTCAACGATCGAGGGTGACTACATCTGGGGGCAGGGCTATTCCGAACCCGGTTCGGGCAGTGATCTGGCCTCGGTCCGCACGAAGGGCGAACTTTCCCCCGATGGTTCGAGGTGGATCATCAACGGCCAGAAAATCTGGACCAGCCTGGGCATGCAGGCAACGCACATGTTCATGCTGGTACGCACCGAACCCGATGCACCCAAGCACGATGGTATCACCTATCTGCTGCTCGACCTCAATCAGTCCGGTGTGACCCGCCGCCCGATCCGGCGGATGACCGGCGAGCAAGGCGGGCAAACCTTCTGCGAATTCTTCTTCGACAATGCCGAGACGCCGGTGAGCTGGCAGGTAGGCGAACGCGGGCAGGGTTGGCAAGTCAGCCGCACCACCTTGAAGCATGAACGCGCCTCGATCGGGAGTGCCGATGGACTGGGTAGCCAGTTTGCCAAGCTGGTCGAACTCGCCCGGGAGATGGGCCGGATCGGCGATCCCGTGGTGCGTGACCGGCTGGCCGAGATCGAAGGGCGCGTGCTCTCGCACCGCTACACCAGCTTTCGCTTGTTCTCCTGCGCGGCGGCGGGAGATGATCCGGGGCCGGTGGCACTGATGATGAAGCTGCTGCTCACCGAGATCGGCCACGATATCGCGCTTCTCGCGCAGGATCTGATCGGCGAGGCCGGGATGGTCGAGCCGGAAGGGGCTGGCGGGCGCGGGGCCCGTGGTCCGCGTGGGCCGAACAAGTGGCTCGACCAGATCATGGGCAGCCTTGGCAATTCCATCGCGGGTGGGGCCAGCAATATCCAGCGCAATATCATCGGCGAACGCGGGCTTGGTCTGCCGCGCGATCTTGCCCTAGAGCTCGAACCGCGCGGGGAGAAGTAGGTCGTGCGCTTCCACCTTTCCTCCGAACAGGTCGCGATCCAGGATGCGGTGCGCGGCACCCTCGGCGATTGCTGGACCATGGAGCGCCTCCACGCCTTTGCCGATGGTGATGCCGATTTCGATCCGGAATGCTGGCAGGCGCTGATGGCGCTGGGTATCGGTGGTCTGGCCCTGCCCGAGGCGGACGGCGGCGCGGGTCTCGGCCTTCTGGACGCGGCGCTGGTGTGCGAAGTGCTGGGCGAGAAGGCCGCGCCGGGGCCATTGATCGGCCAGATCATCGCGGCCATCGCCGTGGCAGGCTGTGCCGATCCGTCGATCCGGGAACTGCTCGGCGATATCGCCAGTGGGGCCAAGGTCGTCACCTCGGCGCTGGGCGGAGAGCTTGTGTCTTGCGCCCGCGCCGCGCACTTGTTCCTCGCCGATGATGGCGCAGGCGGATTGCGGTTGGTTGAAACCGGCGCGGGTGTCGAGATCGAGCCTGTCTCCTCGACCGACCGGAGCCGTCCGGTTTCCCGGGTGCGGTTCGGCGCTGTCACCGCGCTCCCGCTTTATGGTGCGGGCGATCCGAAGGTGCAGCGCCTGCACGATGCAGCGCTGGTGCTGATCGCGGCAGACAGCCTAGGCGGCGCGCAGCATTGCACCGACCTTTCGGTGGACTATGCCAAGACGCGTGAACAGTTCGGCCAGCCGATCGGGCGGTTTCAGGGGCTCAAGCACCAGTTGGCGCACATGGCGCTCGATGTGGAGCCGGCCCGCGCGCAGGTCTGGTACGCCGCTTACGCCTGGGATGCAGGGCTGCCGGATGCCACCCGCGCGGCAGCCATGGCCAAGGCCCACCTCTGCGAGGTCTACACCCGCACCACCCGCGCCGCGATCGCCGCACACGGCGGGATCGGTTACACTTGGGAGTACGGGCTCAACTACTGGTTCCGCCGCTCGGTCCACAACCGGGCCTGGCTGGGCAGCCCTGCCGTTCACCGCGCCCGCGCGGCGGAGCTTGCCGGATGGTAGATTTTTCGCGCCTTGCCTTGCCGCTCATGTGCGCGCCGATGAGCTTTGCCTCGTCAGTCGAACTGGCTTCGGCTTGCGCGAAAGCGGGCGTGATCGCCGGATGGCAGGGCGGGCGGGCGACGAGCCTTCCCGTATTCACACGCTATCTGGAGGTGCTCGCCGAAATCGATCACGCGCCGCCGATCGTGAATCTTTCGGCGCGGATCGTACGCGAGGACGGTGGTGAAGACCGGCTTGCCCTGCTGGAAAGGTTTCGCGCCCCTCTGGTCCTTTCCAGCCTGGGTGATCCGACCGAACTGGCTGCACGCGTCCACGGTTGGGGCGGGCGCCTGGTTCAGGATGTCACCACAATGCGCCACGCCGAGAAAGCGATCGCGGCGGGCGTCGACGGCCTGATGTTGACTTGCGCGGGCGCCGGCGGCCACACCGGATTCCTCACACCGTTTGCATTCGTGCCTGCAGTTCGGCGGATATTTCCCGGGCTGTTGATTGTTGCGGGCGGCATCGCGGATGTGCACGGGATGGCCGGTGCCCTGGCGCTTGGCGGGGATATCGCCTGCATGGGTACGCGCTTTATCGCCACCCCTGAAAGCGGCGTCGTCGACAGGCACAGGCAGATGGTCGCGGCCGTTTCGATGGACCGGATCATGGTCTCGGCAGCGATGAATGGCGTGCCGGCGAACTGGATCCGCGATTCGCTCGAAGCGTCGGGGCTCGATGTCGCGCGCTTGCCGGACCATGTGACGCCGATGCCCGAAGGGGTGCGGCCATGGCGCGATCTGTACAGCGCGGGGCAGAGCGTGGAACTGGTCGAGGCTGTCGAACCCGTTGGCACGCTCGTCGACCGGCTATCTGACGAATTTGCGCGGCTTCAGGGCCTGCCCGACTGGCGTGGACGGCTCGCCACAATCACCGCCAATTGGGCGCAGGCGCGATGACGGCGGCAGCGCTTAATCGTTTCGAAGTCGCGCCGGGACTTCGGCGGCTGCGGCCCGACGATCATTTCATGATCCTGTCGGAAACAGATGCCTCGCCGATGCACGTCGGTGCGCTCCTGCTGTTCGAAGTGCCCGAAGCCGAGAAGCCCGCCTTGCTCGAGCGCCTGCGCCGCCACTTGGCCGAACGTCTGCCTGCAACGCCCCTGCAGGCGCGGCTGG
>CAZQEH010000069.1:0-16995 GCA_964592205.1 uncultured Novosphingobium sp.
TGACTGGCCCACTTTTAAACCGGTGGCTGGCCCCTTTTTATACCGGCGTTGACACCGAATACTGCGATAGGTAGTGGGCCTTACGCCATGCGATCAGCATCCCAGAACCTTCCGGTAGACCGCCAGATTTTGTACTGCAAAACGCTCCCACGAAAATGCGGCGGCTCGTGCAGGGCCCGCCTCGCGCAGCGTCTCGGCAAGGCCTGGTTCGTCCAGCACGCGGCGCAGTGCCTTCGCCATCGCGGCAGTATCGTGGACCGGCGCGAGAAGGCCGGCTCCGCCCAGCACTTCCGGCATGGCCGAATGGTCCGAGGCGACGACGGGGCAGCCGCACGCCATGGCCTCCAGCAGGGGCAGTCCGAAGCCCTCGCAGAACGAAGGGTGCAGCAGGCAATCCGCCGCACCGTAGAGCGCCACGAGCGAGTCATCGTCGACCGCTTCGAGGAAGTGGACTCGTTCGGCAATGCCAAGCGCGGCGGCAAGCGCGCGCAGATCGTCGGCATCCCTGCTCAGCCGCTGCACGAACACGAGGTTGGTGTCCTCGCGGTCGCTGCAGGCTTCGGCAAAAATGCGCAAAGCGCCTTCATGGTTCTTGTAGGGCACATATTGCCCGACCGTCAGGACGATCCGCTTGCCGGTCTCCAGCCCCAATCCGCCAAGGTGCCGGGCCATATCGCCCTTTGGCCGGTGAGCATCGCTCACCCCGAGCAGCGCGGGATGAACTCGCCCGGCAAGCTCGGGCTTCCAGCGCAGCAGTTCCTGCCGACTTGCCTCGCTCACCGTGGTGATCGCCGCAGCGCTGTGCAGGGCGCGGTTGATGCCGTGGCGATAGAACCGGCGTTCAAGCGGGCGGGAGAAGCGCGCCTTGCACCATTCCGGATTGGTCAGCCACATGATGTCGTGCACAGTCGTGACGCAGGGCATCGTCAGCCCAGCCGGCATGATGTTGAAGGTTGCGTGAAACAACTGCACGTCCCCCAGCGGAGCCACTCGCGGCAGCCACCACATTGTCGCAGGGCTGTTTGCTGCTGCATGAACAACCACCTCGCGCGCGTTCGCGGCAGGCGAAAGCCTGCGCTGCACATCAGCCCGTTTCAGGAAGATAAACTCCATTTCTGGTGCCAGTGTGGGTAGATAATCTACCAATGCCTGCTGCACTTTACCAATCCCGCTGGGGCGCGGCCCGATATAGCGGCAGTCAACACAGATTTTCATCATGAATTCAGGGGATTCTTCTGCTGATTTGGTAAAAATTATGGTGATATTTTCGATATCTTAGTTCATGCCTAAGAATATGATAGGATTTATGTCGGATCGAATCAAACCAATTTGGCTTTGTTTTCTTGCTCAAGCCACATGTCGGCCCTGAGTGGCGAAGCAGTACATGCCGCCCGAATCCGGGAAAGCACCGCAATCCGGCTCCTGCCACGCGGGCTGTGGCGCAACGTTCCCGTCCGCCGCGGCCCGTCCATCCGTGCATACTTCGATTCCCCCCGCGGTGACACTACTGCAGAACCCTGATGCGCAGCGGCAGCGCTCGCGCCAATTGATACGACAGGGTCGCAAACCCGATCCTGCAGTGATGGCATGGGCTTGATGAACGGCAGACAACGAGGACTGGAACTGGTGCAGCCAACCGATGAGAATCTGGCACGGCCAGCACCGCCGCGTCCGGTTCATCTTGTATTCCCCGATGCAGGGACTGCGGAGTATCTCGTAGCCGGCTTGCCGCTCACGGCCCGGTTGATCCATGCGGTTGCGCCGGGCGCGCATGGTGCCCTGATCAGCGCGGGCGTTGCCGCGGGGCGATGGGCTCCCTCGCGCCGCGCTATCGAAGAATGTGCAAGGCTCGGCGGTTCAAGCCCCGTGCTGCTCGGCACAGATGGAGCGCCGGACGGCGATGCTCTTGTGCTCGATGCGCTTGACGAGCTGGCCACCCTCACGCGCACGGCGCGCGAAGCCATGGGCGATCGCGCGCCGCGCGCCTTCACCGCGTCCGCCCAGCCCGATCAGGCGCTGCGGGAGGCGGACCAGTTGTTCCTTCTGGCGACCGCAAAGGCGCAGGACGGGCTGTTCTCGCGCTCGTTCAACCGGCCGATCTCGCGTGCCATCACGCGGTTCCTGCTGCGCTTTGCAGGGATCGAGCCGCTCCACGCCACGGCCGGGACCGCCCTGATCGCCATCTGCATGGCCACGGCCCTGCTGGCTTCGCAGGCGCATGGTGCCCTGATCGGCGCGCTGCTGTTTCAGGCAGCCTCGGTGTTCGATGGCGTGGACGGCGAAATCGCCCGCGCTACATTCCGCACCTCGCCGGCAGGCGCCCGGCTCGATAGCCTGATTGACGCCGCAACCAATCTGGCGTTCGTCGCCGGTCTCTCGGCCAATCTCTGGCTGCGCGGCGATGCCTTCGCGGCGATCGCGGGCCTTGCCGGGCTGGCCCTGCTGCTGGCGGGCCTCGCCCAAATCGGACACCGCGCGCAGACGCTGGGTGAGCCGATCAATTTCGAAGCCGTGAAGGTTCACCTCCGCCGCAAACCGGCACGGCGCTGGCTGGTCGATATCCTGATCTGGTTCACCATGCGCGATTTCATCGCCTTTGCCGCGGCGCTGCTGGCCGTGCTTGGCAAGGTGATCTGGGTTCCCTTCATCTTCCTGAGCTTCGCCGTGTGCTGGTTCCTCGCCATTACCGTGATCCTCGCCCGCAGCGCCGGATCGCGCTAAGCGCCGCCGCTCGCGGCGGGCTTCTGGAATGGCCGGGTCTGGTATACCGGTGCGCAGTTCGGTCCGCCGGACTTGCCTTTCAGGCTGAATCCGGCCCGTATAGCCGATTGATCCCGAAGTCCCCTTTCACGGAGCCCATCATGCGTCTGTCCCTTTCCCGCAGCCTTGTACTCAGCGCTGTTTCCGCTGGCGCGCTCGGCCTTACGCTGATGGCCCTGCAAGCGCCGGTGGCCGCAGCCGATGCGCCACCGGCGGATTGCGCGGCGGACAATGGCGGGTTGACCCTGCCACCGGGCTTCTGCGCCACCGTGTTTGCCGATCACGTCGGCCATGCGCGGCACCTCACTGTCGCTGCTGATGGCACGGTCTACGTGAACACCTGGGATTCGCCGGACTACTTCCCCAATAATCCCGCTCCGGCCGGGGGCTTTGTCGTCGCGCTCAGGGACCGCGATGGCGACGGCGTGGCGGACACGATCGACCGCTTCGGCTCTACTCCGCGCAAGGGCGGGCAGGGCGGCACCGGTATCGCGCTGTGGAACGGTGCGCTCTTTGCCGAGGAAGGCGCGACCGTCGTGCGGTTTGCGCTGACCCCCGGCGAGGCCGTGCCCAAGGCTGCGCCAGAACTGGTGCTTTTGGGCCTTGTCATGGGCGGCGATCACCCGATGCACCCGTTCGTGATCGACAAGGCGGGGCTGCTGCTGGTCAATTCCGGTTCGGCCACCAATACGTGCGAGAGTCCCAACCGCCAGCCCGGCGCCAAGGGCGCGGACCCGTGCACCGAACAGCTGACGCGCGGCGGCATCTGGGCCTACCGCGCCGACAAGCTGGGCCAGGTGTTCTCCCCCGCTGACCGCTGGGCCACCGGCATCCGCAACACCGGCGGCATGGCGTTCGACAGCGCGGGGCGGCTGTTCGCCACCCAGCACGGCCGCGACCAGCTCTCGCAGAACTGGCCCGCGCTCTACTCCGGCGAGCAGGGCGCAGAGCTGCCGAACGAGATCCTGTTCTCCCCGTTCAAGGGCGCCGATTTCGGCTGGCCGACATGCTATTATGATGCAGGGCAAGGCCGCCACGTGCTGGCTCCCGAATACGGCGGCGATGGCGGCAAGACGCCCGAAAGGGCTGGGGGACGCTGTGCGGGGAAGGCGCCCATCGTCGCCGCCTATCCGGCGCACTGGGCGCCCAATGATGTCGCGATCTACACTGCGAAGGGCTTCCCTGCTGCCTATGCCGAAGGCGCGTTCATCGCCTTCCACGGTTCATGGAACCGCGCCCCCGCTCCGCAGGACGGCTACCTCGTCGCGTTCCAGCCCCTGAAGGCGGGCAAGCCATCAGGTGAGTGGATCCGCTTTGCCGATGGCTTCGCCGGCGAATACCGCGAACCCGGTCGTGCCATCCACCGCCCGGCGGGCCTCGCCGTGGGGCCGGACGGTGCACTCTACATCGCCGATGACGTGCGCGGCACGATCTGGCGCGTGACTTACCACGGCGTGGCAGACGCAGCGCTCACCGCCGCCCCGCGCGCCGCTGTGAAGAGCGCGCTGACGACAGGCGATCCCTTCAGCAGCAAGCCCCCGGTCGCCCCGCCCGGTTCAAACGCCGATGAAGTCGCACTCGGCCAGCGGATCTACTTCGGCGAGGCCAAGGGCGGCACCTGCGCCGGTTGCCATGGCTCTGACGGGCGCGGCAGTTCTGCTGGCGGCTCGCTCACTGGCCCGGCGTATCAGTGGAGCGACGGCTCGCTGGCAGGCTTGGCCGCCACGATCCGCGCCGGGGTAGCCATGCCCAAGCAAGCCAATGGCGGCATGCCCGCACTTGGCGGAGCGGCGCTGGATGATGCCGATGTGCGCGCTGTGGCGGCCTACGTCTGGACGATCGGCCACCGCCCGGGGTAGCCGCGCGAATTTCCGCGGGTGACGGGTGATACCAGTAGGCGGCGCTGGACGGCAATGTGGAGCGGGTAGCGGGAATCGAACCCGCATAGCCAGCTTGGAAGGCTGGTGCTTTACCACTAAGCTATACCCGCAGCGTTTTGGCCTCTGCCACGCCGCGCGCCTTCCCGTCAACCGTTCGCCCGCTGCGCAAGGCGCAGTTTGTCGAGCGCCTTGCCCTGCCTCGCCGTGGCGATTAATGTTATATATCATAACTAAACTCGGAGAGAGAAGTGCCCGAAAATCAAGCGCCCGCCCCTGTCCTTCCGGCGCTCGAGCGGCTGCTGCGTCCGCGCTCGGTTGCTGTCGTCGGCGCTTCGGACAAGCCGGGCGCGCTCGGCACCACGCTCTTGTCCAATCTCGATGCCAATGGCTTCACCGGCGCGGTCTATCCGATCAATCCCAGGCGCGAGACTTTGGGCGGCCGCGCTTGCCTGCCCGGGATCGAAGCCCTGCCCGAAGGTGTCGATGCGGCCGTCCTTGCGATTCCCCGCGCCGGGGTGCTCGATGCGGTGCGCGCGCTTGCTGCGCGCAAGGTTGGCGGTGTGGTGATCTTCGCCGCCGGTTTTGCTGAAGGCGGCCCCGATGGCCTTGCCGAACAGCGCGAAATCGCGCGCATTGCGCACAACGCGGGCATGGTCATCGAAGGCCCCAATTGCCTCGGCCTCGTCAACTACGTGGACCGCATCCCGCTCACCTTCGTGGAAACCGATGCACGGCCCCCGGCGGGCAAGCGCGCCATCGGCGTTGTCTCGCAGTCCGGTGCGATGGCTGCCGTGCTCGGCACCGTGCTGCTCGCGCGCGATTGCGGCGTGTCGTACTCGGTCTCCACCGGCAACGAAGCGGCAAGCGGTGTCGAGGACTATGTCGAATGGCTGATCGACCAACCGGACACCCACGTCATCGCGATGATCGTCGAGCAGTTCCGCAAGCCCGAGCGCTTCCTCGCCGCCGCCGGGCGCGCCGCTGCGGTGGGCAAGCCGATCGTGCTGCTCCACCCCGGCACCTCCAGCGCCGCGCGCGAATCCGCCGCAACACACACCGGCGCGATGGCGGGCGACCATGCCCTGATGCGCGCCAAGGTCACCCGCGCCGGGGTGATCATGGCCGAAACGCTCGAAGAACTGGGCGACATTGCCGAAATCGCGCTGCGCTGCGCCGCGCTGCCTTCGGGTCACACCGCCGTGCTCGGCGAATCCGGCGCGTTCAAGGCGCTCACGCTCGATCTGGCGGAGACGCTGGGCCTGCCGCTCGCGCCGCTGGGCGATGCGGATTCGTCCGCCCTGCGCGCCGCGCTGCCGCCGTTCGTGCCGGTCAGCAATCCGCTCGATATCACCGCGCAGGGCCTCTCTGAACCGGCGATCTACACCCGCTGCCTCGAAGCCCTGCTCGATGATCCGCGCGTCGGCAGCGTGCTGGCCGGGATCATCCAGGCCGAAGTGGTGACCTGCGCGATCAAGTTCCCGCCGATCCTCGCTGCCGCCACCGCGAAGCCGCTCACCAAGCCGCTGATCTTCGCCGGACTCGATGAAGGCGCCGCCATCCCGCCGGAGCGCATTGCCGCGCTGCGTGAAGCTGGCGTGCCGTGGTTCCCCACCACCGAACGCGCGCTGCGGGCGATCACGCGCCTCACGCAGTGGTCTGCGTGCGATGTCATCATCAGTGACGCAGCCCCGCTGCCCGTCCCCGGCCTTGCCGACTTCACCGGCGTGATCCCCGAATATCAGGCCAAGGCGCTGCTCGGCCCACTCGGCATTCCGTTCCCGGCAGGTCAATTCGCCGCCAGTGCCGATGCTGCTGTCGCCGCTGCCGAAGCGCTTGGCTATCCCATCGCAATGAAGGCGCAGGCCGCCGCGCTCAGTCACAAGAGCGATGCGGGCGGCGTGATCCTGAACCTGTCAGACGCCGCCGCCGTCCGCGCCGCGTGGGATCGCATGCATGCCAGCGTCGCCGCCTATTCCGCTGCCATCACGCTCGATGGCGCGCTGATCGAAGCCATGGGCTCGCGCGGTGTAGAGATGATCGTCGGCGCGAAGAATGATCCCGAATGGGGCCCCGTGCTCCTCGCGGGCTTCGGCGGCGTCACCGCTGAAATCCTCGGTGATGTGCGCCTGCTCGCGGCAGACATGACGGCAGAGGCGGTCGAGGCCGAACTGGTGCAGCTCAAGTGCGCCGCAATCCTTTCAGGCTTCCGGGGGGCGCCTGCGCTCGATGTTCCCGCGCTTGCGCAGCTGATCGTCACGCTCGGCCGGATCCTGCGCGCCGAACCCTCGATCCGCGAGGTCGATCTCAATCCGGTGATCCTGCACCCCAAGGGTCAGGGCGTCGTCGCGCTCGATGCACTGATGGTGGTGGAAGGCTGAGGGAGGGGGCAATCCCTCAATGCACTCGCGCGATCATCCCCTCCGCGCGGTGCAGCACATCCTCGGCCGCCGCATCCCTTGGCCGCAGCCGTAGCGATTCCTTCGCTGCCGCCGTGAAGGCCTTCACCGCGTCGCTAGGGCGCCCCTCGGCCATGGCAATGCGCGCGCTTGCGCCTCAGCGCGGGGTGGCGGCCATTCCGGCCTCGGCAATCGCGGCGCGGGTGATCGGCTCCATCACCGCATAGCCCTTGGCGTTGGGATGGATGCCATCGGGCGCAAGATCCGGGTTCATGCCGCCCTCGGCGTTCACCAGCGCGCTGTGGTAATCGGCAAAGACCGCGCCGCGCGCCCGCGCGAACTCGCGCAGCCAGCCGTTGAGCGCAACGACCTGCCTGGCCGGGGTCAGCGCCGGTTTCCACGGAAACTTCGCGGCGGGCAGGATGCTGCCCAGCACCACGCCGATGCCGTTGGCCTTTGCGATGTCGACCATCGCCATCACATGGTTCTTGTATGTGTCCGGGCTATTGGGCCCGGTGTTGCCGGCAAGGTCGTTGGTGCCGATCATGATGTGCACCACGCGCGGATGCAGCCGCACCACGTCCTGATAGAACCGCACGAGGATCTGTGGGCTCGTCTGCCCGCTGATTCCGCGCCCCACCGCGCCCCCGGCAAACAGCGCGGGTGCCAGGGCCACCCAGTTCTCGGTGATCGAATCGCCGATGAACACCACGCGCGGCCGCTGGGCGATCTGCTTGTCCGCTTCGGCGTATTTGCATTCCCACGCCCAGTCGCTGGCCTTCACGTAAGGATGGCCGAACCACAGGCCGGTCTGGTCGGGGCAGGGCTTGTCGAGCATCCCGTCCCCCGGCGCGGTGACTACCGGGGAGGGCGGGGGGAAGGTGGGGGCAGGGGCCGGTGCCGTCTTGGCCAGCACGGGCGCCGCCCAGAGTGTCGCCAAAAGCAGCCCCCACCGCATCAGATAATCCCTACGGCCTTGCCAGCCCGCTCGAACATGCCGGTGATCACGCCCACCTGCTCGGCGGTGTGCTCGGCGCAGAGCGAGCAGCGCAGCAGGGTCATCCCCGCCGGTGTCGCTGGCGGGCGGGCGAGGTTCACGTAAAGCCCCTCGCGCAGCAGTGCTTCCCACATCATTGCGCCGCGCTCGAGGTCGGGCATGATCACCGCGATGATCGCGCTCTGCGGCTCCGCCGTGCCCAGCTTGAAGCCAAGCTGCGTCAGCGCCCCGTGCAGCGTGCGCGAATTTTCCCAGAGGTGTGCGCGCTTGTTCCCCGCATGCATCAGCTTGCGGATTGAGGTCGCGGCGGTTGCCACCACGCTCGGCGGCAAACTCGCGGTAAACACATAGGGACGGCAGACGAGGCGCATGATCTCGAACTTCGGGTGGTTCGAAACGCAGAAGCCGCCCACCGTGCCGACCGACTTGGAGAACGTGCCAATCACGAAATCGACATCCTCCAGCACACCCTGATCTTCGGCCACGCCGCGCCCGTTCGGCCCGATGAAGCCCATCGAATGCGCTTCATCGACCAGCACCATCGCGCCGTTTTCCTTGGCGACGCGGATCATTTCCTTCAATGGCGCGATATCACCCAGCATCGAATAGACACCTTCGAGCACGACCAGTTTGCCCGCGCCGGCAGGAATGCGCTTGAGGCGCTTTTCCATCGCCTCGATGTCGTTGTGCTTGAAGGGGACGACTTCGGCGTCGCCCATCTTGCAGCCGTCCCAGATCGAGGCGTGGCTGTCGATGTCGAGCACGATGTAATCGCCCTTGCCCGCGATCGTGCTGATGATGCCAAGGTTGGCCTGGTATCCGGTCGAGAACACCATGGCATGATCCATGGCGTAGAATTCCTTGAGCGCTTCTTCCACCGCGCGGTGGCCCGCATACGTGCCATTGAGCACGCGACTGCCGGTGGTGCCCGCGCCGTAATCATCCAGCGCCTGCTTGCCCGCCGCGATCACGTCGGGATCGAAGGTCATGCCCATGTAGTTGTAGGTGCCGAGCAGGATCGTCTCGCGCCCGTTGCAGATCGCGGTGGTGGGCGAAAGCACCTTCTCCATCACGAGGCTGAACGGATCGGTCACGCCCGTCGCCAGCAGCGAACGGCGCGTCTCGATCAGCGGATCGAACTTCGAAAAGAGGTCGGTCTGGGTCATGTCAGGCGGGGTCATCTCGTTCATGGCTTCAGCCTTGCAGCGTGGTCACGGCATCGATCAGCTGGCCATAAGTCTCGATTTCGGCCTGCTGGTTCATGCTGATGATGATATCAAACTCGTCCTCGATGGCCGCCACGAAGTCCATCACGGTGAGGCTGTCCCACTCGAGATCTCCGGCAAACGAGGTCGTCTCGTCGATCGCAATCGCGTTCTTGTTGAACGGTTCGATCACTTCGGCAATGCGAGCGGCGATAGCGGCGCGGTCCATCAGTTGTGTTCTCCGGTTGTGAGGCGCCCTTGCCCCAAGAATAAGGCTGAAAAGCGGCCAGCGGCATCGCTTGTCAAGCGCAAGGCGAGTGTGGCAACTTGTCACCAACGTGCAACAGGCACGGTATCATGCAGGGGGAGAGCTCAACTGGCCGATCCGGATCACCCCGTCGAATCTCGGCCCGAACCGCCGAAGCCGACTCCTTCGCCGCTTTCGCCCTCGGGCTACTCCAACCACGCGATCCATCTCGTGCGCACCGCGCAGACGCTGAATCTCTCGCTCAGCCAGATGGCGGATTCCAAGGCATCGATCCTGATGGGGGCAACCTTCGTGGTTTTCACCATCACCATGGGCCAGGCGAAAAACGGCCACCTGCCCGCTGCGCTGCTCGTGCTTGCGGCCTTCGCCTTTGCTTCGGCGATGTGCGCCGTGATGGCGGTGCTGCCCTCGATCGGCCGCCCCTCGCGCTCCAGCCAGATCAATGCCCGGCCCAACCGCCTGTTCTTCGGCATTTTCACTGCGATGGACGAGGACGAATGGACCGAAAGCATCCTCGCCGATCTGCGCGCGGACGAAACCGTGTTTCGCACCATGCTGCATGACATGTACCAGAACGGCCAGGTTCTCCAGCACAAGAAGTACCGGTTTCTGGGCTATGCCTACCGTCTGTTCATGCTCGGCCTCACGCTTACCGTCATTGTCTTCGCAGTCGAACACGTGATGGCGCGCGGCTGACATTCAACCGGAAAGTAATTGCTGATGTTTAAATCTTAGTGCACTGATTGACAGTTGTGCATCGATATGATCCTTTCGCGCGAATAGTCTTTCGCGGGCGAGGTTCTTGCTATGAAAGAGATTGCAGACGCATTTTATGATGCAGGCGATGCGAAATCGTTGCTGCAATCAGGCAAGAAGGCGCATTTCCAGCGGATATTTGCGGCACAGGCCGTGCGCAGCTACCTTCTGCTCAGTCTCGGTATGGGCACGGTCGCGTTTTCATTGCCGATTCTTTTGCTATTGACCGGTGGCTATGCGGGTCACTTCTCGATCAGCTTCTTCTATCACGTCAGCGATCTCTGCCGGAATATCCTGGTTGGCTGTCTCTGTGCCACGGGCGTTTTCCTGTTTCTGTTCCACGGCCTGTCCAGTCTTGAAAACTGGTTGCTGAACATCGCCGGAGTTGGCGCGGTTTCCGTTGCGCTCAATCCCATGTCCAGCGAACAATGCCCAGTGGGCGAAAGCGCAGGCGTGAGCATCCACGCGGCCTCCGCGATCGTGTTCTTTCTCTGCCTGGCCGTGGTTGCGGTCGGCCTGTCAAAAAATCGCATCCGGTACATCAAGTCCGATGCCATGCGGCGGTTCTTCACGGTCGCCTACAATGCCACCGGGCTCTTGATGATCGCCATGCCGGCCACCGTCGCCGCGGTTCACTTCCTGGGCCGGCAGACCTGCGAAAGTCACTGGATTTTCTGGATTGAATGCACCGGCATCTGGGCCTTTTCGGCCTACTGGTTTCTCAAGACCTACGAATATCGCGTCTTGCTGAAGGTGCGCCTGTTCGACGCCTGAGCGCTCAAGGTGCTGGGCGGTAACCGGACTCAGCGCCGGACTAGATCAGCGCCCGCACCGCCATCATGAACGGCCCGATCGAAACCGGCTTGGCAAGATAGCCTTCCGCACCCGCCTCGCGGATGCGTTCCTCGTCGCCCTTGCCGGCATAGGCCGTCACCGCCAGCACCGGGATCGGCCGCAGTTCGGGATCGCCCTTGAGGGCTTCGATCAGTTCCAGTCCTGAAATGTTGGGCAGCTGGATGTCCATGATGATCAGGTTGGGCACGAATTCCCTTGCGCGGACAAGCACATCGCGCCCATCGCCCAGCGGCTCGACAGCGAAGCCGCCCGCTTTAAGCACATCGCAGAAGAGCTTTCGGTTGAGGTCGTTGTCCTCGACAACCAGTATTCTTTTTGCCACTGAGCCCCAATATCCTCATGCCCACCCAGATGCTTGCCTACTCACCCCGGAAGGCCCTGACAATCGCCCGCGCATCCGCCTCCTCGCACGATCCCGCCGCCACGGCGCTGCAGGCGCTCGGCTGGGTGCTGGGCGATGCGCCGCGGGCGGAGCGGTTCTTGGCGCTCACCGGGCTTACCCCGGATGAACTGCGCGCCGGGCTCGGCGATCCCGCAGTCCAGCGCGCGGTGCTCGAGTTTCTTTCCGGGCATGAGGCGGATCTGATCGCGGCGGCAGAAGCGCTGGGCATGGCCCCGGCTGAACTCGCTGCCGCCCGGGAGAAATTGTGATGACAAAGCCGCTGGTGATCAGCGATTGCGATGAAGTGCTGCTGCACATGGTCGTGCCCTACAAGGATTGGCTGGGCGAGCAGCACGGCATTGATTTCGTGATGGAAAACAGCGATTTCGGCAAGGCCATGCGCTATGCCGGAACCGGGGATCTCGTCCCCGGACCGGAGATCTGGCGCCTGCTAGGCCTGTTCTTCGATACCGAAATGCACCGCCAGCCGGCGATTGCCGGCGCGGTCGCGGGTATCAATGCCCTCGCGCAGCATGCCGATGTGGTCATCCTCACCAATCTCAACGATGATCGCCGCGAAGCCCGCGCCCGGCAATTGCGCGATGTCGGCATCGCCGCGCGCGTCTTCACCAATCAGGGCCCCAAGGGCCCCGCACTCAAGGCCATCCTTGATGAATATCAGCCCAGCCGCGCGGTGTTCATCGATGATTTGCCGCAGCACCACGGCTCGGTCATGGATTTCGCGCCCCACGTCAGCCGCCTGCATCTCTGCGGTGAGCCGATGATCGCGCGCCACATCGATTGCGCGCACGAAAAGGGCCACGCCCATGCCCGGATCGACGAATGGGAGCATGCGCTGCCCTGGCTTCTGGACCGCATCAACGGAGTCGACGATGACCTATAATGCCGCCACCAAACTGGCCGAACTCGGCCTGTCGCTGCCCACACCCGCCGCGCCGGTCGCCGCCTATGTCCCCACGGTCGAGGCGGGCGGCTTCCTCTATGTCTCGGGTCAGGTCTCGTTCGTCGATGGCGCGCTGGTCAAGGGCAAGCTGGGCGATGATCTTTCGGTCGAGCAGGGCTACGCCGCCGCACGCGGCTGCGGGTTGATGCTGCTCGCGCAGGCCGAGGCCGCACTCGGCTCGCTCGATCGGATCGCCCGCGTCGTGAAGCTCGGTGCATTCGTTGCCTGCACCTCGGATTTCACCGATCAGCCCAAGGTCGCCAATGGCGCCTCGGAACTCATGGTCGCGGTGTTCGGCGATGCCGGCAAGCATAGCCGCAGCGCCGTTGGCGTGCCTTCGCTCCCCCTCGGCTGCGCAGTGGAAATCGATGCTGTATTTGCTGTCCTTCCTGCTTGATCGCCTGCTGGCACCGCCCCCGCAGGCGGAGAAAGTGGCCTGGCTCAAGGGCGTGACCTATGCACACCGTGGGCTGCATGGTCCCGGGCTGCCTGAAAACGCCATGTCCGCCTTCGCCGCCGCGATCGAAGCCGGGCTTGGCATCGAATGCGATGTCCAGCGCAGCAGCGATGGGCAGGCCATGGTCTTCCACGATTGGGAGCTTGATCGGCTGACCGCCGAAACCGGCCTCGTGATCGAACGCAGCGCGGCCAAGCTTTCGCAGATCCGCCTCATTGGCAATGATGAGGATACGATCCCGAGCCTGCGCGAACTGCTCGATCTCGTCGCGGGCCGCGTGCCTTTGCTGATCGAAGTCAAGACCCGCCCCTCCACCCGCATCCCCGCGATCTGCCTGGCGGTGCGCCGGATGCTTGAAGGCTATCGCGGCCCGGTTGCGGTGATGAGCTTCGATCCCCGCGTGCCCCGCTGGTTCGCGCGCCATTCCTCGCACATCGTGCGCGGTCTGGTGATGTCGGAAGAAGGCAGCCGCACGCTGTTCGCGCGCACCCAGCGCCACATCATGCTGTGGCGCGCGCAGCCTGATTTCCTCGCCTACGACATTGCCGACATGGCCAGCCGCTTTGCCGGTGCGCAGCGCCGCCGCGGCTTTCCGGTCCTCACCTGGACGGTCAACACGCCCGATCTCATGGAGCGCGCCCTCAAGCACGGCGATGGCCCGATTGCGGAAGGAGCGGGGCTGAGCAGGGCCGCCCGCCCGTGAGTATCACCGCGCGCGTCCACCACGCTGTTGGCGAGATTCCCGCCGCCGAGTGGGACGCGCTGGCGGGAGATGGCAATCCCTTCACCACCCACGCCTTCCTCACGCTGCTCGAGGAATCCGGCAGTGTCGGCGAGCGCAGCGGGTGGTCGCCCCTGCCTTTGGTGATCGAAGACGCTGCCGGCATCGCCGCCGCCGCGCTCCCGGCCTATCTCAAGGGGCACAGCCAGGGCGAATATGTGTTCGATCACAGCTGGGCTGATGCCTGGCACCGCGCGGGCGGGCAATACTATCCCAAGCTCCAGATCAGCGTGCCCTTCACTCCCGCCAGCGGCCCGCGCCTCCTCACCGGCGAGCATCCTGCGCTCGGCGTTCCCCTGCTGCGCGTGGCCGAACAGATCTGCGAGCAGAACAAGCTTTCCTCGGCCCACGCCACGTTCATCGAACCCGCGCAGCTACCCCTGTTCGAGGAAGCCGGCTGGCTGCTGCGCACCGATACCCAGTTCCACTGGGACAACGATGGCTACGCCAACTTCGAGGATTTTCTCGCCCAGCTGTCTTCCGAAAAGCGCAAGAACCTGCGTAAGGAGCGCGCAAAAGCGCAGGACAGCGTGGAGATCCGCGCCCTGACCGGGGACGCGATCCTGCCCGAACATTGGGACGCCTTCTGGATGTTCTATCAGGATACTGGCGCGCGCAAATGGGGCCACCCCTATCTCACGCGTGAGGCTTTCACTTTGATGGGTGAGCGCATGGCAGACCGCATCCTGCTGGTCCTGGCCTTCATCGGGGACCAACCGGTCGCGGGCGCGCTCAATTTCATCGGCAGCGAAGCGCTCTACGGGCGCTACTGGGGGGCTATCGTCGACAAGCCCTTCCTGCATTTCGAGCTGTGCTACTATCAGGCGATCGACGCCGCCATCGCGCTGGGGCTGAAACGGGTGGAAGCGGGCGCGCAAGGTCAGCACAAACTCGCGCGTGGCTACAAACCGGTGCCGACCTGGTCGGCGCACTACATCACGGACCCCAATTTCCGCAGCGCCGTCGCCGATTTCCTCGAACGCGAACGGCAGGGCGTCGCGCAGGAACAGCTCTGGCTGGGGGAACGCACACCCTTCAGGAAGGGCTGAGTTTGCAAGTCCTCTCCATTTTCACGAAGTGCAAATGGGGAGATGGCAGCCCGCAAGGGCTGACGGAGGGGTGGGCTGCCTGAACCTCAAGCCGCGCGGGTGTCGGTCCGCATCATGCGCAGCCACTCACGCGCGCGGCGCTGGGCTTCGGCGATTTCGCGTGCGGTCATGTCGTCGGAAACCTCGGCGCGGCAGGTTGCAGCTTCCTCGTGTCCGCCCACCGCGGCAAGGTTGAACCACTTGTGTGCCTCGATCAGATCGCACGGCGCGCCGTGGCTGCCAGTCGAAAAGGCAACACCAAGGTCGAACAGCGCGTCCATGTCGCCCGCCGCCGCAGCGGACAGGCAAGTCGCCACCAGCGTGTCGGTTGCGCTGCTGTCGCCAATGCTGATGGAAGCTTCGGCCTCGGAGACCAGCTTGATCCAAATCTGTGCCATTAACTCTTCCCCTGTCCCTTCGGCCCCCGGTCAGGCTGGCCCGCTGCAGCACAAAGTCACCAAACTTGGTCAACAAGTAGTTAACGACGTAAAAAAGGGCCCGGATGAAGGGAATGGGTACAACTTGGCAATGCCCCTGAGGAAATCCTTGTGCGGATTCCGCCACTTGCCTATAGGCCCGCCAAACCGGGAGCTATCATCGCCCCTCCGTGGGCGGTGCGGCGCCTACGGGTCGCAAGAGCAGTAGCTTGGAGGGCCGGATGGCTGGGGTTTTGAGTGACGAAATCGACGTTCTAGCCAAAGCCCGCCGGGCTATGCCGGGCGATTATCTGCCTTCCGATGGCGAACCTTATATGTCCGAGGCGCAGCAGGACTATTTCCGCCGCCTGCTGCTCGAGTGGAAAAAGTCGATCCTCTCGGCCTCGGCCGGTACGCTTTCCGCGCTGCAGGATGGCCCAATCCGTGAACCCGATCTCAACGATCGCGCCTCGAGCGAGACGGAGTGGGGCATCGAACTGCGCACGCGCGATCGCCAGCGCAAGCTGATCGCCAAGATCGATGCGGCGATGCGCCGGATTGATGAAGGCGAATATGGTTACTGTGAAGTCACGGGTGAACCGATCGGGCTTGGTCGCCTCATCGCCCGTCCGATCGCCACGATGACGGTCGAAGCGCAGGAAGCCCACGAACGGCGCGAGAAAATCTCCCGCGACATGTAGGCTCCGGCCCGGTGAAAGGCTTTGACCGGAGACTGTCCCGCTCCGGCACAGCCTACGCAATTCTCCGTTAACAGCGTTCCGAATTAAGGTTTCGTTAGGCAGCCTCGCTTAGCAAATCGCGAGAAAGTTCTGTAATTTTTCTTCGCGGCGATCAGTGCGGGTTCTCCGGCTGATCGTGGAGGCCTTCTTCGGCAGATGAGACGGAAACCGGGCGTGACTGAACTCGATCATCGGCAGGTAGGGCGAGACAGCCTTTTTCTCATGGCAGACGTGCGTCTTGCCGGGGCAGGGGACGAGCATCGCGTCAAGGTGCGCAACCTCTCGGGCGGCGGCATGATGGCCGAAGGGCACGTCAAGGTCACGCGCGGCGCCAAGCTCGAAATCAATCTGCGCAATATCGGCTGGGTCGAGGGCGTCGTCGCCTGGATCCAGGAAAACCGCTTCGGCATCGCCTTCGTTGAAGAGATCGATCCGAAGC
This sequence comes from uncultured Novosphingobium sp., assembly GCA_964592205.1. Lineage (GTDB taxonomy): Bacteria > Pseudomonadota > Alphaproteobacteria > Sphingomonadales > Sphingomonadaceae > Novosphingobium. Next base: position 16,385 of record CAZQEH010000069.1, read on the forward strand.
TCGCGCGCGAACCGCTGGCGATCAAGTCGTCTGATACGCCGCGCTTCGTCAAGCCCGTCCTCGCCACGATCGATCCGGCGCGGATGCGCAAGATCTGAACCACGCAAAAAATCTGATGATTCTTGCAGGTCCGCCGCCCTTCCGGCGCTGACCCGCGCGGCCACGCGTGCTAGCATGGCAAGCAATGGTGCGCGTCTTCCACCTTTTTGTGCCCCGCCGCGCTTGGGCCCTCGCGCTGGCTTTCGCCGGGATCGGTGCGCTCTTTCTCGGCGTTTCTGCATGCGGGCGGCGCAGCGCAGGGCCGCTGCCGATCGCCCTGATCGGTGATCCGAGCGCGCTTGATCCCAGCGGCGTTCGCCTCTCGCCCGCTGCCCGCACGCTGCGCGGCGCCACGGTCGAAGGGCTGGTCGCCTTCGATGCCGAAGGGCACATCATCCCCGCCATCGCCGATCGCTGGATCATCACCGATGATGGCCAGAGCTACATCTTCCGCCTGCGCGACGGCACCTGGCCCGGCGGCTCGCGCATCACCGCAGAAACCGCCGCCGCCGCGCTGCGCGGCGCGCTCGTCCAGCTCAAGGGCACGGCGCTGGGGCTCGACCTTGCCGGGA
>CAZQEH010000070.1:0-16801 GCA_964592205.1 uncultured Novosphingobium sp.
CGAACAGATCGAGCGGGTAGTTCACCGTCACCTGCGCGGTGTGCAGCGAATAGAGCAGCTTGCTCGAATCCGCGAGCGGGGACTGCAGCGAGCCGGAGCTCCGCGCGCGCTGCGCATTGTAGGACACGTCCACGCCCGGGGCGAGCAGTGCACCAGCGGCGCCCGCCTGCGCCCGCGCCGCGCGCAGGGCAGCGTCGGCAGCGGCGATGTCATTGCTCCCGGCCAGGCCCTGCTCGATCAGCGTGTCGAGATCAGAGCAGCCGAATTCCTTCCACCACGCACGCGGCGTCGTTTCGCCAATCGCAAACGTCTGCGCCGGAACGCCGCTTCCGGCCGTGGCCGCTGTCGGTGCACCCGCGCCGGGCGCCGCGGGCAGGTGCGCATGGGGATCAGTATCACCCACCCCGGTGCAACCGGCCAGCAGCGCGCAGGCGGCCAGCGGCAGGGTGAAACGCAGGCGAGCGATCATGCCGGCTCCCCTTCTTCGGTGTGATGGCCGATATCGCGCCCGTGCGGCCCGCGATCTTCGGCTGGCAAGTGCAGCGAAAAGCGTTCGACGAGCGCGGGCAGCACCAGCAGGATGAGCAGCGGAGCGAGCGCCATGCCGCCGACGACGACAAGTGCAAGCGGCTTTTGCACCTGGCTGCCAATCCCGTTCGACATGGCCGCCGGCAGGAGCCCGATGGCCGCGACGAGGCAGGTCATCAGCACCGGGCGCATCGCGTTCGCGGTGGCGCGGCGGACCGCTACGTGCCGCGTCGCGCCATCATCGACGACCTGGTTGAACGTCGTGACGATCAGGATGCCGTCCATCACCGCGATGCCGAACAAGGCGACAAAGCCGATGGCCGCAGAGATGCTGAAGGCCGTTCCCGTGAGCGCCAGCGCAAGCACCCCGCCGATGATCGCCATAGGTATGGCGGAGAAGGCGAGTAGCGTGTCGCGGATCGAGCCGAAGTTGGCATAAAGCAGGATCAGGATCAGGATCAGGCTGATCGGCACCACGATCTCCAGCCGGGCGATGGCGTTCTGCAGGTTGTCGAGCTCGCCCGCCCATTCGAGGTGGTAGCCCGGCGGGATCGTGACATGCGCCTTGATCCGCACCTTCGCCTCGGCAACCACGCTGCCAAGATCGCGTCCGCGCACGCTGAACTTGATCGGGATATAGCGTTCCTGATGCTCGCGGTAGATGAACGAAGCGCCCGTGGTCAGGTGGATATTCGCCACTTCCGAAAGAGGCACCTGGATCAAACCCTTCCCGTCGGGCGATGGCGCGCCCACGGTGATTTGCCGGATGGCTTCGAGCGAATTGCGCTGCTCGGCCCGCAGGCGGACGACGATCGGGAAATGCCGGTCGGTCCCGGGCTCATAGAGCTGGGCCGTGCTACTACCGCCGATGGCAGCGGCAACGGTTTGGTTGATGTCGTCGGGGGTCAGGCCATAACGCGAGGCACGGGCCAGATCGACATCGATGCGCACGGTCGGCTGGCCGAGCGACTGGAACACGCCGAGATCGGCGATACCCTTGACCTTCGCCATCTCGGCCTTGATCGCGTCCGCCGTCTTTTCGAGCGTCGCAAGGTCGGAACCGTAGAGCTTGATCGAGTTGGCCCCCTTCACGCCCGAGGCAGCTTCCTCGACATTGTCCTCGATGATCTGCGAGAACGAAAAATCGACGCCCGGATAGCGCTCGCCCAGCTTGTGCGACATGTCGTCCACCAGCTTTTCCTTGGTCATGCCCGAAGGCCATTCGCTCGCAGGCTTCAGGGGGACGAAATATTCGGCATTGAAGAAGCCGGTTGCGTCGGTACCGTCATCAGGACGGCCATGGGCGGAAAGAACCGACGTCGTTTCGGGGTAGCTGGCAAGATCGCGCCGGATCGCGTTGACCACTGGCTGCCCCGCCTCGAGGCTGATCGAAGGCGGCAGGCTCGCGCGGATATAGAGGTTGCCCTCTTCGAGATGCGGCAGAAACTCGATGCCGAGTGATCTTACGCCAATCCCGGCCACCGCCAGCGCAATCGCCGCGCCGCCAAAGGTCAGCACGCGGTTCGCCTGCGCAAAGGCCGCTGCGGGTTCGTAGAGCCGCCGCAGCCAGGCAACCAGCCTGGTTTCGACCTCGGACAAGCTGTCCGGCAGCAGGATGGCGGCAAGCACCGGGGTCACCGTGAAGGTGGCGATCACACCGCCGGTGATGGCGTAGGCATAGGTCTTCGCCATCGGCCCGAAGATGTGGCCCTCCACCCCGGTCAGCGTGAAAAGCGGGATGAAGCTCGCGATGATGATCGCGGCGGCGAAGAAGATGCCCCGGCTCACTTCCGATCCGGCATGAAGGATGGCGCTCATCCGGCTGGCACGGCTGAAGTGGCCGTGGCCCGATTCCACCGCGACAGATCGCTCGACCATATGGCGGAAGATGTTTTCCACCATGATCACGCTGGCATCGACCACTAGCCCGAAATCGAGCGCGCCGACGGACAGGAGGTTGGCGCTTTCGCCTTGCGCGACAAGGATCAGGACCGCGATCGCGAGCGCAAAGGGAATGGTCGCCGCGACGATGATCGCGCTTCTGAGGTTGCCCAGGAAGATCCACTGCAGCGCAAAGATCAGGATGATCCCGGCCATCAGGTTTTCGAGCACCGTATGCGTCGTCAGGCGGATAAGGTCCGAGCGGTCGTACACGCGTTCGAGATGGACGCCCGGCGGCAGGACGCCCGAAGCGTTGATCTCGGCCACTTCCTTCTGCACCGCCTCGATCGTCGGCATCGATTTGGCGCCGCGCTGCATGAGGACGATGCCCTCGACGATATCATCGAGACTATCGTACCCCGCGATACCCAGCCGCGGCTGATTGCCGATGGAAACCCGCGCCACATCCTTGAGCAGCACTGGTGCCGAGCCCGCCGTCCCGACCAGCACGTTCTCGATCGCGGAGGGCGACTGGATCAGCCCGACACCGCGCACGATTGCTGCCTGCGAGCCGAAGTTGATCGTCTGGCCGCCGACGTTGCTGTCGCTCTTGGCCAGCGCCTGCATCACCTGAGCCATGGTCACCCCGTGGGCCACCAGCCGGTCATTATCGACCGTGACGTCATAGGTACGCAGCTTGCCGCCCCAGCCGGTCACATCGGCGACGCCGGGGATCCGCTTGAACCGGCGCTGGAGGATCCAGTCCTGCAGGGTCTTGAGGTCCATCGGCGAATAGCCGTCGGGCGCGGCGATCCGGTAACGGTAGATCTCGCCGATCGGGCTCGTGGGTGACAAGGTCGGTTGCGCGCCGCCCGCCAGCGGCGGCAACTGGGCCAGCCGGTTGATCACCTGCTGCTGCGCTTCCTGAAACGTCAGATCATAACTGAACTGCACTTTCACATCGGAGAGGCCGAACAGCGAAATCGCGCGCACGGTGGTGAGATGCGGAATGCCCGCCATCGCCACCTCGATGGGCACGGTAACGTTGCGCTCCATCTCCTCGGCCGAAAGCCCCTGCGTCTGGGTGACGATCTCGACCATCGGCGGGACCGGGTCCGGGTAGGCCTCGATATTGAGCGCAGCAAACGCAAATCCGCCCGCGACCAGCACAGTTACGAACACGGCAACGATCAGCAGCCGCTGCCGCAGCGCAAAGCGAAGCAGCCGGTTCATCTACCCAGCCCTGCCTCGTTCACGAAGATGGCACCCGCAGTCACGATAGTCTCGCCCGGGCGAAGTCCGCGCAGGACTTCGACACGGCTGCCCAGTTCCTCGCCGGTCTGCACCTGACGACTCGCCAGCCGCTTGTCCGGGCGCAGCACCCAGACGCGCGCAGTGTCTCCTTCATGGATCACCGCCGTCAACGGAACCAGAACGCGCATGCCGGGGCTGAAATGGTGGATCGAGAAGCTCGCGAACATTTGCGGCTTCAGCGCCCCATCGGGATTCGCAATCGTCGCGCGGACCGGCAGGCGATGCGTCGTCGGATCAAGCCCGGCACCGACCGTGTCGATCACCGCTGTAAAGCGCCGCCCCGGCCAGGCCGGGGTGACGACGTCGACCCTGTCGCCGACATGCACGCCGGAGGCATCGCTTTCCGATATCTGCGCCTGCAGCCACACTCGCGAAGCATCCGTGATCGTGAAGACCGGCTTTTCACCGCCAACGCCGACATACTGGCCGGGCGACACATCGCGCAGCGCGATGGTTCCGCCAATCGGCGCATGGAACGTGGTGACTTCGTGGAGCCCGCTGATCTCGCTCACGCTCTCGAGCCGGCGGATCTCGGCAGGCGATTTGCCGAGAATGGCAAGCTTGTCGCGCGCGGCACCCACTGCGGCCTCGGCGCTGCGTGCCTGTGCTTCGCTGGCAGCCAGTTCGGTCTGCGCCTGCTGGTAATCCTTGCGCGCGCCGCCCGCGGTTTCGGCAAGCGCTTTGGTGCGTTCTGCGTTGCGGCGCGCATTGAGCAAGGTGACTTGGCTGGAGCGCAGGTTGGCTTCTGCCGAGAACAAGGTGTTACGCGCATCGACGAAATCGCTGGTCCGGATCGTGAGCAGGGGCTGGCCCGCCGTCACGGCTTGTCCCGCATCGATCAGCACTTTCACGACCTGCCCCGAATAGGGCATCAGCACCGGCGTGCTGATATCGCCGTCTGCCTCGATCGAGCCGGAAGCGGTGGTGACCTGTTCGGCCTGTCCTGCCCCCACTTTCTCGAACGAAAGCGTGGAAAGCTGGGCGTCCGTGGGGCGAAACGTGCCCGGCGGATCGGCAGGGACTTCCTGCGGAGCCGGCCGCAACAGCATGGCTGCAAGCCAGATTGCGAACGACAGCACGGCCAGCGCGGCGAGCGCTATCGCAAGCAACCGCACCTGCTGCCGGGCGGTGAGCCTTTGAACGGGGATGTTGCTGTCATGAGACGTTGTTGAGGACATTTATGAGGCACCAGATTGCGGCTGGGCCTATAGTTTACGTCGCTTACATGTCCCTTACAGTTGCTCGCTCGCGCAAGCTTGGCGCAATGGGTCCGCGCCCTTGCCGCCCCATGCAGCGTTTGCAGCGTTTGCAGCGTTTGCAGCGTTTGCAGCGCAACATGGCTCAAATGGGCCATGACCCGCAAGCGCCGGACAGCAGGCGTTTCTGCCAGACCGGCGCTGCCGCCTGGTGCGGGCTATCCAGGACCGCCCAGGGCCAGCGCCGCGCCATGGCAATTTTGTCCACCCCGCGGCCGAAAGCACATGCGATTTGAGCGCGCGGTCAAGCCGCGTGAGGTTGAGATTAGGTCTCGAACGGCTGGTGGTGGCAGGGCTTGGTTAGAACTTACGCCATACCATATTGTTTTTAAATATAAATACAGCTCCCAAAAATCATTCTCCCACATTTCCTCCCACACTTTGGTCTTTGGGTGCCGATTTTCGGGCCGTAGAGAGCGCTGCAAGCGTCATTCAAAAAGACAAAGGGGACCCAACGGAAAAGATAGAAGGAGGGGGGGCACCTTGCTTGCCGAGATCTCCTCACCGATCCCGGGCAATATATGCGGGACATACACCTTTGGCAAAGTGACCTGCCGCAGTGTCACTCCGGATTCTTCTCTGGCCCTCCGGTTATGTCAACGCCCTCATAGTAGCCGTTTAGAAGCACGGCAGCGACAATCGTGATCGCCCATGCCCATCCCTCTCCGAGATAGTGCGCGATAAGAAACCAGCCGCCGACGAATGCTGCGATCACGGTGCCGTAAATGAAAACAAGATACGCACCGGCCAGAACGAGGGGCAAGGCAATCAGAACGGCGACCGCGATTAGTATGCCCCCGGCGATTTCAAGCATTTTGCAAGCTCCCGAAAATCGAAGGCACGATCCCGGCAATCGAGCGCGCGCCAATGAAAGTCAGAAAATAGCGCCGAAAAGTTAATTCCGGGATTCATATGCCGTGGAATGATAGTCCCCCTCCCGGCGAAATGCCGGGGTGGAACCTTTTCTCGACATTCTGGGTCAGCGCATCCGCGCGAGAAGGCGCGAGTTGGGCTTGTCGCAGGAAGGGTTAGCCCATGATGCCGGGTTAGACCGCAGCTACGTCGGACGGATTGAGCGTGGTGAGCACAACCTAACGTTTCTGGCACTGATCAAGCTATGCAGGGCGCTGAATTGTGACGCTGCGTCACTCACGGTAGGTTTACCGACAGCGACAAGGGCTGAAGTCTCAAAAGGCCCGCAGAATGGCCTAGAAAGCTAGGCAGGACGGGAAAAGGTCGCGCAATGGGCCTTGCCTCTTATAACGCGTCCGCGCGTCGTCTAGGAAGGCTTCTAGCCTTTCCGCCTATTGCCTACGCGCCGCTCGCATTCGCTCGCTAGTCCGCGCTCCGGCTTCGGCTAAATGGGTTTTTGTTCCTGTCAGAAATCTTCGGAATATTTTGATCGATCCGAAAATTCTCTCTCCCGGCAAAATCGGGTTTCCGGATTTCTTGCGCAGTTGGCAGCTAGGGGAATTGCCCGCGCTGAAATCTAGCCTGAAACCGGTTCCGAATGGTATCAAAAGGCCCAGATTGCTTGAAACCGCGCCGAATTACCCCGTGCTCATTATAAACGCGCCTGCGCGCGTTATCTTCTGGAGGAAGCGAAGTTCTTCCGATCCTGCTTCGGCCTTTCGTCCTCAGCGTCTACTAAACGGGATTATCGATCCCCGAGACGGTTTCAGGAAATCTTGGGCAATCGGGGTTTCTAGAAATCTGGATTTCCGATCATGACAGTTTTCCTGTCCGGCTGGCATCTTGGGAGATTCCCCCGCCCCTCGCTTAGCCGCATCGTGGCATATCGTAGCGGACACGCGCGTGCCCTGAAGCAGCTTCCGTCGAAAATCGATTCTGAGCGCTCAGAATGCTGGTCGAGCGCCCCGGAGGCCACTTTGGTCGCCAGCCGGACTTCATCGCACTCACTTCCCGCTGAAGGGGATGAAACGAAGCTTCAAAGCTCCTATGGACTGATCAATACAAGCTCAGGGAAATAACCGACGAAATCCCTAGCATTGGTGGTGACGAGTGGAGCACCCTCGATCGCTGCGAGTGCGCCAACCAGAAAATCGGGGAGCACATTCGATTTTGGCCCTTTGCGCTCCTTGTAAAGCTTGAAGGCGCGTCCGGCACGAAAGAGCACATCGTCGCTGCTAACCAACCGTTCCAGCGCAAGTGCACTAAGCGCTTCGTCGGTTTGTTCTCGGCTTTCCATACCTATTGAGAATTCACCGTAGACGATATCGGCGATGATGAGCGGCCCCTCCGACCGCCTAGCTTCGACTTGTGCAGCCGACCACGCATGGTAAGGCTCATCCGGCTTGAGCACCGCCAGGAGTACGCTTGTGTCGAGAAAGGTCGTCATTTTTCGCGCGTAAGTCTCATGAGGTCTTCCACAGACATAGTGGGAACAATTCCTTGGCCTTGCAGTCGTTCTAAAGCTGAACGAGTGTGCTGGCGAACGAATTCCTCGATATCAAAGCTCTCCAACTCGTCGGCATCAATGATATCGAAGCCTGCGTACCGAGCAAGCATTGCACATGCTCGTGGTATTGTCTTAAGGATCCTTGGATTTGAAGGATGAATTGCGCCTTGTGCCCGGTGATCGTTGGCAGCGAACCACTCAATAAACGGTATTTTTAATTCCGTTCGCTCTCGAACATGGGTTTCAGAGAAACGATCACGCCCTCCACAAACACGGAACAGGGTAACAAGATGTGGGATAGCAAGCTTCTTTTCCAAGCTGCCCTTTCCACTCAATGCAGCAAACCCAGACCCTGCGAGAATTGAACTATAACGATCTTCAGTTACTTGAATGCCATCAAGTGCAACATCTTCAATCAACCGATCTAGTGCCAAAAACAAGGCGTCGACCCACCAACGCTGGACCTTGGGATCAGCAAAGGCATCCAGTCGCCCAACGGTGTAAAGATAATTCAGATTAGTCGAAACTTTCCGCGCAGATTTTGCGCGGTATCTCTGGTCTCCCTCAATAAACTTCTGAATATTGTCGGCATTTATTTTTTCTGTTTTCCACTGAAACTCAACAGCTACACGGTCCATGATGTAGTGATATGCCCAAAGAGCGGGACGCCGTTGGGTCGACTCTGCTCCTGTCCACCGACCGACATAACTAAAATTCAACGCGAAAAGCGCTAGGCGATCAAAGTTAGCCGAATGAGGCGCCATTAGGGCTTGAAAAACTAATTCATCCGCGACCAAAATATCTCTTCCAGCTTCGTTCTTATTGAATAGGAAGAAATTAATTGGAATGTAATCAGCGCGTCCGGACTCGGCAACGCGCTCCCGAAACACCGACCGCTCAACATCCGTCATTTCGCCAGCAAAACCAAGCCGGATCATTTCATAGAGATGACGAAGGCCGTTTTCAGCTGGCCCCCAACTGAAATTTTTTGTGAAGCTGCCGGGCTTCCAAACTTCTGGCATCGTTAGGTCAGTCCACTTCGCGAGGCTTCCCCAACGAGGCACGGAGAAAACTGCCGGAGCCCGATTGTAGATTGCGAACCTTCACTAGTCCAGTTCTGCGGCTTGAATGTCGCCGCTAGAGCCTTCACAACGGAAGCATGTTTCAGACGAGCACATACGATGACCCAACCGTCTTGCCGATTGACGCGCGGAAACACTGGGCATTTATGGAGACAAACTCCGCCTCCGCAATCATGAAGGCCGTGTGCCCAGCGGAGTGGGCTGACATAGTGGATGTGCTCCGTAGCTACCGCCTTGATCCAAAATTTTGGCTCAAGGCAGGCGGCAACAGAGGCGACATTGCCGAACAAATCGATAGCCTCTTCCATGGAAAGGGTTGGCAAGAAACCCGGCTTGACCTTGAAACGAGGGGAATACTCTACTCAAGGGAAGGCGAAAAAATCGGCGAGCTTGTTCCATCTTACCAAGAGGGATACCTTGTCGATAATTTTAAGAATAGAATTGTCTTGGATGTCGAATGGAACGCCAAAGACGGCAACCTAGATCGCGATTTGGCGGCCTATCGCTCTTGGTTTGACGCTGGCCTAATTGCAGCAGGGGTGATTATAACCAAAGATAGAATCTCTTTGCTCAATCTCGCCCGACAGCTTTGGTCTGATTATCAGAAAACAGTTTCCGAAGATCAAAGAAATCCAAAGCTTCCGATTGATCTACACACATCCACAGTTACCGCATTTGACAAAGCCCAAATGCGTGTTCGACGAGGAGTTATGGGATCATGTCCGGTTCTGATTGTCGCTGCGACTGAAGACACGTGGAACGGTCAACCATTTGCAACTGATTGACTTTCAAACCGCCTGTCTACCTCTTGGCCGCATTTTTGTTGAAGCTGACATCAAAAGACTTCGCACACGCTGAATTGAATACCCTGTTTCCTCTACCAGCTCACGAACACTACTTCCGGCCTCATAGCGCCTTTTAAGCTCAGAACTCAGCGCGCAAGCCATGGCTTCGTCGACGTGCTGATTAGCGCGTAACTCAGGGAGAATCTCGCCGCCCTCATACCCTTTATGAATCCGCCCCCGCGGGACCAGATCAACGGATGCCTCATCGCCCCATACAGTCCAGTTCAAGCGGGGGTGCCGAGCAAACATTTCAAGGTATGGCCCCGGCGAACAACGCTCAATGAGGTCATACTGCTCATCCGGCTTTCGAGAGTGCTCACGCTTACGCGTTTCAATCATATTGACCTGTGATCGTCCGGGCTGGAGCGTCCTCATAGACCCCCTGACGCCGAAAAGAATCATTTCAGTCACATTGCGAAAATAAAATCCGACGCCACGGCCATCTGGCCCACCATCAATGCGCCGCTTTGCCCAAATTATATTTGAGACATACCTAAAGCCCCAAGCCTGCATCACCTCCACGCCCTCAAGCAACAACGCATTGGGAACCCACAGATATAGGTGCGCATTCTTTGCAGCAACGTCTCTAACCGGCAGCGCCTTAATGGCGTCGAGCGACATCGTAGAATATCGGTCCAATCTGCGATGCTCTGGCGCAACCTTTCCAGTACGATTAGCGAACCGCCATGGCGGATCAGCCAAAATAGTCGAAAAACCGCCAATCACTCGCGGAAGGGGGGCGGGCTCTTGCTCTGGGCGAAGCGGTAGGGTGGTTGCGATGTTCATGCTCGACCCTTACAGCACAAAAAGATCTATTAAAAGATCTATTTTCATCGCTTCCGCTCCCCTTCCAAGCACCTACCGCCGATTTTTGTCGCCCACGGCAACGAATCGCATCTGACTCCCTACAAAACACAAAATGCACAAAAAGGGAACATGAAGGGAACAAAATGACGTTGACCAGAACCGAGCAAGCCCCTCCCCCTTTCCCGCGCATGGCTCTCGAAACCTGTTAAGTTTCGACGGGCCTGTTACTTCCATGGCTAGTGTCCGGCAGCGAAGCCTCTGCCAACCGCTGCACACTGGCAATTCGGACTAAGCGGCGCGCGCCAATGCGCACCGTCTCAAGCGTGCCGTCAGCAATGAGTTCGCCGAGCTTGGTTTTGCCGATGGCGAGCATTTTGCCAGCGTCGGCTTGGGAGCAGAGGATAGGTTCAACCATCTTTCAGCCCTCCCCATTCGCGGCGGCCTGCAAGCCACTCATTGAAAACCGACAGGCGCAGGCCAACCCGACGGGCAGAGATACGCTCGAACGGCGGGAAGCGCCCGGCCAATTGCTCTCGGTGGATTGTCGGGCCTGATAGTTGCGAGGCCCGAATGATTTCGGGCTTCAGAATGATGGAATCTGCGCTCAATGCTGCCTCCTGTTGCGGTTTGACAGCTTCTGAAACTACGCATGGTTTGCGGCGTGTCAGCAAGATAGCGCTTCAGCCAAAGCGGCGATTTGGTTGAGGCAGCGACGCTCAAGCAGTCGGGCCAATCAGGGATTGGCACCACCCCAGTTTCTGACTTGCTGGGAAAAATCCCGAAGCGCGGTTTCGACGGTGGTTTTGCTCACGCCGAATTCGTCCGCCACTGCAACGATGTGTGAATCGTACTCGCCCCGCTGCATTCCGCTCAGCCGCCGATATGCTGCCATCGCGATTTCGACGTGCCGGGATTGCTTCGATCGGTCGTGCGCTCGCCCGACTTTGGACCGCTTCGCAGTGATCTTGCACAAGGCATCGGGCTTCCCCTCCAAGGCATCTGCAATCTTGTCGGCCAAAGATTGGGGGATAGGAAAACCGCTCCGCAAATGGCTTGCCAGCGGCGCGAGGTCCGCAGCCTGCAACCCGATCTCGACAAGAGCACGCGACCAGATTTCGCGTTCGCCAAAATCTCCGATTGGCGCAAGGTGATCCGGCCAGCCCAATGATGCGTCGGGGTTATCTTGCTCCTCGCTCATGCGTTGCCAGCCGCTCGCATGGGCACAACGTTGCCGGTGACCGCAACGCCAGTGCAATACCGCCCCCATGCTTCCATCAGCGTCACGCGTGCGCCGGGATTGTCGGGCGTGCCGAGATAGGTTGTTCGGCGATATGCAGCTTGCACCGCGTCCGGCGTCTTGTGTGCCAGGGCAGCTTCTACCACGGCATCGGAATGGCCCTCGTTCGCTGCCCAGTCGGTGAAGGCAGAGCGGAAGCCGTGAACGTGGAACGGTTCGCTCATATCGCGCAGCACCTTGAGCAGCGTCATATCCGACATTGACTTGCCGCCCGCGCCGGGAAACACTTGCTCGCTGCCCTCCAGCTTGAACGCTGCCGCCTTTGCCAGAACCGCCATAGCGGCGTCTGAAAGGGGGACCATGTGCGTCTTGCTCCGCTTCATGTGATCGGCTGGGATGGTCCACAAACGAGCCTCAAGATCAAATTCGGCCCATGTCGCCAGTCGGACCTCTTGGCTACGCACGCCGGTCAAAATTAGGAGTTCAAGCGCCAGCTTTCCGTAGGTCGGCTTGCGGCGCAGCGCAGTCAAGAAACCGGGGAGAGCGACATAAGGCATAGCCTTTCGGTTTTCGCGCCCCTTGACCTGCCTTGGCAGGCCCCGCCCCGCTTTCAAGCTGCCATTCCCCGATGGCGCTTCAGTGGAGCGCCAGCCCTTGGCATGGGAATAATCTAGCACCGCGCAAATCCGATTGCGCACTTGCCGCGCGGTTTCTGGGATTTCCTGCCAGATCGGCGTGACGACCTCAATTATGTCAGACGCCAGAATGCTGCCCGTCGGCAACTTGCCCAGTTTGGGGAAGGCATAGTTTTCCAGACTGGCAAGCCACTGGCGCGCGTAGGCGTCGCTTTTCCAGCCCCCTTCGTTCTCGGCATGGTACTGGCGCGCGGCGTCGCGAAATGTCACCTTCGCCGCAGCTTCGTCCTTCTTCTCGGCCAGAACGTCCCGGCGATCTACCTTGACCGCTTTTCGTAGCTGATTGGCCTTGTCCCGCGCGTCTGCCAGCGAAAGCACCTTGGCGCTGCCAAGCCCTATGTCCTGCCGCTTACCGTCACGCTGCAAGCGCAGGACCCAGTAGGCCCCGCCCCGCTTATCGACCCTAAGCAAAAGTCCGTCACCGTCGGCATAGGTGCCGGGATTCGCCAAAGCTGCCTTGATTGCCAGAGCCGTGAGTTTGCCCATGACTTACTCCCACACTTTCTTCTCCCACATTCGGGAATCGGAGTGTGGGAGTAACGCGATTTACTCCCACATTCCTCCCACACCCCCCTCCGGCTTGAGGCGGAATGTGGCGGGCGCAGGCGGGCCTGCGCGGGAAGAATACCGCAGATTTCTGCGGGTTTCTACGGGGTTCTGCGTCTCGATACGGGAAGGTTGGTGGTGGACAGGGCTAGATTCGAACTAGCGTACGCTTGCGCGGGCAGATTTACAGTCTGCTGCCTTTAACCACTCGGCCACCTGTCCACACCAGTGTTGCCGGTCCGGGAGCACGCCCCCGATTGTGCGCCGCCTCTTCGTGGAAAAAGGCGGCTCCGGCCGAGTGAGGCGCCCCTTTGGCGAAGCGCTGCCCGCCTGTCAACAGCCTTGCCTGTCAATGGGGCGGCTGGCATGGGTCATGGGATATCTTGCAAGCACGGAAAGCCAGGCAATGCCCAAGCGCGATGAAACCACCGGACGCCAGAAGGCCATGCGCGGGCGCGCCGGGCGGATGCAGGGCGGGCGCGGCTCGGGACGGGCTTCAACCGGTGCGGTGCGGCTGTGGGGTCGTCATGCGGTCGAAGCTGCGCTCACCAACCCGGCGCGCAGTGCCAAGAAGCTGTGGGGCACGCGCGAGGCGATCCAGTCCTTGCTGGACGACAACGATGCCGAACTGCCCACCTCGCTCCCGGTCGAATATGCGCAGGCCGCCGATCTAGCCCGCCTTGTCGCGCGCGATGCGCCGCATCAGGGTCTGGTGCTCGATTGCCTCGCGCTCGATGATGTCGCGCTGGTTGATGTGCTTGACGAGGCTGACGGCCGCACGCTCGTCATTCTCGATTCGGTCACCGATCCGCACAATGTCGGCGCGATCCTTAGAAGCTGCGCCGCATTCGGTGCCGCCGCGCTGATCACACAGGATCGCCACGCACCGCCCGAATCCGGCACGATCGCCAAGTCAGCCTCTGGCGCGCTCGAAGTGGTGCCCTGGGTGCGCGTGGTCAATCTTGCCCGCGCGCTCGAACAGATCGCCGAAGCCGGCTACTGGCGCATCGGGCTCGATGGCGATGGCCAGGCAGTGTTTCCCTCGGCGGTCCCGGCCGGCCCCGTTGCGCTGGTGCTCGGCGCGGAAGGCGAAGGGCTGCGGCACAATGTCGCGCAGCATTGCGATTCCATCGCCCGGCTGCCGATTGCTTCCGCGGTAGAAAGCCTCAATGTTTCGAATGCGGCAGCAATTGCGCTCTATGCTGTTGCGACTCGGGGCGAGACCGACTGACCCAGCCGGCCCTCTTCCCGCGAAAGGGGGGATGAGCCATGATTGCCAAACGCCGGATCACCGCCATGCTCGGTGCCGTTTCCGCTCTGCTCTTGCTCGCCGGCTGCATGGTCCTGCCGGGCCGCTTCGCCAGCGATCTTGCGGTGCGCCGCGATGGGACGTTCACGTTTCACTACAAGGGCGAGATCATCCTTGCCGCGCTGGCGCAGGGTAGCAAGGGTGCCAAGGCGGAACCCTTCACGCCCGAACCGTTCGAGCCCCAGCCCTGCTCCGATCCGAAGACCGACGAGACGCACGATTGCAGCGCGGCCGAAATCGCCCAGCAGCGCGCGAAGTGGAACGATGACCAGAAGGAGCACAAGGCGGCCAAGGCGCAGGAGGATGCGCAGAACCGCAAGATGATGCAGGCCTTCATGGGCGGCATCGATCCCGATGATCCCAAGGCCGCCGAAGCCTTCGCGCAGCGCCTCGCGCGCCAGCAGGGCTACGCCTCGGTCGTCAGCAAGGGCGCGGGCAAGTTCGAGGTCGATTATACTGCGACCGGGCGGCTCGACCATGATTTCACCTTCCCCACGATCGAGCGGCTGCCGATGGTCATGCCGTTCGTTTCGGTGATCCGCCGCGCTGATGGCAGCGTGCGGGTCGATGCGCCGGCGTTCAGCACGGCAGCGGCAAACCCGGTGATGCCCGGGCTTGGCGCCATGGCGGGCGCGATGGGTGGCCTGAAGAGCGTTGACACACCCGGTGCCAAGCCCGGCGCGGGCGGCCCGCCGATCGCCGAGGGTACCTTCACACTGCGCACCGATGGCCAGATCCTTGCCAACAATACCGACGAGGGCCCGCAGGCCGAGGCAGCGAGCGGCCTCAGCCGGCTTGACTGGAAAGTGGATGCCCGCACCTCAACTGCACCAACGGCACTGATCAAGCTGGGGAAATAGGTCTGCCAGAGTAGCCAAACCAAAAACGCCGCCCCGGCATCCCGGCGCGGCGTTTTTGGTGCGTTTCCTGCGTGGCCCAGCAAGGCTCCGCGAAATGCCTGTCTTTGCGTTAGTTGACGGCGTCCTTCAGGCCCTTGCCGGCCTTGAACTTCGGCTGGGCCGAGGCCTTGATCGACATCGGTTCGCCCGTTCGCGGGTTGCGGCCGGTCGAGGCCTTGCGCTTGGCGACCGAGAATGTGCCGAAACCGACGAGACGTACTTCATCACCTTTGGCCAGCGCAACGGTGACGCTGTCGAATACGGCTTCAACCGCCTTCGTCGCATCACCCTTCGAAAGACCGCTCGCATCGGCCACAGCGCTGATCAGATCATTCTTGTTCATTGCGGAACCCCCATTGGCTTTTTATGCAAACAATCGGTTGCCTGAATCGAAATTCGGGTGGCGGGAAGAGAGCCGAGAAAGAATTGGCTGTCAAAGCGAAAAACGCCCAAAAGCGCCGGAATCCCTACGCTCCCCGACGAAACACACCAGCCCTTGCGACTGGCGGTGAGCGACTGGCCCCGCAAAGATTAATGCTGCAGCGCGAGGGTGCAGCATTAATTTTTATGCTGCACCGCAAAACACGCGCCGTCAGTGTGCGGTGGGCGTTGCCGCTCCGCCGCCGAGCGCCGGGGCTGGCCCCGCCGCCATTTCGTCAGCCTCGGTCCATTCGATGGCCTCGATCGGCGCTGCAAGCGCACGCGCCAGCACTTCATCGACATGGCTCACCGGCAGGATCTCCAGCCCCTCGCGGATGTTCGCCGGGATCTCCGCAAGATCCTTGCGGTTCTCTTCGGGGATCAGCACCGTCTTGATGCCGCCGCGCAGCGCTGCGAGCAGCTTTTCCTTGAGGCCGCCGATCGCAAGCACGCGCCCGCGCAGCGTGACTTCGCCGGTCATCGCAACGTCCGCACGCACCGGGATGCCGGTGAGGGTCGAGACCATTGCCGTCACCATGCCCACGCCCGCGCTCGGACCGTCCTTGGGCACCGCGCCTTCGGGCAAGTGGATGTGGAGGTCCTTGCGGTTGAAGATCGAGGGCTTGATCCCGTACTGCGGCCCGCGCGCCTTGACGAAACTGAACGCCATCTGGACGCTCTCGCTCATCACTTCGCCGAGCTTGCCGGTGGTCTTGACCGCGCCCTTGCCGGGCACCGTCACGCTTTCGATCGTCAGCAGTTCGCCGCCGACTTCGGTCCAGGCAAGGCCCGTCACCGCGCCGACCTGGTTCTCGTCATCGGACATGCCATGGCGGAACTTGCGCACACCGGCAAAGTCCGCGAGGTTTTCCGGCGTCACGCTGACGGCGGTATCCTTCTTCTCCAGAATCCGCCGAAGTGCCTTGCGCGCCAGCCGCGCAATCTCGCGCTCCAGCGTGCGGACACCGGCCTCGCGGGTGTAGTAGCGGATGAGGTCACGCAGAGCCGCGGGCTCAAGCGTGAATTCGCCCTGCTTCAGTCCATGCGCCTCGATTTGCTTGGCAATCAGGTGGCGCTCGGCGATCTCGACCTTCTCGTCTTCGGTATAGCCCTCGAGCCGGATGATTTCCATGCGGTCGAGCAGCGCCTGCGGCAGGTTGAGGCTGTTTGCAGTGCACACAAACATCACGTCCGAGAGGTCGATATCGAGCTCAAGGTAATGATCCTGGAACTTTGCATTCTGCTCGGGGTCAAGCACCTCGAGCAGCGCCGAGGCGGGATCGCCGCGGAAGTCCTGGCCCAGCTTGTCGATTTCATCGAGCAGGAACAGCGGGTTCGATGTGCCGGTCTTTTTAAGATTCGTCACGATCTTGCCCGGCAGCGAGCCGATATAGGTACGCCGGTGGCCGCGAATCTCTGCCTCATCGCGCACGCCGCCCAGCGACTGGCGCACGAACTGGCGGCCTGTCGCCTTGGCGATCGACTTGCCCAGCGAGGTCTTGCCCACACCCGGCGGGCCGACGAGGCACAGGATCGGCCCCTTCAGCTTGTTGGTGCGCGCCT
>CAZQEH010000071.1:0-16488 GCA_964592205.1 uncultured Novosphingobium sp.
GACTGGCCCACTTTTAAACCGGTGGCTGGCCCCTTTTTATACCGGCGTTGACACATGCAAAGAACTTGCCCGGGCGCCCGGATATTGTCCTGCCGCGCTGGAAAGCCGTGATCTTCGTTCATGGCTGCTTCTGGCACCGACATGAGGGGTGCAGGTACGCAACCGTTCCGGCAACGCGCCCACAATTCTGGAATGACAAGTTTGCGGCGAACGTTTCGAGAGATCAGCGCAATCTCGACGGCCTCGCTGCGGCAGGATGGCGGACGCGCGTTGTGTGGGAATGTGAGCTCAAGACCCTTGGGGCTTCGACAGTCGCGGACGACGTGTTGCGTTGGCTTCAGTCCGAAATGTAGCACGACCTATTTCGCTTTTCCTGCTCGCTGTCGCACCTTCTTCTTCGCGGCCTGGCGCTGCAACTCCAGCAACTCGTCCATGCTTCGCGCTACTGGTTCAGGGAATAGCGCCTCGATCCCGTCCTCGCACCGGAGTGCATACGCCGCACGAATCAGATCATCTATCGAGGCGCTGCCGTCAGTCTCCATGCGCCGCCATGTGCGGTAAGCAACGCCAGCCCGCTCGGCGGCGACCTGTTGCGTGAAGTTCAATGCAATGCGACGCGTTTTTATGCGTTGCCCCAAGGCATCGCGCTGTTCATTGATGGTCAGAATCATTTGTCCATATATGGACAGATAATGGCGATCTCGCAATACAATTGGCCAAATTTGGCCGATTGTAATCGGAGCGGATCGGCTTGGCTTGAGGTTACGAGCCACGCCGATTGACGTCGGCGAAAAAAAGACCCGCCCAGTGTGCATGTCATTGTCGACAGAGGCCGGGCGGGTGCGATTGCGATGAGGTTAGGGCCAGCAAACCGATGGGTCAACCGATGGCATTTGGCCTCCCGATCCCGGACTGAACGAGATCATAGCTGGTGCTCCGTCCGCCAGCGGGCTCCTTTCCAAGAATTCCAACAGCAATCAAAGCCTCGATATCGCGCAGCGCCGTGTCCTGAGAACACTTGGCAATGATCGCCCACTTCGACGAGGTGAGCTTTCCTTCGAAGCCATCGATCAGCTTGTTGAGCATCAGCCGTTGGCGATCGTTGAGTGGCGTCTCTCGGTGTTCCTCCCAGAAGCGGGCTTTTGCCAGCACATGCTGCAATTCATTCTCTGACCGGCTGATGGAGCCATCCAGGCAATCGAGGAACCAGACCAGCCAATCTGTGACATCGAGGTCGCCCTTCTGGGTCTTCTCGAGAATGTCGTAATACCCTTTGCGCCGGTGCCGGATCTCGGCGGACATCGAGTAGAACCGCTGCGGGCTGTCTTCCGAGCGAGCGAGGCCCATGTCGGCGATAGCGCGGGCGATGCGGCCGTTGCCGTCGTCGAACGGGTGGATAGCGACATACCACAGGTGCGCCAGGGCGGCCTTGATGACCGCGTCGCAGTCAGTCGGGCCTTCGAACCATGCGAGGAACGCGTCCATTTCGCGGGCCAACCGATCGGCAGCTGGCGCCTGATAATGCACCTTCTCGCGACCACAAGGGCCGGAGACGACTTGCATCGGGCCTTCCTCATCCAATCGCCATGCGCCAACCGTTATGCGCGTCGTCCCGCTTCGGCCTGTCGGAAACAGCGCGGCGTGCCAGTCGAACATGCGCGCTTCGGTCAGGGGTCGCGCAAAGTTTTGAGTGGCGTCGAGCATCATTTCAACGACGCCTTCGACATTCCGGTCCGAGTGGACGGCACCCGCAATATCCATTCCGAGGCGGCGAGCGATCGATGAGCGCACCTGCTGGCGGTTGAGATCCTCCCCTTCGATTTCGCTGGATTTGATCACATCATCCGTAAGTGTCGCCAGCATGGCTTCGCTGCGCAACTCGAAGCCAAGGCTCTCCATCCGACCGATCAGCCTACCTTGCCGGTGCCGAACGGCAGCCAACTGATTTGCGAATTCCGCCTCGCGCCAGTGATACTTTGGCCATTCCGGTCTCAGGTGACTGTAGCGCATAATCTCCGCACTTCTTGCGGGGAATATGTCGGATTCTCTCTGCAATGCAAGCGGTATTCGCCGCATAAGATGCGGAGAAAGTGGTGCGCAATCTCCGCATTAGCTTATCTGCAAGGGAGAAAAATTGGCAGTAGGAAGCCGCTTGAAGCAGTGCGGTGCCGCTCAGCCAATTCCTCTAACACTCTGAAAAAATGATGAGAAATCCTTTCTGCATAGGCTCAAAATTTGGGGGCGCTAAGTCGAAAATGCAGAAAGGTGAGTGCGCCCGGAAGCTACCCGGCACTGTCGTGCCGAGGCCCCAGAACCAAGGAGAGAGGAGGGGGCGATGATGAGGTCGAGTTGAGCAACTCGGAAAGGATCATCGAATGCCCATCAAACCACCGCAAATCTCGGACGGCCTTCGCGCCAAGTTTCACGCCATTGCCGTCGAGGCCGCGGCGCTGGTGCCGTCAGGTGCTTATGCGAACTATGTCATCATCGATCCCACGCAGCCTGATCCGGACGGGATTCTGCCAGGTGCAGCGATCTACACCGGGCAATCCGGCAATGTGCGAGGGCGAATCCGCTCTCACTTGCGCCATGCCGTCATTCCCGATTCGGAGCGAGGCAAGCTGTACGAGCGGATGGGGGAGCTGATCCGTGCGGGCACGATGCCGATATTCAGGATACTCGAGACCCACCGGAACCGGGCGGAGAGCGTCATGGCGGAAACGGTGTGGGCGCAGAGACTGTTGAGGTCCGGCGCGCAGCTGCTCAACACCTGGCCAGAGCAATCCCGCCTCATCACTGGCTCAAGCGCACGACGAATGCAGCGGGTCAGACTATTGTTCCTGTCGCTACCCGATGCACAGGCTGCGGGGCTGCGCCTGCAAATTTCGTGCGCGACGGGCTGCTATTCGGTGACCACGGATCCAATGGACCTGGCCTTGAGGTTCGGGGATCGCATCACATTGCAAGGTGTACGCAAGCAAGTGCGGCGCTGCCCTGTATGCGATGGTCGAAACCGCTTCGCATTGATTTCAGCAACCGACCAGGCAGCCAGCGAAGTCCATATCCCCGTGGCGACGCCCGCTATGATGCCAACTGCTGAATTCGAGTTCCGCTTGTTTGGTCGATGATCGAGGAAGGCGGGCCGGCACTTGCCGGCCTGACCAAGGAGCAATACCATGAACATGCACGTCTCGATAACCGCCGCGACTAATCAATCGAGCCAGCGCTGGTCGCTGACCTTGGCGGCATTCGATGCCGCGAACCGTAGCTTCAAGAACTACAAGGATGAAATCTTCGACGCTCTGTCCGACCAGTCGACCGAGCTGCCCACGGATGAATGGGAAGCCGCCTGCTTGGAGGATGAGCGGTTATGCGGTGTAGTTTGCCAGCTGACGGAGCATATGCTGGTCATTCCTGCCCCGGACATTGCCGGGCTCTTGTGGAAGCTTGAGCACCTCTTCGGTCCGGAAATCCGTGCCGATCATTCTTCGAGCGACAGTCTGCCGCCGAGGATCGCCAACGCTTTGATGAGTGATGCGAGGCGGTTGCTCACAGATCAAGTGGCTTGAGCGGCTGTCGTCGCCCGCGTGTGAAGCCAGGTTGCCGACAGGCGGCCTGGCCACTGCGGTCACTCCATTGGGGGCTTCTTGATGAAGAGGCGCTGTACTTGCATCAGCGCTACGACGGCCAAGCCGAAAACGAAAGCGGTGGCATAAAGCGCATATTCGACACCGGCGTAGGCGGGATCGAGGCGGCCGAGGTACAGCCCCGTCAACCCCAGCACTGCGGCAACCAGAGCGCACAGACGCACCTTTCGCCAGTCCGGCGAGGTAACTTCCTGCCTGCGAATGTCGGCTGCAAATTTCTCTCGGGAATCGCGTTCCATCGAAGTCACCTCTCCAATGACATTGCTCGCAGATATTGCGTCAGGCGGGCACGGTCTGTGGCAACGAATCGCGTGCCGTTGGCGAACTCTATCCGGGCCAGTCGTTCGAGTTGTTGGTCTGTTAGAACGAGGCGGACTTCTGTGGCGATCTTGGCGACTTCGCGGACCACCTCGTCATAGAGATCCCAATCAATCGGATGATAGTGCCGAGGGGGCGTAAGGTCGTCTCCCATGATGACCCATTCGGGGTCGACATCGAATACTTCCCTGAGCCTGACGAGAGCCACCACAGGCGGTGGCGTCTGGTCTTTCTCCCAGGCGTGCAGTGTCCGCCTCGAGAACCCCAGCTTTTCTGCGAACGCCTCCTGCGAGAGCTCGGCTCGCTTGCGGATGGCCTCAATTCGCTTGCCAACTGACATTGTGAAGATATCTTCCCGTTTATGAAGGATGACGTTATATGTGGAATCAGTCCATAACTTACCGGAAGCTCCGGAAATGACAAACCAGATCGACACCCCGCGCCTGATCAAGGACCTCTTACGGCTTCATGGGTCGAGCTATGCGCAGATCGCTCGCGAACTTGGCGTGTCTCGAACTGCTGTGTCGCTGGTTGCAAGTGGGCGCTCCACTTCAGTCAGAGTGCAACGTGCGATTGCCGATGCGATCGGGCTGACCGTTTCCCAGATATGGCCGGAAAATGCCGGCCTCGACCTTGGATCAGGCGCGTCGAGCGCTTCGAGATCCAACCTTTCCACCGGGCATAGACAAATCTTTCAAGCGAGGAGGACCCGATGGTGAAGAAGCGAAGGCGAACGGAAACGCAACTGATGCAGCTTGAACGCGTGACGATCCACGACGCCGTACGGATCACCGGCATATGCATCCGAACACTCCAGAACCTCGCGGCCCAAGGCCAGATCCCCGGTGCAGCGAAGCCTGTGGGCCGCTGGACCTTCGACATCGACCTATTGAGGAAATGGGCGCAGCAGACGCCCGGAAAGCCCGAAAAATGGCAAAGAACATCTATATCCGAGGCGATACCTACCACGCGCGTTTCCAGGTTGCCGGACGAACATACCGCAAGTCTCTACATGTCCGTGTTGAGCCTGCGAAGCGGGCCGAAGCGAAGGCTGTCCGCGCGCTAGAGAAGCTGAAGAGCCAGATCGAGGACGAGGTCAGGCACGGGATCACCCCGCCGAAGACCTGGCAGGACGCCGTCATCGCCTGGAACGAGGTGGCCTTGTCGCTCATCTCGGAGAATTCATACCGGCGCTATATTGTCAGCTTCAACCAATGCCGATCCTGGCTGGAAGACAGGCAGATCAAGGACGTTGACGGCGTCTGCCTGCGTGAACTGATCAAGGGGCGCCGCGCCCTTGGGGTCAGTAATGCGACCATCAGGCGCGATCTCACGGCCATATCCTCGGTTCTTGCCGTGGCACAGGACGAAGGTTGGATCGTGGACAATCATGCCCACGCGGTGAACAGGAAGCGCATCCCGGAGCGGCGCATTCCTATCGTCCTGCCTCAACAGGCGTCGATCGCGGCAATGATCGACGCCCTGCCCACCAAGATTGCTGACATCTGCTCCTTCGCGATCGAGACGGGCATGCGTCAGGATGAAATCGTCCAGCTCGAATGGAGCTGCATCGATACCAAGCGCCGCATCGCCACGATCCACAAGACGAAGGGGAGCAAGCTTCGGGCGGTGCCGCTATCGGCTCGAGCACTGGCAATCCTTAAGCGACAACCACGGACCACCTACTCAGGAATTGTCTTCTGGAGAGGCAAAGGCCTGACCATCGACTGGGTGTCATCCCAGTTCGGTGCGGTGGCACGAAAGTTGACACAAACCTTGAAGGGGTTCGTCCGCTTCAGATTCCACGATTTGCGCCACCTTTTCGCGGTTCAGTACCTCCGAAAGGGAGGCAGCATCTACACACTTCAGGGCATTCTCGGACACACGAGCATCCAGACGACCGAGATGTACCTGGCACACCTCACACCAGACCAACAGAACGTGGCCCGACTGGGGAAGGCACAAAAGTCGTCACATCCCCAACGGTCTGTAACCCCGGAGGGAAGCTGAAATGTTCGAAAAAATGGCGGAAATGGCGGAGACGGAGGGATTCGAACCCTCGGTACCGGATTTACCAGTACGACGGTTTAGCAAACCGTTGGTTTCAGCCACTCACCCACGTCTCCGGATCGCAGCGGCGAGCGGGCGCTATAGCGAGGGAGTGGGGGGGCGGCAAGGGGCTTCCTGCGGGTGTTTGCGCCTCCAATTCGGGCGGCCGCTGTGGATTCGCCTCGACGCGAAATCGACTCGGCTCATCGCCGGTTCATTGTGTCGGGCCAAGAGATGAGGGCGTGATAGAATGACGAAGGTTCCGGCCGAAGAACCGGTAACGGGCCGCAAGATGGGAATTGCACAATGAAGCTGTGCCAAAGTGTCGCGATCGGGCTTGCCATGTGGGGACTGGTGCTGGGCACCAGCGCGCAGGCGCAGGTCCAGCAGATCGACCCCAACACCGCGATTGACGCGGACCTCGCGGCCAAACCCGGCGCGCCGGTGACCACGCCGCCGCCTGCTCCGCCGCCAAGCGCACCGGCGGCGCCTGCGGCAACGACGAGCACCGGCGAACCATCATTCTCATCGCCCGTCGCAGGCAGCGCATCGGCCGCACCGGGCATGGCCTCGATCCCACCAGCCGGCCCGGCAAAGGGCACGGCGGCTGATGGCACGGCCTACCGCGAGGATGACCTGATCGGCGCGGCAGAAGGGGTGTTCGGCAAGGGCGCCAAGGGCCTCGCGCTGATGATCCAGGATATCCTCAAGAAGCAGGGCCAGCCAAACGCCTACATCACCGGGCGCGAGGCTGGCGGCGCGGTGGTTGTCGGGCTGCGCTACGGTTCGGGCACGCTGCACCACAAGATCGAAGGCGAGCGGCCTGTCTACTGGACGGGGCCGTCGCTGGGTTTCGATCTCGGTGCCAATGCGGCGAACACCTTCGTCCTCGTCTATAACCTTCACGACGGCGAAGATCTGTTCAAGCGCTTCGGTGCGGGCGAGGGACAGGCTTATTTCGTTGGCGGGTTCAACGTGAGCTATTTGCGCCGCGGCGATATCGTGGTGATCCCGGTGCGCTTTGGTGCGGGGCTTCGGCTTGGCGTCAACGCGGGCTACATGAAGTTCAGCCGCAGCCAGAAGTGGATGCCGTTCTGAGCGCATAGGGCATGCCCGCTGCCTCTTGTGCCGCGCGCGGTTTGGGGGCAAAGGCGCGCCCATGCTCGAGACCCTGAACGCCCAGTCCGCCGACGCGCTGCTTGCGCTGATCAAGCTCCACAATGCCGACCCGCGGCCGACCAAGATCGACCTCGGCGTGGGTGTCTATCGCACTGGCGAGGGCGATACGCCGGTGTTCGGGGCGATCAAGGCGGCCGAGCGCATTCTGCTCGAAACGCAGGATTCCAAGGCTTATCTCGGGCCGGAAGGCGACATGGGCTTTGTCCATGCGCTGATCCCCTATGTGTTCGGCACCGATTTCGACCGCAGCCGGGTAGAGGGCATGCAGGCACCCGGCGGCACCGGTGCGGTGCGGCTTGCGGTGGAAGTTGCCGCGCGCGCGGGCGCCAGGCGGATCCTGATGGGCACGCCGTCATGGCCCAACCACGCGCAGATCGTCGCGGCCGTTGGTCTTGAGCTCAAGACCTTCCAGCACATGACGGCTGACGGCACGGCCGATCTCGAAGCGCTGCGCGGCGCGCTGGCGGATGCCGCACCGGGTGATGTCGTGCTGCTCCACGGTTGCTGCCACAACCCCACCGGCGTGGACTACACGCCCGCCCAGTGGGACGAGATCGCGCCGATGGTGGCGGCTTCGGGCGTGCTGCCGCTGATCGACCTTGCCTATCAGGGCCTCGGCGACGGGATGGAAGCCGATGCCTATGGCCTGCGCAAGGTGCTCGCTGCGGTGCCGGAAGCGCTGGTGGCCTACAGCTGCGACAAGAACTTCGGGCTCTACCGCGACCGGGTCGGCGCGTTCTACGCGGTGACGAGCGATACCACGGCGCTGGCCAATGCCGTGGCCAACGGCAGCACGATCGCGCGGGCAAGCTGGTCGATGCCGCCCGATCACGGCGCTGCGGCCGTGCGGCTGATCCTGGGTGACAAGACGCTGACGGCGCAGTGGATCGACGAGCTGACCGCGATGCGCGCGCGTATGGCCGAAGTGCGCAACCGCCTTGCCGCCGCGCAAGCGATCGGGCCGATCAACATGGCTCCGCTCGGACATCAGAAGGGCCTGTTCTCGATGCTGCCGCTTTCGGGCGAGCAGATCATGGCGCTGCGCGAGAAGCACGGCGTCTATATGGCGGGATCGGGCCGCGTGAACATCGCGGGGCTGACGACCAGCAATATCGAGAGCTTCATCAGCGCGCTGAACGACGTAGCAGGCTAATCGGGCAGGCTAATCGGGCTGGACAGGCGCAAGGGCTGATCAGCCCACCGCTGCGAGGCTCTGCATCCGCTTGAGATAGCGGGCGAGGACATCGATCTCGAGATTGACCTCGCGCCCCGGCGCGAGCGTGCCCAGCGTGGTCACTTCCGCGGTGTGCGGGATGATGTTGAGCATGAAGTGGCAGGTGCCGTCCGGCTGGTCCGCCAGATCGTTGACCGTGAGCGATACGCCGTCGACAGTGATCGAGCCCTTGGCTGCGATGTAGGGCGCCAGTTCCGGCGGCGCGGCGACGACGACGTGCCACGAGCCGCCGGTGCGCTGGGCCGCGACGACATTGCCGACAGCATCGACGTGGCCCGTCACAATATGGCCGCCGAGTTCATCTCCCAGCTTCAAGGCAGGTTCAAGGTTGAGCGCGGCATGTTCGTGCCACTGCGCGGGGGCGGTGCGGCGGATCGTTTCGCCCGAGACATCGACGGCAAACCAGCTGTCGCCAGCAGTGCCGCCGCGATCGACGACCGTCAGGCAGACCCCCGAGCAGGCGATCGAGGCACCGATGGCGATCTTCGCCGGGTCCATCGCGCAGGCAATCGTCACGCGCGTATCGCCCTTGGTCGCAATGGCGCGGATGCGGCCGACTTCGGTGACGATGCCAGTGAACATGGGTTTCTCCTTCAGCGAGTGCGGTCGTAGACGTCGAGCGTATCGCTGCCAAGCCGCCGCTGGTCGATGAGTTGCCAGCGGCCGTGCGCTTCGGCGAGCGAGCCGAGGCCGATATCGCCAAGGCCGCGCCGCCCCGCGCCGATCAGGACAGGGGCGCGGTAGAGCAGCAGCCGGTCGACCCGGTCGGCGGCAAGGAACGCCGCAGCCGCGCCTGCGCCGCCTTCGATGAGGAGATATTGCGCATCTCCGAAGCTGCTTGATGCGGGATCGGCAACGGTCTGCCAGCCTTCGGGCGCGGTGCCGCGCGTCAGCACCCAGCGCGCGGGGCTGCGTGCTTTGAGGCCAGGCAAACGCACATCGAGCCGGGGCGAATCGGCGCGCAGCGTCTCGCCGCCAACAAGGATCGCATCGCAGTGCGCGCGCATGGCGTGGCCGTGCGCGCGCGCTGCGGGGCCGGTGATCCACTGGCTGGTGCCATCGGCCATGGCAATGCAGCCATCAAGCGAAGTGGCGAGCTTGAGTGTCATGTACGGACGGTCTGCGCGCGCACGAGTGAAGTAGCCTTCGAGCGAGCGGGTGGCGGCGGGCGAGGGCAGCAGTACGGCATTGATTCCGGCAGCGCGCAGCATCGCGATCCCGGCGCCAGCGGTGCGCGGATCGGGGTCTTCGCAGCCGATCACCACGCGGGCGAGGCCGGCCTCGCGCAGGCTATGCGCGCAGGCTGGACCGCGCGGACTTTCGTGCGCGCAGGGTTCGAGGGTGACATAGGCCGCGGCGCCGCGCGCTGCAGAGCCTGCCTGCGCTAGCGCTTCTGCTTCGGCGTGAGGGCGGCCGCCGGCGCGGGTCCAGCCGCGTCCGATCACGCGGCCATCCTTCACGATCAGCGCACCGACGGCGGGATTGGGCCGGCTGAGCGGACGCCCGCGCGCCGCCAGCGCGGCGGCGGCATCGAGCCAATCGGCATCGCTGAAGGCCACCAGGTTCAGGGCGCCTTGGCGGCGGCTGGGGCTGCGCTGGCCGAGGGCTTCACCACCAGACGATCAAGCAGCGCCTTGTTGCGCGCTTCCTCG
This sequence comes from uncultured Novosphingobium sp., assembly GCA_964592205.1. Lineage (GTDB taxonomy): Bacteria > Pseudomonadota > Alphaproteobacteria > Sphingomonadales > Sphingomonadaceae > Novosphingobium. The sequence goes on from CAZQEH010000071.1 coordinate 10,080, forward strand.
GCGCGGGCCTGTGCCGCACGCTCGGCCTTGCCCTGGCGGTCCATCGCTTCGGTATCGAGCCCGGTGGCGGCACCGACTGCCTTGTACATCTTGCGCACATCCTCGGCGCGGGCCTGTTCTTCAGCCTCTTCGGCGCGAGCTTTCTTCGTTGCCGCGATATTGCCAGCGACGATTTCGGCATCGCTGCGATCGGCGCGCCAGCTTTCGAAATAGATCACTTCGGGCGGACGAGGCAGGCCGCGGCCGCCCTGCTGCCACATCACCGAGAAAATCCCGCCCGTCACGAGCATCGCCAGCGCCAGCGAGCGAAAGCGGAACTCGCTCGGCGCACCGAGGATCCGCCACAGATCCTTGGCTGCGCGCACGGGGGAGACGTTGCGGAAAAACTCTTTCATGCGTGTCTAGATAGAACGTGCGTGCCTCGCGCGCCAGTGGCGGCGCGATGATTGGCCTGAAGGGTCATCACCCGAACGGGTGGTAAAGACTTCGGCCCTCTGTCTTGAGCCAGCGGTTCGCATGCTCAATCGGCGCTTCGTATAGCTCGGCCAGATGGGCATGGAACGCCGGGCTGTGGTCGAAATGCGTCATGTGCGCCACTTCGTGCGCGACGACCGAGCGGCGCACGAAATCGGGAGCCATGATGAGGCGCCAGTTGATGCGGATGACACCCCGGCTGCTGCAACTGCCCCAGCGCCGCAGCGCGCGCGAAAGCGCCAGTTTCGGCAGCAGCTTGCCGGCGCGGGCGCAATAGTGCACAAGATCCTCGCCGGTGAGGCGCATCGCTTCGGCCTCCATCCAGCGGCGCAGACGGCTTTCGATGCTGTTCAGCGGCCCGCCGATGACAAGCGCTCCGGCCTGAAGTGCGGGACGGCGGGGTGCACTTTCGCGCCATTCGATGCGCAAGGTCTCGCCCCGATAGGCGAGCGTGCTGCCGGGCTCGATCCGCACCGGGGCGGGGATGCGCGCGAGCTGTGCGGCAAGCCAATCGCGGCGCTGTTCGGCAAACCGCAAGGCATCGGCGGTGCGACCCCATTCCGGCATCGAAATGCGCGCCTCGCTGCCATCGGGCGCAAGGCGCAGGGTGATGCGCCGCGCGGCGCGCAGGCGGCGGACCACGATGGGAAGCTCGCGGTCGCCCACGCAGAGCACGCGGGGCGCGGGCGTGGGGGTTGCTGCGCCCGGCTTGCGTGTCCGCGCCAGCATGCGCGGCAGCGAGATCAGCGCCGCCTCCCGGGGGCGAAATCTTCAGGGACGATGTGCTCCTCGAGCGGCCCCGCCAGTACTTCGCTGACTGCCTTGCCAATCACCGAATGGCCGGCGCGGCGCACTTCCTCGCGGTCTCCGCATTCGAGGTAGTGCCATGCAGGCAGGGGCTTGCCATCGGCGCGCAGGCGATAGGCGCACGTCGCGGGCAGCCAGGGCACTTCGCGCACCAGCCGGGGGGTGAGGCGCAGGCAATCGGGCACCATCGCCTTGCGGTGGCGATAATCGGAGCAGCGCCCGGTCGAGAGATCTAGCAGGCGGCAGGCCACGTTGGTGTGGTGGACTTCGCCGGTGTCCTCGTCTTCCAGCTTGTGGAGGCAGCACTTGCCGCAGCCATCGCACAGCGCTTCCCATTCGTCGCGGGCGAGCGCTTCGATCGGCTTGTCCCAGAAACGGCCGGAAGTAGGCGGCGAGCCGGGCATCAGGGTTTCAATGCACCCATTTGGCAAGTTCATCTGCCACCGCGTTCGCATCCTTGTCTACCGGCAGCAGCGCGATGGGCTGCCCTTGCGGTCCCATGAGGTAGGCGGCGCGGCTGTGATCCATCAGATAGTCATTGGGGCCGGTGCCCTCGCCCTTCTTGTAGTAGACCGCATAGGACTTGGCGATCTGGGCGATCTGGGCGTCGGTGCCGGTGAGGCCGATCAGCTCCTTGCCGAAATGCGCGGTGAACTGGCCGACGGCAGCGGGATTGTCGCGCGCCGGATCAATCGTCACGAACAGCGGGACAACCTTCGCTGCAAGGTCCGGATGCGCCCTGGCAAAGCGGTGATAGCCCTGCATCAGCACCTGCAGATCGAGCGGGCAGACATCGGGGCAGAACGAATAGCCGAAATAGAGCGTGGTGTAGCGGCCCTTGAAATCGGCCGTACGCACGGTCTTGCCGGTCTTGTCGACGAGCGTGAAATCACCGCCAATGGCCGCACCTTCAAGCGGCGGTGGCTCGCTGGAGGCACCGCCGCAAGCGGAGAGCAAAAGAAGCGCGGTGGCGGCAAGGGCTGCGCGCATGCGGATACGAATAGGTCTGATGGGGTCCATGGCGCGGCGGTTCATGCTCTGCTAACCAGCGCCTTGCAAGGGGCGAGTCTGTCACCAGACGGGCAGAATGCGCGCTTTATCGAGAAGGACAGGGTTGACGTGATGAGGGACAGGACCGTGATCGCACGCGCGTTTCGCGCAGGCGTTGCCGCAGCCGCGCTGCTGGGCGCGCTTGGCCCAGTTCCGGGTCTTGTGGTGCCGGCGCACGCGCAGTTTTCCGAAAGCTACAAGTTCCTCGATGCCGTGCGCAAGAAGGACGGCCAGAAGGTGACCGACGCGCTTAACGTACCGGGCTCGCAGGTCGTCAACACGCGCGATGTCAGCACCGGCGAAAGCGGTCTGCACATCGTGACGGCACGGCGCGATCTGACGTGGATGCAGTTCCTTGTCGCGCATGGGGCCAATGTGAACGCGCGTGATGCCAAGGGTACGACTCCGCTGGTGCTCGCGTCCAATCTCGGTTTCATCGAAGGCGTCGACTACCTCATCAGCGTGGGCGCCAAGGTGGACGAGCCCAACAACACCGGCGAAACGCCGCTGATCACCGCGGTGCATCGGCGCGATCTCGCCATGGTGCGCGCGTTCCTGAAGGCGGGCGCCAATCCTGATCGTCCGGACAATTCAGGCCGCTCCGCCCGCGATTACGCGTTGCTCGATGGCAAGGACAGCCCCGTCGCGGGCGAGCTCGCCAATGCGGCCAAGGGCGGCACCGCAGGTCAGAAGAAGACCTACGGCCCCTCGTTCTGATCGGACCGCACATGATCGGCACTGCCACCGAAGACCTCTCGCTCGAGGATCTGCGCTTCAGCCTCGCTCCGCATATCGCCGAAGCGGCCGTGTTCGATGGCTGGACCGAAGCGGCGGTGAACGAGGCGGCGGAGATTGCCAAGATAGATCCCGGCGCGGCACGCTTCGCGTTTCAGGGCGAGGGTGGGCAATCGGCCGCTATGGCGATGATTGCCGCGTGGGCGGGTAGCATCGACCGCGCGATGGCGGAGGCGCTGCCGGCTGAGCTTCTGGCGTCGATGAAAGTGCGCGAACGGATCACCGCGCTCGTCACCTTCCGGCTCGACCAGATCGCCGGACGCGAGGAAGCGCTGCGCGCCGCGCTGATCGAGATGGCGAAGCCCTGGAACGTACCTGCCGCGACCAAGCTCGCCTGGCGCAGTGCCGATGCGATGTGGCGGCTCGCAGGCGATACCGCGACTGACTACAACCACTATACCAAGCGCGCGATCCTCGGCTCGATCTATGCCGCGACGCTCGCGGTCATGGCTGTAGACAAGAGCGAGGACCGCGAGGAGACGCGCGCTTTCCTTGCTCGCCGGATCGACGGCATCATGCGCTTCGAGAAGGCCAAGGCCCGCTTCACCAAGCCGAAGGACGAAACGTTCAGCATGACCCGGCTGCTTGGCCGGCTGCGCTATCCGGCACGGTGAGCTTCAACAGTTATTGCGAATGACTTGCAATTGTCTTGCAAAGACTCGGACGCTGTGGCAGCGCACGCTGCGTGACTCTGGATGAACTCCCCCTTGGCATCCCCGCGCGGATCATCTCCGCTGCGTGGGACGCGCTCGTACCTGAAGAGGCGCAGCGGCTGAAGGCGCTGGGAATCGAGGAAGGCGCTGAAGTGCGGCTTGCCTATCGCGGCGTGTTTCTGGGGCGCGATCCGATCGCGATCGAAATCGGGCGGATGACGGTCGCGCTGCGGCGGGTCCATGCCCGGGCGATGCAAGTCGAACCCCTGACGGTGGCTGCCGCATGACCCGCCAGACCATGATCGCCGCGCTGGTTGGCAATCCCAATGCGGGCAAGAGCGCACTTTTCAACGCGCTCACCGGCGCGCGGCAAAAGATCGCCAACTATCCCGGCGTCACGGTAGAGCGCAAATCCGGCCGCATGGTGCTGCCGAGCGGCGAGCCGGTCGAACTGGTCGATCTGCCCGGTTCCTACAGTCTCAACCCGTCGAGCCCGGACGAGGAAGTCACGCGCGACGTGATCTTCGGCAAGATGGCCGGGCAAGCGCAGCCCGACGTGCTGGTGATCGTGCTCGATGCCTCGAATCTCGAACAGCATCTCGTTTTCGCGCAGGAAATCATCGAGCTCGGGAGGCCGGTGGTCATCGCGCTCAACATGGTCGACCTTGCCGAGCGTGACGGTCTGGTGATCGATCCCACCGCGCTGTCTTCAGCGCTAGGTGTACCGGTGTTCCCGACCGTTGCCGTGCGGCGGCGCGGACTGGCCGAACTCACCGCCGCAGTCGCCGCGCTGCGCGATGGCCCGCTTGAAGCCGAGCCTGCGCACCGTCCGCATGTCACCGCGCCCGAGCGGCGCATGCTGGCGCGCCAGATCGCGCGCGGGGCGATCCTTTCAGAAACCGCGCAGCACCGCATCCATGCCCAGCTTGATCGGGTGCTGCTGCACCCGTGGCTCGGCCCGCCGGTGCTGCTGGTGCTGCTCTTCGTGGTGTTCCAGGCCGTGTTCAGCTGGGCCGAGCCGGTCAAGAACGTTCTCGATGCCGGCTTCACCACACTGGGAGACAGCGTGCGCAGTGCGCTCCCAGCCTCGCTTCTGCGCGATTTCCTGACCGATGGGGTGATCGCGGGAGTCGGTTCGGTGGTGGTGTTCCTGCCGCAGATCCTGATCCTGTTCTTCTTCATCCTGACGATGGAGGCGACCGGCTACATGGCCCGCGCCGCCTTCCTGATGGACCGCGCGATGGCGGGAGTGGGCCTTTCGGGCCGCAGCTTCATCCCGCTCCTCTCCAGCTTCGCCTGCGCTGTTCCGGGCATCATGGCGACGCGCAGCATCACCGATCCCAAGGACCGGCTGACAACGATCCTCATCGCGCCGCTGATGACCTGTTCGGCGCGGCTGCCGGTCTACACCGTGATCATCGCCGCCTTTGTGCCGAACCGGCAGGTGCTGCCGGGTGTCGGCCAGCAGGGCCTCGTGCTGTTCGGGCTCTATGTCCTTGGCGTGCTCGGCGCGATGGGTGCGGCGCTGCTGCTGCGGCGCACCGTGACCAAGGGCGCGGCATCGGGCTTCATCATGGAAATGCCCAAGTACCAGTTGCCGACGGTGAAGGACCTCGCGCTCGGTCTCTGGCAGCGCGCTTATGTGTTCCTGCGCCGCGCGGGGACGATGATCTTTGGTGTGACGGTGGTGCTGTGGCTGCTGCTCAATTTTCCGCGCGCGGAAAACCCGCAGGATCAGGTCAACGCCTCGGTTGCGGGCCATATCGCCAATGGCCTTGCCGTGGTGATCGAGCCGATCGGCTTCAACCGCGACATTGCGCTGGCGCTGATTCCCGCGATGGCGGCGCGCGAAGTGGCCGTCAGCGCACTGGCGACAACCTACGCCGTGGGGACCAGCGACGATGCCGCGCAAGGGCAGGCTTTGGGCGATCAGCTCAAGTCGCACTGGAGCCTGGCCACCGCGCTCGCCTTCCTCGCGTGGTTCGTGTTTGCGCCGCAATGCATGTCGACCATCGCGGTGACTCGGCGCGAGACCAACGGCTGGACCTGGCCCGCCTTCATGCTCGCCTACCTGTTCGGCCTTGCCTATGTGGCAGCCGGCCTCACCTACTGGATCGCGGTGGCCTTCGGGCTGGGTTAGGTGTGGGAAAGGGCGCGCGCAGACTCGCTCTGATCCGATGCGCGGGCTAGTCCTTGGCCTCACACGGTACAGGATTGCGAATCAATGGCAGGCAGCGTCAACAAGGTCATTCTGATCGGCAATCTCGGGCAGGATCCCGAGGTGAAGAGCTTCCAGAACGGCGGACGCATCGCCAATCTGCGCATCGCCACCAGCGAACAGTGGAAGGACAAGGCCACTGGCGAGCGCAAGGAGCGCACCGAATGGCATAGCGTTGTGCTGCAGTCTGACGGGCTGGTCGGCGTTGCCGAGCGCTATCTGAAGAAGGGCAGCAAGGTCTACATCGAAGGCCAGCTGCGCACCCGCAAGTGGCAGGACCAGTCTGGCAATGATCGCTACACGACCGAGATTTCGGTCGGTGTGGGCGGTTCGCTGACCATGCTTGATGGCCCGCAGGGCGGTTCGGGCGGCGGCATGGGCGGCGGTGGCGGCCAGCGCTCGGGCGGCGGCT
>CAZQEH010000072.1:0-16043 GCA_964592205.1 uncultured Novosphingobium sp.
CGATGTAGCAGCTCGACTGGAAGGGCGCGTCCTCGCGGATCTTGGCGACCGCGATTTCCGGCAGGACGGTGAAGTTCGAGAAGGTGGAGCAGCCCATGTAGTGGAACACGGTCTGGCCCTTGTAGGAAAAGCGCGAGGTGCCGTCCGGCATCAGGCCCTTGCCCTGCGTGGCGCGGATCGCGGTGCACAGGTTGGTCTTGCCCGAGAGGCAGCTTTTGCACTGGCGGCATTCCGGCGTGTAGAGCGGGATCACGTGATCGCCGGGCTTCACCGAGGTGACGCCGGGGCCCACTTCGCGCACGATGCCCGCGCCTTCATGGCCGAGCACCGAGGGGAAGATGCCTTCGCTGTCGAACCCGTCGAGCGTGTAGGCATCAGTGTGGCAGATGCCGGTCGCCATGATCTCGACCAGCACTTCGCCCGCCTTGGGGCCTTCGAGATCGAGCTCGACAATCTCGAGCGGCTTCTTGGCTTCAAACGCAACGGCGGCGCGGGTCTTCATGGGTAATCCTCCCCGGGAAAATATCAGCCCTGCCGATAGGCAAAGCGAAGGCTGGGTTCAATCAGGTTCGGCTTCAATCAGCCTCTCTAAGGGCCAGCATGAGCATAAGCGCTGCCGCCATGACCGAACCGCATGCCATGATCGCCGAGACTTCCAGCAGCGAGAGCTCCGCCTTGGCGAAGAGATCGCCCGCCAGGATCGGCGATCCCGCCGCGCCAATGCGCCCCGCTCCGATGGCAAAGCCAGTGCCGGTCGCGCGCACATGCGCCGGGAAGCCATGGGCAAACGCGCTGTAGAAGCCCACGATCGCGGCGTTGGTGGCAAAGCCGGTGCAAAACACGGCAAAGCGCCAGCCGACGAGCGTTGTATCACTCCCGCCGAGGCCAAACGCCGCCACCGCCGCCGCGCCCAGCAGCAGCATGACAATCGTCGGCCATTTGATCCCGAAGCGGTGCATCAGGAAGCCGAACAACCCGCCCCCGGTCGCCCCGCCCACATTGGCCCAGACCAGCACGCTTGCCGCTTGCGGCGCGGCAAAGCCGAAGTCCGCGACGATCTTGGGCGACCACTTGAGGATGTAGTAGAACGTGATCGCGTGGAGCGAATAGCCCACGGTGAGGATCATCGTCGTGCCGATGAGGCCGGGCTTCAGGATATCAAGCACGCTCGCCTTGCTGTCGCGTACGTCGATGGGCGGAAGTGCCTCGATGCCCGGCAGGTGCAGCTTGGCCATCGAGCGATTGATCCGCTCCAGCGCGCGCGCCGGTCGGCGGGCCAGGAGATAGGCCGGGGTTTCCGGCACGAAGAACCAGATCAGCGGAATGAACACCACGGTCGCAATCGCGCCGAATTCAAACACCACGCGCCAATCGCCGCTCTTGAGCAGCATCGCGGCAATCGTCCCGCCGATGGTCGCGCCGAGCGGATAGCCGATCACCATCAGCGACATCGCGAGGCTGCGGCCCTTCGCGCTCGAAAGCTCCGCCGTCACCGCGTTGATCGCCGCCAGCATGCCGCCGATGCCGAGCCCGGTGATGAAGCGCCACAGCCCCAGGATCTGCGGGTTCTGCGCCGTCGTCGCCAGCGCCATGCCGCTCGCCATGACCACGAGGCAGCCCAGCATTGTCGGGCGGCGGCCAAACCGGTCCGCCGCGCCGCCGAGCAGGATCGAGCCGACCCCCATGCCGACCAGTTCCATCGCCAGCACCACACCCAACGCATCGCGCGCGATGCCCCATTCCTTGGCGATGCCCGGCGCGGCAAAGGCGCTCGACAGCACGTCGAACCCGTCGAGCGCGTTCAAAGCGATCATCAGCACGACAGCGATCCACTGCGCCGCGGTCATCGTCGTCTGGCGAATGATCTCGCGCGGATCATTGGTCATGGCAGTCATTTTCCCCGTGGGCAGCCCTTATCCTGCTGCCTCGACCTTCTCTGTTCCAAACCCCAAACCGCTCATGCTGAGCTTGTCGAAGCATCATCCGCAACCGTCGCGCCAGCACCCTTCGGCAGGCTCAGGGTGAGCGGAGTTGGGTGAATCTCAAATCCCAATGCCGCGTCACTCGTGAATCCGCGCAAGCAGCTCGATCAGTTGGCGCACTTCCTTGTCGCTGAAGCGGCTCTTCACCCAGGCCTCGTGCTCGCCGATCGCCGTCTTGGCGCGCGCCAGCATGGCCTTGCCCGGCGCTTCGAGGAAGAGCGCCTGCTTGCGGCCATCCTTGTCCGAACGGTCGCGCCGCAGGAAATGCTTGGCCTGCAACCGGTTGATGATCGCCATCGTCGTCGCCCGGTCCATGCGCAGGCGCTGCGCAAGGTCGGTCTGCGCGATGCCCGGATGATCGTCGACCAGCCACAGCACCGAGACCTGCTTCTGCGTCAGATCGAGATCGGTGAACGTCTCGGTGAAGTGCCGCAGACACGCCCCGTGCGCGAGGCGGATGTGGAAGCCCAGAATGTCCTTGATCGCGCCGATATCGGCGTTGCCATCCGGCGAAGGCGGTGCCGTCACCGCATCAGCGAACTTGTCCTTGATCAATGCAGCCCCCCTCCCTTTCCAAGCTTCTTGCGCCTCGCCTGTTTGTTAGAAACGCTTACAGTCTTACCCCAAGCGAAACCGCGAAGAGTGGACTCCATATGGCCCAGTTTCTCTCAAGCCCAGGCTTCACCGGATTCAATACCCTTTCGCGGATCGAGGCGGATATTGCCAACCTCGCGCACGGAGGCACGATCCCGCCAGAGCTAAACGGCGTGTTCTTCCGCGTCCAGCCCGACCCGCAATTTCCCCTGCGTCTGGGTGGCGATATCGCCTTAAACGGCGATGGCATGATCACTCGCTTCCACCTCCACGATGGCCAAGACGATCACTGCGCTGCTCGTCGGCATCGCGCTGAATGAAGGCAAGATCCGCTCGGCATCAAGCTCTGGGTGTGGCGCGTCCTCTGATTGCAGGCTAAGGTGGCAGGCATGGCACGCAAGCATGCAAAAGGCGGATGGCGCGACGACGATGGCGACGAGGCTGCCGAGGCACCTCCCCCGCCGCCGTGCTGGCTCTGCGGCCGCTCCTGCGGCTCAACCATCGTCTGGCACCACCCCGTGCCCAAAAGCCGCGGCGGGCGAGAGACGGTGCCGATGCACGCGATCTGCCAGAACACGCTGATTACCAACTTCACCAACTCCGAACTGCAGCGCGCCGGGATGGATGTGGATCAGCTCCTCGCCAACCCCGCCGTGCGCAAGTTCGTGGATTGGGTGGCGAACAAGGATCCCGATTTCAACGCCGGGACCGCGAAGAAGGGGCGCTAGGCAACACCGCGGCGCTCGATGCCGAACCGGCAGAAAGCGCCGCGGAAAGCGGCTGACGGGCCCTGAACGCCTAGTGAGCTGCCTGGTTCTTCACCTTGGGCCAGTTTGCCTCGGCGCGGGAAATGGTGCCTGACACGTCCTTGTCGAACAGGGTTTGCACCGCCGGGCTGAAGTTCAGGTAGAGCTTGCCATCGACGACGCGGCCCGTGGTCGGATCGGAATCGACTTTCTCCCCATGCGATGTGCCCACGGCGCAGTAGCCGCCGAACTGGGGGAGGTACTTCACGGGATCGGCGAGGAAGGTCCGCTTGTGTGCTTCATTGACGAAGCGATAGCGCACACCGTCCACCGTTGCGGTGATGTCGGCGGCTCCTTCGGCCGGCTTGCCGGTTTCGAAGTAGGCAACCGGATCATACCCGCGCAAGGCAAGGCCAGTCTGATCGGTGTTCACCGGCGCTGTCGAACCCGGAACGGCCGCCTGCGCAGCCATCGGGACAAAAGCAGCGACAGGCGCAGCAAGGGCCAGAAATGCCGCAGCAAAACGTCGATGATACTGACCTGTCATGTCGAAACTCCCGATAGCCGCGCCACCATGCACGATATCCGGCAGGTTCGCGAAAATTGCTGGCCGGGTTACAGGTTGTGCCAATAAATCTAGGATCTTAGCGATGGCGCCTAGCCTGCCGCCCGCGCCAGCAGGCTCTGCTCGGCGCGCTCGGGACGGCGGGCGATGAGGATCGCCGACGATCCCGTCCTGTACCTGCCCCACCACGAAGTTGCCCATCGCGCCGAAAAAGGTGAACATGAACAGGCAGATCGCTGTCACCTGGAGCCCGATGTGATCGGCGCGCGCGTGATCGAGGTGATGAAGGCAAACCACCTCCACATCTTCAGCCCCCCCGATCACAAGGATGAACTGCGCGAGATTTTCGCCGAGATCATCGCGGAATATCAGGACTACCCGAACGACCCCGGCCACGACCAGCCAGTCGCCTTCGAGAAGTTCCGCCGCGACGGCCTTGCCGAAGCTCGGCGGAAGTCACGCGAGGCGAAGTTCTGAGGGAGGCGCCACCCCCCGCCTGAACCTTCACCCCATCCACCAACCCCGCTCATGCTGAGCTTGTCGAAGTATCATGCACGGCGGCCGCGCCAGCACCCATTGACAGGCTCAGGTTGAGCGGGGTCGGGGTAGGGACGAAGGAAACTCAGGCGCAGCCCTGCAGGATCTGAAGGGTCTGCTCGGGCTGGTCGCCCATCACGTCGTGGCTGGCCTCGGCCTCGTGGTATTCCCAGCCCTCCTCGCTGGTCACGCGCTTCACGAACTTGCGGAACGGCGTCGGCTCCCACGCATTGGCGAACACATAGATGCGCCGACCGACTTTGGCTTCCTCGCCGGTGAACTTCACCGCTTCGAGCAAGGTGAGCAGCGGATGCGCAGACAGCACCGGGCTCTCCAGCCCCGGCAGCGGCGCAACCGCGGCGGGGGTGAACTTCTGGCTGCCGATATAGTGATTGTGCTCGAAATCGCCGGTCAAGTCCCATAGCGATTGGCCGTCCTGCGGCAGGAACGCATCGAGATAGACCAGCGCCGTGATCCGCGCGCCCAGCCGCGTCGCCACGCCCGTCACGATCATCCCGCCATAGGAATGACCAACGAGCACGAACTTGTCGAAGCCAGCGGAGGCGATTTGCGCACAGACATCGTCGATATGCGTCGTCAGCGTGATACCGGGGTTAAACTCGCCCTTGCGCGTGCCGAGGCCCGTCAGCTGCGCCAGCACCACGCGGTGCCCGGCGGCGCGCAGCTTGCCCGCCAGCCGGTCATATCCCCAGCTTCCGCCCCACGCGCCGTGGACGAACACATAGTCGGTCATGCCGAGATCCCGTGCTTCGTGTTGTAGCCCTGGATCCACTCCAGCGTCTTCACCATGCCGCCAAACGGATAGAAGTGCAGCCGCACCCGGCCATGCTGCGGCCCGAGGCCCTTGGCGAAGGCATCGACCAGCTTGTCAGGCCCGGCACTGCCCAAGAGGTTCGTCACCGAAATCCCGTACTTCCGCAGCACCGCCGTCGAAGCGCCCACGCCGCAGCGCGCCGCAAAGCTCAGCAGGCGCTTGATCCCGGCGGGCCCCGGCACGCCGATCCGCACCGGTGGATCAATCCCCAACGCGCGCAGCTTGAGCAACCAAGCCAGAAACGTGTCCGGATCAAACCCGAACTGCGTCACGATCAGCGGCGCCATGCCCCTCGCCTCGATCTCGGCGACCTTCTTCACCAGCACGTCCCAACATTGCTGATCGGTCATGTTGGGATGGCCTTCCGGATGCCCGCCGATGCCGATGGCCTTGATCCCGCTTCGCTCGAACGCGCCCGTGGCGATCAGCGCGGAGGTATCGAAGTAGGGCCCCACCGGCTCGGGCGGATCGCCCGCGACGATGAACGCGCGGCTCACGCCCGCATGCTCGACCACGGCCTTCAGGTAACCCTCGAAATCATCCTCAGAAGTAATCCGCCGGGCGGAAAAATGCGGCATCGGCTCGAAGCCCAGCTCGCGCACGGCAACCGTTGCCTTGACCCGCGCGGCGACATCCTCGCCGGGCAGGAAGGTCACCGCGATCGGCGTATCCACCGGGATCAGCGGCGCGCCATCCCGCAAGGATGCCTCGTCCTTCGCCGTCATTTCGAGGCTGAAGCCGTCCGTAATGCCGAGCGGCGGCTTGTCCCAGTTGGGATGGATCAGAGCAGCAGCCATGGGTGGCCCTCACTTGGAAAGGGAGCCACTCCCCGCGCCGGGGGAGGGGCAACTTGCCTCAGCGCCCGGTGCGCCAGCCTTCGGCGTAGTTCTCTCGTGCCACGCGGCTGTAAGGCACCGACGAGACGATCGCGCGCACTTCGATCTGCTTGTGCGGCTCGACCGTGGTCTTGTGCGTGCCGCCATCGGGCTCGCCCCACACCACGCGCACTTCGGTGCCGACCGGGATTTCCGGATCGACCGTCGCGAGCGAAAGCGCCTGCTTCTCGTTGTACGAATAGCCGGTGAACATCGAGAGGCCGACCGTCTTGCCGCCCGCATCGACCACGCGGTCGTAGTTCGACGAGGCATAGTTCGCCAGCGGCACGTCGAAGAACTTGTACTGCTCGCCATCCGGGTTGAACAGCGAAGCGGTGATCTTCGCCATGTCCGCGGGATTCCACGCCAGCGTCACCTTCTTGCGCTGCGCGGTGGGGTCCAGCTTCTCCAGCGCCTCGCGGCCATGGAAGTCGTGGTCGAACTTCACGAACGGGCCGTAACCCAGCTCCCACGGGTTGAGGTAGTAGTCCTCGATGCTTTCGCCCACGAACGAGCCGCCGATCGAACCGGTCGCCTCATAGCTTTCGGCGCCCAGCCACTCGCGGAATCCCTTGAGCTTCTCGCCGGTGTAGATCGCGGGCAGCGGCGACGGAATCCAGCCACTCTCCAGCGTGTTTGAAGGATAGGCGCGGCTGCCGCAAGCGATCAGGCCGAATTCCTTGCCCGCTTCCAGAATGGCGGCGCGGATTTCTTCCTGCTCCGCGTAAGGCCCCCAGATTTCGAGGCCCGGCGCACCCGACATGCCGTGGCGCAGCGTGCGCACGGTCTTGCCGGCAATGTTCAAGGTGCTCATGTTGAAGAACTTGAGCTGCTCGAGCGGCCCGCCATGCAGCTTCTCGATCACGTTCCACGCCTGCGGACCCTGGATCTGGAAGCGCCATTCCTTGCGGGTGACGGGCTTGCCCATCGGGCGCATCGGCGAACGGTCATCGAGCTCGATCTCGACATCGTAGCCGCCCGTCGCGCCGTGATAGCGCAGCCAGTTCGAAGCCGGCGCGCGGCCGACGTAGGTGAAGTTTTCCGCTTCTTCCCAGAAGATGATGCCATCGCCGATCACGTGGCCATAAGGCGTCGTCGGCACATACTGCTTGGCCTTGTTGACCGCCCAGCCCTGCGAGCTGTTGATCATCGTGTCGCTCAGCAGCTTCGCCGCATCCTTGCCGCGAATATAGAGGTTCACCATGTGGTGCGACTGGTCGAACAGCACGGCGGAGTGCTGCCACGCCCACTGCTCGCTGCGCCAGTTCGAGAACTCCGGCGCCACCACCGGGTAGACATAGGCCCCCAACTGCGAATTGCGCAGCATTTCAACGATGTTGAACTGGCCCTGAAGGACCTCTTCGAGGTTCGCTGCCACGCTGTCTCTCCCGATTGCAAATGGCTGGTTGAAATTTGTATGCAACACATACAATATCGAAGCAGATTCGCAATGCCAAATTGTGCAGCCCCCATGCGGACATGCTGAGCGGCTGGCGGTGAACGGCGGCGCAGCCTATGGGGGCGCAACCCATGGCGTGCTGGCCTTGAATGAACGGGAGAGATTTGAATGACTGCACCTGTGATCCTGACGCTTTCGTGCGAGGACAAGCCCGGGATCGTCGCCCGGGTTACCGGCAACCTCTACGAAGCCGGCGCCAATATCCTTGAGGCGCAGCAGTTCGACGATACCGAAAGCGGCCAGTTCTTCATGCGCGTCGTGCTCGATCCCGGCTCGGGTGATGAAACCACGCTGCGCAGCGCCTTCGCGCCGGTGGCCGAACAGTTCGGCATGGAATGGACCATGCGCGATAGCTCGAAGAAGCGCCGCACCGTCCTCATGGTCAGCAAGTTCGATCACTGCCTCGGCGATCTGCTCTATCGCACTCGCATCGGCGAGCTGCCGATGGACGTCGTTGCGATCATCGGCAACCACCCCAAGGAAGCGCTCAACATCACGTTGCTGGGCGATGCTCCCTATCACCACCTGCCGATCACCAAGGACACCAAGGCTAGCCAAGAAGCGCAAGTGAAGGCGATCGTGAACGAAACGGGCGCAGAGCTCGTCGTCCTTGCCCGCTACATGCAGATCCTCTCGGACGACATGGCCGCCTTCCTCAACGGCAAGTGCATCAACATCCACCACTCGTTCCTGCCGAGCTTCAAGGGCGCCAAGCCCTATCACCAGGCCCACGCGCGCGGCGTGAAGATGATCGGCGCGACCGGCCACTACGTGACGACCGACCTCGATGAAGGCCCGATCATCCACCAGGACGTGACGACAGTCACCCACGCCGACACGCCCGAAGACCTGGTCCGCAAGGGCCGCGACGTCGAACGCCGCGTGCTGGCCGAAGCGGTGCGCCTCCACCTCGAAGACCGCGCGCTCTTGAACGGCAACAAGACGGTCGTGTTCCGCAGCTGAAACCTCTTGCTCTCTCCCCTTCAGGGGAGAGATACGAAGGCTTGGCAGCTCGCTGCCTAGCCGAAGTTGAGAGGGGCACGCAGGCGCGCATTCCCCTCTCCCAACCCTCTCCCCTCAAGGGGAGAGGGCTCACAACCGAGGGAGCAGGGAATGCAGGTCAACTGGCTCGATCACGTCAACGTGATCACCGACAAGCTCGATGAAACCGCCGAGTTCTACAAGGCGCTGCTGAACCTCGAACGCCGCAACGCCCCGCCCCCGCTGACGCCCGAGAACGCGCAGTGGATGTACGACGCGGGCGGTAAGGCCATCGTCCACATCAACTCCGTAGACTGCCCCCGCGCCTTCGACCGCCACGTCGAACCCGGCGCCCTGACCGGCGCGGTCCACCACGTGGCGCTGAACTGCTCGGGCTACGAGGAACTGATGACCCGCGTGGAATCGCTCGGCACCGCGTTCCAGCTCAACACCGTGGACTCCATCGGCCTCAGGCAGATCTTCGTCAGCGATCCCAACAACGTCCTGCTGGAGCTCAATTTCTTCGGGGATTGAGGGAAGTCAGCCTGTCGGAGCGCGGCAAATCGGCCGTTCGCTTTCCGCCGTATTGTTCATCCGGCTCGCCAATTGCGGAATTTGACGGGTCGGATCCATGATCGTCACCGTCGCGCCAGTCCGCGACAGCGCCGTGTCAATCGCCTGCCCGGTCGCGGTGTCCGCGACGACAATGAACTGGACGCCCGTCAGCCGTTTGGGCTTGATGCGAGCAGCGATCTCAGCGATCCGTGCTCCAAGCGACTGCACGTCTGGCGATCCGATGACACGAATGTCGAATCCCGGCGAGAACGGTCGCTCCGTCAACGCCTCCTGAAGCCATTTCAGCGACGCCTGAAAATCGGACGCATTTCTGGGACGAAGAACCGTTGTCCCGATAACCGGCCCATCATCGCCCATCACGCCCGGCACAGTGCGAAATCCGATCTCATTGAGATAGTGATGCCAGGCCACCTCATCCCATTGCACAAGTGCCGAAATCGGGGCGTTCCATGCTTTGGCTTCAGCCAGTTCTGCGATGCACTGTTCATGCGCCACCTTCGCTGCATTCCTTAGCGCATCACGCCATGCAGGATCGCCCAGCCCGACGATCACGGCGTCGGCAAGTCGGATGTGCAGGTCCAGTCTAGGGCCGTCCTGCCCCAGCGTACGCCCGGAGTTGGGCAGGATAATTGGCACCAATACCTCTGTATTGTCGCCGGAAAGCCGTGGCGAGCGGCGCCAATGGATCGAACTGACCGATCGTGAAAGCGCGCCGACGAACCAATCGGGAAAGATGCTATTCAGAGCGAGCGTCTTGGTCGCCTCGCCGTACTCGTTGTAGACAACGATCACTGTGGGGCCGAAGCCCATCGAATACCAATTGTCGAAGGTCGCGAACGCCTTCCCCCCGGGCGCGACGACAACGTCGACCGGTGCCACTTCATTGACGAGCGGCCTTGTCCATCTGGTCACCCAGCCGCCCGATGGTGTGTGGACTTCAAGTTTTGCATAGGCACTCTTCGCCGAAGAGCCTTGTTGCGCTCCCGCAGGCTCCTTGCCAGCCACCTTGTCGGAAAAGTAATCGAGGGTGCTGGTCAACTCGCGGGGCACTACGGTCAACCGCGCCGAGTGATCTGGCGCCTCGTAGACCTTAGTCGTTGCGGGCAACCAGGAATCCGCCCTGGCCGCAGAGCTTGTCACGAGCAAAGCAACAAACAGAAGTACCCGCATAGTGCCTCGCGCAGCGACTGGAGTCACTGCAGGTTAGAGCTATAAGTGATGCGAGGCCGGTGGACCACCGTCGCGTCTAGCTTGATCCGAATAGTCCTGACCTACTCCGGCCGCTCCCCCGCCATTGTCGTCCGGTACATCTCCCGCCGGAACCCGTCGTAGTCATTCGGCGCCAGATGCAGCACTGCGCGGTTGTCCCATAGCGCGATCATGCCCGGCTCCCAGCGCAGGCGGCAGGTGAAGCCGGCCTGCGTGATATGCCGCGTCAGGTAATCGAGGATCGGGCGGCTCTCCGCCTCGGTCATGCCCTCGATCCCCACGGCATAGACCTCGTCCACATAAAGCGAGGGCAGCCCGGTGAAGGGATGCGTGCGCACCAGCGGGTGGAAATTGCCCTGCAGCGCCGAAGTGCGGCGGTCGTCATTGGCGAAGGCCATCGGCTTGCCGCTGATCCGCTCCTGCGTCGCCACGTTGGCCTCGGCCGACATATGCACTTTCAGCGGCCGCAGCATCGCCTGCATCGCGGGGCTCAGCATCCGCCACGCCAGCTGCGTATCGGCCCAGGTCGTGTCCCCGCCATAAGGCGGCACCTGCACGGCGCGCAGGATCGTCACCGAGGGCGGCTCGTCCAGAAACGGCGAATCGGTGTGCCAGCCGCTGCCAAACAGCGCCTTGGTCTTCGTGTCCGCTTCCTTGATCAGCGGGTGGACATTGCGGTGCCCCTCCACCCCTTGCGTATAGGCATCGACCGCAAACGGACCGAACCGCGCGCTGAACGCCTCGTGCTCGGAATGCGTGAGGTGCTGATCGCGCAAGAACACCATCTTGTGCCGCCACAGCGCATCGCGGATTTCATCGAAGGCTTCGGGAGCCAGATCATGCCCCAGCCGCACGCCGGTGATCTCCGCCCCCATTGCGGCGGTCAGCGGATGCGCGGTGATATGCGCGTATTCCCGCGCCGAATTGTCGAAATCGCCCTGCGGGCTCAGCCTCACTTCGCGCATTGCGTTCTCTCCATCAGGCCGGAATAGCCCCCTCCAGCGCTTCGGCCAGTTCCACCGGGCGCGAGAGGTAGGGGCTGTGATCGGCATCCAGCGTCACCACCCGCGCTCCGGGGCTCATCGCCTGCATGCGGCGCTGGCTGGCAATCGGGATCGTGCGGTCCGCCGTGCATTCCACGTAGGTGCGCGGGCGCGAACCCCAGCGCTCCGCCGTCAGCTGAAGCGGCTCAGACCGCGGCCCATGCGGCTCGGCCACCAGTCGCGGCAGCACGCCCGCCACCAGTTCCGGCGGCGAAAGCTGCGCGAAGACGGGCCCGGCCCGCGCCGGATCAACAACCGTCGCCACCCCGCCATGCACCTTGCTGATGATCGCGTCGAAATCCGGGTTCGGCTCTTCCATGGCCTTGAATTCAGCCCGCGACGAGCCCGAAGGCAGCATCATCGCGCAGATATAGACCAGCGCATCTATCGCCGCCGGATCGCGCTCGGCCGCCGTGCTCACCGCCAGCCCCCCGCGCGAATGCCCCGCCAGCACGACAGCGCCGCCGCCCAGCGCCGCCTTCAGAGCACGGCAATGCTGCGCGGCAAACTCGCCCCAGTCGCTAAGCGTCACCGCCGCCAGCGCTTCCGCCGAACCACCCATCCCCGGCAGCGTCGGCGCGACAACCGCGTGCCCCCGCGTGCACAGCAGATCCGCGACCGGATCAAAGCACCAGCCGCCATGCCATGAACCATGGATCAGAACGAACCCGGCCATCAGCCCGCCTCCGGCGCGATGAACTGCGCCCAAACCGCGCATTCGGGCCTGTCGCTCTGGTCTGGCTCCCACTGCAGCGCCATCAGCGCGCGTGCCTCGTGTTCGGGCATGCCATCAACATCGCGGTGCAATCGATAGAAAAACGCCGAAACGCGCCAGTTCATGATGCAGTGGACGTGGAGCGGCCTCGGCCCCTGCTCTACCGCCGCGCAAAACGCCGCGAAATGCGCATCGTCCGGCGCATCGAACGGCACCGGAATATGGGTGTAGCCGATCCCCGCCGCTGCCAGCTTCGCGCCTTCATCCGCCAGCGCATCGGGATGGTTGTCGAGCGCGAGGTTGACGACCTGCTTCACCCCCAGCGCCGCAAGGCGGGCCACATCGCCCTCCTCGATCCGCCCCGAGGTGGTCACGTCACCCGCCAGCCGTTGCCAGCCGCGAATGTCGGCCGGATCCGCCATCGTCCGCGCTCAGCCGAGGCCGAGGACGGTGAGCGCGTTGTCCTTCATGATGCCCGGCAGCACGTCTTCGCGGAAGCCGACCTTCAGCGCGGCATCGATCCATTTCTGCGGGTGGATCAGCGGGAAGTCCGAGCCGAACAGCATCTTCTTCTTCAGCTGCGTGTTGGCATACTGGATGATCTGCGGCGCGAAGTACTTCGGGCTCCAGCCAGACAAGTCGATGAACACGTTGTCCTTGTGCAGCGCCATCGAAAGGCTCTCGTCCACCCACGGCCACGAGGGATGCGCAAGGATCACCTTCATGTCGGGGAAATCAGCGGCGACATCGTCCACCAGCATCGGCTGGCCATATTTCAGCCGCACGCCAGCGCCGCCGCGCATGCCGGTGCCCATGCCGGAATGCCCGGTGTGGAAGATCGCGGGCAGGCCATATTCCGCGATCACTTCATAGATCGGATAGCCCACGCGCGCGGCGGGCTCGATGTTTTGCATGATGTGGTGGAACTTGAAGCCCTTGACCCCGTAGTTCTCGATCAGATCACGCGCCTCGCGCGCGCCCATCTTGCCCTTGTGCGGGTCGATCGAGGCAAACGCCATGCAGATGTCGTCGTTCTTGGCGGCAAATTCGGCCACCTCGTAGTTAGAGATGCGCTTGGCCCCGATTCCGCTCTCGCAATCGACGGTGAAGATGCAGAACGCGATCTGCTGCTCGCGATAGATGTCCGCGATCTCGGGCATCTTGGGCCGTTCGCGCGGGGCCTTGAAATAGGCCGATGCCGCATCGAAGAACTTGCCCATCACCGGATCTTCCGGATCGTGGCACGAAACCTCGGCATGCACGTGCACGTCGATGGCTTTGATCTTCGAGATATCGATGGGCATCGGGGCATTCCTCAACACAAAACGGCCCCGCCGACCGCCGGGTCGGCGGGGCCGCAACGTCACTCAAACATGGCTCAGACGAGCGCATCCTTCTTGACGGTGATCACCTGGCTGTAGGTGAACTCCTTCAGGCCTTCGATGCCGTATTCTGCGCCAAAGCCGGACTGCTTGTGGCCGCCGAAGGGCGCGAAGGGCGAGAGGTGGAGGAACTCGTTGATCCACACCGTACCCGTCTCGAGCTGTTCGGCGATCTTTACGCCGCGCTCGGTGTCCTTGGTCCACACTGCGCCGGCGAGGCCGTATTCCGAGTTGTTCGCGCGCGCGATCACTTCATCGTCGCTCGAGAACTTCATCAGCGGCATGACCGGGCCGAACTGCTCTTCGGCCACGATGCGGGCATCTTCCGGCGGATTGTCGAGGATCGTGATCGGCACGTAATAGCCCGAGCCCGAAGGATCGACATCGCCGCCGACGAGAAACTTGTAGCCGTTGGTCTTCGCATCCTCGATCAGCTCGCACACGCGGTCGAACTGCTTCTTGTTCTGGATCGGGCCCACGCCGGTGCCCTGCTCCGAACCGTCACCCACCTTCACGTTCTTCGCATATTCGGCAATCGCCGCACTCAGTTCGTCGTAAATATCCTCGTGGATGTAGATGCGCTTGGCCGCCACGCAGATCTGGCCTGCGTTGGTAAAGCTCGACCAGAACAGCTGCTCGGCCACCTTGCTCACATCGGCATCGGGCAGCACGATCGAGGCGTCATTGCCGCCGAGTTCGAGCGTGATGCGCTTCAAGTCCTTCGAAGCGCCTTCCATGATCCGCTTGCCGGTCGCGGTCGAGCCGGTGAAGGTGATCTTGTCGATGTCCGGATGCGCGGTGATCATCGGGCCGAGGGCATCCTCGCCGCTGATGATGTTGACGACGCCTGCGGGCACGATGTCCTTGATCAACTCGCCAAAGCGCAGCGTGGTCAGCGGGGTGAACGGCGAAGGCTTGAGCACGATGGTGCAGCCCGAAAGGATCGCCGGGGCGATCTTCTGCACCGCCATCAGCAGCGGGAAGTTCCACGGCACGATGCCGCCGACAACGCCGACCGGCACGCGGCGCGTGCGGCTGAGGCGGGTATCGCTGTCCTCGTTGATCGTCTCTTCGAGCGTCAGCGTGGACTGCGCGTTCATCATCGCCGAGCAGCCGCCGATTTCGAACTGGGCCTGCTGGTGCGGCTTGCCCTGTTCGGCAGTGAGCAGACGGAAGAGCTCGTCGAAGTTGGCGTCGATCGCGGCGGCCATCTTCTGGATCACGGCGCGGCGATCATCGACCGGGGTCTTCGACCAGGTCTTGAAGGCGCGGCGGGCAGCAGCGACTGCACGATCCAGCTCTTCGGTGCCGCAAGCGGGCACCTGGCCGATCACCTGTTCGTTCGCCGGGTTCACCACGTCGAGCGTCTTCGCCGTGGTCACCAGCTCGCCGTCGATCAGATTGGGGTAGAGTTTGGTCATGGGTCTCTCCGTCCTCTCAGAATTGCTCTAACACATAGCATTTGGTCAACGCGATGCCAGCGCCTTGTCCTCGTTGGCCCGCTTGATAAGGTACATCCGGATCGCCTCCGCGTCAGGCGCCTTGAGTGCCGACTTGAACGAAACCATGCCCAGTTCGTGGAGCTGGCCGCCCAGCACGATGGCCTTCACGGCTTCGGCCGAACCGATCACGCCCGAGTGGCGCAGATCGGGGTTGAGACCGCCGGAAACCGCCGCGTCACCGTGGCAAACCGAGCAGTAGCGGCCATAGAGCGAGGCGCCCTTGCTCACCTGCGCCATTGTCCCGGTGAAGGCCGGCGGATCGAGCACCATCTGGTTCATCGGCGGCGCTTCGGGCAGCTGACCCTTGGCGCCCAGCTTGAACACCAGCAGGCGGCTGATGTTGCGCACCCCGCCCGATTTGTTGGCGAGCACGCCGGTGGCGATATCCCACACGCCGCCCCAGCCGACCATGATCGCGACATACTGCTCGCCATCGATCGCATACGTCATCGGCGCGGCGATGATCCCGGTCTGCGCCGGGAACGACCACAGCTTCTCGCCCTTGTTGGCGGTATAGGCGACGAACTCGCCCGCGGCGGTGCCCTGGAACACGAGGTTGCCTGCGGTCGAAAGCACGCCGCCGTTGGACGGACCGGTATAGTCGACCTTCCACGCCGCCTTGCGGTTCGCCACGTCCCACGCCACGAGCTGGCCGGTCGTCCCCGCCTTGAACTGCGCCTGGATCTTGAGGTCGGCGGGCATGGCGACCTTTGCGCCATCAGTGCCGGTCTGGAACCCGATGTCGGTCGGCTTCCAGCCAGCGGCCGCGGCATAGGGGAACGCGGCCACGTTGGTCGGGATATAGAGGTAGCCGGTCTTCGGGCTGTAGCTCTGCGGCTGCCAGGAGTGTGCGCCAACCGCGCCCGGCGCGCTGATGAAGGGCTTGCCGGTCTTTTCATACTTGGCGTCGGGGTTGATCGTGGGCCGACCCGACACGGGGTCGATTCCCGTCGTCCAGTTCACCGGCACCCAAGCATCCGCCGAGAGGAACTTGCCGGTCTTCACATCGAGCACATAAACGTGCCCGTTCTTGGGCGCATGC
>CAZQEH010000073.1:0-15676 GCA_964592205.1 uncultured Novosphingobium sp.
CTGTCGAACAACTGCATGTCGAAGCACCGGGCGATTTCAAGGTTTCATCGGCCGAATATGTGCTTGAAAACCTCTGACGCGTAATAAATCGTAATACTGATACCGCAGTGCAGCGCATACTGCGCGGCACTGCGGTATGAATTGGCCCCTAAAGCCTGATGCTGCGGGCTTGACGACTGGCAAATATTTGCCATCCTCCACTTCGCTGCATCGCACCATGGGGACGCGTGATGGACGGTATTCGAGTCGGAAAGCGGATTGTTGGTGCCCAGTCACCGGTAACGATCGGTTGGGAGAACATTCCCGAGGTCGAAGGTGGTCCCTTCAAGCGCCTGTTCTTCACATGGTTTCAGCCCGCGGTCCTCTTCGGAATGGTCGCCTTCTGGTACTATGCGCCCAATTCGATCGCGAAGGCATCGACCGCGATCACGATCAGCATCGGCTTCCGCCTCATCCTCCAGATCCTCGAATTCGTGAACCCGCGTCACCGCTCATGGCAGATCACATGGAAGGAACTGGTGACAGACCTGTTCTATGTCGGCGTTGCGATGACGATGGTCCGCCTGGTGGACAACTACGTCGGCAGCGATGCCGTGATCGAGGCGGTGCAAGGCAGCCTGCACCTCGACAAGTTCGGGTGGTTCACGAGCTTGCCGCTGCTGCTGCAAGCTTTCCTGATCGTGTTCATCTTTGATTTCGGCCAGTACTGGATGCACCGCGGTATGCATAACTGGTACCCGCTCTGGCTACCGCACTCGGTGCACCACTATATCACCCAGCTCAACGTTCATAAGGGCGCGGTCGGCAATCCGCTGGAGCTGTTCCTGATCGGCCTCGGCATCGGTGGCCTGTTCGATTTCCTCCCGCGCGCCTTTCTGCTGGCTGGGGCGATCGGCATGTCGGTCGGCGCCTATCAGCACATCAACGTGCGCTTCAACAGCCCGCGCTGGTGGCGGTGGACGTTCAACACAACCGAGCATCACAGCCTGCACCACTCGCAGGATTTTGAATCGACACGCTCGAACTACAGCAACACCTTCATCTTCATCGACCGGATGTTCGGCACTTGCATTGATGGCGAGGCGGAACTGCTCGGCATGGAAGGCGGCCGCCGCATGTCGATCCGCGAGCAGATGCTCTATCCCTTCACCGAAGGCTGGAAAGCGTGGAAGGCGCGCAAATCACGCGAACCATTCTTCGCTGACCACACCGCGGTTCCGGCAGAATAGGGCGTGGCATCACGTATCGCATCGGACGACGAGACTGTCCGCGGCCTGGCCGAAAAGCCCTCCATCCTGCGCTGGATCACGTGGATCTGGCACATTCGTGGTGAGGTACCCCTTCCCGCCGGACAATCGCCGGACGAAGCATTTGCACGGCTCGATCCGCTTTTTGCGCATTCCGGCACGACTCACGCGCGGATGGGTGATGTGGTGAAGGTCACCAAGCGCGATCAGCTTGCGCAGGATCCGCTTTCGGTGGTCGATTCGGGCACCTTGCGCATCGAATCTGCCGAGCAAGGCGCGGCGCTGCAGTATCATCTTGTCAGCCGCGCGCTGCTGTTTTGCTTCCTCGCGCCGCTGCTGTTCCTTGCCGTGGGCCAGATGACGGTGTTTCTGGGAACGCTGGAAAAACCCAAGGCCGAGGAAAAGGCCAAGAAGGACGAAAAAAAGAAGGACGAGATCAAACTCAACCCCGTCGACAAATTCCTCGGTGCGCCTGCTCCCGATAAGCCCAAGGATGACAAGAAGGACAAGAAGAAGGACGGCAAGGACGGTTTCTCGCCCACTCCCGCCTATGTCTTCGCCGGGATCTTCGCCGCGCTCTGGCTGATCGGCCGCCTGCTCGAGCCTTGGCTGATCAGGCGGCTGTTCACGCGCAGCCTTGCGGGCTGAAAACCGCCGGGCGCACTGCACCCGGCGGTTTTCAGCGATCACGCCAGATCGAAGCGGTCGGCGTTCATCACCTTGGTCCAGGCCTTGATGAAATCGCGCACGAACTTCGCATTGCCGCCCGCTTCGGCATAGACTTCCGCCACGGCACGCAACTGAATGTTGGAGCTGAACACGAGGTCAGCCCGGCTTGCCCGCCACTTCACGGCGCCGGTTGCCCGGTCCTTCCCGACGAACTCTTCCTCATCGCTGCCGTCAACCGCGCTCCACACGGTGCCCATATCGAGCACGTTGACGAAGAAGTCGTTGGAAAGGACGCCCACCCGGTCGGTGAACACGCCAAGCTCGCTGCCGCCATGGTTCGCACCAAGCACGCGCAGCCCTGCCACCAGCACTGCCATTTCCGGCCCCGAAAGCCCGAGCAGCGAAGCCCGGTCGATCAGCAGTTCCTCGGTCTTCACCGAATGTCTGGCCGCGAGGTAGTTGCGGAAGCCATCGGCGCGCGGCTCCAGCACTGCGAAGCTTTCCACATCGGTCCACTCCGCGCTCGCGTCGCCCCGGCCGCCGGTGAAGGGTACACCAGCATCGAACCCGGCCGCTTTGGCCGCCGCCTCGACCGCTGCCGTGCCCGCCAGCACGATGGCATCGGCCATCGAAAGGCTGCCGCGCACGGCATCGATCTTCGCCAGCACTTCGGCGAGCTCAGCGGGATCGTTGGCCGCCCAGTCCTTCTGCGGTGCAAGGCGAATACGGGCCCCGTTGGCTCCGCCGCGATGATCGGTGCGGCGATACGTCGAAGCCGAAGCCCAGGCTGCCTTGACGAGTTGAGCAATCCCCAACCCTGAACCGAGGATCGCCGACTTGAATACGGCTTCAGCATCCGGCGCAGGTACCTGCCCAGCCGGCACCGGATCCTGCCAGATCAAGTCTTCCGCCGGAACCTCGGGCCCGAGGTAGCGCACCCTGGGGCCCATGTCGCGGTGAGTCAGCTTGAACCACGCGCGGGCGAATGCATCCTTGAAGGCTTCGTGATCATTGCGGAATCGCTCCGAAATCGCGCGGAACTCCGGATCGACCTTCAGCGCCATGTCAGCCGTGGTCATCATCGTGGGCACGCGCCTGGTTGGATCATCCGCCGCCGGCGCCATGTCCTCCTCGCGCTGACCTACCGGCTGCCACTGGTGCGCCCCGGCCGGCGAGCGGACCAGTTCGTACTCATAATCGAGCAGCAGGCGGAAGTAGTTGCCAGACCATTCGGTCGGCGTGTTGACCCATGCGCCTTCGATGCCGCTGGTGATCGCATCACCGCCCACGCCGCTGCCATGCGTGCTGAGCCAGCCAAGCCCATGCGCGGTGATATCCGCCGCTTCCGGAGCCGGACCGACTTTCGCTGCATCGCCTGCGCCGTGGGCCTTGCCGAAGGTATGGCCGCCCGCCGTGAGTGCGGCAGTCTCTTCGAGGTTCATTGCCATGCGGGCGAAGGTGATCTTGATATCACGTGCCGATGCGAGCGGATCGGGCACGCCGCCCGGTCCTTCGGGGTTCACGTAGATCAACCCCATCTGGATCGCTGCGAGCGGCTCCTCAAGCTCCATCCCCTTGTCGGGCTGGATGCGCGTTTCGGCGGAATCGACCCAGTGGGGCTCCTGCCCCCAGTAGATGTCACGCTCGGGCTCATAGACGTCGGCGCGGCCGCCGCCGAAACCGAACACCGGACCGCCCATCGATTCTATGGCGACATTGCCCGCGAGCACGAAGAGATCGGCCCATGAGATGTGCTTCCCGTACTTCGCCTTGATCGGCCAGAGCAAGCGCCGCGCCTTGTCAAGATTGCCGTTGTCAGGCCAGGAATTGAGCGGAGCAAACCGCTGCTGCCCGCTGTTTGCGCCGCCACGCCCGTCCGCCGTGCGATAGGTGCCCGCCGCGTGCCAGGACATACGGATGAAAAAGGGGCCATAGTGCCCGTAGTCTGCCGGCCACCAGGGCTGGCTATCGGTCATCAGCGCGGTGAGATCGGCCTTAAGCGCCGCGTAGTCGAGCGCCTTGAAAGCCTCGGCATATTCGAAGCCGGGGTCCGTCGGATCGGGTGAGACACCGCCCTGATGGAGAATGTCGACCGGAAGCGCCTTGGGCCACCAGTCCTTGTTCGTACGCCCCAGAAGGGCCCGCGCCGCGCCCTTGTGGACAGGGCAACCGCCTGCTGCATCGCCGGTCTGCATGTTCATGGTGAGAGACTCCATCGCGTGTTCGATGGAGCAAGGGTAAGCCCAGCCTAGCGGAGCGGAAAGCGAGTAAAGTTCATCGCAGTGATCGAGTTTGGCTATAAAGAAATTTGCAGCATTGCTCACACTGAGAGAACAATCCGGCGCCACTTCGTTTCAGACCGGCGCGAGCGGCCTTTGCGCGCCGCGGGGAGGATGCGCGGTGATGGTATCGCCTGACCTGACCGCGCCGCCCGTCAGCACCACGCCCATCACGCCGCATTTGCGGATCAGCGCACCATCCGCCGCCTTGTCGAGCACCGCAGCAAGCAGCCCCGCCTGGAACCGCTCGATCTGCGCGCAAGGATTGCGCAGGCCCGTGACTTCGATCTCGGCCTCACCGATCTGGAGCCTTGTCCCCGTGGTCAGCCCGAGCAGATCGATCCCGCGCGTGAGGATATTCTCACCCAGATCGCCTGCAGCCACGGCGAATCCCTTGTCCGTCAGTTCAACGAGCAACTCTGCATGGATCAGGTGAACCTGCCGCAAGTTCGGCTGCGACGGATCAATCGCCACGCGTGAACGGTGCTTGATCGTCTCGCCGCAATGCGCATCGCCTTCCACACCGCGTCCGGCAACAAGCACGATCCCGTCTGCAGCGACGGGCTTCAAAAAGCCGTGCCCGCCATCGCGGCTTACGGCCACGACGATCGGCCCGGCCATGCTCAGCGTGCCAACAGCGGTTCGAGGAAGCGGATCACCCGCGCCTCAAGGTCGATACGGTGATCCGACCAGCTGTGATCGGTCGCGACATGTGCAGTCCGAACTTTGGTGCCGCCTGCCTTGTGCACAGCCGCGACCAGCACATTGCCGTGCGCAGCAAGGCCGTCATCCGAAGTGAGCACCAGCAGCGGCGTGGCCTTGAGCGCATCGGCCCGGCTCACATAATCCCATTCAGCGGCATGTGCGGCGAGTTCGGAAGATAGTGCCGACACGGTGTTGTTCAGCGTCTCGCCGTTCTCGGCAACCAGCCTGGTGCGGTCCGGCTCCGGCATCTGTCCGACAAGCCCGAAATCACCCGCCGAAATCAGCACAAGCCCGCGCAGGGCCGGCTCCTCGGCCCCCGCCATCGCCGTGACCCATCCGCCCATCGAATGCCCCACCATCGCCATCCGCCGGATGTTTACACCAAACTTGGCGGCATTATCGGGCTGGCGCAGGAAGGCCAGCACCGCGCGGGCGTCGTCAGGATTCTGGCCGAAGCGGTAGGTTCCAGGGCTACCCCAAGAACCGCGATAGTTGAACGTGATCGCATTCCAGCCCCGCCGCCGCAGCGCCTGCGCGAGATCCAGGTTCTTCTCGTTGCCCGGCAGTCCGTGGCAGATCACAACTGTCGGATGCGGCCCCGGCCCCGCTGCGAGATAGGCTACGCCGTTGATCTCGACCCCACCACTCGGGATATGGAGCACTTCCATCCGCGCCGGGTGCTTTGCATCCGCCGGGGGATCGGTGAAGATCGCGGGCGGTATGGCTGGCGTGGCCCATGCCATCGGAGCGGCGAAAGCCAATGAGGCGGCGACCAACTTCACGATACCCTGCATATGCCCGCCAATCCTTCGTGTTCGATGTCCTCGCTCAATAACCCATCAGGCTGAGCACTTCCTTGCGGCTGCGATTGTCCTCCAGAAACGTCCCCATCATCCGGCTGGTGACCATGCCCACACCTGGCGTGCGGACCCCGCGCCCGGTCATGCAGCCGTGCTGCGCCTCAATCACAACCGCGACGCCGTGCGGCTTGAGATTATCCCAGATGCATGTCGCCACTTCGGCAGTGAGCCGCTCCTGGATCTGCAGCCGCCGCGCATAGGCATTGAGCACGCGCGCCAGCTTGGAAATCCCGACCACCTTGTGGCGCGGCAGATAGGCAATCGCTGCCTTGCCGATGATTGGTGCCATGTGGTGTTCGCAGTGCGATTGGAAAGGAATCTCCTTCAGCAGCACAAGTTCGTTGTAACCGCCCACTTCCTCGAACTGGCGGGCAAGATGCGCGGCCGGATCCTCGGCATAGCCCTGGCAATATTCCCTCCATGCCCGCGCGACGCGCCGGGGAGTATCGAGCAGGCCCTCGCGATCCGGATCATCGCCAGACCAGCGGATCAGCGTGCGGATGGCATCCTGCACATGGTCGGGAACCGGGATCTTGCCGGTCTCGCTGACGTCATCGTCATCGTGCCCGTGGTGAACGGTCATGCTTCAGGCTTCTCCGCAAGGATCGCGCGATGGATGCCGCTGGGCATCACTTGCGCTGGATGACAATCTCGTCCGGATGCGCCACGTTGAGATCAGACCGCAGCAATTCGCCGACCAGATCAGGATCGGCATGGCGGGGATCGAGCAGATTGACCCGGTTGCGCAAGCGATCGCGCTCGCCTTCGAGCTTCTTTACTTCGGCCTGCCGCTGTTCGAGCAGCCGGGCATTCTCCGTCCACGCGAGCACGCCGCTCGGCCCGGCGAGCGCAACCGCACCGAGCAGCAACAGCGCTACCAGCGCAAAGCTCTGCGTCAGGCTCTCACGGGGAAGCTTGAGGGAAGTCCTGCGACGTTTCATCAAACCGACAGAATCATACTTGCCCCTTCGATTCAACCCGAAAAGCACGATTCTGGTTAAAGGTGGTTCCACCAGAGCAGGTCGGGACGTTTGCAATCGGTGCGATTGCGGGCTTGCTCTGGCCCTGCGGGGCTAGCTGCTCTAGGTCCGGCGCGCACACTAATCGGATAGAGCGAACGCATGACGACTGAAGCCCCGCCATTTGCAGGCAAGCTGGAACTTGCCGTCGATCCGGCTTGGGCCGGATGGTATCACTGGGCGGGCAATGACCCGTTCGAGGATGATGTCGGGCCGTTCTATGTCCGCCGTGACGAGAAGGGCGTGCTCACCGGTTTCCGCCCCACTGCCAGGAACTGCAACGCGCACGGCAGCATCCACGGCGGCTGCATGATGACTTTCGGCGATTTCTCGCTGTTCATGATCGCAAGCGCGACCGGCGAGGAAATGAGCGGGGTGACGGTCACCTTCAATGCCGAGTTTGTCGGCCCGGCGCATGCAGGCCAGATGCTCGAAGCACGCGGCGAAGTCATCCGTGCGGGCCGCAGTCTCGTTTTCGCGCGCGGACTGATCACCGCAGACGGCGAGCCCGCGCTCGCGTTTTCGGGCACGTTCAAGCGCATTCGCCCGCATTGAACGCTGCGGGAGAAGGCAGCGCCCTCTCCCGCAGCAACCTTCAGCCGATGCGCTTGCCCGTCATCGGGAAGCTGCCGAACATGCCGGCAGTTACGGTGCCGGTCAGTGCATCGCCATCGATCGTCGCCGTGCAATCGAGCTTCATCGGCATCGGCACGGTGATGTTGCTCGACCAGCTGATGGTATTGCCATCGACAGTGCCGCCGGTGATTTCCATGTTGCCCATCGGCCCGGAATTGCTCCCGCTGAAGTTGCCTCCATCGACGTCGACGGTGAGGATCGAGGTTTGATCGCCCATCGGCGAACGGGTGACGCATTCATACTTGCCGGCAACAGACATGGAACTCTCCCTTGTGGTTCGGCCGGAAGGGAACCACGCTGCCTACATCAATGTCAATAGGATTGCTCCAGTGATGTGCAAAGCCAAGCCCGGTTGACCTTGTGCGCGCAAGGCCTGACAACTCGGCGGTGACTGCCTCCCACCCCGCTTCGATCATGCACGACGGTTTCCTGCTGCTGGGCTTCGCGCTCGCCTTCGTGCTGCTGTTCCGCCGCCTCGGCCTTGGTGCCACGCTGGGCTACCTTGTCGCGGGCGCAACGCTGGGGCCGTTCGTGCTGGGCATGGTCGGCGATGCCGAGCAGAAGCTGGGCTTTGCCGAACTTGGCATCACGCTGCTGCTGTTCCTCGTCGGGCTCGAACTCGATCCGTCCAAGCTGTGGAAGATGAAGCGCGATATCCTTGGCTTTGGGCTGCTGCAGGTCTCGATCAGCGGGCTGGCGCTCGGCGGGGCCATCATGCTGACGACGAGCTTCTCGCCCGCCGCTGCGATTGCGCTGGGCCTGCCACTGGCGCTCTCGTCCACGGCGCAGGTCCTGCCAATGCTGCAATCCTCGGGACGCCTGAAGACCCGCTTCGGCGAGCGCGCCTTCTCGATCCTGCTGTTTCAGGATCTCTCGATCATTCCGCTCATCACGATCATCACCGCGCTGAGCCGCAATCCCGGCGATGTGGGCGGGCCGCCGGGCTGGCTGCTCGCGCTGGAAACCGTGGCCGCGATCGCAGGTCTGGTCGCAGCGGGGCGCTTTCTCATGCGCCCACTGTTCCGCCTGATCGGGAATCTCGGCGAACGCGAAATGTTCATCGTCGCCGCGCTGTTCACCGTCATGGCAGCGGGCGCGGTGATGGAACTGCTCGGCCTCTCGACCGCACTCGGTGCGTTCATTGCCGGGGTCATGCTGGCCGACAGCCCCTATCGCCACGAACTTGAGGCCGATGTCGAGCCATTCCGCTCGATCCTCCTCGGCCTGTTCTTCCTTGCGGTCGGCATGATGCTCGATCTCGGGGCCATCGCGCGCGATCCGCTCTTCGTGATCTCGATGGCGCTCCTTCTGATCACGGTGAAAGCGGCAGTCATGTTCGGCCTCGCGCGGCTGTTCGGTGTGCCATGGCGCGGCGCTCTGGCGCTGGGCCTGCTGCTCAGCCAGGGCGGCGAATTCGGCTTCGTGCTTTTTGCGCAGGCGAACCATGCCCTGCTCATCGCGCCAGAGGCCGCCAGCCTGTTCGGCGCGGTCGTCACGCTTTCGATGGCAACAACGCCGTTCCTGATGATGGCCACCCGGCGTTTCCGTGCCGAGCCGGTGCCCAAATCCGCCACCCGCGAAGGGCCCAGCAACGACGGTGCGAATGCACTGATCGTCGGCTACGGGCGGTTCGGGCAGACCGTCGGCCAAGTCCTCCAGGCGGGCGGCATCACCGTCACTCTGATCGATACTGATGTCGAGATGATCGACGTTGCGAGCACGTTCGGCGCCAAGGTCTACTTCGGCGACGGCACCCGGATCGACATGCTGCGGCAAGCGGGCGCTGCCGAGGCCGAAATGATCCTGTTCTGCATCGATGGCGACCAGCTCGATGCCGCGATGCTCACTGCCGTGCACGAAACTTTCCCGCGCGCGGCCGTTTTCGTGCGCGCCTTTGATCGCCGGGCGGTGATCAAGCTGCGCGATGCTCCGGTCACGCTGATCATGCGCGAAACCTTCGAATCCGCCATCGCCATGGCCCGCGCCGCGCTCGACAATGCCGGCCTGAGCAACGAGGCGATCACCCGTGCGGAAACCCTGTTCCGGGCGCGTGATGATGAGCGGCTTTCCCTTCAGATCCAAGCGGGCGACCCCCGCGTTGCGCGCGACCGGATCCTGACCGCCCCGGAACCGCAGGAAGTGGAAGGCAAGCCGGGCTAAGTAATTGCACTTGCATGGACATTTCTATGCGATTGCAACATTTTCTCGATGCAACCGCATGTAATTGTCCATGCATTCGCATTGAAAGGCTCACTCGCCATGGCCATGCCAGCTGCCACGACCTTGCTGGCATGGACCCGCCTGCTGCGCGCTGCCGATCTCGCCAGCCAGCATTGCGCCGAAGCCTTGCGCGCGCTCGGCCTGCCACCGCCTGAATGGTACGATGTGCTACTGGCGATCGAACGCGGCGGTGCGCAGCGCCCGCGCGATTTGCAGGTCGCGCTGGCGACCGAGCAGTATGCCCTGTCCCGCCTCGTCGACCGCATGGTCAAGGCCCACCTGCTGAATCGTGTGCCCTGCGCGGATGATGCGCGCGGCCACATGCTGCACCTCACGATCGAGGGCCGCGCGATGCGTGCCGCGATGTGGCCGGTCTATGCGCAGGCCATCGAAACCGCGCTCGGCGAACGAGTAGGTGAGGAGGATCGCGCCGCTTTGGCCCGTCTTCTGGCCCCGCTGGCCGAGCCGATCAGCGCGTAGCGGTTGCCGCCATCAATTCCAGCACGTGCGCCTCGGTGACGACTTCCGCGTACTTGGCCTGGAGATCGAACAGGTTCGCCTCATGCGGGGCAGTATGGCGATCCCCGCAGGCATCGCGCACCACAAAGGGCAAGAATCCATTCTGGCACGCATCCAGCGCCGTCGCGCGCACGCAGCCGGAAGTCGAGACACCGGCAATCACCAGTGTATCGACGCCGAGCGAAGTCAAGGTTGCCCCCAGATGTGTCGCGAAGAAGGCCGAGGCGTAGCGCTTGGTGATGACGAAATCGCCTGCCTCGGGGCTCAGGACCGCCGGAAATGCGCCCAGCGGCGAACCCTTCTCGAACACCTTCAGTGCGGGCACCTTGCGGAAAAACACCCCGCCATCCGAACCACCGGGCTGGTATTCCACATTGGTGAAAATCACTGGCGCGCCGCACTCTCGTGCTGCCGCGACAAGCCGCACTGCGCTCGCCAATGCATCCTCGACGCCCCCATAGAGCGGCGAGCCCGGCTGCAGATAGGCTTCGACCATATCGATCACGATGATGGCGGGGCGTGATCCGAACGACAGCGCGCCATCGAACGCGCCCGCATAGTTGCCGGAAAGGTCGGCCTCGCCCCGCGCCATCAGATCACGCCGCCTGCAGCAAGCTCGGCCAGTTCCGCCTCGCTCATGCCGAGAAGGCCGCCGTAAATCTCGGCATTGTGCTGACCGACCGTGGCCGGAGCCGGGCGGCGCACACCGCTCGGCGTGCCCGAAAGCTTGGGAAAAGAACCCTGCATCTTGAGCGGCCCGAAGCGCTCGGTCTCGACCTCGATGATCGCGCCGCGCGCCGCAAAGTGCGGATCGGCCAGCATGTCCGGCGCGCGGTAGACGCGGCCCGCCGGGATCGAGGCCTCGATCATCAGGGCATCGACTTCCTCGACGGCCTTGGTCCTGGTCCAGTCGTTGATCAGGTTGTCGATCTCGGCCTGGTTCGCGCCGCGCGCGAGGTGCGTCGCAAAGCGCGGATCATCGCCCAGCTCAGGCTGGCCCATGACGGCCGCAAGGCGCTTCCACAGCGAATCCTTGTTCGCCCCGATCATGAACTCGCCGTCCTTGCACGAATAGACGTTCGACGGCGCGATGCCCTTGAGGATCGAGCCCGAACGCTCTCGGATCAGCCCCATGCGGTCGTATTCCGGAACAAGGCCTTCCATCACTTGCAGCACGCTTTCATAAAGCGCCGCATCGATCACCTGACCCATGCCGGTCTTCTCGCGTACGTGGAGCGCAGCGAGCACGCCCATGCAGCCATAAGTCGCCGTCAGCGTGTCGCCGATGGAAACGCCCATGCGGCTCGGTGGCCGGTCCGCCTCACCCACGATGTAGCGCCACCCCCCCATCGCCTCGCCAATGCCGCCAAAGCCGGCACGATCCGAATAGGGTCCATCCTGCCCATAGCCCGACATGCGCGCGATGATCAGGCCCGGCTGCTCGGCGAGCAGAACGTCCGGCCCCAGCCCCCACTTCTCCAGCGTGCCCGGCTTGAAGTTCTCGATCAGTACGTCGGCTTCGCGGATCAGGCGCCGCACCAGCGCCTGACCTGCGGGTATGCGCAAGTTGGCCGAGACCGAACGCTTGTTGCGCGCAATCACTTCCCACTGCACCTTCTCGTCGCCCTGGCCCCAGTCGCGCATGGGGTCGCCGCCGCCTTTACCGTTCACATGCGGCGGCTCGACCTTGATGACCTCTGCGCCCATGTCGCCCAGCAGCTGACCGCAAAACGGCCCTGCCAGCAGCTGGCCCAATTCAACGACGCGGATATCGCTCAGTGCACCTGCATTCATCGACATTTACTCCGCCGCTTCCAGATGCGGCCAAACGGGCTGGATCGGCGCGGCAAGGCCGGTCTCGCTGTCGCAAGCCGAGCGCAGCGCCTCGATCCCCGGTCCATAGTTGAACAGCGGCAACTCGCCGCGCCCGCTGCGCATTTCCGCCCGCAGCGCCTCGGTCGCGGCCATATCGACCACGCCCGCCGCATTCGCAACCACGCCATAGGCCTTTGCGCCGTCCGGCGTCACCAGCCCCTGCACGATCTCCTTGCCGACCAGCGCGGACCCGCGCGCCAGCGGATCGCCCCAACCGCCGCCGCCCCAGGTGATGAAGTGCAACTGGTCACCCGCCTGTACCTCGACGTCCTCGACCTTGTTGCCCACGATCACGTTCGTGCCATCGGCGCGCTCCAGCACCTTGCGCGCACGCTGCCCCGGCTCGCCACCATTGACGCCCCACGGCGGCACGAACCAGCGGTCGTCGTGGATCGAGATCGTGCCGGCACTGAGGAAACGGTAGGTCATGTGAATGCCGTTGCCGCCGCGATGGAGCCCCGCCCCGCCGCTGTCCGGCGCGCATTCATAGCGCTCGATGCGCATCGGGAAGTACCGCTCGAGGAATTCGTTGGGCACGTTGGTGAAGCCCGGCCACAGCGAGTGACCGTCCGGCCCGTCGCCCATCGGGCGGCCCGGAATGCCGCCGAAGCCGATCTGGAACAGCTGAAACCACTCGCCGCCCTTGCCCGGCCGGGCATCGTTACCCGAATAGAACAGGTGCGGCGAGGACGAGAACCCGGCGGCGTTGAGAAACTCCGGCGTCTTCTGCCCGAGCAGCCCCCCCAGAATATCGAAAATCCGCCCCAGCGCATGAGTCCGCCCCGAAAGCGCGGCGGGGAACTTGGGCTTGAGCAGCGATCCTTCGGGAATCCGCACGTCGATCAGATCATAAAACCCGTCGTTGAACAGGATCTGCGGATCGAAGACCATGATCATGTAGATGCCGAAGAACATCTTGAACATGTTCTCGTTGAGGAAGAAGTTGATCGAGGCCTTGCTCTGCGGATCGGTGCCCGCGAAATCGAGCACCACGCGGCCGTCTTGCCGCCACATCGTGCATTTGATCTTGTAGGGGCCATAACCCATGCCATCGTCGCAGATGTAGTCCTCGAAGCTCACCGGCTCCTCGGCAATCGCCATGCCGATCAGCGCTTGCATCGCGCGGTGATTGCGCG
This sequence comes from uncultured Novosphingobium sp., assembly GCA_964592205.1. GTDB lineage: Bacteria > Pseudomonadota > Alphaproteobacteria > Sphingomonadales > Sphingomonadaceae > Novosphingobium. The sequence continues at coordinate 13,166 of CAZQEH010000073.1, forward strand.
CCAGCAGGTCCTGCGTGGCGGAAACATAGACATCATCGCCGAAGCGCTCGGCCATCTCGATCACGCGGCGTGAGGCGACGCGGCAGGCCGCGATCAGCGCGTTCAGATCGGCCTGGCACCAGTCGGGCTTGCGCGTCTGGTGCATGACAAGCTTCATCAGATCGTCGTTGTACTCGCCCTTCTTCCATATCTTGACGGGCGGAATGCGCACACCTTCCTCGAAGATCGACCGCGCATTGATCGGCATCGAGCCGACGACCTTGCCGCCAATGTCGCTCTGGTGGCCGAACATCGAGGTGTAGGCGATCAGCCGCCCGTCCTTGAACACCGGCAGCAGCACGAGCCAGTCGTTCGAGTGGCTTACCGCGCCGCCGACCGAATAGGGGTCGGACAGGAAGATCATGTCGCCGTCCTCCAGCGTCCCCTCGTAGTTGTCGAGGAAGCCGCCGATGAAGCTGCCGAATTGGCCGACGATCATCTTGCCGGTGTGATCGGCAATGAGCGGGAAAGCATCGCCCTGCTCGCGGATGCCGGGCGACATCGCGGTGCGCACGAGCGTGGCGTCCATCTCGATGCGCGCATTGCGCAGCGCGTTCTCGATGATGTCGAGTGTGACCGGATCGATGGGAACGCGATTGAAGGAAGTCGGGTTGGTCTGAACGATGGTGGCGGGCATGTTCGCTAATCCTCAGGCCAGATTGATCAGGATGTTGCCGACGGCATCGACCGTGCCGACGCAGCCGCTTTCGATCAGCGTGGTCGAGTCCATCTCGCAGACGATGGCAGGCCCCGGGATCACATCCCCGGCGCGCAGCAAGGCGCGGTCATAGATTCCCGCCGCCTGTTCGCGCCCGTCCATCCACAAGGTATGGTCGCGCATCTTGGCCGCCGCCGGATTGCCGTCACCCTCGGGGAGTTCGGCCGCCGGCAGATCGAGCGCGCGGCCCAGCGCCACGGCGCGCAGGTTCACGATCTCGTGCGGGGTGTCCATGTTGAAGGTGAACAGCCGCTTATGCTCGGCATCGAAGCGCGCGAGGATCCCGGCGATGCCATCGGCCTCCAGCACGTGAGCCGAAATCGTCAGCGGCACTTCGAAAGCCTGACCCGCATAGCGCACGTCGACTTCGAACGCGGTGGTGATCTCGTCTTCCGGCACCCCGTCAGAGAGCAGCTCGCCGCGCGTCTGCGCCGCCATCTCGGCAAGGATCGCGATCAGTTCACTCGCCTCGGTCTGCGTGGCAAGCCGCGAGAAGCTGCGCGCGGTTTCCGTGCGCATCCGCGTCGTCGCATCGCCCAGCGCGCAGAGCACGCCCGGCGAGACGGGCGAAACCGCAGGCCAGGCACCGAGCAGCCGTGCGATCGCGTTGACATGGAGCGGCCCCGCCCCGCCGAAGCCCATCAGCGCGAAGTGGCGCGGATCGTAGCCCTGTTGCACCGAGATCATGCGCAGCGCGCCGAACATGTTCTCGTTGACGATGTCGATGATCCCGCGCGCCGCCGCCATCAGGTCGATGCCCAGCGCATCGGCAATGGTCTGCACCGCCTTGGTCGAAGCCGCGCGGTCAAGCCGGAAAGTGCCGCCAAGGAGGTTTTCGGGCAGATAGCCCAGCACGACATTGGCGTCGGTCACGGTCGGCAGTTCGCCGCCTTTGCCATAGGCCGCCGGGCCGGGCACCGCGCCCGCCGACTGCGGGCCGACGCGCAGGGCCTTGGTCAGTTCGGGCACATAGGCGATCGAACCGCCACCCGCGCCCACCGTCTTCACATCCAGCGCCGAAGCGCGGACCGAAAGGTGCCCCACCTCGGTCGTGCGCTGGCGGCGCGGTTCGAGGTTCTCGATCAGCGCCACGTCGGTCGAGGTGCCGCCGACGTCGAGCGTCAGGATATTGCGGATGCCGGTATTGCGGCCGACCCAGATCGCACCCGTCACGCCGCCCGCGGGGCCCGACATGAGGATGTTGACCGGCTGCTCTTCGGCCTTCTGCGCCGACATCAGGCCGCCATCCGAGCGCAGCAGCGAGAGCTTGCCGTTCATTCCCTCCGCCGCGAGGCGATCGCGCAGGTTCGAGACGTAGCGGCTCACCACGGGGCGAACCGCCGCGTTGGCAACCGTCGTCAAGGTGCGCTCGTATTCCTGCATTTCAGGCAGAACCTGATGGCTGAGCGAAACCGGAACACCGGGCAGGATTTCCGCCGCAATCTCGCCGACGCGCGCTTCATGTGCACCGTTCACGTAGGCGTTGATGAGGCTCACCGTCACCGCCTCGACGCCCAGCACCTTCAGCAGGCCCAACTTTGCGCGGATATCGGCTTCATCAAGCGGACGGACCTCATCGCCATCGGCCCCGATACGTCCCTTGATGGTCACGGTATCCTCCAGCGCTGCCAGCGGCTGCGGCTTGGGCCAGATGATCCAGCCTGCAAGCCCGCCCGGCACGAAGCTGCGCGCGATCTGCACCCACATTCCCCAAGTAAATCGCTGATTTTGCTGTCAGGATCTCAATATTTCCG
>CAZQEH010000074.1:0-15441 GCA_964592205.1 uncultured Novosphingobium sp.
AATCTCGCCGCGTGAATCCCCAATCGATTCACTTAAAGAAGATCACGCTCTAGCGGCCTCACCCAGTCACCGAACCGCTTTGCGCGCTCTACGGTCTCTGCCCGAGATCCGTCATTCTTCTCGGCGCCTCTGCACGAACATCATCTCGCGTTGCGCTGGCCGAGCTGGACAACACAACGAAAAAGGGGCGGATTGCTCCGCCCCTTGATCGGGTGTGAATGAAAGTCCGCGCCGTTATCTGATGCAAGATTTACTTGCTGAATGTCGCGAAGTTTTCGTTGCCCACGAAGCCGAACTTGCTGACCTTCACCTGGGTGATGATCTTGAGCATCCGGTTCGCGATTTCATACGAGGCATATTCCTCGGGCTGGAACTGCAGTTCCGGCTCGGGGTTCATCGCCTTGGTCGCCTGAAGCAGCGAGACAAGGTTGCCCTCGTTGATCGGCGAACCGTTCCACAGAATCTGGTTCTGCGTGGTCAGGACCAGCTTGTTCTTCACCGGATCGACATGCGGCTGGTTGTTCGGTGGGGTCGCCTGCGGGAGGTCGATATTCACCGAATGGGTGGCCACGGGGATGGTGATGATGAACATGATGAGGAGCACGAGCATGACGTCGATCAGCGGCGTCGTGTTCATTTCCATCATCGGCGAGCCATCGTCTTTGCCGCCGCTCATTGCCATAGGGGGTACTCCTGTTTGGTCTCGTAGGCCCGGGTCTCGTCGCGGCGATTAGCCGTTCGGATCGACCGGGGTGGAGATGAAGCCGACCTTCGGATAGCCCGCGATCTGCACGTTGTAGATCGTACCGGCGATGCACTTCCAGGGGACGTTCACGTCGCCGCGAATGTGCACTTCGGGGATCTTGTCGGGCTCCATGTTCTGCGCGCCACCGGCGCGCTTCACGATCGCATCAAGCCGGTCGAACGCCATCTTGTAGAGTTCGTTGTTATCAACCGGCGTGACGTTGTTGATGTAGACGCGGCAGTTGCCGGTCCGCGAGGAGCCTTCATAACCACCCTGGCCCGGGCTGCGCCCGCCAGCATCAGTCGAGACGACCGTCACGAGCAGGTTCTCGACCTTGTCCTGGGTCTCTTCGGACGGCAGCACAGGGACCTTGAGCTTCTCGACGGTCTGGATCGCGACCGGAACCGCGATGAGGAAGATGATCAGCAGCACGAGCATCACGTCCACGAGCGGCGTGGTGTTAATGTCCGACATTGGGCGTTCTTGGCCGCCCGCGCCGCCTGCAGATATTGCCATTGGTTAGTTCCTATCCGATCATTCCACGGTGAACCGGGTCTTTGCTGGCTTCTGGAGCCCTCTTAGCCCCGGCTGGAACCCGCGTTGTTCCCGAAGCGGGGGGGGGCAGGCCTGCCTGTAACAGCTTGGCCCACCGGTCCCCTCTTCGCCTCCGCGTTTTCGGGTCTTACTTCTTGGCCGGAGCCGCAGCCGGAGCGGCGGGCTTGGCAGCCGGGGCAGCCGGCACGGCAGGCTTGACCACGCCCTTCGAGGCGAGGTTGGCGAGCACGTCGGTGCTGAAGCCGGTCAGCAGTTCGGCGATCTTCTTGTTGCGGGCCTGCAGGTAGTTGTAGGCGAGCACCGCGGGAACGGCGACGAGCAGACCGAGCGCGGTCATGATCAGCGCTTCACCGACCGGACCCGCAACCTTGTCGATCGAGGCCGAACCGGCGATGCCGATGTTGATGAGCGCGCCGTAAATGCCGACCACGGTACCGAACAGACCGATGAACGGTGCGGTCGCACCGACGGTCGCGAGAAACGGCAGGCCGCCTGCGAGCTTCGAGTTGATCGTCGATTCCGAACGGGCGAGCGAACCGTGCATCCAGTCGTGACCTTCGGTCTCGTCCATCTTGCCGGCAGCGTCTTCAGCCGAGAGACCGTCGTCGACGACCTGGCGCCAGGCCGAGTTCTTCTCGAGCTTGGCAGCGCCTTCGCGCATGGAAGGAGCGCGCCAGAAGCCTGCGAGCGACTGATACTGCTTCATCAGCTTGGCCTGTTCAGCCCACTTCGTGAAGAGGATGAAGAACGAGCCGACCGACATGATCAACAGGATCGTGAAGGTGGTCAGCGGGATCCAGGCGGGCTTGCCGCCGGGGAACAGAACTTCCGCGATACCAAACTTGTTCTGGGGCGCGGCAGTAGCGGCAGCTGCGGCGAGCGTGTGGATGAGCATTCGGGTCTTCCTCTTCAAAATATCGTAAAAAGGGTCAATTAAGGTAAGCTCGGGCGTCGCGGCCCTCCCCGAAGGAAGGCCGCGCCTGTAAGGTCAGTCCTTCGGAATCACCCACCGGATCGAGTTGGCGTACGAACCGGCTGTGGGATTGCCTTCACCGTCGGTTGCCGGGGCGAACCGGGCGCGGCGGCGGACGTTGTCGCACGTTGCCTGATCGAGATCGGGGCTACCGCTCGATTTGGTGACTTCGCACGACGTGACCTTGCCGTCGGTACCAACGGACACGCGGAAGCCGGTCACGCCTTCCCGCTCTTCACGCAGTGCGCGCGAAGGATAGTCGTTCGACGTCGCCCAGTTGCCGGGGCTGCCCTTGGGAGCAGGGCCCTTCGGCTGGAACTTGGGCGGCGGCGGCGGCGGCGGCGGCGGCGGAGCCGAAGTCGTGAACACCGGCGCCGGGGGCGGCGGCGTGGTCACGGTTTCGATCTGCGGCGCAGGCGCGTTAAACGAGATCGGCGGCGGCGGCGCCACGATGGGCGGCGGCGGCTGATCCTTCGGTGGTGGCGGCGGCGGCGGCAGCTCCTTAGGCTTCTCTTCTTCGATGTTGACCGCGGAGGTCACCTCTTTGACCTTCTTGTATGCCTCGTAAGCCAGCCCCGTTACCAGAGCGTAGCCCAAGGCGACATGAAGGATCACAACGATGATGAGCGCGGTGATCTTGTTACCGCTCATCTGTTGGTCAGCGTATGCCATTCAGCTCCAAAACTCCTGATTCTCCGCAACGGTAAACATCCTGAGGATGCCTGCGATCACGGAATCGCGCATGGAATCACCCATCCAGCGCGATTGGCCAATCCAGCGATTTCATTCCACCCTGCCGGCAAACCGGACCGCCGACATCGGGTGCAAGGAACCCGGCGGCGGCTTTTGCGGGTTTTCATTGTTGAAATCCCCGACAACCGCGAGCTTTAACGCCGAAGCCAAAGGCGCGCAAATGCTTTATCGGTTAACCTTCAATTCACGGTTTCGCTGCCTGAAACGCGACTTGGCGCCGCCCCCATCGCCTTTCTGCGCCAGCGATTCTAAGGACACGACTATGCCCCACACCACACGTTCCCGGCAGAAGCGCGCTTCCCTCCCATTGTGGGGCCGTCTTCTCGTCGCAGCCGCGCTCAGCCTTGGTGGCGGAGCCGCAAGCTACGGACAGGAAACAACTTTGCCTGGTTCGATGGCGCCTGGGCTGGAGGCGGATGCCGACCTTGCCTACGCCGATCTCGTCGATCTTGCGCTGCCGGCGCAAGTCGTCGCGAAGGCCGAAGTACGCAAGGCGGTGCGCCTCAAGCCCGAAGAGGCGCCCGGTCTCCCCGCCGGTCGCGCACGGCTTTATATAGAGGCCCGCACTCAGGCGCTGCTGGTTGGCGAGAATCTCGGCGAATCGATCCGCTTTCTTGCCGACGTTCCCCTCGATGCGCGCGGCAAGCCGCCCAAGTTGAGCAAGGCGCAAGTGCTCGTGCTGGCGCGGGCCGTGGCCGAGCGACCGGGGGAACTCCAACTGGTCGCGCCGGACGCCATGCTGGCAGTCACACCGGCGCGGGAGGACACGTTGCGGGCGATCCTGACCGAGACCTCGCGCCCCGATGCGCCCCCTGCCATCACCGCGCTGCGCGAGGCGCTGCACGTCTCGGGCAATCTCGCTGGCGAGGGTGAAACCCAGCTATTCCTGGGCACCGCGACCGGCGCACCAGTCTCGATCTCGGTCCTCCGCCGCCCCGGCCAACCAACGACATGGGGGGTGAGCTTCACCGAAATCGTCGATTCGGCAGCACGTCCGCCGCTTCCCGCCACGCTGGCGTGGTACCGCCTTGCCTGCGGCCTGCCTGCCCGGCTGCCGGAGCGCGCCAACATTTCCGCCACGCTTGCCGACCGGCGAATCGCGGCGGAGGACTATGCTCAGGTGCTGGCCGATCTCGGCCCCTGCGCCCGCAAGCGTGCGGCGCCCAGATAGACACGCTACCGGCGGTTGCGGGGTGCGATCAGCTACCCTAAGGCGCGCCATAAGAATTTACGGGGATCATCATGAGCGAACCTTTGCGCATCGCGCTGGCAGGCCTTGGCACCGTCGGAGGCGGCGTCATTCGCCTGCTTGAGGCCAACGCTGCCCTCATCGCGCGCCGCGCCGGCCGGCCGATCACGATCAGTGCGATCAGCGCGCGCAACCGCAGCAAGGACCGCGGTGTCGATCTCTCTTCCTATGCCTGGGAAGACGACATGGTGATCCTGGGCGAACGGCCCGATGTGGACGTGGTGGTCGAACTTGTCGGCGGTGCCGATGGCCCGGCTCTGGCACTAGCACGCACGACGTTCGAGGCAGGCAAGGCGCTCGTCACTGCCAACAAGGCGATGATCGCGCATCACGGACTGGAACTAGCCACCAAGGCCGAGGCCACCAGGGTCGCCTTCAAGTTCGAAGCGGCGGTCGCGGGCGGAATTCCGGTGATCAAGGCGCTCAAGGAAGGCGCGGCGGCCAATCACATCGACCGGATCTACGGGATCCTCAACGGCACCTGCAATTACATCCTCTCGACCATGGAGGACACCGGCCGCAATTTCGCAGATGTGCTCGCCGAAGCACAGGCCAAGGGCTATGCCGAAAGCGATCCCACCTTCGACATCGATGGCATCGACGCCGCCCACAAGCTGGCCATCCTTTCGAGCATCGCCTTTGGCACCGCTGTCGATTTCGGCCCCGTTGCGGCCACCGGCATCCGCCGCGTGCTCGCTGCCGATATCGCGCAGGCCGATACGCTGGGCTATTACATCCGCCTGATCGGCATGGCCGAGACCGAGATCGACGCCGCCGGCCAGCGCCGCCTGTTCCAGCGCGTGCATCCCATGCTGGTCCACCGCGATCACCCGCTTGCTCATGTCGATGGCGCGACCAATGCCGTTGTCGCGGAAGGCAATTTCGTCGGCCGGCTGCTGTTCCAGGGCGCGGGCGCAGGCGACGGTCCTACCGCGAGTGCCGTCGTGGCCGACCTCATCGACATCGCGCGCGGCGATATCGGCGCGCCGTTCTCGATCCCCGCCGCCGAGCTCGAAAGCGCCGCACCGGCGGATAGCGGCCACCGCACCGGCAAGGCCTACTTGCGTTTCACGGTGGCGGACCGCCCGGGCGTGCTGGCGGAAATCACTGCCGCGATGCGCGATGCCGGGGTTTCGATCGAAAGCCTGATCCAGAAAGGCCGCGCCGCGATCGGCAGCACCGAGGCGGTGCTCGTTGCCATGGTGACGCACGAAGGCCCGGAAAGCGCGATCGCCGAAGCGCTGCGCCTGCTCGAAGGCTCGCCCAGCCTCGCCGCGCCGCCGCTCGTGATGCATCTGCTGGAGGACTGAACACGGTGCACAAAGGTTCCTGCCTGTGCGGCGCGGTGCGGTTCACCGTGGCAGGTGATCTGCCGCCGCCCGATGCCTGCCATTGCAGCCAGTGCCGCAAGCAGACCGGGCACTATCTGGCCTCGACCGACGTGCTCAAGACCGCGCTTTCTATCGAAGAAACCGAAGCGCTTGCGTGGTTTGCCTCTTCGGAGAACATCCGCCGAGGGTTCTGCGGCGCATGCGGCTCGACCTTGTTCTGGGAGCCGCGCCACCGCGATCGCATCGCGGTGGCGATGGGCGCGTTCGACACGCCGACCGGCATCAAGCTCGACCACCACATTTTTGTGGCCGACAAGGGCGATTACTACGAGATCACCGACGGTCTGCCCCAGAGCTCCTGAAGCGCACTGTCAGGGCGCCCTGATCTCGCCCCGCGCGATCTTGTCCGCGTCCGAATCGGGCGGCGCCTCGGGCAGCTTGGTGATATCGAAGAAATACATCGGCGCCGGGGCCGAGCCGAAGCCGATGCAGCCCCGGCTGCAATCGGGGAGCCCGCTGACATTGGGCGCGCGCGGCAGTCCGTCTCGGGTCGACTTTGCCGAATCGAGCTGGTCCCGCAGCGGCAGGCGCTCCTTCTCGCTCGCCTCGCGCCCGCCGCAAACGACGATCGCGCCGTCCGGGCCCGCCTTCTCACACTTCTTGGGCTGGCCGGCGGTCAACAGCCGCTGCGCGATCTGGGCGTTGGTGTCTGCTTCGGAATCGGCCGATGCCGTGGCGCTTGCTGCTGGCGCTTGCGCCGCATCGGCAGCCGGTGCGGCCTGCGCCCGGGCCATCCCCATTGCAAGGAATGTGAGGTTTACGCATAGGAATGCGCGAATCGTGTACCTGTATGCCAATCCGCGCCTCGACAACCGTGCATCCTCCCGTCTAGGGCATGCGCAGCTACCGCCAACGAGCCTCAGGAGTCAACGTGACCGACAGCCGCCCCGCACCCGCCGCTTCCCAGGTTCTCGACCGAGTCCTCGTCCTCGAAATGGTCCGAGTGACCGAAGCGGCCGCCATCGGGGCCTCCAAGCTGATCGGCCGGGGCGATGAAAAGGCGGCCGATGCTGCCGCCGTCGAAGCCATGCGCGCGGCCTTCAACGAGCTCTACATGGACGGCACCGTGGTAATCGGTGAGGGCGAGCGCGACGAAGCGCCGATGCTCTATATCGGCGAAAAGGTGGGTGCTGCGCCGGGCAAGGGCCCCAAGATCGACATCGCGCTCGATCCGCTGGAAGGCACCACGATCACCGCCAAGGCCGGCCCCAACGCGCTCGCAGTGCTGGCTGTCGCCGAAGAAGGCGGCCTGCTCAATGCGCCTGACGTCTACATGGAAAAGCTCGCGGTTGGCCCCGGCTATCCCGAAGGCATCATCGATCTGAACAAGACGCCGGGCGAGAACGTCTGCGCCGTCGCCGCGGCCAAGGGCGTCGAGCCCAAGGACATCATCGTCTGCGTGCTGGACCGTCCGCGCCACGCCGGCCTGATCGCCGAACTGCGGGCGCTGGGCTGCGGAATCAGCCTGATCCCCGATGGTGACGTCGCGGGCGTGATCGCGGTGACGAACGAGGACACCGGCATCGATCTCTACATGGGAACCGGCGGCGCGCCCGAAGGTGTGCTTGCAGCCGCCGCGCTGCGCTGTGTCGGCGGGCAGTTCAAGGGCCGCCTGCTGTTCCGCAACGAGGACGAGAAGGCGCGGGCGCGCAAGTGGGGCATCACCGACCTGAACAAGGTCTATGATCTCAAGGAGCTCGCCAAGGGTGACTGCATCTTTGCCGCCACCGGCGTGACCGACGGTTCGCTGCTCGCCGGCGTCAAGGTCAACAAGAGCGGCGTGATGACGACCGAGAGCGTCGTGATGCGCGCAAGCTCGGGCACGGTACGCTGGGTCAAGGGCGAGCACCGCAAACCGCGCTGATCGCACAGGCCCCTGCTGAAAGGGGCCGGCGGACAATTTTGGGGGACGAGACATGAAGGGCATCGCCGAATTCGAGGCCGTGGTGGCGGCTGCAAACCTGCCCGGCGCCGTGGCGCTGATCACCGACAGCAAGCAAACGCGCTACCAGCACGTTTCCGGGATGGCCGATGCCGTGAACGGCGTGCCGATGCGCGAGGACACACTGTTCCAGGTCGCCTCGATGACCAAGGCGCTCACCAGCGTGGCGGTGCTGCAACTGGCTGAACGCGGCAAGGTCGATCTCGATGCCCCGGTCGGGCCGCTCCTGCCCGAACTGGCCGAGCCGCAAGTGCTCGACGGGTTCGATGCCGATGGCGCGCCGATCCTGCGCCCGGCGAAGACACAGGTCACGCTGCGCCACCTGCTGCTCCACACCTCGGGCTGCGCCTATCCCTTCATGAATGCCGATCTGCTGCGCCACGCGATGGCAGCCGGCAAGATGGCAGGTGGCAAGCGCTCCAGCATCGATCTGCCGCTGATGTTCGATCCGGGCACGGATTGGCAGTACGGCACTGGCATCGACTGGGCCGGGCTCGCGGTTGAAGCGGTAACGGGCATGACGCTGGGCGCATGGCTGGAACAGGAGCTGACCGGCCCGCTCGGCATGAGCAAGACAAGCTTCCGCCCGGCCTGGGATGCCGGCGAAGCGCAGATCCACGTCCGCGAGGCCGATGGCAGCTTCAAGACGCAGAGCATGGTGCTGGGCGGCGGCGAGTTCCACAATGGTGGTGGCGGCATCTCCTCGACCGCGAGTGACTATGCGCGGTTCCTGCGCATGATCCTGCGCGGCGGAGAGCTTGACGGGGTACGCGTGCTCTCGCCCGAGATGGCGCGCATCGCCCGCGAGGACGCCTTGCCTGCGCACCTCTCCGCCGGCGAGATGACGACGGCGATGCCGAGCCTTGCTACCGCGTTCAATCCGCTGCCCGATCAGCGCGGCGGCTGGACGCTGGGTGGCTTCCTCGTCAACACCGAGACTGGCCCCGCTGGCCGTTCACCGGGCAGCCTGCACTGGGCCGGTATCTTCAATTGCTATTACTGGATCGATACCGACCGCGATCTTGCCGGCGTGATCCTTGCACAGATCGCGCCGTTCGCGGATCCCGGCGTGCTCGAAAGCTTCGCTGCGCTCGAACGGATGGCCTGCGCGAACGCCTGATCGCTCAGCTGGCCAGCGCCAGCGGCAACAAGCCTGACGGTCTCTCGATAGCCGATTTGCGCCGCATCGTATCCGGCGCAGCGACTGCCGCTGGCCGTTGTGCAATATCGCGGGTACGGAACGTCGCGACCAATTCGTTGAGGCGCACGGCCTCAGCGGCAAGGCTGCGTGTTGCGGCAGAGGATTCCTCTACCATCGCGGCGTTCTGCTGCGTCATCCTGTCCATCTCGCCCATCGCTGCGTTGATCTGGCTGAGGCTGGTGGCCTGGCGCGTTGCTGATCCGGCGATGCTACCCGTCAGCGCGCCAATCTCGCTGATCCGCCGCACGATCGCTTCGAGCCGGGTGCCGCTCTCGCGCACCAGTTCGACGCCTGCGCCCACTTGCTCGCCGCTGGTGGTGATCAGCGCCTTGATGCTCTGCGCCGCATCGGCGCTGCGCTGCGCCAGCGCACGCACTTCCGTGGCGACGACAGCGAAGCCCTTGCCGGCCTCCCCGGCGCGTGCGGCCTCGACCCCGGCGTTGAGCGCGAGAAGGTTGGTCTGGAACGCGATTCCGTCGATCACGCTGATGATCTGGCCGATTTCCTGGGCGGAATGCTCAATGGCCGCCATCGCCTCGATCGCCCGGCGGACGACTTCGCCGCCCTCGCCTGCCTCGCGGTCCGCTTGCGTGATGGTCTGGCTTACGGCCTGCGCGCCGGTCGCCGTCTCACGGACGATAGCGGTCACTGCGTCCATTTCAACCGCGGTCTGCGCGATCTGAGCGGCCTGCGCCTCGTTGCGCAAGGCCAGATCGTGCGCCGCCTCGCCAATCTCGGAGATGCTGCCCTGCACGCTCGCGGTGCCGATGCGCACGATCCGCAACGCTTCCGCCAACGACGCCACGGCCGCATTGTAGTTCTCGCGCAGTGCCTCATAGGCTTGCGGCAAGGGCTTATCGAGCCGATGCTCAAGGTCCTTGGCCGCAAGCCGTGAGAGCCCCGATGACAGCGCCTCGACCACGGCGGTCTGCTCATCGGCCGCCTGCCGGCGCCATTCCTCTGCCTCACGAAAGACCTGCATCGCGCGGGCGACTTGCCCGATCTCGTCAGGCCGTTCGGTGCCTTCGATCGTGACACTGGTATCACCATCAGCCATGCGCTGCATGACGGCTGCGGTCTCCACGAGCGGTGCGACGACCAGCTTTTGCGCGGCACGCGCGCACCACAGGATCAAGCCAAGCATGGCACACGCCAGCGCGGCGAGACCCGCCAGCGCCAGACCTGTCAGGTGCGCATTATTGCGCGCTGTCTCGGCGCTGTAAGTGCGGCTCAGTGCCACGATGCTGCGCACCTGCTCGCGCTGCACGCGGTAGATCGGCGCGATATTCATGGAGTAGGCTTCCTCCATTGCTTCGCGATTGCCGCTCGAAACTGCGGGCAGGAACTTGCTGTCCATGACCTGCCAGAACTTGTCGGCCGCCACGATCGTGTCGTTCAACGGCTGGCGCAGCTGCGGGGGTACCGGTGCAGTCTTCCAATAGGCCTTGCGCCCCTCGAATTCGGCGCGCTCATCCTTGAGCTCGCTCAGGAACGGGCCTGCCCGCCCGGGATCGCGGAGAATGAGTGAAGCGTTGAGATAGGGCTCGACCACGAAGGCAGGTGGCGGCAGCACGTCGGCGAGAATCTCCGCCTGCAGCGCGCTGTCCTGCGTCATCGGGCCATCAGCGCGGATGGCATGGACCACGGCGGAAGCGAGCGCGATGAGCGCCAGCAACAAGCCGATGAGAAGCCGCGCGCCACCGCGCACCTTGTCGCTGAGCATGCCGGTAACTCCGAATCCGGACGACCGAAGAGGGCGCCCCTCACCGTTGCTCTACCAGCCGAGGCCTTGCCACAGGCAATCCTCCAACCCTGCAAGGACTACGTATAACCTCGGCATGAAACCAAAAACCCCGTCGGCATGGCCGACAGGGTCTTCAGTTTACGCAGGGCGGTGTTTCAGCCGATCAGGCTTCATCACCCTCGATCAGGTAATCACCGGCATCGGCGTCGAGACCGTGGGTTTCACCCTCGACCGCCGCAAGCGGATCGTTGCCGATCGCCGCTTCGGGGCCCTGTGCCAGCTCGGCGGCATGCTCTTCGGCCGCCGAGTTCGGCGCGATGAGCGATTCCTGGAGCTTGCGGTACGAAGCGCGCAGAGCGGCGTCGCGACTGGTGGCCGCCACGCGCAGGCGGTTCATGCCGGCGCCCGTGCCCGCCGGGATGAGGCGGCCGACGATCACGTTCTCCTTGAGGCCGATCAACGAGTCCTTCTTCCCTTCGACCGCCGCCTGCGTGAGCACGCGGGTGGTTTCCTGGAACGAGGCTGCCGAGATGAACGAACGCGTCTGCAGCGAAGCCTTGGTGATGCCCAGCAGCACCGGCTTGCCTTCGGCGGGGGCCATGCCCGGCGCCAGCTTGGCGTTGTATTCGTTCATTTCTTCCAGATCGACTTGCTCGCCCGCCAACAATGTGGTGTCGCCGCCATTGGTGATCTCGACCTTCTGCAGCATCTGGCGAACGATCACCTCGATGTGCTTGTCGTTGATCTTCACGCCCTGCAAGCGGTAGACTTCCTGGATTTCCGCAACGAGGTACTCGGCCAGGGCTTCGACCCCCATCACTTCCAGAATGTCATGCGGGTTGGGCGAACCCGAAATCAGGTTGTCGCCCTTCTTGACCCAGTCGCCTTCCTGAACGTCGATCACCTTCGACTTGGGGATCAGGTACTCGACCGGCTCGCCTTCCTCGGGGATGATCGCGATCTTGCGCTTGGCCTTGTAATCGCGAACGAATTCAATGCGGCCCGAGATCTTCGCGATGATCGCGTTGTCCTTCGGAATGCGCGCTTCGAACAGTTCAGCCACGCGCGGCAGACCGCCGGTGATGTCGCGGGTCTTGGCGGCTTCGCGACTGGCGCGAGCCAGCACGTCACCGGCCTGCACTGTCTGGCCATCCTCGACCGAAAGCGTGGTGCCCGGCGCCATCAGATAGCGGCCGGTTTCACCCGAGTTCTCGTCAAGCAAGGTCAGGCGCGGACGCAGATCCTCCTTCTTGGCACGGCCACCGGCGCGGTTTTCGGTCACCACACGCTGTGCGATACCCGTGGCATCGTCGACCAGTTCGGTCAGCGTGCGGCCATCGATAAGGTCCTGATAGCGCACGACGCCCGCCTTGTCGGTGATCACCGGCAAAGTGAACGGATCCCATTCGGCGAGGCGGTCGCCCAGCTTCACCTTGGCACCGTTTTCATGGATGAGGTGCGTACCATAAGGCACACGGTGCATCGCGCGCTCGCGGCCCTCGTTGTCGAGCACCACGATCTCGCCGTTGCGGGCAAGGCTGAGGCGACGACCGCGCGAATCCGTGATCGTCGGAATATCGCGATAGACCACGCTGCCATCGCACAGCGATTCAAGGTTCGACTGCTCGTTGACCTGCGCCGCACCACCGATGTGGAACGTACGCATGGTGAGCTGCGTGCCCGGTTCACCGATCGACTGCGCCGCGATGACGCCGACAGCCTCACCGATGTTCACCGGCGTACCGCGCGCAAGGTCGCGGCCATAGCAGGTGCCGCAGACGCCAACCTGTGCCGCGCAGACGAGCGGCGAGCGGATGCGCGCCGACTGGGCCCCGGCCGCCTCGATCTTCACGATCGCGGCTTCGTCGAGCAGCGTGCCCTTGGGCATCAGCACTTCGCCGGTCTTGGCCTCGATCATGTCCTCGGCCAGCGTACGGCCCAGAATGCGCTCGCCGAGCGAGGCAATCGTCGAACCGCCCTGCACGATCGCGCGCATTTCGAGCGCCCGCTCGGTGCCGCAATCGTCGATGGTGACGACGCAGTCCTGCGAGACGTCGACCAGACGGCGCGTCAGGTAACCCGAGTTGGCGGTCTTCAGCGCGGTATCCGCGAGGCCCTTACGAGCGCCGTGGGTCGAGTTGAAGTACTCAAGGACGGTCAGGCCTTCCTTGAAGTTCGAGATGATCGGCGTTTCGATGATCTCGCCCGAAGGCTTGGCCATGAGGCCGCGCATCCCGGCGAGCTGCTTCATCTGCGTCGGCGAACCACGCGCACCGGAGTGGCTCATCATGTAGATCGAGTTGACCTGCGCCTCACGGCCCTGATCATCCAGCGGAGTGGCCTTGATCTCTTCCATCATGGCCGCCGCCACCTGATCGCCGCAGCGGCTCCAGGCATCGATCACCTTGTTGTACTTTTCCTGCTGGGTGATCAGGCCGTCCTGATACTGCTGCTCGTAGTCAGCTACCAGTTCCTTGGTCTCACCGACCAGCGCATCCTTGGTGTCGGGGATGATCATGTCGTCCTTGCCGAACGAGATGCCCGCCTTGAACGCGTTGCGGAAGCCCAGCGCCATGATCGCGTCGGCGAACAGCACCGTGTCCTTCTGACCAGTGTGACGATAAACCTGATCGATGACGTCGGCGATTTCCTTCTTGGTGAGCAGGCGGTTGACCAGCTCGAAGGGAACTGTGCTGCTCTTGGGCAGGCATTCGCCGATCAGCATGCGGCCCGGCGTCGTGTTGTAACGCTTGAGGTACTGCTTGCCGTTCTCGTCGGTCTGCGGGACGCGCGCCACGATCTTGGTGTGCATGGTGACTGCACCGGTGAACAGCGCCTGATGCACTTCGGCCATGTCGGCCATCATCATGCCTTCGCCCGGCTCGCCCTGACGGTCCATCGAGAGGTAGTACAGACCCAGCACCATGTCCTGCGAAGGCACGATGATCGGCTTGCCGTTGGCGGGCGAGAGGATGTTGTTGGTCGACATCATCAGCACGCGCGCTTCGAGCTGGGCTTCCAGCGAAAGCGGCACGTGGACGGCCATCTGGTCACCATCGAAGTCGGCATTGAACGCCGAGCAGACGAGCGGGTGCAGCTGGATCGCCTTGCCTTCGATCAGCACCGGCTCGAACGCCTGAATGCCGAGGCGGTGAAGCGTCGGCGCGCGGTTCAGCATCACCGGGTGCTCGCGGATCACTTCATCCAGGATATCCCAGACTTCCTTGCGTTCCTTCTCGACCCACTTCTTGGCCTGCTTGAGCGTCATGCTCAGGCCCTTGGCATCGAGGCGGGCATAGATGAATGGCTTGAACAGCTCGAGCGCCATCTTCTTCGGCAGGCCGCACTGGTGCAGCTTGAGCTCGGGACCGGTCACGATCACCGAACGGCCCGAATAGTCGACGCGCTTGCCGAGCAGGTTCTGGCGGAAGCGGCCCTGCTTGCCCTTGAGCATGTCGGACAGCGACTTCAGCGGACGCTTGTTGGCGCCCGTGATGATGCGGCCGCGGCGGCCGTTGTCGAACAGCGCGTCAACGGCTTCCTGCAGCATGCGCTTTTCGTTGCGGACGATGATGTCCGGTGCGCGCAGTTCGATCAGGCGCTTGAGGCGGTTGTTGCGGTTGATGACGCGGCGATAGAGATCGTTGAGATCCGACGTCGCGAAACGGCCACCATCGAGCGGCACCAGCGGGCGCAGTTCGGGCGGGATGACCGGGATCACGTCGAGGATCATCCACTCCGGACGGTTGCCCGAATCGATGAACGATTCGACGACCTTGAGGCGCTTGATGATCTTCTTGGGCTTCAGCTCGCTCTTCGTGGTGGCGAGCTCCTCCATCAGGTCCTTGCGTTCCTGTTCGAGGTCGAGGTCCATCAGCATCTGCTTGACCGCCTCGGCGCCGATCCCGGCCGAGAACGCGTCCTCGCCATATTCGTCCTGCGCGTCGAGCAGCTCGTCTTCGGTCAGCAGCTGGTAGCGTTCGAGCGGGGTGATGCCCGGCTCGATCACGACATAGCTTTCGAAGTAGAGGATGCGCTCAAGCTGCTTGAGCTGCATGTCGAGCAGCAGGCCGATGCGCGAGGGCAGCGACTTCAGGAACCAGATGTGCGCGACCGGCGCAGCGAGCTCGATGTGACCCATGCGCTCGCGGCGCACCTTGGTAACGGTGACTTCGACGCCGCACTTTTCGCAGACGACGCCCTTGTACTTCATGCGCTTGTACTTGCCGCACAGGCACTCGTAGTCCTTCACCGGGCCGAAGATGCGCGCGCAGAACAGGCCGTCACGCTCGGGCTTGAACGTGCGGTAGTTGATCGTTTCCGGCTTCTTGATTTCGCCGAAGGACCAGCTGCGGATGCGCTCGGGGCTCGCCAGACCGATCTGGATCTGGTCGAAGGTCTCGGGCTTGGCGATCTGGTTGGTGAACTTGGTAAGGTCGTTCATTTTTCACTCCAGTTCCCCTCCCGCGGGCGGGAGGGGTTAGGGGAGGGCATGTCGGTTCGAGGAGGTGCTTGCCCTAACAGGCCCTCCCCCGGCCCCTCCCGCATGCGGGAGGGGAGAAGGCTTACTCCGCCGCCATCGGCAAATCGTCGTCGTCTTCATCGAGCGAGGACAGTTCGACGTTGAGGCCGAGCGAGCGCATTTCCTTGACGAGCACGTTGAAGCTCTCGGGAATGCCTGCCTCGAAGGTGTCGTCGCCCTTGACGATGGCTTCGTAGACCTTGGTGCGGCCGACCACGTCGTCGGACTTCACCGTGAGCATTTCCTGCAGCGTGTACGCGGCGCCGTAGGCCTGGAGAGCCCAGACCTCCATTTCGCCGAAGCGCTGGCCACCGAACTGCGCCTTGCCGCCCAGCGGCTGCTGGGTGACGAGCGAGTACGGCCCGA